>NZ_JALDYF010000022.1:0-41823 GCF_032154225.1 Psychrobacillus sp.
TTAAGACACCGCCCTTTCACGGCGGTAACACGGGTTCGAATCCCGTAGGGGTCATAGAGTAGAGAAGGCAATCATTCATTTGATTGCCTTCTCTTTTTTTGTGAAATTATAAAGGTCTTATGGTTACTATAAAGGCTTTCAGTATATGTTTTTTAAAAAATTGGAGGCTGTAAGATTAAAGATACATTAATCTTACAGCCTCCAAAAGAAGTTGAACTGAGAATTTTTCAATTTTACCTATATAAGAGCTCCTCTAATATTAATAACCTTTTCCTAGTTGCGTTAAACGTTGTGCAAACTCTTCTGCATTCTTTTTAACGCCAGGGAAAACATCATTTAATTCGTACGCTTGTGATCCATGCTCTGTAAAATCTAGTCCTGTTATTTCTTCTTCTTTTGTAACGCGGAGAGGAGTAAATATTTTTACTATATATAAGAAACCGAATACTGTAGTAGAAGTCCAAATGATAACTGCTAGTATGCCAATCGCTTGGATTCCTAGTAAACCCATATCACCATTGATGAAAAGTCCATTTGACGTGTCAAACAAACCTACAGCTAATGTACCCCAAATACCCGTAATTCCATGGACAGCAATTGCTCCAACTGGATCATCCATTTTTAGTGTTACATCTAAGAAGCGAATTCCTTCTGTCATTAAAATACCTGCAATCAAACCGATAATAATTGCGCTAATTAATGATACATTTGCACAACCAGCTGTTATTCCTACCAAGCCACTTAATGCGCCGTTTAATGTAATAGAAGCGTCTAGTTTTTTATATTTAATTTTCGTGTATAGAGCTGTAGAAAGAACTGCTGAGGAGGCAGCAAATAATGTATTTGCGATAATAGGTGGAACGAGTGCAGGGTCAGCTGTTAATGTGCTTGCTCCATTAAATCCAAACCAGCCTACCCATAGTATGAACACACCCAATGCACCTAGAGGAATGCTATGGCCAGGTATAATATTTACAATGCCGTTGCTGTATTTACCGATTCTAGGACCAATCATTAGCACGGCAATAAAAGCACCGATTGCTCCAGTCATATGAACAACTGTAGATCCTGCAAAGTCGATGAATCCTAATTTAGAAAGCCAGCCTCCACCCCAAACCCAGTGTCCTACTACGGGATAAATGACACCTGCCATTACGATAACTAGTAGAAGGTAGGAGGATAATTTCATACGTTCGGCAACTGCACCAGAAATAATGGTGGCACATGTTGCTGCAAACACAGATTGAAATACGAAAAATGCAATATCTTCTCTACCGAAGAGTGCAAATCCATCTGTTCCAATTACACCAAAAGCAGATTCACCAAACATAAATCCAAATCCAACAAAGAAATATAAAATTGCACCGAGTGAAAGGGTCAATAGATTTTTCATTAAAATATTGAGTGTGTTTTTTGAGCGAGTAAATCCTGTTTCGACCATTGCGAACCCGGCATGCATAAAAAACACTAAAATTGCCCCAAGCATTACCCAAATCATATCAATAGAGCCTTGAACTGTTTCCACTGTCATTGTATTCTCCTCCTTAGTTTACGGCGATTGCCCCGCGTTCTTTGCTTCTAATGCGAATTGCTTCTTCAACAGGTAAAACAAATATTTTCCCATCTCCAACAGCATTAGTAGATGCATGAGTAAGAATTGCATTTACCGTATCATCGACTAAGCTGTCTTCGACAACCATTTCTAGTTTGAGCTTTGTATAGAACTCCATTTCAAACTCATTACCCCGAAATAATCCAGTACGTCCCTCCTGACGACCACAACCCGCAATTTCTGTCACACTTAACCCGTCAATCCCTTGTAGAGCCAATGCTTGTCGAACTTCTGAAAATACATCTGGGCGAATAATTGCTTCAATCTTTTTCATGTCCATCCTCCTAATGTAAGAATATCTAACATCATATAACATGTAAAACAGAATGTAAACAATTTTCTGAATAATTATGTTAGTTTTTCTGACATCAATAAAAACAGCTAGGAAGTAGAAATACTTCCTAGCTGTTTAACGTTTTATTTAAATGTAAAAGCCGATGAGTAAACCGATTCCAAGAAGGAAAACGAAAATTGTATTGGTTAGAGCTGTATCTTTCATCCCTGGTGCTACTTCGAGTGGATTATCTTTTTCTCTAAATAATTTAAGGGCATGCATAGGCTTTTTAATGCTTAATAGTACTAATAAAGTCCATGGCGTGATAATTTGCAAGATTACTAAAGCAATAATCCAAAGATAGGATATAACAAAATAGGAGGCTAAAATAGTAACTGCGTTTTTTCTACCTACTAAAATTGCCATTGTTTTTCTGCCGCCTTCTTCGTCTTCTACAAGATCACGTATATTATTTGATAGCATGATCGCAGCAACCAAAAGGGCACTTGGAACTGAAAGTAAAATGGCAAAGTTCGGTACAGTGCCAATTTGAATATAAACAGAAATTAAAACGATTAACATTCCCATAAATACGCCACTAAATAACTCACCGAATGGTGTGTAGGCAATTGGGTAAGGTCCACCAGTATATAAATAACCGATTAACATAGAAAGTGCACCAACTATTAGTAGCATCCATGATGATTCATAACATATATAAATACCAAGTAGTGCAGCAATTCCGTATAATAATAGTGCTAATTGTAGAACTGTTTTTGGTTTTACTCCATTACGAACAATTGCTCCGCCTATTCCAACAGATTTCTCACTATCTAGTCCTCTAGCGAAATCGTAGTATTCATTGAACATATTAGTAGCTGCCTGTATAAGAAGACAAGCAAATAACATAGCAAAAAATAATAGCCAGTTAATATTTGTGTAATAGAGTGCAATCATTGTCCCTAGAAATACTGGAGCAAATGAAGCGGTTAATGTATGTGGTCTTGTTAGTTTCCACCAAATCCGCCAGCCTTTATCTGTTTGAAGTTCATGTGACATATATTATTTCTCTCCTTTAAAAGAATCCAAATACAATTTTAGCATACATTCGCATCTAAATGTGTGCCGAAAAGCTTAGAAAGATGTATGATTAAGGGTAGATGTTTTCAATAGATAAATTAAATTGTAGGTATTATATACGGAGGTAATTTTTATGCCGAACACCACCGGTCAAAAGAGTGGAACATTAAGTTTTTATACGGAAACAATTGAGGTATCCAGATTGTCCGCACATGCTTTTTTTGAAGCGGGAGATGACAGTTTTAAAGGGAAGCGCTTTTTTTGGCAAAATAAAGAGAAGACGTTTACGCTTGTAGGATTAGGTCATGCTCATATCATTTCGAATAATTTAGAGTCAAACAGATACAAAGATATTGATGAAAAATGGAAGGCTCTTTGTCAGTCGTCATTAATGGAAAAGGTAGATGTTTCGCCGATTCTGTTTGGGGGCTTTGCTTTTGATCCAAGCAATATGATTTCATCGGAATGGGATACATTCCCGTCTGCATTTTTTGCAGTATCGACATTTCAATTAGTTATTCAAAATGAACAAGCATTTGTGAGTATTCATTATATAACAGATGAAAAAGATAGCTCAGAGACATTCGAGAGATTGCGCATTGAAAGAGATGCTCTTATTCATACTGCTCAAGTAAAGGAGCTAAATGTGCATGCAAGACCAAACTTAATAGCAAGAGAAGATCGTTTGAAAAAAGAATATTTGGACGCGGTCGAGGATGTAACGAATCGAATTCGCCAAGATGAAGTGAAAAAAGTAGTAATTGCTCGTTCACTTAAATTGAAGTTTGATCATTCATTTTCTCCTTCTACAGCGATTTATAATGCATCGATGGAACAGCCTGAAAGTTATTTATTTGGCTTAGAAAAAGAGGATAAAACCTTTTTTGGAGCAACCCCAGAGCGTTTGGTGAAAGTAGAAAATGGGAAAGCTCAATCTGCAGGGCTTGCAGGTTCTGTTAGACGTGGAGAAAATTCGGTAGAAGATAAAGAATTAGGGGATAGTTTATTGTCTGATTCGAAAAATCTAGGGGAGCATAAATACGTAGTGGACATGATTCATGAAGTATTTGCTCAATATTGTGAGGAAGTGAAAGTTCCCACACGCCCAAAGCTAATGAAAATCAGAGATATTCAGCACTTATTTACGCCGATAGAAGGTAGGCTTAAAACGGAAGCATCATTGTTTGAATTAGTAGAAGCGTTACATCCGACACCTGCTTTAGGTGGGGCGCCGAGAGAACAGGCTATTGAAATTATACGTGCGTCTGAGCAGATGAATCGCGGATATTATGCAGCTCCGATTGGTTGGATTAATGCAGAAGGAGACGGCGAGTTTGCTGTTGGTATTCGTTCAGCATTGCTTGAAAATGAACATGCTTATTTGTATGCTGGTGGAGGAATTGTCGCAGAATCTTCCTCATTAGATGAATTCGAAGAAACAAGAGTGAAGTTTAGACCAATGCTTCGAACGCTTGGAGGAAATATGAATGACTAACATCGAGTATTTAACTTCTTATGTAAATCGATTTGTTGAAACAGTGAAAATAGCAGGTGTGACAGACGTTGTTATTTGTCCAGGGTCTAGATCTACACCACTTGCTTATGCATTTGCTAAAAGTGAAGATTTTAAGTTGTATCGTCAAATTGATGAGCGTTCAGCAGCATTTTTTGCTTTAGGTATTGCGAAAGCAAAAAAAACACCCGTTGTGCTACTTTGTACTTCGGGAACTGCTGCGGCTAATTTTTTCCCGGCGATTGTAGAAGCGTTTTATGCTCGTGTGCCATTACTTGTTGTGACTGCTGATCGTCCACATGAATTACGGGAAGTAGGAGCACCACAAACGATTGACCAAGTGAATCTTTTTGGGAAGCATGTGAAATGGACGGTAGATTTTCCTATTCCAGAGGATAGTGAAGAAGGTTTAGCTTTTATCGAACGTCATATTCATCGTGCTATTTCTACGTCGAGAACATTGCCTATGGGACCAGTGCATATTAATGTGCCGTTTAGAGAGCCTTTACTTATTAATATGGAGAAGTCTTCATCAGCTACTCAAATGAGCTTGACTGAAATGGGGCAGTTAGTGCCAAGCGAAGAATTTCTAACATGGTATAAAAAATTACTTATGGCCGAAGAAAAAGGGCTTTTAATCGTGGGTGACTCGATTCATTCGACGGAAGGGTTTTGGGAATTTGCCAAAAGTCTACAATGGCCCGTGTTAGTAGATCCTTTGTCTAATTTAAGAGGATCGGTCCCTGAAGAATATATGCATTTATGCATTGATCAATACGATGCGATTCTTAAAAATGAAACATTTGGTAAGATTGCTGTTGCGGATGTAGTGATTCGATTCGGGGCACAGCCAGTTTCGAAGCCACTTACGCTATTTTTAAAGGCGAGTAAGCCAAAAGTGTATGTCGTTGTGGACGAAAGCTCTATTTTCCGTGATTCAATTCATTTAGTTACGCATCATGTGCAAGTAGGAGCGGCATCTTTATGGAGTCCACTCGAGCAGAAAAATTCTTCTACTTATTTAGAAGATTGGTCGAAGGCAAATGATATTGCAACAGCATGTATTCAAACATATATCAAAGAAGAGAACGATGAAGGTGCATTAGCTGGACTCTTTTTCGAATCACTTCTGGATGGTGTGGATCTTTTTGCAAGCAGTAGTATGCCAATCCGTGACGTAGATACGTTTTTCAATAAAACAACGAAAGACATACAAATCTATTGTAATCGTGGAACAAATGGTATTGATGGAGTCGTTTCTACTGCATTTGGAGTACACGCAGCAACATCTCGTCCTGGTTATTTACTCATTGGAGATTTAGCTTTTTTACATGATGTTAATGGGCTTATTATGAGTAGATTTCAAAAAAGTGATATGACCATTGTTGTGATGAACAATGATGGAGGAGGAATTTTCTCTTACTTACCTCAATCCGCGGAAACGAATTATTTTGAGCATTTATTTGGAACGCCAACTGGACTAGAGTTTTCTCATATTGCAGCAATGTATGATGCGCAATACGATGCAATTCACACTAAAAAAGAATTGCAAATTGCTCTAGAGCAGCCAAAGACAAAGGATGTACGAATTATAGAAGTGTTTACAAATCGCCAAGTGAATACCGAAACACATCGAAAACTATGGACTGCTATTTCAAAGGAGCTGGATGCTAGTTGGAAAGTTTACAAGTAAAAGTTCGTTCACTTACCATGCATTTAAAAAGATTTAATAGTGGTGCAGAAGAAAAGCTTGTATTGCTCCATGGATTTACCGGCAGCACGAGTACTTGGGATAATGTAATTAAATATCTTCCATCTACAATTGAAGTACTTACAATCGATTTAATCGGTCACGGGGAAACTTTTAGTCCAGATGATTTTGCGAGATATTATGTAGAAGAACAAATAGAAGATTTACATGAGCTATTTATCCAGCAGGATTGGACAGACTTTACACTTGCTGGCTATTCCATGGGGGGGCGACTTGCACTCGCTTATGCTGAAAAATATCCGGTGAAAAGGCTAATACTAGAAAGTAGCTCACCAGGTCTTGCAGAAGTAGAGGAAAGAGCAAAGCGTAAAATTGCAGATGAACTTCTTGCTAATAAAATAACGGAAGAAGGAATTGTTTCCTTCATCGATTATTGGGAAGAGATTCCTTTATTTGAGTCACAAAAAAGTCTTTCATTCGAAAAACGGGAAATGATTCGGGCGGAGCGATTAGCGCAGTCAGAAATTGGTTTAGCGAATAGTTTGAGAGGGTTTAGCACGGGTGTTCAGTTTTCTTACTGGGATAAGCTTGAGCAGATGAATAGCTCGAGTGTATTAATTGTAGGCGAGTTAGACGAAAAGTTTTGTAGAATTGCAGATTTAATGAAAAAACAGTTACCAAATGCACGATTGGTGAAAGTTAAAGGCGTTGGACATGCAATTCATGTGGAAAATCCAGAAATATTTGCTACAATAATAGAGGAAGCTATTTTAGAGGAGGATTATTAATGACACGTCAATGGGTAACAGAACGTACATATGAAGACATTAAGTATGAAACATATAACGGCATTGCTAAAATCACGATTAACCGTCCGGAAGTTCGCAATGCATTTCGTCCTAAAACAGTTAAAGAATTATTAGAAGCTTTTACGTTCGCGCGCGATGATAAAAACGTTGGAGTAATTATTTTAACAGGTGAAGGCGAGAAAGCATTCTGTTCAGGTGGAGATCAATCCGTTCGTGGACATGGTGGATATGTTGGAGAAGATGAAATCCCACGTTTAAACGTACTGGATTTACAACGTTTGATCCGAGTTATTCCGAAGCCAGTAGTGGCAATGGTAGCTGGTTTTGCAATTGGTGGCGGACATGTTTTACATGTTGTTTGTGACTTAACAATTGCTGCTGAAAATGCTGTTTTTGGACAAACGGGACCAAGAGTAGGATCATTTGATGCAGGATATGGTTCTGGTTATTTAGCACGTATTGTTGGACATAAAAAAGCACGTGAAATTTGGTACTTATGCCGTCAATATAACGCACAAGAAGCACTTGATATGGGATTAGTTAATACAGTTGTTCCTTATGAGCAGTTGGAAGACGAAACGGTACAATGGTGTGAAGAAATGTTAGAGATGAGCCCTACCGCTCTACGTTTCTTAAAAGCAGCAATGAATGCAGATACAGACGGTTTAGCTGGACTGCAACAAATGGCTGGAGATGCTACACTTCTTTACTATACAACTGATGAAGCAAAAGAAGGTCGCGATGCATTTAAAGAAAAACGTAAACCTGACTTCGGTCAATTCCCACGTTTCCCTTGATGTGAACACGCAATTAGCAAAGCTGTCCTAATATAGGGCAGCTTTTTCTAAAGGAGATGAAAGTATCCGATGTATCCGAATTTATTGGTAAAGCGTGCTAATTTAACTCCGAACCGTGTAGCGTTACGGTTTTTAGAGAAAGAGTGGACATTTGCGAAGGTGTTGGACGAGGCAAGTGAATTTGCTGAGAAATTACATACAAAAGGCATTACTCCAGGAAAAAGAATCGCCATACTCGCTTCTTCTAGTCCTGAATTAGTAATTGTTTTGCATGGCTGTATGCAATTAGGATGCGAGCTTGTCATGTTGAATGAACGACTAACCGAAGAGGAATTAGTTTATCAATTAAAAGACAGTGCCCCCGACTATTTAATTGTTGATCAGCATGAAAAAAGAGCGCTGCCATTTTCTAATAAGCTCTCGTTTGATGATATCTATGTAGAAGTACGAACTCCTTTTGTTGTAGAGTATGAATGGACGAAAGAACGCACGATAACGATTATGTATACGTCAGGTACAACAGGAAAGCCAAAGGGAGTGCGACAGTCACTTGAAAATCATGTGATGAATGCAACAGGATCTGCTTTCAATTTGGGTGTGCAGACAGATGATTGTTGGCTTTGTTCGATGCCGTTATTTCATATAAGTGGTTTTTCGATATTAATGCGGTCAGTTCTATATGGAATGGCAGTAAATTTACATACGAAGTTCGATGCTGAGAAATCAGTCACAGAAATTTTATCGGGATCTGTAACAAGAATGTCTGTTGTTGCGGTTACGTTGGAACGAATTATTACTGTATTAGAAGAGCAAAATCTTGTATTTCCAAATACATTTCACTCAATGCTAGTAGGTGGAGGTCCAGTGCCTTTGAATTATTTGGAAAGAGCAATTGAGAGAAATATTCCTGTATTGCAGACGTATGGAATGACGGAAACTGCATCTCAAACGACGACTTTGGCGAGCGAAGATGCTATTCGAAAGCTTGGTTCTGCTGGGAAGCCTTTATTTTTTGCAGATGTGCGCATAGATGGAAAAGAAAAGATTGGTGAGATTTGTATAAAAGGTCCGCATGTAACAACTGGTTATATTGGAGCTTCCGCAACGAGAAGTCCACTAATAGACGGATGGCTTCATACGGGAGATATGGGATATATAGATGAGGAAGGTTATTTATTTGTTGTCGATCGACGCTCTGATTTAATCATTTCCGGTGGAGAAAATATATATCCCGCAGAGATTGAGCAGGCGTTAGTAAAGCATCCAGCAGTGAAAGAAGCAGGTGTGGCAGGGAAAGAGGATGCTAATTGGGGACAAGTTCCTGTAGCTTTTGTAGTATTAAGAGAGGATGTTACAGAAGAAACTTTAAAAGCGTTTATGCAAACGCAATTAGCTTCTTACAAACAGCCTGTTAGTTATCATTTTGTTGAAGATTTGCCTCGTAACGCGTCCAATAAGCTTTTGAGAAGAGAGCTTTATAAGTGGATGTAATATAGTTGAAAAGCGTGTTGTAAGTGGTTAAAACCCTTACAACACGCTTGTTTTATTGTAATGCAGTTTTTAGAATGTCTAGATTTCGATTCATTAATGTGAAGTATGTTTCATGATTTTCAATATCATCTTTAGAAAGCACCCCAAGATTATGTAGTACTAGGCTTTCAGCGCCAACTTCTTTTTGGATGACTTCCGTAAGCTTGGAGGAAACATTTTGTTCAAATAAAATATAGTGAATATTTTTTTCTTTTGCTAAGTCAATCATTTCTGTTAATTTTTTTTGAGATGGCTCGTCTTGCGAATTAAGTCCTGCGATTGCAATTTGCTCTAAACCATAAGTGTTTGCAATATAGCCAAATGCAGCATGCGAAACGAAAAATGTTTTATTTGGAGCATTATGCGCCATTTCTTCAAAGCTAACGTCTAATTGTATTAGTTCTTCGACAAGTTGCTCATAGTTTTTTTCAAATGCTTCTTTTTTTGCTGGAGCAGCTTCTACTAAAGAATCTTTAATAGACAATGCAAGGCTTTGGCTTATTTTTGGAGACATCCATATATGTGGATCAATATCTCCATGATCGTGTCCTTCGTGATCATGTTCTTCGCCTTCTTCTTCTTCTTCTTCTTCTTCTTCTTCTTCTTCTTCTTCGTGTTCGGAAGAACCTAATTGTTCATCAGTTATTGCATCGACTGTTGCTACCATTTTCACATGTTCTTTAGCAAGCGTCTTTTTCGCATTTTCAACAAATCCTTCTAAACCTAAGCCTATGTAAAAAAATAAATCAGCATCCGCTAGTGCCATCATATCTTTTTGAGAAGGCTCAAAAGTGTGCTCGTTTGCACCAGCAGGATATATGGACTTTACTTCTACTGCATCTCCACCAATTCTTTCGGCAAAATATTGCAGTGGGTAAACCGTAGTATAAACGGTAATTGTACTGTCTTTTTGCGCAGTTTCTTCATTCGTATTTTTATCGCCACATGCAGCTGTCGATAAAATTAATATAAGTGCTAAAAATAAAAAGCTTACTTTCTTCAAAATATCCAACCCCTAAATAGTAATCATTACGTTTTGAGTTTTTGTAACTTTTTCATCTTACAAGACTACTTAAAAAAAAGCAAGAAAAAAACCTTTGAATTATTTTTTTTTCAAAGGCCATTCCTCTGGAACTGGATCAATGCCGCCTTCATGAAAAGGATGGCATTTAGATATTCTTCTAATTGTTAAGTATCCACCTTTTACAGCGCCATGTTTTTCTACAGCTTCAATGCCGTAATGCGAGCATGTCGGATAAAAACGACAGCTTGGTGGTGTTAGTGGAGAGATAAACTTTTGATATAAGCGAAATGTTCCAATGACTAGTTGCTTCATTGTCCATCAACGCTTTTAGGCTTTGGATCAACATCGGGAGACTTATCATTCATCGCAAATTTATATATAAATGCAAATCCAAAAATACTCAATAAAACTGCGCCACCTAAAATCCAAAAAACCATTATGATTCACTCCAATAAATTATTAGTTAAGTTTATTGTAAGTAATAAAGAGCCATATTAAAAGGAAAAGCAACTATTACTTAAAGGTGAGTGACAACTTTATGTCCACAATGCTGGATAGGGGATGATTTATAAATAAGTCAAAATACCAACATTGTCTTGAACTATTGGTCTTTTTGTGAGAAATATCACATCTGTTTTTTCGACTCCTTGATATTCTTAAAGTAAGAAAGGGGCGATAAGCATGAATAACGGAATAGGAATTGCAGCGGGCTTATTGTTTATTGGTACAATTATAGGATCGGTTTTATTGACAGAAAAAATGAATGTAGAAAAACCGGAACAGCAAGTCGCAGTGTCAAGTCAATCTAGTGGAACGCAAATTGCGTATAATCCACCAAGTTTAGATGACGTACCGGAAGGACCAATGGGAGAAGCAATTACATATGGTTATAATTTAGTGAACGAAACATATTCTGTAGCAGATCCATATGTAGGAAACAAGCTTTCATGTACTAGCTGTCATGCAGGAGCTGGGTTAGATGAAGATTCTTCTTCATTTGTTGGAGTAACTGCTGTGTATCCTCAATACATAGCGCGCTCAGGAAAAATAGTAACGATTGAAGATCGCATTAATGGTTGTATGGTACGAAGTATGAATGGGGAAAAACTCGAATTAGGTAGCGATGAAATGAAAGCAATGGTAGCTTATTTTACTTACATTTCGGAAGGTATTCCTGTAGGGGCAGATCTTCCATGGAGAATGAAAAATTCAATGGATGACGTACCGACTCCAAGTGTGGCAGATGGAGAAGAACTGTATAGCAAGTCTTGTATTGCATGTCACGCCGGAGATGGTTCTGGAACAGATCCGAATACTGGACCAGCATTATGGGGAGATAATTCTTTTAATGACGGTGCAGGGTTAGCTAGAGTGTCGAAAATGGCTGGTTATATTCAACAAAACATGCCAGCTGGAGCAGGTGGAACACTTAGTGATCAAGATGCGGCAGATTTAGCAGCATTTATCTTAATGCAAGACCGTCCAGAATGGAAAAATCATGACAAAGATTGGCCAAATGGTGGTAAACCAAACGATACGATGCATAAAGAGCGAAGAGAAGGTATAAAAAATGGAACGATTAATTGGGATGAAGTGCTATCTAGCAATTAATATTATCGTTATTTGACCGATAATATGTTTGTATAGAAGGAGGGATTACTATGGATATTAATTCCATCATGTCTTCACAGTTAGTGCAATTACAGCAAACTGTTCAGTTAAGCCTTTTACAAAATGCGATGAACATGGAAGCTGTATCTGCTGTAGCTTTGTTAGAAGATATGCCCCAGACTGCTGCACCACACCCATACAAAGGTTCAGTAGTAGATATTCAAGGTTAATAAAAAAAACATGTGCCACATTTGTGGTGCATGTTTTTTTGTTTTGTACACATACTTGATAAAAAGGATGTGTGAAAATGACGCTTTGTAAAGTATATGTTTCGTTAAACCATCGGCAAGTATATGCGTTTCCAGATGAATCGACTTGGGAGTTTGAAGTAACAGCAGAAAGAAGAATTATCCGTATACTTCATCAATTATTTGATCAATTGAAGCGAGTGGAAGGTGCACATTTTTTTAGTCCAGACATACAAAATAGCCCGTATGATCTTAGGTTAAAAAAGATATACGCTTTGATTCATGAGTTTTGCGACGAAGAATCAAAGAAATTTATTGAGCAATTACCATATTTTCAATTAAGAAAGGTGGAGCAAGCATGACAAAAAATATTAGCAGAAAAGGCAATGAAACAGCTACGAATTATCGCAATGTAAGTTCTCTTTTGCACCAATCTCCTCAGCAAAAGTCGAAAGAAAATATTGCCCAAAATAGAGAAGAAGGGAACGCTCATTATAAATTGAGTGGAGAAAAAGAATAATCAGATGGAGACTTAGCTTGGATGCTAAGTCTTTTTTTATATATATGGTAAAATAGGAAGAAATATGGGGAATGAAGTAGGTGGGAATATGATAAAGCAACTTATTTTATTGGTAGGGCCTACACTCATGATAATGGTGGGGTTGCCGATTTTGCAAAATGTTACGATTACTTTTTTTCTTTTTTATGGTTGGTTATTATTTGTCCCCCTTGTCTTTATTTTTTGGAATAAGAAAAGTACATATACACTAAAACTCCCTCTAACGAAAAAATCGTTGTTAGTAGGAGTTATAAGTGGAGTAATTTGTTTAGTGGCGATTTATAGCTTTGTCTTCTTTTTTCAGTCGTCTGTATTGAATATACCGGAATTGCAGCAGGTTTTAGTGGAGTGGGATTTTAACGGGGCGAAAGTTATTTTATTAATATTTGTATTAATTTTTATCAATCCAATTTTGGAGGAGTTGTATTGGAGAGAGTTTATGCATTCTCGACTTGTACATAAAATAGGGAGTGTGAAGACGATTTTCGTTACGTCTATTTTTTATAGTTTGTATCATTTGATCGTAGTTATTGAAATTTTTAGCTTCCCATTCAATGCACTTGCAGTTATTCCTGTCTTTTTGGCAGGAATTATGTGGGGGATTTTCCGTATTCAATTAAAATCAATCACGGCATCAATTGTAAGCCATAGCTTAGCGGATATAGGGATAATGCTTGTTTATTGGAATATTGTGATGTAGTTCAATATCATAATGTTCCCTGTGATAAACTTTAAGAATAAAGGAGGGAGCTAATTTTGATTACTTTCCAGGATCTAAACGATATTCAAGTACAATTATCATTTGATAAAGATGTATTTCCTATAAGAGCAATGCATGTTCTTGTTTTAGCGAAACATGAAAATAAATGGTTATTAACAAAGCATCCGAAACGAGGCATCGAGTTTCCAGGTGGAAAAGTGGAAGATGATGAAACATTGGTGGAAGCAGCTATTAGAGAAGCATTGGAAGAAACAAATGTGGAGATATTTAATTGCCAGTGGATTGCAGAATATATGGTGCATGAGGAAAAGCCATTTTGCAAAGTAGTATTTATAGCAAATGTTGGCCATATTAATATAGAACATACGAATTTTGAAACAGAAGGTGCCGTGTGGCTGACGTATGAAGAATTGGTAAGCTGTGACCATTTGAGTTTTCATATGAAAGACGCAGGAATGCAGGCCATTTTAGAAAAGGTGAGTGCGTATGAAGGCAAATGGAATAATTGAAAAAATGCGTGTTTATCCTTCTCCAAATCCACGTGTTAACTTAACGGAAATTACGTATTGGTCTTGTGGGCTAAGAGTGAAAGGGATGCTCGCTATGCCAAAAAAAGAAGGGCCCTACGAAGGAATTTTGTATTTACGGGGTGGCATGCAAGGAATTGGAATGGTAAGACCAGCTAGAATTGCGCAAATTGCTTCGGAAGGTTTTGTTTTATTTGCCCCTTATTATCGTGGAAATCGTGGTGGGGAAGGGAAAGATGAATTTGCGGGGGAAGATCGCTGGGATGCTGTGTATGGTGTGGATGTTTTAAAACAATTTTGTATGCCAGATCGAATGCATGTATTTGCTTTTTCCAGAGGGGGAATAATGGCCCTTTGGACGGCGATTTTAAGAAATGACATTCAGTCCGTTGTTACGTGGGCAGGCGTTTCTGATATTTATTTGACATATGAAGAACGTCAAGATATGAGAAGGATGATGAAGCGGGTTATTGGTGGTACTCCGACGAATAATGCGGAAGCTTATGAAGCTCGAAATCCTTTCGCTTTTATACAGGAAATTCATGCGTCGACACTCCTTATTCACGGATTATTAGATACGAATGTTTCTTTCGAGCATGCCAAAGTATTAGAACAATCCTTATTAGAAAATGAAAAAGTAGTAGAAACTTGGTATTATCCAGAGTTTACGCATTTTTTTCCGAGTGAAGTGAATCGGCAAGTTGTGAAGGATGCTTGTATATGGATGAAAAGACAGGGAGTGTGATCGTATGGGGCAAGTGGCGATACATTTACCGGCAATTAGTTCTGATAGTAAGACTGCATTTGCAGAGGATACTAGTTACTGGCTGAATATGTG
This sequence comes from Psychrobacillus sp., assembly GCF_032154225.1. GTDB lineage: Bacteria > Bacillota > Bacilli > Bacillales_A > Planococcaceae > Psychrobacillus. The sequence continues at coordinate 14,855 of NZ_JALDYF010000022.1, forward strand.
GGAAGATTATATAAACGTATTTCAAAGTGTGGTCATTCACTGTTGGAATGAAGAAACAGAAGCAATTACAGAATTGGATTCGATAGCAGAGTTTACAATAAAAGAAGGTCTGATTACATTATTTACGATAAGTTTAACAGAAGGTAACCGTGCTTTTTTAAAAGAGCACTCCGTTGATCCAAGAGGCGGTTTAAAGTGGTTTACGTTATTTTTTCAAGTGAATGGAGAGGAACGGTTGGAAGTCGGGCATTATGGCTCTGAAATAGTAGTGTACAAAGTGGATGAAGAGCAGGCAGAGAAATTTATCGCATTATTTCCGGAGTCTTCAAGTTCTCACTATTATGAGGATTATATAGAATAAAAAAACTAGCATAAAATTTCATATGCTAGTTTTTTGAGATATTAAGAAATATATACTTTTCAACTAAGTCATTGTCTAGCTTCAGCGCCTAGCCCCTCGAGGTTAAATGCCAATTTCTTGCGGTGGCTGGAAAGCTACCTCCTCAGAAACCGTCATTTACTTTTCGGGGCTGAGCAAGGTGCTTCCGCATTTCTTACTTAAGCTAAAGGTCCACCTTTAAGAGAAATTGCTTCTGATACGGTACCGAATTTTGTGAAGTTTTTACGGAATGCTTGAGCAAGTTCCGTTGCTTTTTGATCATATGCAGCTTTATCAGCCCATGCATTACGAGGAACTAATACTTCTGTTGGAACGCCTTCAATTTGTTTTGGAATTTCTAAACCAAATACAGAATCTTTTTCTGTTTCTGCATTGTTTAATTTTCCTTCGATTGCAGCGCGAACCATTGTGCGTGTGTAAGAAAGTTTCATACGGCTACCAACTCCGTATTCTCCACCAGTCCAACCAGTGTTTACAAGGAATACTTGTGCGCCGTGCTCATCAATTTTCTTCCCTAGCATTTCTGCATATACAGTTGCATGTAATGGTAAGAATGGTGAACCAAAGCATGTTGAGAATACTGGTTGTGGAGATGTAATTCCACGTTCTGTACCTGCAAGTTTAGATGTAAATCCGCTTAAGAAATGGTACATTGCTTGTTCTTTCGTTAGTTTACTGATTGGAGGCAATACGCCAAATGCATCAGCAGTTAAGAAAATAATTGTATTTGGGTGACCAGCAACAGAAGGCTCTACAATATTTTCGATATATTGAATTGGATAAGCAGCACGAGTATTTTCTGTTAATGAATTATCAGCATAGTTAGCAACGCGTGTTTCGGCATCTACCACTACGTTTTCTAATACTGTTCCAAATGAAATAGCATCCCAAATTTGAGGTTCATTTTCACGAGTTAGGTCGATACATTTTGCATAACAACCACCCTCAATATTAAATACGCCATTATCAGACCAGCCGTGCTCGTCATCACCGATTAATTTACGGCCAGCATCTGCAGAAAGGGTAGTTTTACCTGTACCTGATAAACCAAAGAATAATGCAACGTCCCCGTCATCTCCAACATTTGCAGAGCAGTGCATTGGTAAAATGTCTTGTTCTGGAAGCAAATAGTTCATAATAGAGAATATTGATTTTTTCATCTCACCAGCATATTCAGTACCACCGATTAACACAGTGCGTTTTTCCATTGATACAATGATAAACGTTTCTGTACGGGTACCATCTACAGCAGGATCCGCTTTGAAATTAGGAGCAGAAAGAATAGTGAAGTCTGTTGTATGTGTAGCAAGATCTTCCTGTGTTGGACGGATAAATAACTGATGAGCGAAAAGATTATGCCAAGCGTATTCGTTAATTACTTGAATACCTAGACGTGATTCTTTATCTGCCCCTGCATATCCTTTAAACTCGAAGATTTCGTCTTGTTTGTTTAAGAAGTTAATCATTTTTTTATATAGAGCATCAAAAACGTCAGAAGAAATTGGTTGGTTTACTGAGCCCCAATCGATTTTGTCTTTTGAAATAGCTTCATCTACTATATACTTATCTTGTGGGGAGCGGCCAGTATATTTCCCTGTTTCGGCTTTTACTGCACCAGTAGAAGTTAAAACAGCTTCTCCTCTTGTTGTAGCTTTTTCCACAAGTTGTGGCACTGACAATTGGCTGCTAACGTTATTTCCTGCTAACAATTCTTTCAGTTCACTCACAGTATCGATTGAATTCATCTTGAATATACCATCCTTTTTTTATATTTCCTCTAAAAAAGAGGAAGTTTTTCTAGATATGTGAAATAGTATAACACATTAAAGTAATTAGTCTATACTAATGAAGTTAATATTTTTCTTTTGTGAATAAAATGCTAACAAAAAAATAGTTGACTTCTGTTACGTATTTACGTATGATGATGAATTGAACGGATACTCTTATCCCGAGCTGGTGGAGGGGTCAGGCCCTATGAAACCCGGCAACCTGTAATTAGTAAGTTTAATTGCAAAGGTGCCAAACCTGAGACAAGGTGAAATTCCTTGATTGATAAGAGTGAAAGGTGTTTATGATATTAATAACCTTTCCTCATGTATATATATGTGAGTGAAAGGTTTTTTTTTATAACATCGCCCTTTAATCCTTGTGTGCCAAGTCCAAAGCAGCTTGACATGGGAATGAGTACCGTATCAATTCTTGAGAGAAATCTCGCAGGATATAGGAGGAATTATGTATGACACAGCGCCGATTATTTACGTCGGAATCAGTAACAGAAGGGCATCCAGATAAAATTTGTGATCAAATTTCAGATGCAATTCTAGATGCAATTTTAGTAGAGGACCCAAATGCACGTGTCGCTTGTGAAACGACTGTGACAACTGGTCTTGTATTAGTTGCAGGAGAAATTACAACATCTACATATGTAGATATCCCAAAAGTAGTACGTTCTACTATTAGAGAAATTGGTTATACTCGTGCGAAATATGGTTTTGATTCTGAAACGTCTGCTGTATTAACTGCAATTGACGAACAGTCTCCAGATATAGCGCAAGGTGTTGATCAAGCACTCGAAGCAAGAGAAGGTTTAATGTCAGATTCAGACATTGAAGCAATTGGAGCAGGGGACCAAGGTCTTATGTTTGGTTATGCTTGTAATGAAACACCAGAACTTATGCCATTACCAATTAGTTTAGCGCATAAGTTAGCTCGCCGTTTAGCGGAAGTTCGTAAAGATGAAACGCTAGACTATCTTCGTCCAGATGGTAAAACGCAAGTAACAGTAGAATACGATAATGATAATAATCCAGTGCGTATTGATACGATTGTTATTTCTACACAACATAGTCCAGAAGTTACTTTAGAACAAATTCAAAAAGATTTAAAAGAACTCGTTATAAGTCCGATTGTTCCAGCGGAATTAATCGATGAAAATACAAAATACTTTATCAATCCTACAGGTCGATTTGTTATTGGTGGACCTCAAGGGGATGCAGGTTTAACAGGGCGTAAAATTATTGTTGATACTTACGGTGGTTATGCTCGTCATGGTGGTGGAGCATTCTCTGGTAAAGATCCAACAAAAGTAGACCGTTCTGCTGCTTATGCTGCACGTTATGTTGCTAAAAATATCGTAGCTGCTGGAATTGCAGATCGTTGTGAAGTGCAACTTGCTTATGCAATTGGTGTAGCTCAACCAGTATCGATTGCAATTGATACTTTTGGAACAGGTAAAGTAGATGAGGAGCAATTAGTATCACATATTCGTGAACTATTCGATCTTCGTCCAGCAGGTATTATTAAAATGCTTGATCTTCGCCGTCCAATTTACAAACAAACTGCTGCATATGGTCATTTCGGTCGTACAGATATCGATGTACCATGGGAAAAAATAGACAAAGCAGAGCTTTTAAAGCAAAAAGTAGGACTATAATAACAAAAGCTGCCGTGAAAACGGCAGCTTTTGTTATGATTATGTCTTTGTTATTTACCCTGTAACGACTTATAATACTGTCCTTTTTCGGCATACTCCCGAATAATGCGTTGGACGTCTTCTTTATCTGCATCCGTCAACTCACGCACAACTTTTGCTGGACTGCCCATTGCAAGCGAGTTCGGTGGAATTTTCTTTCCAGGAGGCACTAAGCTGCCTGCTCCAATAAAAGCACCTTCACCAATTTCTGCACCATCTAAAATAATCGAACCCATTCCGACTAGTGCACCTTTGCGGACAATACAGCTATGTAATGTTACTTGATGTCCAATTGTTACTTCATCTTCCAAAATAAGAGGCTTATTTGGACTTTGGTGTAAGCAGCATAAATCTTGAACGTTCACTTTTTGTCCAATAATTGTAGGAGCAACGTCCCCTCGAATTACTGTATTATACCAAATTGTAGACTCTTGTCCGATTGTCACATCTCCAGTAATTGTGACATAATCAGCGATGAATACCGTTTCGTCAATTTGTGGACTTTTGTCTTTATATGGATAAATCAATTAGTACACACTCCTTATCAAAGTAGAATATAATTAATCGTATCAAACAATTGTATGTAAGGGAATAATATCTAATAAAGAAGAGGTGATGTTCATGTGGAAGTGGGAAACAGAAGAAAAGCCAAAAGCAGTAGTTGTTATTGTTCATAGTGCATATGAACATCATAGAAGATATGCATGGCTCATTGAAAAACTTAGAAGTTCTAATTGTCATATTGTTATGGGAGATTTGCCAGGTCATGGTGAACAAAGAAAAGGCATTCATGATGAGGCTTTTGATGAATATAAAGAATATATAAAACAAGCATTAGAAGTTGCCGTTACTTATGGCTTACCTATCTTTATTCTAGGTCATGGGTTAGGTGCAACCATATTAATGAAAGTAATGAAAAAACTTCAAATTGAATACGCAGGCGTCATATTAACTTCACCTTGGTTGCAACTGAAAAAGTTGCCTTCTAAATGGGCGAATGCATTAGCTAAAATATCTGTTCCACAAAAGATCAATCATGGCATTCAGTTTAAAGATATTACGCGTAACTACGAAGTGTATCAACAATTTCAAGATGATATAGCCTTTCAAACAATCGTTACAAATACATGGTATAAAGAGTTGCAAATGCTGATGAAGAGCGTCACACAATCATCGGAATCGATTCCGAATGTGCCTGTTTTATTGATGACTGGTGAGCGAGATAAAATTACAGATATTAAAACAACTGCTTTGTGGATAAAAAAACAGGAGCTTTCCGAATATCAGTTTAAAGAATGGAAAAGTTGTTTACATGATTTATATCAAGAGCCAGAAAGAGAAGAAATTTTTGCTTACTCAGATGCTTTTATAAATAATGTTCTAAGATCTATCGGGTATATTGTTTGAAAACGAGGTTAGGTGTAAAATAAGAACAGAAATTTAGAAGGAGTTAAAAAAATGAATCTTACATATCAAGGGAAAACAAAAGACGTTTACAAATTGGATAATGGCGATGTTTTATTGAAATTTAAAGATGATGTAACTGGAGAGAATGGCGTATTTGATCCTGGTGCAAACACAGTTGGCTTAACGATTGATGGAGCTGGAAAAGCTGCTCTACGCATGACTACTTATTATTTCGAGCAGTTGTTCGAAAAAGGAATTCCTACTCATTTCATCGAATCGAATGTGGAAGAGTCAACAATGACTGTAAAAGAGGCAAAAGTGTTTGGTAAGGGATTAGAAGTAATTTGCCGTTTCAAAGCAGTAGGAAGTTTTTTACGCAGATATGGTGCATATTGTGAAGAAGGACAAGCGTTAGATGCATTTGTAGAAGTGACGATTAAAGATGATGATCGTCAAGATCCGCCAATTTCGAAGCAAGCTTTATCGATGCTATCTATTTTATCGGAAGAAGAATATGATATATTGCAAACACTAACGCAACAAATCTCGCTATTAGTGAAAGAAGATCTAGCTGCAAAAGGGTTAGATTTATATGATATTAAGCTAGAATTTGGACGAGATACTAAAACAAATGAAATTATTCTAATAGATGAAATTTCTGGCGGAAATATGCGTGTTTACAAGGACGGTCAATATATTGAGCCACTAGCACTTGTATCATTATTATTCAACTAATAATAAAAAAGCCTTTTTTCATTTATGAAAAAAGGCTTTTATGCTATGATTAAGAAATTATTAAAAGAAAGCTAAGGGGAATATACATGATTAACCAACATATTATTCGTAACATCATTATAGAAACACCTTCAAAACCAGGGAACTTTGCAAAAGTAGCTACAGCTATCGGTATTGCTGAAGGAGATATTGGTGATATTACAACACTGAAAAGTGGTGCATTAACGACTCTTCGGGATATTTCCGTTACATGTAAGTCGGAAGTACAACTACAACAAGTGATCAGTAATATTGAAGCAATTGGTGGCGGAGTGAAGATTCTTGCGGTAACAGACGATGTATTGAAAGCGCATGAAGGCGGAAAAATTGCCATGAAGAGAAGAGTGGACGTTCGTTCACTTGGAGATTTACAACGCATTTACACTCCTGGTGTTGCAAGCGTTTGTATGGAAATTTTTAATCACCCGGAGAAAGCAAATTATTTCACTTCTATCGGTACTAGTGTTGCGATTGTCACAGATGGAACAGCCATTTTAGGTTTAGGGAATATCGGTTCTGTCGCAGGTATGCCTGTAATGGAAGGGAAAGCAGTATTGCTAGATCAATTTGTTGGTTTAAGCGGTGTGCCGATTTTATTGAACACAAGTGATCCAGATGAAATTGTGGAAACTGTCAAACATATTCACCAAGGCTTTGGAGCGATTTTATTGGAAGACATCGGATCTCCTCATTGTTTTGAAATAGAAGAACGATTAAAAGCAGAACTTTCCATTCCAGTTATGCATGATGACCAGCATGGAACAGCAGTTGTTGCTTTAGCAGCAGTGATTTCTGCATGTAAGTCAACTGGAGTTGACCCGAAAAAAGCAGTAATTGGTCAAATTGGTCTTGGAGCAGCAGGACTTGCTATTTGCCGTATGTTAATGGCTTATGGTGTGGAGGAAGTATATGGAATTGATCGTCAAGAAGACGCGACTGATCGCCTGGTTAACTATGGTGGGAAAACAAAAGCTACTTTAGAGGAAATGATGGAGAGTTGTGACATTATCGTTGCTACTACTGGAGTATCGGGACTGATTAAGCCTGAAATGGTACGTAAAGGTCAAATTATTTTAGCGTTGTCTAACCCGAACCCAGAAATTCTTCCATCTGTAGCAATTGCGGCTGGAGCAGCATTTGCAGCAGATGGTCGTTCGGTCAATAATGTTATTGGTTTCCCAGGCATTTTCAAAGGTGCTTTAGATGCTGGAGCAAAAGAGATCACATATCCAACGCTTATTGCAGCTTCTCTTGCAATTGTAGACCACACAAAACAAGGCGAGCTTATACCAAACCCACTAGATCCAACACTTCATCATCATGTTGCACGTGCGGTTGAAGAAGCAGCAAATAGCGCAAAATAATAAAAAGAAGATTTCGGCTAAGAAGCTGAAATCTTCTTTTTAAATTGTTCATCATAATTAGTAGCGTGTATTAGTGCTTCTTCCTCAGCTGGTATTCGAACAGAAAGCATTGCAAGATTTAATAATGTAAAGACAAGTGCAGTAAAATATGCTTGGAACATAAGAGGCAACAGGGCAATTTCGATACAAACAACTACATAATTTGGATGACGAAAGAAAAGGTACGGTCCTTTTTTCACAACGTTAGCATTCGGTAATATAATAATTTTTGTATTCCAATAGGGCCCTAATGCCTGCAAACACCAAAATCGAATAATCTGTACGAATAAAAAAATGAGAAAAAACAAAGGAAATAATGGAGAAATGCTTTGCTGGAAAAAAATAACTTCAACTATTAGACTTATAAAAAAGCTAACATGGAGTGCAATCATATAAGAATAATGGGAAGCCCCAACTTCGTATGCCCCTTGAGCAAGCATCCATTTTTCATTGCGCTTGGCAATAAAAACCTCCAAAATTCTTTGCATTATTACCAGGGAAATAATAATTGAAAAAAGTATGTTAATCCCTCCATTCCAATAATAACGCTTCTCCGCAAAAGCCGGGACCTAGTGCTACTAGTAGTCCAAGATCATCTTTTTTGTTTTCTTGCAGTAAAAATTGTTCTAATACATAAAGGACAGTTGGAGATGACATATTCCCGTGATGTTTAAGTACATTTCTAGAAATATCTGTTTTGTCTGAAGTAAATTGTAATGTTTGTTCGTATGCTTCTAACACTTTTTTACCGCCAGGATGTGCGATGAAATGAGAAAGCTGTTGTTTTGTTACATGCTGTTCGGATAAAAACTGATCAATGAATGGTCCTAGCCAACTTGAAATAACATTTGGAATGCTTTTCGAAAAAACAACATGAAAGCCATCATTTTTTATATTCCAGCCCATAACATTTTCTGAATCTGGCATCCATTTAGAAGCAGTTTGAACAATGTAAGGGAGATTTTTTTTACTTGGTAACGTTACTTCATCTCCGCATACTAAAACAGCAGCAGCACCGTCAGCAAATAACGATGCACCGATTAAGTTACTTTTAGAGAAATCATTTGGTTGAAAGGTGAGACTGCAAAGCTCCACACAAACGACAAGCACTTTTGCGGTCGGGAATGCTTTACAGTAGTCAAACGCACGGCTAATTCCAGCAGCTCCTCCAGCGCAACCAAGCCCCCAAATAGGAATTCTTTTTAAGCGGTCGGAAAAAGGTAAATGGTTCATAACACGAGCATCGATACTCGGAGTAGAAATACCGGTGCTACTAATGAAAATAATGGCATCTATTTCATTTGGATGGACGGGATTTTCTAAAAAGATATCATTTTCAAGACAAGTACGGATCACTTCTACACTATATTTAGTCGCTAACTCGACGTAAATATCATTTCTTTCTTCTAAATTATGCGATTTTTGATGCCATTCTAAAGGGACACAAAAAAACCTTGTTTCAATATCGCCATTTTCAAAAACTTTTAATAATCGATCAAGCTGGTCAATTTTGTTTTGGAATAGCTCTTTTGTTAGTTGTTCAATATTCTTTTGGTCTAATGAGTAGGGAGGATTATATGTACTAATCGAAGCAATTTTAGGCATGGAGATTCTCCTTTTTTTACTAACTAAGAAAATATAAGCTTTCCTACTTAGTAGTTGTCTAGCTTCAGTGCCTAGCCCCTCGGGGTCAAATGTGAAAAAGCTGCGGTGGCTGGGGAACTGCCTCCTCGCTTCTCCCCATTTTGCTCCTGCGGTTACTCGTCGCAGAAAGAACTCTGCTCCTGCGGTTACTCGTCGCGGAAAGAATTTTGCTCCTGCGGTTACTGGTCGCAGAAGAATTTGTCTGTCGGGGCAGAAATAGGCACTAACGCATTTCTTCTTAGCTTCTCCATGCTTTTGAAATATATGCAAAAAAAGAAGACAAAAGTTATTTTGCCTTCATTTTTTCTAGTGCAATGATAAATGGTGGATTATTTTGTTGGTTTAAAAATTGGTAGGAAAGAACATGAACATATGATTGAGGAAGCTCCCTTACATAATCCATCAATGAATTTTTTTCATCTTCCCCACCTGGATGTCCGTGGTAAACTACAAGCACAATGATTCCCCCAATTTTCAGCTTATGTAAAATAGCTTCAATTGCTTGAATGGTGGAAGCTCCTTTCGTTACGATTTCTTGGTTGCTTCCGGGTAGATATCCTAAATTGAATATTGCTGCTGCTATTTCCGTTTCTACATAAGAAGCTACATTTTCATGACCATCTAAAATCAACGTTGCTCTAGTTTCTAAATTTGCTTGTTGAAGTTTTTCCGCCGTTGATTGAATTGCCTCTACTTGTACGTCAAACGCATAGACATGTCCTTTTTCGCCAACAAGCTCCGCAAGAAAAACAGTGTCATGCCCGTTTCCAGCAGTCGCATCGACAACCGAATTTCCAGGTTCAATAACTCTAGTTAGTAATTCTTGTGAAAAAGGTAACACTCTTTTTAAAATCATTTAATAACACCAATTTCTTGATAATATTTTCCTTGATAGCTTTCTCTTTTTGCGAGCTCTGCATCAATTCCGTTCAGCACATCCCATTTGTTCACACTCCACATTGGGCCAATCATTAAGTCAATTGGACCGTCGCCTGTAATGCGGTGAACGATCATTTCAGGAGGGAGCGCTTCTAATTGATCGGCAACAAGTTGAATATAGCTATCTCTTTCCATAAATTCGAGCATTCCTTTTTCATATTGCTTCACCATAGGAGTTCCTTTTAGTAGATGAAGCAAATGAATTTTAATACCTTGTACATCGAGCTTTGCTACTTCTCTAGCCGTTTCCATCATCATTTCACGGTTTTCAAGCGGTAGTCCATTAATAATATGTGTGCAAATGCGAATGCCATGCTTTCTTAATTTATCGACACCTTCTACATATGTAGGGAAGTCATGCGCACGATTGACGAGTTTAGCTGTTTTTTCATGAACAGTTTGCAAGCCGAGCTCTACCCATAAATAAGTTCGTTCATTTAACTCTGCTAAGTATTCGACAACATCGTCTGGTAAACAATCGGGACGAGTGGCAATCGAGATACCTACAACACCTTCTAGTGCTAATGCAGCTTCAAACTTTTCTTTTAATAAAGGAAGCGGCGCATGTGTATTTGTATACGCTTGAAAATAAGCGATATATTTTCCGGTTTTCCACTTTTCATGCATTTTGCCTTTTATTTTTTCAAATTGCATTGGAATTGGATCTACTTTATCACCAGCAAAGTCGCCACTGCCTGCAACGCTACAAAATGTACAGCCACCAAATGCGACAGTACCGTCTCTATTTGGGCAATCAAAGCCTGCATCAAGTGCAACTTTAAAGATTTTCATATCAAATATATTTCGTAAATATCGGTTCCATGTGTAATACCTTTTTCCATCAGACGGAAAAGGGAAATTATTTTCGTTCATTACTATTCACTCCTTAACAGGCTTATTTTATCACTTCTTCGTGAATTTTGCAGAATCATCTTGTCGTTATTTATGAAAAAGCATACAATGATTTAGCGTGCTTTTACTTCGCTTTACGAAAAGTTTGCAATTTTTTTGAGTCAATGGAGGTGTTAATTATGCCAAGAGCAGTGTGGCTGCTAATAATCGGAATGTTTATCAATGTGACGGGGAATTCCTTTTTATGGCCTTTACATACAATTTATATGCATGATTATCTTGGTCAGTCATTAACGATGGCTGGATTTGTTTTAATGATTAATGCCGGAACTGGTGTGGTCGGTAACTTGCTTGGTGGTTATTTATTTGACCGTATAGGCGGTTATAAGTCCATCATGTTTGGGACAATTCTTTCTGTTTTTGCTTTAATATTATTAACAATTTGGCATGATTGGCCAGAATATATTTGGATTGTTGCGATATTAGGTTTTAGTGGAGGAATTGTATTTCCGAGTATGTATGCGATGGTGGGAAGTGTATGGCCTGAAGGTGGAAGAAGAGCTTTTAATGCAATCTATTTAGCGCAAAATGTAGGAGTAGCAATAGGTCCAGCAATTGCTGGGTTAGTAGCAGCTCAAAATATTAATTATATATTTACTGCAAATTTAATTACGTATATTATCTTTTTTATTATTGCTGCTGTATTTTATAAAAATTTGGCAAAAACGCCAAATGTACATGCGAATGCCTCGAAAGAAAAGGATGTTAAAAATCAAAAAGCTCCTTTTTATGCAATGATGATTGTGACGTTTGGTTATTTATTAACTTGGATTGTTTATGTGCAGTGGACTACAACGATTTCGACTCATGTACTGGAATTAGGTATTACGTTGAAGCAGTACAGTTTGTTGTGGACGATTAATGGTCTTCTAATTGTATTAGCCCAGCCACTGATTAAGCCGATTATTACGCGATTAGAACATAAAATTAAAGCTCAACTTATTATTGGAATAGTTATTTTCATGGGTTCTTTTGTAGTAGTTGCTTTTGCAGAAAGTTATGCGATGTTTATTACATCGATGGTAATTTTGACCATTGGTGAGATGTTTGTATGGCCTGCTGTGCCAACACTTGCGGATCAATTGGCACCTAAGGGACGAGAAGGATTCTATCAAGGGATTGTTAATAGTATGGCTACAGTTGGTAGAATGATCGGGCCGTTAATTGGTGGAATGCTTGTTCAGTCATACGGGACACAAATGATGATTTTTATTTTGACAAGTTTAATGTTTTTTGCGATTGCTACAAGTTTGCTTTATGATATTCCATTGAAAAAAAGCCAAATGAATAATTCAAAATGAAGCATGAAAAGACCGTTAATTCGCATATGAATTAACGGTCTTTTAATTGTACTAATAATTAGTATGCAGTCCAACCAGCATCTGCAGCAATAACTTGGCCGTTGACGAAGCTTGACTCATCGGAACCTAAGAATACAGCAAGGTTTGCAATTTCTTCAGGTTGACCAACGCGTGGCATTGTCCCGCTACCGGTTTGCTGACGACCCATACCGAATTCAGACAGGCTAGTCATAGAAGATGAGATATTAGTCATAACTCCGCCTGGAGCGATACCGTTACAACGAATACCAGCGTTTGCATACATGTAAGCAGTATTTTTAGTTAAGCCTGTCACAGCGTGTTTAGATGCAGTGTACGCTGCACCAGCGCGAGCACCACGTAATCCTCCCGCAGAGATATTGTTAACGAAAACTCCGTGCCCTTGTTCTAAGAAAATGTTCGTTGCGATACGCATTGCACGCATAACACCAGTAGTATTTACTGCGAATAAGCGATCCCATTTTTCATCTGAAATTTCACCAACAGGCTCCATTCCATCCATAATACCTGCATTGTTTACTAAAATATCTAATTTACCGAATGCTAATTTTGTTTCAGCAAATAAGTTTTCTAAGTCAGCAAGTTCTGCTACGTTTGTGCGGTTCGCAATTGCTTCCCCGCCAGCTGCTTTTATAGCTGCTGCGACAGTTTCTGCACCTTCTAAATTGTAATCGGAAACAACGACCTTTGCACCTTGTTTTGCATAAGCTTCAGCAATAGCTTTACCCATACCCGAAGCTGCACCTGTAATAATAGCTACTTTGTCTTGTAATCTCATAATCATTTCCTCCTTGAATTTTATTGAACAGTTGTACAATAAAATTATAAAATAAAATGAAAGCGTATTCAACCAACAGTTTTCTTGGTTACTGTATAATAATAAACATATTTATGAATTTCTGTTCGGTAAAGGAGAGATATTTTTGAAAGCAAAAGATTTAAGAGTCGTAAAGACAAAGAAAGCTATCTATCAAGCATTAACTCATTTATTGAAAGATAAGCTTTTACCAAACATTAGAGTATCTGAGCTATGCCGGGAAGCAAATATAAATAGAGGAACCTTTTACTTTCACTATGAAGAAGTTGGGGATGTTTTTAAGGAATTTTTTGAAGAAGTAATTTTAGACTTAGAAGAATCCTACAAGGAACCATATAAATATATTTCTGCACAACAAATAAAAAGTTCAGCTTTTAAAGAGTTAGATCCAAAAACGGTTAGAATTTTTCATCATGTCAAAAAGTATGAAGATTTTTATCGAATTATTTTATCAGATAATGTACCGACAACTTATTATTATATGTTTTTTGATGCAATTCGATCGAATTTTATAGAAGATAGTAAAATTGGAAAATACAATGAATCTAAAAAGTATTTATATTCTTTTTTGACGAATGCTATTATTGGTTTAATAATTGAATGGCATCGAAGTAATTTTGAAGAGTCTGTTGATGATATGAACATTCATTTAGTGGAAACATTGAATATGATAGGGAAAATTTAAAGAACTCCATATCAACCATATAACTATTATTAAGCATTTTCTATTATAAAATGAAAAGCAATTGCTTAATGGAGCAATATTTGAGAGTATGAGAGGGAAGCATTTTTACATAAGGAAGGGGAATGAAATCATGAAACCAATTTATAATTCAGCAGCTGAAGCTGTTGCAGGTATTCAAGATGGTATGACGCTAATGGTTGGCGGCTTTGGATTAGTAGGTATTCCAGAACAGCTGATTTTAGCTTTAGTAGAAAAAGGGGTAAAAGATTTGACCGTTATCTCTAATAACTGCGGAGTCGATGATTGGGGACTTGGGCTACTTCTTCATAATAAACAAATTAAAAAAATGATAGGCTCATATGTTGGGGAAAACAAAGAATTTGAAAGACAAGTTCTTTCTGGCGAAATCGAAGTAGAATTGACACCACAAGGAACACTAGCTGAAAAAATTCGCGCAGGCGGAGCTGGAATACCAGCATTCTTTACTCCAGCTGGTGTTGGAACAGTTGTTGCAGAAGGTAAAGAAACTCGTGTTTTTGACGGTAAAGAATATGTATTAGAACAATCACTACGTGCGGATTATGCATTGATTCGTGCTGCGAAAGCCGATAAATTCGGAAATCTTATTTACAATAAAACAGCGCAAAACTTTAATCCGATGATGGCTGCAGCTGGGAAATTTACGATTGCAGAAGTAGAGGGTATCGTGGAAACAGGAGATTTAGATCCAGCTCAAGTTCACACGCCAAGTATTTATGTACAAGGACTTTTCCAAGCGGCACAAGAAAAAAGAATAGAGCGTTTAACGACACGTTCATAAGGGGGAGATTCGATTGAATACACGCGAGAAAATTGCAAGAAGAGCAGCACAAGAAATCGAGCATGGAAACTACGTTAATCTAGGGATTGGGATTCCGACATTAGTAGCGAATTTCATATCTCCAGATAAAACGGTCGTTTTACAGTCTGAAAATGGACTGCTTGGCATTGGGCCATATCCTACAGAGCAAGATGTAGATCCTGACCTTATTAATGCAGGGAAAGAAACCGTAACGACAATACCGGGTTCTTCTTTCTTTACAAGCGCAGAATCTTTCGCGATGATTCGTGGAGGGCATGTAGATGTTGCTATTTTAGGGGCGATGGAAGTATCGGAAAAAGGCGACCTTGCTAACTGGATGATTCCAGGGAAAATGATTAAAGGCATGGGCGGCGCAATGGATTTAGTACATGGTGCTAAAAAAATTATCGTCATTATGGATCATTGTGCAAAAGATGGTTCTGCGAAAATCAAAAAACAATGTGAACTGCCTTTAACAGGTAAAGGCGTTGTGAATAAAATAATTACAGAACGTGCAATGATTGAAATAACAGATGCTGGCCTTGAATTAAAAGAAGTATTTGAGGGGTATACTATTCAAGATATCATTGATGCAACAGAAGCGACGTTAATCGTTAAAGATGTAAAAGAGAATGTAGCAATCTAATTGGATTCGTAGTAAAGTCTTTCTTGTATTTTATTCCGAAATCCATTAGAATGTATTCAAATAGCAGTGACTGTGACAAGGATTAGTAAATAATGGACGTTTCCAAAGAGAGCTAACGGTTGGTGGAAGTTAGCGTAACGAATTATTGAACTCGCCTTAGAGTCTGTATAAGTGAACGATTAGTAGCTTATACCGTTTTCCGCGTTAAGGAATCAAGTTGAGTGGAAGTTTCCACTAATTTGGGTGGTACCGCGTGAGTATATACTCTCGTCCCTTAGTTTTTTAAGGGACGAGTTTTTTTATTTTTGAGGAGGAATTATAATGAGCTTTAATCATGTAGCAATCGAAAAAAAATGGCAAAAGTATTGGGATGACAATAAAACATATAAAATGATCGATGATCCATCGAAACCGAAGTTTTATGCTTTAGATATGTTCCCATATCCATCAGGAGTTGGCTTACACGTAGGTCATCCACTTGGATATATTGCGACGGATATTTTAAGTGCGTTTAAGCGTAAACAAGGGTATAACGTTCTTCATCCAATGGGTTGGGATGCTTTTGGTCTTCCAGCAGAGCAATATGCTATTGACACGGGAAATGATCCAGCAGAATTTACGGCGAAAAATATTGCGACATTTAAACGTCAAATGATGGATCTTGGTTTTTCATTTGATTGGGACCGAGAAGTAAATACAACGGATCCTTCGTATTATAAATGGACGCAATGGATTTTCATCCAGCTGTACAACAAAGGTTTGGCTTATGTAGATGAAGTGCCTGTAAACTGGTGCCCAGCATTAGGAACAGTTCTTGCAAATGAAGAAGTAATAGATGGATTATCTGAACGTGGAGGGCATCCAGTAGAACGCCGTCCGATGCGTCAGTGGGTTTTACGTATTACTGCTTATGCAGATAGACTATTGGAAGACTTAGATGATCTTGATTGGCCAGAGAGCTTAAAAGATATGCAACGCAACTGGATTGGTCGTTCGGAAGGTGCGGAGCTGACGTTTGCAATTGATGGAACGGAAGAGTCATTCCGTGCATTTACAACTCGCCCGGATACCATTTTTGGTGCAACGTATGCAGTATTAGCGCCAGAGCATAAGCTTGTCGATAAAATTACGACTGCGGAACAAGCAGATGCAGTGCAAGCTTATAAAGATCAAGTAATGCTAAAAAGTGATCTAGAGCGTACAGACCTTGCGAAACATAAAACTGGTGTATTTACAGGCGCATATGCGATAAATCCTGTAAGTGGTAAAAAAATGCCAATATGGATTGCTGATTATGTATTAGCTTCATATGGAACAGGTGCCATTATGGCAGTTCCAGCACACGATGTTCGTGACTATGAATTTGCGAAACAATTTGATTTACCGATTGTAGAAGTCGTTGCTGGTGGAAATATTGAGGAAGAAGCGTATACAGCGGATGGTACACTTGTTAACTCTGATTTCTTAAATGGTTTGAACAAAGAACAAGCGATTGCGAAAGCGATTGAATGGTTTGAAGCAAAAGGTACAGGTGAAAAGAAAATTACGTATCGTTTACGTGATTGGTTGTTTAGCCGCCAACGTTATTGGGGAGAGCCAATTCCAATTATTCATTGGGAGGATGGTACTTCAACAGCTGTAGAGGAGTCAGAGCTTCCACTTATGTTGCCAGTAACAAAGGATATTAAGCCAAGTGGAACTGGTGAATCACCTTTAGCTAATATTACAGAATGGATAAATGTTGTGGACCCAGTAACAGGTAAAAAAGGACGTCGTGAAACAAATACGATGCCACAATGGGCTGGTAGCTGTTGGTATTATATTCGTTATATCGATCCAAATAATGACGAAGCAATTATCGATCCAGAATTGGTAAAACGCTGGCTTCCAGTTGATATTTACGTTGGTGGAGCAGAGCATGCTGTATTACATTTATTGTACGCGCGTTTCTGGCATAAATTCCTTTACGACATTGGCGTTGTTGCAACGAAAGAGCCATTCCAAAAATTATTTAACCAAGGAATGATTCTTGGTGAAAATAACGAGAAAATGTCTAAGTCAAAAGGAAACACTGTAAATCCTGATGATATTGTACAAAGTCATGGTGCCGATTCGCTTCGTTT
This sequence comes from Psychrobacillus sp., assembly GCF_032154225.1. Classification (GTDB taxonomy): domain Bacteria; phylum Bacillota; class Bacilli; order Bacillales_A; family Planococcaceae; genus Psychrobacillus. The sequence continues at coordinate 32,258 of NZ_JALDYF010000022.1, forward strand.
ATACGAAATGTTCATGGGCCCACTTGATTCATCTAAACCATGGTCAACAAACGGGCTAGATGGTTCACGTCGATTCCTAGATCGTATTTGGCGTTTGTTCGTAGATGAGAATGGAAGCTTGAGTGCTAAAGTAGCGGACGCATCTTCTGCAAACCTAGACAAGGCGTATCATCAAACAGTTAAGAAAGTAACCGAAGATTATGAGGCAATGCATTATAATACGGCTATTTCTCAAATGATGGTATTTATCAATGAAGGATATAAAGCAGAAACGATTTCGAAAGAGTATGTAGAAGGATTTGTTAAACTAATTTCTCCAATCGTTCCGCATATTGCTGAAGAGCTATGGAGCATTTTAGGGCATACAGATACAATTACGTATGAAGCGTGGCCAACATTTGATGCGTCGAAATTAGTAGACGACGAAGTGGAAATTCCTGTTCAAATTAAAGGAAAAGTACGCGCGAAGCTAGTTGTTTCAAAAGATGCTTCAAAAGAAGAGCTAGAAGCTTTAGCTCTTGCTTCTGATCAAGTGCAACAATGGTTGGAAGGGCAAGAAGTGAAGAAAATCATTGCGGTTCCAGGTAAAATGGTGAATATCGTAATCTAATATCAAATGAAAAGCTGCTTCGACTCTCTAAATTGAGAGTCGGAGCAGCTTTTTTGATTGAAAATGAGGAATTGGACAATCATTCGGCTTAACTGGACAATCGCGAATAATAATTGGACAATCTATACTCAATGAATCAAAATGTAGAAGTGTCACTTTCTAAAATAAGGAAAAGAGCCTCCAAAAATGAATTTTTGGCAGCCTTCAGATTCTATTTATTAGCTTTTCTAAGCCGGGATGCACCATAAATGATGGCAAAAAGGACGAAGCCTATTAATATGATGTAATTCGTCAGTGGATCTCTAATTCGTGGTATTGAATCCTGAAACACTTTTAAAAGAACTAATAGTCCTATGCCGATAATAACTCCTACAACTGTTGCTTTTTTCATTATTTCATCCCCCTTAAAATACTTTTCTCTCATAAATCCGAATTGACAGAAGCCATGAACATGCATATAAAGAAATAACAAAAAATGCGATTATCAAATAGAACTGTGCATTTTGTAAAGCTAATAACATTCCTACAAGTTCGCTCATTTTTTCATTCAAATTTTGGAAGACAAAATTATTAATTACCATATAAAGTGCAAATGAAACGAGAGAAGCGATTAGCAAATATTGGCTCTTAAATTTATAAGAAAACGGCAAAAACAATGAGGTAGATACCATAACAAGACTAATAATAAATAATAAGTCTTTCCATACTGTTATTTCTCTATGAATAATTAAATTTCCAATAAAAATCATAAAAACAACTAGAAAAGTAAAAATAAAAGCGCCAATATATTTTGAACTTACAATTTCTTTTCGTGTATAAGGTAGAGAATTTAATAGAGTATTACTCGAAGACTTTTCATCATTTGCAAAAGCTCCCATTATTATTGCGATGCTAAAAATAATACCTACCCAAATGGATGAAGAACCTACAGTTAAATAAACAAATAAAACCGGCAACAAAATCATGAACGTTTTTTTGAGTAAGATGATATCTTTACGTATTAAATTAAACATACTGCTCAGCCCCTTTCTTTGTATAGAACATAATATCTTCCAAAGTTGGTCTCTCAATCAAAACCATTTCTCCAAAAATATTTTCTATACGTGCTTTATTAGCTGTTAGTGCCTCAAAACCATGATTAGATTTACGCATTGCGATAAATTCCTTTTCTGTATCCCGGTCTAATAATTCAATTCCACCTTTTACAATCGCATACTCTTCTTCAATTTTATAAAATTCCTTTGTAAACATATGCTCACCTTGATGAATAAACGTAATATAATCTGCAATACGGTCTAAATCAGTTGTAATATGAGTTGAAAAGAAGATCGTTTTCTCCCCATCTTGCATGAGATTATGGAGTATATCTAACAACTCCCTACGAAAAATCGGATCTAATCCGGAAGTAGGTTCATCCATAATAATTAGTTCCGCGTGATGGGATAAAGCTATTGTTAACGAAGCTTTCATCATCATTCCTTTAGAAAATGACTTAATCTTTTTAGTTAGCGGCAGTTCAAATGATTTAACATAATGATCGAAAAGATTGTCATCCCAATTTTTATAGGATGGTTTAATAATTTTTTTCATTTCTGCTAATGTTAGATTTTCATAAAAGATGTTTTCGTCGAATACAAAACCAATTCGCTGTTTTATTTCTTTTTCATGCTCCTTATAATTCAAACCGAATATCGATATCGTTCCACTATCAGGCTGCAATAAATTCATAATCAGTTTAATCGTTGTCGATTTCCCTACACCATTACCTCCGATAAACCCAGTTACAAATCCTTTTTTTATAGTCAGTGAAAGGTCTTTTAGTTGAAAACCTTCAAATGATTTCTGAACATGTTGTAATTCAATTACGTTTTCCATCAATCTTCCTCCTTATATAACATGGTAAGCAATTCCTTTAATTCTGTAAGGTCGATGCCAATTTCTTTACTATTTTGAATGGCAGTCAACAATTGTTCTTCAATTACTTTCATTTTTCTTTCTTTAATCATTTCATTGTTTTGTTCTGATACAAAAGAGCCTTTTCCAACAATCGAATAAATGAATCCGTTTTTCTCAAGTTCTTCGTATGCACGCTTTGTTGTAATTACACTTATGTCCAAGTCCTTTGCTAGTTGACGCATGGAAGGGAGGGAGTGTCCTGCTTGAATTTCATTGGTCAAAATATGTTTCTTAATTTGAATATAAATTTGTTCATAGATAGGGTCTTTCGAATTATTCGAAATTATTATTTGCATGCAAAAACCTCTCTTGTCATTAGTGTATATATACTTTATGTACAATATACACAAATTGAAAATGTTTGGCAATGATTTTTTTAAAAGGCTCTGTTAAAGTAAGTATAAGATTGCGAATTGTAACATTTAAACTAATATGGCAGGTCAGTATGAAAAAGAATTCTATTAAATTTGAATGGTGGTTTGTACAAATGACTATATTTATTGAAAAATTACATATTACAGACGCAGAAGATTTGTTTAATTTTGAACTTGAAAACAGAACTTTTTTCGAGGAAATGGTTCCGACGCGTGGAGATGAATACTATAACCCTGAAACGTTTAAAAAAAGACATGAAACTTTACTTGAAGAACAAGTTAAAGGGGGTTCATATTTTTATTTAATTAAAGATAAAGATAGCTCAATTCTAGGAAGAATAAATTTAGTGGATATTGATGAGTCTGATAAAATCGGTTATCTCGGTTATAGGGTGGGGCAAGTACATACTGGTAAAGGAATAGCTAATAAAGCATTAAAAATATTAGTAGAAACAGTAGCTAAGGAAGATGTAAAGCAGATCAAAGCCAAAACAACAACTAATAATATAGCATCCCAAAGGATTTTGGAAAAAAATGGATTTGAGAGAATAAATACTAGTAGTGAAGAATTCGAAATGAATGGTCAGAGGTTAAGTTTCGTTTATTATGCTTTAAATATTTCGTCTTATTGAACCGCCATGAAAATTAGTTTCTTCGAGCAAAGAAGAATGACAACACTAACGAAGACCTTGCTTAATCGGTAAAAAAAGAAGAAATCGTAAATAAGTCTATGGATTACTGTGTACTTTAGTGAAAAAATGAATTGTAAAACACATGAGCTTGGAGGTACATTTCCTAGCTCATTTTTTATGTGCATTTTTAATTCTCTATGAAATAACATCAATAATTTTGGCACTTACAAAAGTGGATGGTTTATTAAAAATCAACAAAAAAATTTAACATAGCCCTAAAAAATAAGCTGACAAGGATTTTTTCAAATTCCTTGTCAGCTTAACTTTTTCTTTATTAGTTAGATAAAGCAGCACTCATGCCAGCTATTTTCCCTGTAACGAGCGCAGATGTGATGTTATATCCACCAGTGTATCCGTGAATATCTAAAATTTCTCCACAGAAATACAAACCTGCTTTTTTCTTCGATGCCATTGTTTTAGGCTCGATTTCTTTGATGGACACACCGCCGCCTGTTACAAATGCTTTGTCGAGTGGCTGTGTACCATACACATTTACGTTAAATTGTTTAAACAAATGTGCCAATGTGCGGATTTTTTCGTGCGAAAGGTTTTGTCCATCTTCACTTTCTTGGATGTTCGCTTGTTGCAATAAAAACAACAGCCATCTCTCTGGAACAAGTCCTTTCCACACATTTTTTACTGCCTTTTTAGGCTCTTCTTTTATGGAAGATAGAAGAGTTTGAAATGTTTGCTCTTCGTTTAGATCTGGAAAACAATCGATGCGAACTTGTACAAGCTGGCCGACATTTTTTTTAAGTTCTTTTACAACGAATTGACTACAGCGTAAAATTGCAGGGCCACTTAAGCCGAAATGCGTAAATAACATGTCCATTTGATGAGTAATGATAGCTTTTCCTTTTTTATTTAAAACAGAAACAGCAACATCGCGTAGTGCAAGACCTTGCAGTTCTTTCGATTTGATGAAAGATTCGTTTGATAATAAAGGAACTTCCGTTGGATAAAGATCGGTAACAGTGTGACCTGCTTTTTCAGCCCAAGGATAGCCGTCTCCTGTAGAACCAGTTTGCGGTACTGCTTTACCTCCAACTGCAACTACGACAGCGCCAGCTACTATTTCTTCGCCAGTAGCAAGGCGAACACCAATTATTTTTTCATCGTTCATTAATAATTTAGCTACTGGAGAGTTTAATTTTATTTCTACATGAAGTCTTTTTAACTCGTCGAGGAGAGCATTTACGACATCCATTGCCTTATTCGAAACAGGGAACATTCTCCCGTGATCTTCTTCTTTTAAGGCTACTCCAAGATTTTCAAAAAACTCAATAATGTCTTCATTATTAAAAATGGAAAATGGACTAAACAAAAAGCGTCCGTTTCCAGGAATGTTTTTAACGATTTCTTCTTGAGGGAGTCTATTTGTTACGTTACAACGTCCTCCACCAGATATAGCAAGCTTTTTCCCAAGCTTCGATCCTTTTTCAATAAGTAATACTTTTTTATTTTCTGCTCCTGCAGCTGCAGCGGCCATTAGTCCAGAGGGACCCCCGCCTATTACGATAACGTCATACATAGTAGATTCACACTTTCACTTTTTTCTTTATTATACATGATTGTGGTTTTGTTACGACAGATGTAAACTGTAAGATAGACATTTTAACTTCATTCAGCAGAAATCTTCTACTTTTATAAGTGGTGAGATGAATGCAAAAAATGTATTCAGTTAAATGGGATCCACAAATCCCTGTTGAATAAAGTTAAAGCCTCTGGCGGCTGCAACAGATTTTTTAGAGGAATTTCTCGAGCAAGCTAGAGAAAAATCTGTGCACAAATACGCCAAGGCGAATTTGATATATGATTGGGCGGGTTTTATGGCATCGAATTTATTAAAAGGGACAATGATTTTAACGGTTGGTCTCTTATTATCTAGAATTTTAGGAGTGCTGTATGTCATTCCTTTTTATCAATTAATTGGGGAAGAGTATATAGCTCTTTATCAGTATGCATATGTACCATATTCTATAATGCTTGCAATTGCTGTGTCAGGAGTTCCGATTGCAGTTTCTAAGTTTGTTGCAAAATACAATACACTTGGAGATTATGCAACGGGTAGAAAATTAGTCAAATCAAGCATGTTACTTATGAGTTTGACGGGTGTACTAGGATTTATCGTGTTATATGCTTTGGCTGAACCAATTGCTCATCTAATTATTAAAGATGAGAAAGCTGTTTTTACTGTTCAAGATGTAGCAACAGTTATAAAATATGTAAGTTTTGCAGTAATGGTTGTACCTGTCATGAGTTTAATTCGTGGATTTTTCCAAGGATATCAACATATGACTCCGACTGCAGTTTCTCAATTATTTGAGCAAATTGTTCGTATTTTATTTGTATTAGCAGGAGCATTTTTCGTTCTAAATGTTTTTAAAGGATCTGAAAAGACAGCCGTTTCATTTGCGGTGTTTGCTGCCTTTTTAGGAGCAATCGCAAGCTTAGTCGTTTTATATTGGTATTGGAATAAGTTAAAGCCTGAGTTTGATGGACTACTACATGGCACTGGAAAAACAACTTCGGATGTTTCTTTAACGAATATTTACAAAGAAATGTTAGTATATACGGTACCTTTTGCTTTAGTAGGAGTGATTAATCCACTATTCCAATTCATTGATATGATTACATTTAACCGGGCAATGTTAATGAATGGTGTAGATGGAGAAGCTTCTAATACATTATTAGGAATGTTAAACTTTTCTACGCATAAGCTCGTCATGATTCCTGTTATGCTAGCAACTGGTTTTTCGATGACGTTAATTCCGTTAATTACGAGTTATTACGCAAAACAAGATTTTGCTCAAGTGAGAAAATCATTAGATCAATCATTTCAAATTTTATTGTTTTTAACTTTACCTGCAGCTTTGGGAATTTCGGTGTTGGCAAATGAGTTTTACTTTGTGTTTTACGAGCAAAGTGACACAGGTGCTACGGTGCTAGCTCATTATGCTCCAGTCGCAATATTGTTTGCGTTATATCCTGTGACGACTTCTATTTTGCAAGGGATTGATCGTCAGAAGCTTATTATTTTGAATTTATTAGTAGGTATTTTAACGAAGTTAGTGTTAAATACGCCGTTCATTAAAGCGTTTGAAACTGATGGAGCTATTTTAGCGACTGCTTGTGGTTATATAGTAGCTATTGGGTTGAATATGATTGCAATTCGAAAAACTTTGCAGTACAAGTCTACGATGGTATTTAGACGTATTCTTCTTATCATCGTTGTAAATGCGCTTATGTTGAGTTTAGTTTTTGTTTCTAAATGGGGAATTGAAAAGGTATTTACTGCTGATGGAAAGTTTGGAGCTTTGCTTGTTATTATTGTGTGTGCATCTATAGGCGCAGCTTTTTATGGTTATGTAACGTTAAGACTTGGACTTGCACAAAAGTTATTTGGGGAACGACTTACACGTTTTACGAAAAAATTTGGTTTTTAGGAGTACAAAATGCGATTAGATAAATTTCTTGCTCATATGGGCTTTGGTACAAGAAGAGAAGTAAAAGAGTTGATCAAGTCAAAAGCAATTCAAGTAAATGATGTTGTTGTGAAAGATAGTTCACTGCATGTGAAAGAAACAGAAGATGTTGTGACTGTTTACGGGGATATTGTGCATTATAAAGAGTTTATTTACTTAATGATGAATAAACCCCCGGGCGTAGTTTCGGCAACGGAAGATTCGAGAGATCAAACAGTCATCGATCTATTAGATGATGATGTACGTCATTTTGATGTGTATCCAATTGGACGATTGGATAAAGATACTGTTGGGTTACTGTTGTTAACAAATGATGGTGCTTTAACGCATCGTCTACTTTCTCCAAATAAAGATGTACCGAAAGTTTATTTTGCGAAAATAGACGGAGTAGTGGTTGATTCAGATATCGAGGCTTTTTCGAATGGTGTAATTTTAGATGATGGTTATCATACGAAACCAGGAATATTAACTATTTTAAGTAGTGGCCCGGTTTCTGAAATTGAATTGTCTATTACAGAAGGTAAGTTTCATCAAGTAAAAAGAATGTTCGAGTCTGTTGGCAAAACAGTTGTTTATTTGAAGAGATTATCTATGGGGGCTTTGAAGTTAGATGAGTCTCTAGCGGAAGGGTCTTATAGAGAGTTAACAGAAGAAGAGTGGGACAAAATTCAAATGAAAAAATGAGGGCAGGAAGAGGATTATTATTCTCTTCCTGTTTTATTTATTTTAACTATGCATGCTTAGTAAGTGATGAGTATCACGGCGTAGGAAACGACATTGAATTACTATTGTGATGTAAAGATGTCCAAATCCGAAAGGTCGATGGAAAATGGAGAGTTCTGTAAAAAGAATTGTTATTATTGGTGGCGGGATAACGGGACTGAGTGCAGCTTATTATACAAGTAAATGGTTTGAAGAACGTAATATTCCGGTGGCACTCACGCTAATTGAAAAAGGCGAAAAACTTGGCGGGAAAATACGTACATTACATCGAAATGATTTTATTATTGAAAAAGGTCCAGAATCGTTTTTAGCTCGGAAAGCACCCATTATTTCATTAATAAAAGACCTTGGCTTGGAAGATGAATTAACTTCAACTAACCCACAAGCCAAAAAAAGTTTTATCTTACACAAAAATAAATTACATGCAATGCCACCTGGTCTTGTGCTTGGCATCCCGACGGAAATTACGCCGTTTATGAAAACTGGACTTGTTTCTCCTTTAGGAAAAGTTCGCGCAGCTATGGATTTATGCTTACCGAAAAAGAAAGGGACAGCAGATGAGTCTCTTGGGAGTTTTATCGAAAGACGTTTAGGAAAAGAAGTGCTAGAGCATATTACGGAACCGTTATTAGGTGGTATATATGCAGGGGATACATATAGTTTGAGCTTACAGGCAACATTTCCCCATTTTTATGAGATGGAAAAAAAGCATCGGAGTTTAATACTTGGGATGCTTGCGAATAAATCTAAACAAGCTCCGAGTGAAAATGTCCCGAAAATCGCTAAACAAAATATGTTTTTAACGTTTAAAAATGGTATGAGCACCTTAGTTGATCGACTGGAGGAAGCTTTGCAGTCGATTACGATTCAGACGGGTCATGGAGTAGAGGAGATTACGCAAAATGGACGTTGCTATGAAGTTTGTGTAACAGATGGAGAAAAACTGTTAACCGACGGGCTTATTCTAGCATTGCCCACCTTTGAGGCAGCTAAATTAGTAGAAAATATCGTTTCTTTAAATTGGCTGAATGAAATTAACTATGTATCTGTTGCCAATATTGCGCTTGCTTTCGAGAAAAAGGATATTTTATTTCCGCTAAATGGATCTGGATTTGTTATTCCACGAAAAGAAGGAAGAAACTTAACCGCTTGTACATGGAGTTCCTCGAAATGGCTTCATGCAGCACCGAGTGATAAAGTATTGTTGCGTTGTTATGTGGGGCGTGGAGGTGCGGAGCAGTGGGTGCACTTAACAGAACAGGAATTGCTAGCGAAAGTATTAAGTGATCTAGATGAAATAATGGGTATTAAGGCAACGCCATTATTTCATGAAATAACTCGCCTTTGTCAGTCGATGCCACAATATCCAGTAGAACATGCGGAAAAGCTTAAAGAAGTAAGGGAAACGCTTCAAACGAAAGCACCTGGCATTTATGTATGTGGAGCAGGTTATGAAGGGGTTGGAGTTCCCGATTGTATTGACCAAGGCAAACGAGCAGCGGAGCAAGTAGTTAATTACTTTAACACGCCTGTTGATTAACCATTTTATTCAATTTTATATTTCCGTTCGTTTTCTAAGTAAAATGCGTCTTAGTGAGTTTCAGCAAAGATTTACGCTACAGAGGCGGACGCTTACCGCGGGCACGGCTTCAGCCGCTTCCTTCACTTCGTTCAGTCCAGGGTCTTCGACTAACGCTTTTCCCGCCGGAGTCGCCACCCCTTTCGC
>NZ_JALDYF010000023.1:0-39276 GCF_032154225.1 Psychrobacillus sp.
ACGAGTAACCGCAGGAGCATTCTTTTTTGCGACGAGTAACCGCAGGAGCATTCTTCATTAGATTGTAGCGAAAGGGGTGGCGACTCCAGCGGGAAAAGCGTTAGTCGAGGACCCTGGACTGAGCGCATGCGAAGGAAGGGGCTGAGGCAACGCCCGCGGAAAGCGTCCACCCCTGTAGCGAAAATCTCTGCGGAAACGACGCACTTTATGTAAAGTACGAATGAGGACGTAATGCAAGTAGAGAACGAGTGTTTTAGTATTAAAGGGTATTAGTTTTTTTCCTCTTAACACAAATTTTCAAGAAATAGGATCATCAACAGACGTGATGTGCTTCATTATTATTAGCTTTTCAGGTGGGGATGCAAGAATAGACAACCTGTATTAAATCTTTAATATATAAATGGAAATAATCATAGAATGAAGGAGGTGATGAAATGGAAGAAATTATTGAATGGAATAACGAACTATACCCAAGTGATTTTGATGTATACCTTTTCCATGAAGGAACACTGTTTGAAAGTTATAAAATGCTCGGAGCTCATATTCTTGATGAAAACGATATACAAGGTGTGCGTTTTGCGGTTTGGGCACCACATGCAAAGAAGGTTTCCATTGTGGGTAATTTTAATAATTGGAATGGTACCAAAAATCAAATGGAACGTTTAGAGCATTCTGGAATTTGGGTTTTATTTCTCCCTGAGCTTGCGCATGGAGATATATATAAATATGAGGTTACAGGACCGGATGGGCGGAAGGAATTAAAATCAGATCCATATGCCTTTTATTCGGAGCTACGACCAGAAACTGCTTCAGTTGTCTACAATTTAAATACATTTGAATGGCAAGATCATAAATGGATGGCACAACGAGTAAAGAAAGATATTTATCATAAACCAATGATGATTTATGAAGTTCACTTGGCTTCTTGGAAACAAAAAGAAGATGGCGAGTTTTATAGTTATCAAGAACTTGCTGACGAATTAATCAATTATGCAATGGATAATGGTTTTACACATATCGAATTGATGCCTGTTATGGAGCATCCTTACGATGGTTCGTGGGGGTACCAAATAACTGGATATTATTCTACGACTAGCAGATATGGTACACCCGAGCAATTAATGTATTTTATAGATCAATGCCATCAGAATGGCATAGGTGTGATTCTTGATTGGGTGCCTGCGCACTTTTGTAAGGATACCCATGGTCTTGGAAGGTTCGACGGAACGCCGCTCTTCGAATCTGCAGATCCTATGAGAGCAGAAAGGCCAATCTGGGGCACATATAGCTTTGACTATAGCAAGCCAGAAGTCGTCAGTTTCTTGATATCAAACGCAATATTTTGGATGGATGTATATCATGTGGATGGATTTCGAATTGATGCAGTTTCATCCATGATTTATCTAAACCATGATAATCCACTTCCAATAAAATTGGAGAATCAGTTTGGTGGTGGGGAAAATCTTGAAGCAATTGAATTTCTAAAAAAGTTAAATGAAACTATTTTCCAAAAGTATCCTGGTGCCCTTATGATGGCAGAGGAAGCAACCGAATGGCCGCGGGTTACAAGTCCGACTAGTACAGGTGGGCTTGGATTCAATTATAAATGGAATATGGGCTGGTCAAATGACGTACTCAAGTATATGAAGTTTGATGTTAGCGAACGACCAAAGCATCATCACCTATTAACGTTTTCATTTTTATATGCATTTTCAGAAAACTTTGTTCTTCCATTCTCCCATGATGAGATGGTCCATGGGAAAAGATCACTAGTAAATAAAATGCCTGGCGATTACTGGCAAAAGTTTGCGAATTTACGCCTCTTATTCGGTTATTTATTTACACATCCAGGAAAAAAACTCTTATTTATGGGCAGTGAATTTGGGCAGTTTGACGAATGGAAATACCGCGAAGAAATGGATTGGATGCTTTTAGATTTTGACGCTCACTCTACTTTTTTTCGATACTATAAAGAATTAAGTAAATTGTATCTGGAAACCAATTCTCTATGGCGTCTAGATCATGAGCAAGCTGGCTTTCAATGGATCGATGCGGACAATGCGGAACAAAGCGTGATTACTTTTATGAGAAAAGGAAAACGGAAGGGGGATTATTGCATTGTTGTTTGTAATTTTTCAACGGATGTTTACCATAATTATCAAATAGGAGTACCAGCAAAGGGGAAATATTTCGAAGCATTTAATAGTGATGATTCAATCTTTGGCGGATCGGGACAGTTGAATACTACTACAATCCATGCTAGTAAAATACCACATAATAACCAACCATGCAGACTGGAAATAACGGTGCCACCACTTGGGATTACTATATTCATGAAAGAAACTAAAACAAGAAAAAGGGGAGTCAATACAAATGCCATCTAAAAAATGGGTTGCAATGCTTTTAGCAGGTGGTCAAGGTTCAAGACTCGGAGAATTGACGAACGACTTAGCTAAGCCCGCAGTACCATTTGGAGGTAAATACCGAATTATCGATTTTACTTTAAGTAATTGTACGCATTCAGGTATTGATACTGTAGGTATTCTCACTCAATATCGCCCGCATATTTTGAATTCATATATTGGTAACGGTCGACCATGGGACCTTGATCGCAATAACGGTGGGGTTTCTATGCTTCCACCTTATCAGGGAAAAGATGGTGGTGAATGGTACAAGGGAACCGCAAATGCCGTGTATCAAAATTTCCATTATATTGATCATTATGACCCGGAATATGTACTTGTAATCTCAGGAGATCATATTTACAAGATGGATTACAATAAAATGCTGGAAGATCATATTGTTAAGGGGGCACATGCGACCATTGCTGTCATTGAGGTACCTTGGGAAGAAGCAAATCGCTTTGGTATTATGAATACGAATGAAACGGATCGAATTATTGAATTTGATGAAAAACCCAAACATCCAAAAAATAATTTGGCTTCGATGGGTGTGTATATCTTTAACTGGAAACATCTCAAAAAATATTTGACAGAAGATGAACAGGATAACGGTTCGACGAATGATTTTGGAAAAGACATTATTCCAAAGATGCTGAATGATAAATCAAATTTACAAGCGTATAGATTTAAAGACTACTGGAAAGACGTCGGTACGATTGAAAGCCTGTGGGAAGCGCATATGGATTTATTGAAAGAACCTTCCGATTTCGAGCTTGGAGAGCCAAGTTGGCAAATATACGCAGGGAATGCCAACCACCCCCCACAATATATATCTGAGGATGCTGATGTGACACAATCTTTAGTCAACGAAGGGTGTTTGGTATTTGGAAAGATCGACCATTCTGTTCTTTCCTATAATGTCCAAGTAGGAAGCGGCTCTTTCGTAAAGGATTCCGTTATTATGCCAAATGTGAAGATCGGGAAGAATGTAATAATCGAAAAGGCAATAATCGGTAGCGGTACAATTATCGAAGATGGAGCTGTAATCTCTGACTCTAAACAAGCGCTTACCTTAATTGGTGAAAATCAGAGGATTTCTACGGAAAGTGCTTTGCTGCAAGCTTTATAATAGGAGGTAGCTCAAATGAGGAATGTATTAGGGGTTATTAATCTTGTAAATGAAAGGCCCATATTAAAAGAATTGACCCATCACCGTTGCCTAGCTTCAGTACCATTTGGCGGACGTTACCGGATGATTGATTTTACCATGTCAAACTTCATGAACGTCTCCGTAAGTAAAGTCGCCATTTTCACAAAAGATAAATATCGATCGTTGATGGATCATTTAGGTTCTGGAAAGGAATGGGATCTCGATCACCGTTCACAAGGTCTATTCATACTTCCTTCGATTCATCCTGATGAAAAAATTAAAGGGGATTTACAGCAGTTTTATGATCATTTAGAATTTTTCCAACGGGCAACTGCAGATACAGTAATTATTGCACCTGGTCATCATATTTGCAAAATAGACTTTAACCATGTGATTAAAGAACATGAAAGAAATGAAGCTGATATTACAGTCCTGTATAAGGATTATGATGGGATATCAGTGAAAAGACCACTCTATCATCAATGTTCACTTGAAACAAACGGTGAAGTACGTGATATAAACCTTTATACGTCACCTAAGAAAGGTGACCATATATGTTTGGAAACATACGTGATTAAAAAACAACTATTAATAGATTTAATTAAGAATTGTATAGAATATGATGAATATGATTTTTTGAAAGATATTGTTAAAGCAAATTTGATCAATCTAAAAGTGCAAGGCTATCATTTCACTGGTTATATGCCGTTTATTCATTCCCTAGAAACATACCATGCCAGTAGTATGGAATTTCTCAACCCAGAAATTATTCGCAATTATTTTTATGATTCGTGGGAAGTTTTCACGAAAATTAAACATGAAGCACCTGCTGTATTCGCTAACTCCTCAAGCGTATCTAATTCCTTAATAGCTAATGGATGTATTATTGAAGGCATCGTCGAAAATAGTATTATTTTCCGAGGAGTAAAAGTTAGAAAAGGTGCAGTAGTTAAAAACAGTATCATTATGCAAAAGGGAGAAATTGAAGAGGGAGCACAAATCGAAAATGTGATTACGGATAAACAAGTAATCATTACGAGGGATCAAATCATTAAAGCGAGAAAAAAGCCGATGGTAATTAAAAAAGAAGAAGTAATTTAAATTGGAGGGACCCAGCCTGAATGTATTATTTGTAGCCTCAGAGTGCGTCCCATTTATTAAGACCGGGGGACTGGGGGATGTTATTGGTGCCTTGCCTCAATCTTTACATGAAAAGGGAGCACAGGTCAGTGTGATATTACCGAAATATGGCGATCTCCCATTACATTTTCAAGAACAAATGCAATGGATCAAAAGCATAGAAGTACCGGTAGGCTGGAGGCGTCAATTTTGCGGTATCGAAAAATTTCATTATCAGGGAATAACAGTATATTTTCTTGATAATGAATACTATTTTAAGAGGCATGGTAGTTATGGTTTTAAGGATGATGGTGAACGTTTCGCTTTCTTTTCCCGAGCTGTACTGGAGGCTTTACCATTCTTAGAAGAACGGCCCGATATTATTCATTGCCATGATTGGCAAACAGGGTTAATTCCTGTTCTTTTGAAGGGGCATTATGAAAACAATCCATATTATCAGGATATGAAAACTGTGTTTACCATTCATAATTTACGATACCAAGGTGTATATCCTAAGTCAGTGCTTTCTGATTTACTGGATTTAAGCGAGCAGTATTTTAACATAGATGCGTTAGAGTTTTATGGGGACGTCAGTTATCTCAAAGGAGGACTGGCCTTTGCGGATTGTGTGACAACTGTAAGTTCAACCTATGCTTACGAAATACAGACGCCCTATTATGGGGAAAGGCTTGATGGATTTTTACGAAAAAGAAGTGCAAATCTTCAAGGTATCGTGAACGGAATTGACAATGATTCCTATGATCCGAAAAGTGATGAATTTTTGTTTCATCCATTCGAGGATTATGAGGGGAAGTCTGTAAATAAAAAGCACCTACAGGAAATACTGGGCCTTCCTATTAACGCTGATATTCCAATAATTTCAATGGTTACAAGACTAGTCGACCAAAAAGGGATAGATCTGATTCTTCATGTCTTCCATGAAATTATGGGCTTGAATGTCCAGTTTGTTTTATTAGGCACAGGCGAACAGCAGTATGAAGAGGCATTCAGCTTTTTTGAAAAAGTGTATCCTGATAAAGTTTCAGCAAACCTTTATTTTGATGAAGCATTGGCACGAAAAATTTATGCGGGTTCCGATCTTTTTCTAATGCCATCCCAATTTGAACCGTGTGGTATTGGGCAACTACTTGCACTTCGCTATGGTACCTTGCCGCTCGTCCGTGAAACAGGAGGGCTAAAAGATACTGTGATCTCTTATAATGATTTAACGAAAGTAGGAAATGGGTTCAGCTTCGCAAATTATAATGCTCACGAATTGCTGTATACGGCGGAGAGAGCAATTGCACTTTTTCGCTTCCAGCCTAACAAATGGAGAAACTTAGTTGGGCACGCAATGGATCTTGATTTTAGCTGGTCATCATCTTCGGAGCAATATCTCAAAATATATAAAGAACTTTTGAAATCTCATAAATAAACCAGTGTATTGATCAAAAGTAGAAGAAAGTCATGTCAAAGTATAAAAGCTTTTACAATGTAAGTAAGGAGTCAAGTGGTGCGAACCTTTTAATATAAAGGTGGTACTACGAGTCATTTAGACCCCAACCTTATCGAGTTTTTCGATAAGGTTGGGGTCTTTGTTGTTTTAATACTATTATTAGTGGAGGCTTGACGATGGAATACAGTCTATTTATTCTTCGTATATTGGTGTCGAATTACGGTGAGATTTAAGATATTCCAGAGCGCTTTTTGTTAGATTCTGCGGTTTCCCGGGAAATGTTTAGTTTGCGAATTATTTTATGAGTCACAAGAAAAGTTTACTATATATAAATCGTCTTATATGGAGAAAGAGGATATAAAAAAGCTAAGAAGGGCGTTTTTTTTATATGTTTTTCAGCAGTTTCCTACGGAAAAAAACTTGCGTAACAATCGATTGATGCATTAAAAATGAAAATGATAAAGCAGCCTTATCTTATGTAGTACCTTCTTTAAAAGGGGAACTTTTAGCGATTTATTCTCTAAATGCAGTGTTTAAAAGTGTTAAGAAAAATCTTTCTTTCATCAAATCTTTCAGAAAAAGAAATAGAGGCATTGTATGAAGCGAAAATTGTGAAAAGGCTTATCCCGTATATCAATTCTTATAACAAAGCAATGACATGTTTAGACTCTTACTCAAGGAATTTTCAAACGTTTATATTGACAGTTTGTATACGTTGGTATACGATGATTAGAGTGTATACTAATGTATACAAAGAGGAGGAGCTAAAATGAGAAGTGAATCAGAGCATCGAGGAAGAAATGGTCGTCGTGGTGGGCGCCGAAGTGGGGAAAATGATGAAAAAAGACATGGTGCAAAAACATTTCGACGAGGTAGGGCACTAGCTTTTTATGAAATGATGAGTACGAAGTCAATGTCACTAAAGAAACAGTTAGAAACTCCTGAATTACAATTGATTAATCCAATTTTAGTCGGTGAATTGAAAGCTGTGGAAACGCTTATGGATGAGTTTGCAAATTTATTTGAACTAGTTGAAGTAGAAGAACCGGAGCAAGAGGCCGTTAGTGATGTAAAAAGTGAGGGATGAAAATGTTTGTACAAATTCGTAAATGGACAGTAACTGAAGGAAATGCAGATAAAATTATTGAGCGTTTTAAGAAAAAGCCAGATCAAGGTCCTTCTAAGATGGAGCAACGAGAAGGTTTTATTGGACGGGAGTTACTACAAAAAAATGTTCGGCGTGGTGAAGAAGAAGTAGTGATGATCGTTCGTTGGGAATCAGAAGAAGCATGGAAAGCATGGGAAAAGAGTCCTGAGCATATTGCAGGGCACAAAAATAAAATTAAAGAGCATGGTGGAAAACCGCCACAGCCTGAATATGTAATTGCTTCGGAGAATGGTAAATACACAGTTATTGAATAAAATTGCGGCAGTAAAAGAGCAACATTATTAAGATGTTGCTCTTGAGTGAAGAAGTTAGCTACTTTTCGTTTTCGTTATTCATATAAAGAAGTTCTGTTATCGTCACAAATTTATATCCTTGTTTTTGTAGCTCCGGTAATATTTTTTCTAAAGCTTTAACAGTTTGGCTCCTATTGCTTCCACCATCATGAAATAGAATTACATTCCCGGGTTCAGTTCCTTTTAAAACGGTTTTTACTATTCGATGAACACCTGGATCTTTCCAATCCTCTGTATCCAAATGCCAAGACCACATAACAACTTTATATCCTTGTTTCACTACACTTTCAATCATTTCATCTGTATATTGCCCCTCGACTGGTCGGAATAGCTCTGGATAATGACCAGTGATACTATAAATTAAATCATTCGTTTTTTTCAATTCGGCCTCTAATTTAGGTATAGTTGTTTTTATGGGGTGCGTGTAGGTATGATTAGCGATATCGTGTCCTTCATTGTATTGGCGTAATAAAATATCTGGTGCTTTTTCTATATTTTCTCCAACAACAAAAAAGGTAGCTTTGGCATTGTATTTTGCTAAAAGATCTAATATCTCTCCTGTATGTTTAGGGTGTGGACCATCATCAAATGTAAGAGCCACTACTTTTTCTTTGGTATCAATTTCCCAGACAACTTCACCAGTGTTTTCGTAGTAACGCCGATCTTTTTCTGCTAAAACTGTGTAAGTAGTGCTAAGGATAAACACGAGTCCGACAAAAAGTAATATGAATAAAAATAGATGTTTATTTTTCAAGCCATCACATCCCAATCTTTTTTTATCACCATCCTTTCATTACTCTTTGCCTTCTTGCAGTGAATTATACTTTCGTTAACTAGATATAGTTTTTGGGGAAATTTTCATTCTAAATGTGTATGAATCATTCTCGGTGTTTGTACTAAAAAATAGGGAGTATATGTTATGAATTTTCACTAAAAAAGCCTATAAACATTGAATTAACAACGTTTACAGGCTTGTTCAAATGATGTTCCGACTGGTTACGAAATGTTCGAATTTATCTGGCTTATAAAGTCTAGATAAACTGAGTTCGAATTGGTTAAATAAGTCTGATTTAATAAGGTTTTCGTTTTCGCAGCAGTGAAAATCATTTGAGTATAGGGTGGATATGCCTTAATCTAATTCATTTTCTAAAACAGGTTTTACTAAAAGACGTACTTCATCCGTTGTTTTGGTATCCATTAATTGGTTTCTTAGCTCGGCTGCGCCCTGAAATCCGCGAACATAGATTTTGAAAAAGCGAAGAAGATGCTTAAATGTACGTGGTTCAGCTTCTGTTGAATATTTGTCGTGAAGATCCAACTGTAAAAGTAATAAATTAAGAAAATCCTTTACGTCGTGTTCTTTCGGTTCTTTTTCAAAAGCAAATGGATTGGTGAAAATCCCGCGCCCAATCATGACACCATCCACGCCATATTGTTCTACTAATTTTAATCCTGTTGCGCGGTCAGGAATATCTCCATTAATCGTTAACAATGTATTTGGAGCAATTTCATCTCGTAATTTTTTTATTTCAGGAATTAGCTCCCAGTGCGCATCTACCTTACTCATCTCTTTTCTAGTACGAAGATGAATAGAAAGATTCGCAATATCTTGTTTCAATACATGTCCTAACCAATCGCGCCACTCGTCAATATTCGTGTAACCTAATCTTGTTTTAACGCTAACTGGTAATCCGCCTGCTTTTGCTGCCTGGATTATTTCTGCTGCAAGTTCAGGATGGTGTATTAATCCAGCACCTTTTCCGTTTGCTGCGACGTTTTGTACTGGGCATCCCATGTTTAAATCGATTCCACGAAAACCAAGTTCTTTCATATCAATACTCATCTGTTCAAAAAATGCTGGTTTATTGCCCCAAATATGAGCGACAATCGGTTGCTCATCTTCTGTGAACATTAAGCGACCACGTACACTGTCTCTTCCTTTAGGGTGACAATAACTTTCTGTATTTGTGAATTCCGTGAAAAATACGTCAGGTTTTCCAGCTTCACTAACGACGTGACGAAATACAACATCCGTGACATCTTCCATTGGTGCTAATATAAAAAACGGCTTCGGTAAATCAAGCCAAAAATTTCGTTCGTTACTCACGTTATCTCCTCCTGTTGCAATAAATAAAAAATGATTATAACTATTGCAAAGTTCAATGCCATCATACATAATATCATTTTTTTTGTTTCATGGACAGAATTAGTTGTGTGAAAGATGGTCATAGTTGCTTAATTTGTCAAAAGTTCATGTTCATGTAGACGTATTTTTGTTATAATGTCACGGTATGTCTGTATTTACTGTTGAAAGGGGAATCATTCCTTGACTAATATAAAAGAAGAAACATTCATCGCAGAAATTGACCATTTAGATTATAAAGGCAATGGACAAGCTGTGATTTGGCGTGAAAATGAAACTGAGTCTAAGCCTAAAAAGTTGAAACTGACGATTCCGCAAACACTTAAAGGGGAGTCAGTGAAAGTTATTGTCGATGATCCAGAAAAGCGAAGAAGAAAAGTAATGCCTATAAAGATTTTAGCTGCAAGCCCTGAACGAACGGATGCGCCTTGTCCTCATTTTGAGCTTTGCGGAGGTTGTGTATGGCAACACTGGACGTATGAAGGTCAATTAAAGCATAAGACGGAGCAAGTAAAGAATGCATTGAAGCGTGAAGGAATAGATTCAGAACTGGTGCTAAATACAATCGGTATGGACGAACCTTGGCATTACCGTAATAAGATGGAGTTCACTTTTTCTCGAGAAGGAGATATTGGACTGCATGAACAAGGTAATTTCCGCAAAATCATTCCACTGGAAACTTGCCTGATTGCAGGAAAAAATATGGTTGATGGCATGTTAGAAGTCAGCAAATGGGTAAAAGAATTCGACCTAAAAGGTTATGATAAAGATGCACATGAAGGGCTTCTTCGTCATTTGATGGTGCGGGAATCGTTTGTCACTGGAGAAATGATGTTGGCATTGTTTGCTACAAAAACCCCAGACGGTGAATTGGCATCTGCAGTTGAAAGTTTAGTAGAGCGTATTACGAAAAAGTTCCCGAATGTGAAAAGCTTACTTTGGCTTGTGAACACGGACTGGGGAGATCGCACGCAATCAGAGGATACGCATCTGTTAGCGGGGCGTGACTTTATTTATGATGAAATGGCAGGTTATCGCTATCGCCTTTGGTTCGATACATTCTTCCAAACGAACCCAAAACAAGCCCAAAAGCTTGTGGAACTTGCACTTGAAATGGGGAAACCAAAAGAAGACGAGAAAATGATCGACCTGTTTTGTGGTGTTGGTACGTTCTCCTTACCGTTCGCTGCACGTGTGAAGGAGCTTGCGGGAATCGAGATTGTTGAGACATCGATTGAATCTGCTAAACGCAATGCTATCGATAATGAT
Organism: Psychrobacillus sp.; assembly: GCF_032154225.1. Taxonomy (GTDB): domain Bacteria; phylum Bacillota; class Bacilli; order Bacillales_A; family Planococcaceae; genus Psychrobacillus. Next base: position 11,001 of record NZ_JALDYF010000023.1, read on the forward strand.
TTGCATAACACAACATTCCTAGCTCGTGATGCACGTAATGGACTTGCTGAGATGCACGAGCATTTCGGATTCGCTGATCTTCTGTTAATCGACCCACCACGTGGCGGAGCTGGCGGGAAAGTGATGCGTCGCATTGGTCGCTCTAAGCCAAAACGGATTGTCTATGTATCATGCAGTCCTGACACTTTCGCAACGGATGTAGCAGAATTGCTACCATTCGGCTACACGCTTCAAACCGTGCAACCAGTTGACCTATTCCCCCATACTGTGCATGTAGAATTAGTCGCTTGGTTGGAGCTAGATAAATAAAGACAGAAAACCCCAAGAATCGCTGCTTGATTCTTGGGGTTTTGAATATTCATTTCACTCTAAGCATTATGTGGGTGACTTTACAATGTTATGATTTCGTAATTTCCATGAACCCTTCACCGAAGACGTCCCGCACATCGTGGATTGCAACAAATGCATCTGGATCTGCAATTTTGACGATTTTTTTCAACCGCACAACTTCGGGGCTGCTAATCACAATGTACAGAATCTCTTTTTTCTCTTTTGAATAATAGCCATGACCAGAATAGACAGTTACGCCTCTATCCATAATTTCATTCACTTGTTGCGCAATGGCGTCTGGTTTTTTTGAAATAATCGTGACAGCTTTCTTCGTGTTGAATCCTTCAATAATGTATTCCATCACTTTCGTACCGATATACAGCATTAAAATCGTCAGCATCAGTTTTTCGGCTCCGATAACGAAATAAGAAGAAAAAGCGACAATCATATCGAAAAATAACAAACCGTAACTAATACTCCAACCAAGATACTTATGTGTAATACTCGCAAGGATGGTAGAACCTGCCGTTGTGCCACCAACCCGAATGATCAAACCAATCCCAATCCCCGCAAATACGCCACCAAAGATTGTATTCACAATGATTTCATCTGATGCAATGCGCCAATCTGATGTTAAATGTAAAAACAAAGAATTAAACAGCACAGCAATAATGGTATAAATTGTCGTGTTTTTACTTAAAAATTTATAGCCAACGATTAACAAAAGGCTATTGAGAATCAAGTTTACAAGTCCTGGAGACCATTCAAATAAATAATAAGCAATAATGGTTAGTCCAGTAACGCCGCCTTCTCCGAGGTCATTCGGAATAACAAAAAGATTTACAGCCAATGCGAAAATAAAAGAACCTGCAACAATAAATAACAAGTCAATCATTCTTTTTTTCATAAAATCCCACCTATCTACAAGTCACTAAGTTCTGAACTCATTCAGAAACAGTTATCACTTTATAATACACTAGTACTTGTTATAATACTCCCACCAATTTGCGCAATACTCCGTCAGAATAATCAGCAATACTGCGGATTTTTATATGAAATTGCTTTGGTTAAAAGGGAGTAGCCGTCCCATGCTTCGTACAATTGCTTCTCACTGTTATTTTTCTTGCATGGAGACTTTTTGATAGTTAGAAGAGTAATATGCTGCTAAAAAATTGAATTCGATATGAAGCAATAAAGGAATAAGTATGGATTGTGTATAATTTGCAATTGCGCCAAATAGAATACCCCCGATGAACGCGAAAGACATATATCGAATACTCCATTTATTCAATTTATAATATTGTAAATGGGCGATAGAAAACAAGAATGCCGAGATGATCACTGAGATGGATACTGGTAAATAGGCAATCTCAATAAATGTATATTGAAACGATTTATTCAGTAGTGGCAATATATAACCTCTAAATATGACTTCTTCAACAATAGGATAGAAAATAACAAAGTTAATAATATTAAATCTCCCGATCGGTTTGTATCCAGCATATTTAGCAATAAACATATTTGCAATAAAAATTGTAAAAAATACATAAATCATTCTTTTATCAACTACAGGAAGTTGGTATACCAATTTATCTTTTATGAAAAAGGTAGTAGCAAATACCATAGTTCCCCATATATAGATAGTATATTTACCATCTGTATTTCCTGGAATAATAGAGATTTTTGTAACAATCCCCTTAATCATACCGTAGGAAAACGTTAGTAAAACTGCTAACATAATTATTGCAATCTGAAACATGATTGTTGTACCTTTCCTTTCTTTACGGGCAATTATTCTACATACGCATATTTTTCACCTTGTTTCAATAGATGGAACATTCTATCTATTTATCATGCCACATAGAAGGCGAATGTTCTACTATAGGTTTTAAGAATTCTTCTGTTTTCTAGCAGCGACCATAATTAATTGCTCGCTAAAGATGAATTCGTCCAGGTAAAATGCTAAACTAGTAGTAATGGATTCCCATTAACAACTAGAAAAGAAAGTAGTGAAAAGTATGGCAATTGCATCGCATTCTGTAAGCATTTCAACATCTGTAGAAAACGTATGGGAATATGTTAGTCAAATTGAAAACTGGGCAACAATGGTTCCTGCCTATAAGGAACATGAGCAAATTGATGAACAAATGTCAGTTTGGACATTCGAAGGAAATTTTAAAGGACTTAAAAAAACTGTGAAAATGGAATTAAACATCACTGAATTTCATGAGCCGTCGATGATACGATTCGAGTTAAAAGGTGTGACGGACAATTTTACGGGAAGTGGAGAGTTTACGGCAGAAGAAGCGGACGGGCAGACGTTAATGACTGGAACAGTAGAAGTAAACGCAGGTGGCTTAACAGGCGCTGTGCTGTCACCCGTTATTAAAATGGTATTGCCAAAAGTAACATCTCGCTTAACAGAGAAAATTGCACGCCAGGTTAAACGAGAAGAAGCTCCTGTTCTGTAAATAAGATTTACAAAAGTACCTACGCACCCATGTAGGTACTTTTTCTTTTTATTAATAAAGGTATAAACTTTCAAACTCTATCTAAGTTGTTTATCTTAACATGTCCAGGCAGTCTCCGAATTTATTTGCCACTTTCGTATTTTTCCTCTCCACCCATCATAGACTCTATAGAATTGTTTCCAATTTCCAAAAGAAAGAGAATCAAGAAAAATGTTTTAATTTATCTGAATTAAGTGTACAATTTAGTTATAAATGGAATGGGAGGGTTATCTTGTTTAATTATAAAAAAATTGGTGTTGTATTAACTTCTTCAGCTTTATCTCTTGGAATGTTTTCGTCGATGGCCAATGCTTCAACTACAATGAATATACAACCAGAAAAAGTACAAATTCAAGTATCTTCTACAGAAAAGAGTTTCACAAAAAACGATCTTATTAAGAAGCTTCAAAATTTGTTTCCAAAAAAGTTTGATTTTTTATCGAATAGTGATTTCAATATGAATAGTGGTGGTCGCTTTTTTCCCGATGATGATACGATGCGATATGATTTGTTTTTCCATAAAACAGTTAATGGAAAACAATTGAATGGTAGTGCTACATTTGTAGGGGAGAAATTAGACATTGAGCAATTTTACTTGCAGCCACCAATTGAAAAAGAATCCTTATTCCCTGCAAAGGTTACAAAAGACGATGCTAGGAAAATTGCAAATGATTTTGTTAAGAAACTTTTGGGAGGAGCGGAATATCAGCTAGAAACAGACCCTTTCAATTATCTTCCAAGCCAAATATTATCAGAACCAATTCGTTATTCCTTTTCTTTTGCTCGCACCAAAAATCAAGTATCCATCAAGGATCAAAGAATAGAAGTGTCTGTTCTAGGTAATGGGGAAATAGTTAGCTTTTCCCAAAATCCTATACCAAAGAAAGCTTTTACCTTTGACGATGCAAAACAATTAAAAGATAAAGAGGCAATTTTGGAAAAAGTAAAAGAAAATTTATCGGTTGATATGCAATACCAAATTAATAATGATTATCGTAGCGGTGACCGCAGCGTTCAACTCGTTTATCTACCAACAACAAAATTGCTTGGAGTTAATGCTTCTACAGGACAATGGATAACAACAGATGGAGATTCTGCAGAATTTCCAAAGAACACAAAAATCGAAATGATTTCAGCTAAACAACTTCCACCAAAACAAAAAGGAATTACTTTAGAACAAGCAAAGAAAATTGCAGAACAAATGCTTAAAGTAAAAAGTGACAAAGTAAAATTAAATATTGAATCGGTCGAAGAAACAAAAGATCATAACGGACAGGAAGTCATTCGTATTCAATACATGTATCAATATGCGAACGGCGGATCTGGAACAGTTCTTGAATTAGATAAAAAAACAGGTGAGATTGTTCAATACAATGATATGTCAAGCGATCTTCTTGAACGAACTGAAGAGGAATCAAAAAAAGAAAATCCAATTTCTGAGAAAGATGCGCGCACTCAAGCTATAAAATATTTAAAAGAATTGGCACCTTCCTATTTACACAACTACGCAATGCCGGTAGAGAAGGCTTATTTGGAAGAGAGATTTGGTACTTATAGCTTCTCCTTTCCTCGAATTGTAAATGGTATTGTTGTCATGGGTGATCAGCTCAATGTAAGTATAGGCGTTGATGGTTCCTTAAAAAACCTGAATATCAATTATCAAGAGATTGAAAAATGGCCATCCATTGACAAAGCTATTTCGAAGGAAGATGCAAAAGTAATATTGAAAAAGACATTGAGTTTGAACCTTAATTATATGAAATCAGACAATAAAAAAGACAATCTTCACTACGATCTAGTCTATTTACCTTCATATAATGAAGATCCATTAAGCTTTTTAGATGCTAATTCGGGTGAATGGAGCAGCTTATATAATGGAAAAAGTACGTCTACTATTTCACATCCTTGGGCAGCAGAGGAACTTAATTATCTTATAAATGCTGAAGTTTTAGACATGAAAGATACTAAAAACTTTAATGGGGATGCATCTGTTTCAAAAGGGGAAGCACTAAAAGTTATGATGAATTCCCTTACGTATTTTTATAGTAATAGTTATGATAATGAAATGGAAAATAAGAAACAGACAATTAAAAATATTGACCCTAAGCATCCATTATATCAAGTAGTTGAACGTGCGGTTGATGCAGGTATTATTAATGCAGATAACGAGAACTTCGATTTTGACTCTCCAATTAAAAAAGAAGAACTTGCAGTTTGGTATATCCGCGCTTTAGGGTTAGATCAAGCAGCAAGGAATAGTAATATCTATAAATTAGATTTTGCCGATGCAAATAAAGTAAAACCAGAATACGCTGGTTATGTTGCATTAGCTACCTCAATGGGATTATTAAAGACAGATCAAAATAACTTTTACCCAGATCGAGAAGCGACGTATGCAGAATTGGCAGTTTCAGTTATCCTATTAGCGCATGAACTATCTGAAAGAGGAAATAGCTTACGTAATTATTAATAAATAGTTAGCTATACTATCTATGATTTCAAAGCCCTTTACCGTATGAGAAATCAAACGGTGAAGGGTTTTTACGCCCTTTAAACGAGAACGTATGTTTTAACTTTGTTTTCTTTTGCTCAAATATTTTGTATGATAAAAGAGAAGAGAAAGAAATAGAATAACGAAAAGATCCCCTACTGTAATATAATAAGAAAACTAAACGAGAGGTAGGTGCGCGCATGATCCAATTAACAAACCGCCAGGCACGGCAATTTCTGTTGTTGAAGCATGGACTTTTGGGCGAATATAAATTTAGTGGAAAGCAGGGCGTATTGGACTTTGCTCGGCAGGCCAACTGTATTCAATACGACCCCATCGATGTTTGCGGAAAAAACGCCGAATTGGTCTTACAGTCGCGAATTAAGGGATTTACGAAGGGAATGCTAGCCGAGTTACTGTATGAGGATAGAAGACTTGTCGATTATCCCGATAAAAACCTATCGATTATCCCTGTCGAGGACTGGCCATATTTTGAGCGATACAGGCAAGCTGCCCGACAACATGCCGAACGCTATCCCGAAATGGAAGCGTTGACAGCGGAAGTACGGACTCATATCCAAAATCATGGTGCACTAAGTTCGAAGGATATAAAATTGGATGGAGATTTCTCATGGCAATCGGTCATCCACTGGAGCGGTGGAAACAATTCATCTCGATCGGTGCTGGAACAAATGTTTTCGACAGGTGAGTTGATTATCCATCATAAAAATGGAACGCGTAAATATTACGATATCGCCACAAAGTACATAAAGTCAAACCTGCTGAATGCATCAGAGCCGTTGGAAGATGAGCTTGAGCATCATAAGTGGCGGGTATTGCGTCGAATCGGCTCTGTTGGTCTATTATGGAACCGTGCGTCAGATGCATGGCTGAACATATGGGGGTTGAAAGCAGCATCGCGCAATGAAGTTTTCCGCCAGCTATTACACGAAGCTCGTATTGTTGCTGTTACGGTGGAGCAGATGAAGGATACACTATACTGCCTTTCAGAGGATTTACCGCTTATTGAAGCCGTTCTGCAAAATCAAGAGCAGAACTTACGTTGCGAGCTTATTGCACCGCTTGATAATTTTATATGGGATAGAAAACTTATCAACGAATTGTTTGACTTCGATTACACCTGGGAGATTTACACCCCTGCAATCAAACGAAAATTCGGCTACTATGTGCTGCCTCTATTATATGGAGAGAGCTTCATTGGACGAGTCGAGATAATCGCGGAGCGAAAAAGTGGAACGCTCGTTGTTAAAAACATCTGGTACGAGAATGATGTGGAGCAAACACCGCAATTGCAAACCGCCTTGAACAGTTGTTTCCAAAAATTTGCGTTATTCAACGGGTGTGGGGAGATTTCGCCAGTGTATAAGTGAAAAGGATTAAAGCACTAGGCATTAGAGTTTCCTACGAGAGGAAGGCCAACGTTTTCCATATGATAATAGACTAAAAAGCCTGTTGTAAGTGGAGTAGTTACTTATAACAGGCTTTAGTAATTTCTAGTTAAGGCTAATGTAGTTTTGACAGAATAAGATCGCAGAGTGCCATCGTATTTACATTATCACGTCCATTTGACAATGGCTTTTTGCCATTTTTACAACACTCTATAAAATGACTCATTTCTCCAACGAAACCACGTAAATAAAGGTCTCGGTATGCTCCAGACATAGGTGTTGCAGATGGTGTAAATACTGTATCTGCCTCTTCAAGAGATTTCCAAGGGAGTTGTTCAAATGTTTGTGATTTATGTACTGTAAGGGTATTAATTTCATCTACAAATGCAAATCCGTTATCAAATGTAACAAGCAAATTTTCACTTTCACGTGACCAAGCTGTCATCCCTGAAAAATAAAGACTCCCAACGACCCCATTTTCAAACTTTAATGAAATACTTTGAGAGATATATTCATTGTCACTATTTTTAAAACCAGTTACTTGTGCAACTTCTCCAAATAAATAACGTACAAGATCAACAATATGTATAGCAACCAACTTCATAAATTGTTCTTCATTTTTACAAAATGGTGTACTGTCCACTGCAAATCTTGCTTGAAACGAACGTGCAGTTCCTAGTTTTTCGTCCGTAATTAACTCTTTTAACTTCATATAACAAGGAGCATAACGTTTCATAAATCCGACCATTAATACAACACCTGCTTCTTCAGCCGCATCTGCAATTTCAGCTGCTTCTTCAGCACTCATCCCAAGAGGTTTATCCACAAAAACATTTTTCCCAGCTTTAATACAATTTAGCACTAGAGATGGATGATCTTCAGGCTGAGCAACTACAACAACTCCGTCACACATTTCATTTTCTAACATCTTTTTATAGTCATCGTATGGTGTACCGTTGCTTCCGAAGTGTTGAAGGGCTATTTTGGATCGATCCATATTTCGCGTCGAAATAGCTTGTATTTCTACTCCTGCTTCAATTGCTGAAGGATAAATATTTGTAGAGGCATGAAAACCTGCACCTATAAATGAAAGATTGGCTTTTTTCACTTTCATTGCTCCTATCTGTCTATTCTTATTATTTTGTATCCAATCAAAAATAGCATAATCTCTAATTATGTGTCTACTAAAGGATGGAATAATTTCGCGTTTATTAGTTGTTCCTTAAAGGCATCTACTTGTATATAGTGAACCTTAATCAGTCATGTTGTTAATTTTTGTACTTAGATTGAGGGCAATTAGCATTAAGTAAGACCGTTCCAATTGGATAGTTCATTGTGAATAAGATACATTGGTGATGTCAAAATTAGTTAGAATAATCGAATCGTGTAAGTTCCAATTAATTATTTGTAATGTGGGAAGTACTTTAACTATACTTTACTCATCCATTTTTTGATCTGAAATGAAATAGATTCATACTATATTTTTATTAATTGGTGTCAAGGACTGGTTATAGACAGCTGGGAATTGCCATACGAGTTTATATTAATAGAACTGGGGTAAACAAATTAATACTACTTGGTATTGCAATAGTAATAATTCATTCTAATAATTTGGATTTGAAATACTAAAATGTTAATTATCGAATAATGAATAAAGGCATCTAATTTATAAAAAAGACCGAATGGGTTTTCCCGAACGGTCTTATATTTTCTACTAAAACAAACAAATAGGCATTAGTATCTTCTTTTGTTTAGTAAATCGAAGATTTTTTGAAATTGAGCCTGCACTTGAGCTTCAAATTGAGCTTGTAACTGAGCTTGAGCTTCAAATTGAGCTTGCAATTGAGCTTGTAACTGGGCCTGAGCTTCAAATTGAGCTTGTGCTTGCGTATCACGGTTCGTAATGTGTGGGTTTACATGAACTTTAATTTTAGGTTCATCATGTTTTTCACATTCGTCAAAATTCCAATCATTAACTTGTTCCATTTTAAATCACCTCCTACAGAGTAATTAGTTTCAGTTAATTAAGGTATTATTGAGAGCTAACTTAGTTTGTCAATAATTTTTTGCAACTGAGCTTGGAACTGAGCCTGTAACTGAGCTTGAGCTTCAAATTGAGCTTGCAATTGAGCTTGTAATTGAGCTTGAGCTTCAAATTGAGCCTGCAACTGAGCTTGTACCTGAGTATCCACATTGTTAATAACAGGGCTAACTATTACTTCAATATCTCTAAAACTATCACGCATACTAATACCCCCTTTTATAGTTATTTTCGTACCTCTTAACAATCCATAAGTGACTTTCTCTCTCAAGGTTAAGTCATTATATATTATGAGTTTTTAGCGAGCCCGCAAAGGCTATCGCATTGATTTAAATAAATAACGGTTTTTCCTACTTAATAAATATGTTCATCACTAAAGAGAAGTTGATAAAATCATTTGAGTAAAATAAGAGTAATTATGCGGACAAAAGAGTAAACAGGTGGACTGTTTTACTTTTTTAATGAAAATAGGATACTACAGTTTCAGTAATTGCTATTCCTTTATGATTTAATTTCAGTATTACCTTAGTTAAATATGACTAATAGATTTCTTTAAATAGAATTTCCACTAATGAATTAGCAACATGCATTAGAATCAAGTAATAGAAATAACTACTTTTCCATTCATAATAGCAAGTCACCTCATTATATGATGATATTTTTTATAGTGAAAAAAGGACTTCTTCTTAGGAATATTATTTACATAAAATAGTGAGGTTTTTGAACTACGATGGAGTTGCTATAAGAAGGATTAACGCAAAAACGACTGAAAATCGACCAAAGTCCGAGAAATAAATGAAGAAAAGGTTGTTTTTGAATGTGCTGAACCAAAGTTGTTTTGAAGAAACGGATGAAATAAGTAGGAGCGTTATTTCTGGAATGAAGGGATTAACGCTCTTTTTGTTGAACTTATTATAGTAATGGAGCAAAATACAATGAAATTGATTTTTGAAAGACCTATAAAAGGGTAATCGGAAACCACTCGTTATGAAAGTTTGTGAAATATTACACTTAAACTAACGGGGCAGGTTAGTTCAATAACCAGGGTATCTATTATGTTATTGAATTATATGATGAATTCGAAAGAATCCACTTTTAATTGGAACAATGATAACAAGTTTTATTCCAAGCCAATGTTTAAGGCTCGGAATTTTATTTTTATAAATAAAAATTAGACTTTCATGCTTTTGAATTCGTCTAATAAGTAGAAAGGGGATGCTTATGAATAAACTTGAAGATGAAAGGTTTCGATCTATTATCAATGAAAATAATGATTATTTACTTCAGCTAAGCTATCTCTACGTGAAAGATTGGAATATTGCAGAGGATATTGTACAAGAGGTATTTATCAATTATTGGGTTAAGTCGGAGCAATTTCAAGCTCAAGCAAGTTTGAGAACGTATTTAACACGAATGGCAATTAATCGATGTAAAGATTATTTGAAGAGTTGGCGTTACAGGACACAAACATTAACGAATATTTTTACAGATATTATTCGAACCAAAAATCAGCTCATTCTACAAGATGAACAATTGATTGTGGCAGAAGCGGTCTTATCGTTGCCTATTAAATTTCGAGAAGTCATTATTTTGTATTACTTTAATGAACTAACTATACAGAAAATCTCCAATACGTTAAATACGTCAGAAAGTACGATTAAGTATCGATTAAAAAAAGCGAAGGAACGATTGAAGGAAAGGCTATCTAAACAACAATGGGAGGTGTTTGTTAATGAATGAAATCAAAAGACAATTAAAAATGAAAATCGGTGATACAACGCAACAACAGAGAAATGTAGTTCATAAAATTCAGCAACTAAATCCAATTTACTCAAAAAAGAGTAAATCACTATTACCTGCTGTTGTAAGTATAGCTGTTTTCGCAGCAACACTTATTTTTGTTTTTTCTATAATTAGTGAAGAAGGTATTTTTAACCCTACTAATTTAACAAATCTTCCTGATTCTATTACAATGATTGATTCAACAAGTGGTGAATTAGTGGAACTAAATTATCAGGAATATAGTGGTTTCTTAAATTACATATCAGAAAATAACTATGGCAAACAAGAAGATGTACTATCGACTTTAAAATATACACCCATAGTAAATGAGTTATCATCATATCTTGTAACATTTGATTGCAAAAAAACTGTTTGTGCAAGTGCGTATCTTACTTTAGATAGTCAAAAGAGTACGATGGCACCTTTAGGAGAAGGTATTCTTACAAGTGAACTAATCTATTCTCCAAATCAAGAAAATGTCATGTTTTTACTTTCAAATAGCGAAAATACAAAACAACGAACTGTTGTCATTAATTTTGAATTTAACGGCGAATCTAGAATTCCATCTTTACATCATGAATATTTTAGTAATTATAATTGGCCAATTACGAATCTTCAATGGCTTACTGACAATAAAATTAAAGTAACAGTTGCAGATTTAGAGGAATTGACAGACGTAAACATAAAAGAATGGGAACAAGACATAAATAGACCTACTAAGACTATTGAAGTACCATTACCATAGATAGATAGATAGATAGATAGATAGATAGATAGATAGATAAATTAATTAATTAATTAACTAATTATTAAATAAATCTTCTATATTCCTGTGTGTTGGACTAAACATTTGGTTAATGGTTGCTTTGGAGAGATTGTGAAGATTTGTACTAAATCTAACGGGTGCTTTAGTAAAATAGACCATCATTTTCGATGGTCTATTTTTACATCCAAAACATCGAGTAGATGTCGGCAATACAATGTGAAATGTTACACTTAAACTAACGCTGCAGGTTAGTTTAATAAGAATTGTAAAGATTTAAAGGAAATAACGCCTAAGATGTAGTATAAAGATGTATTAAAAAAGGGGGAGTTAGGTATGTATCAATATTTCAATAGCTTAGTAATTAGGGAAGGCACTGAGGGAGTTCCAGCTGAATATGTTGAAGCCCTTTTTGAAGATGCTGGATGGGCGAGAAATACTCCATCTTGGCAGAAAGAAAAGTTTTCCTTAATATTTAAAAACTCAACTTGGGCATTTACTGTTTGGGATAATAACAAGATGATTGGTATGGTTAGGGTGATCTCAGACCAAATAATGGCTGCTAACATAATGGATTTAGTTGTTTTATCAGAATATCGTGGAAAAGGTATAGGCAAAAAACTTGTGGAACTATGTGTTCAAAAGCTGCCTCACGGTGATTGGTTCGCACACACTTCAACTAACAATTTCAAATTTTATGAAACGTGTGGTTTTGAAGTAAAGGACTTATCTAAAAATGGTACCTGTGCTTATTACGGTTATATACAAGCACGTAAAGATGGGCATAGGTAGGAGTTTGTTGTTAACCTAACGGGTGCTTTAGTTATACAAGTGGCTGCCTGTAAGGGTAGCTTTTTCTAATTGAACTAACGCAGTAGTTTAGTTTAACAAGCGATGTCAATTTGATAATTTTAATGATGCTGGGAATACTACACCTAAAATACATTGAGGTGCTAGAAAATGACCAAATCTATTTCACTTTTGTTGATTTCATTTTGTTTGTTGTTTTTCTTGACCATATATGCAACTGCAAATGATAAGCCTGATCCTTATGAAGAAATATTTCCTGAAATAGGTTACAAAACTGTGGAAGATGCATTGGACGATTTTGAACAACATTTTAAACATAAACCTAAACTTCCGCTTAGAGTACCACCGATAAGCTTTACTCATCATTTTGGAAGGTTTAATAATTTAGATGGCGATATGAACGATTATTTTGAGGTGAAAATGATAAGTGATCAATCACCTCAAAACCATTTCAAAATTGATGTACGACCTATTCAGCATAAACACACATTTGAAAAGTATATATCGAATGTCTTTAAGTTGAAAAATGGAAAAGATGCAACATATATCAAAGACCAAACAATTGGTTTTAATTTGTTAGTCTTCGAAAGAGATAATTGGCAATATGTGCTTGGTATTGATACAGATGTGTCTGATAAAGTAACACCTGAAATACTCGTTCAAATAGCTAATTCTATTGATTTTTAAAAAATCGTTATTCAACTAACGGGTGCTTTACTTCAAGAAGGAGTGAAGCTTTTTTCTTATTGAACTAACGAGGCAGGTTAGTTTAAGAGTGCTGTTAACTTGTATTCAACAAACGGTCCATTTTGTTGAGGGACTTCTTTAAAGAAAATTAGTTTGCTATTCAAAATTTAAGTAGTTTGAATTTATATACTTAAAGTAATCCTGCCTAAGTTAAAAAAGACGAAATAATAGCATTTATAGTGTAGTGTAATATTTGTAATCGTAAAAAGGAGGATTTTACTTTTGAATATTTTAATTTTAGGTGCAACTGGACGAGTTGGAAGTCAAATAGTAACTTATGCCCTTCATGATAGACATCATGTTACTGTATTAATTCGCACTCCAGAGAAGATTCAAATAAATAGTGAAAATTTAACCATTATTCATGGGAATGTTTTAAATATAAATGATATAGTACGTGCAATGCATGGGATTGATGTAGTTATTAGTGCACTAAATACTGATGGCACAACCACTCTATCAGAAAGTATGCCACTTATTATCGAAGCGATGGAAAACGAAGGTATGAAACGAATAATAACAATAGGAACTGCGGGTATTCTGCAAAGTAGAACCACGCCAAATTCTCTGCGTTATCAATCAAGTGAATCAAAGCAGAAGTCAACCCGTGCAGCGAAAGAACATCATATGGTGTATGATCTGCTTAAACAATCAACACTTGAATGGACCATTGTATGTCCAACGTATTTACCTGATGGAGAAAGATTAGGTGAATACCGTGTGGAACGTGATTTTTTGCCAGTGGATGGAGTTAAAATAAATGTATCGGATACAGCAGAATTTACATTTAAACAGATAAAAGCAAGTGATTATATAAAATCACGGGTAGGTATCGCCTACTAATATTATTCTCTTACATTATTACTTGCTGTCTCAAGATGAAATTTATTGTTTGTAAAAAATTGATCTTTAACTAACGGGTGCTTTACTTCAAGAAGGAGTAAAGCATTTTTCTTATTGAACAAACGAAGCAGGTATTTAGGGTGCTGAATTATTCGGCATCCTTTATAATAGAACTTAAAAGAGGCGTTTTCATGGAGCCAGAAGATATGCTAAAAATGATTGAGAACTTTAATGATGAAGAGAAACAGAAGTTTTTAGATTTAATATCTAATGAATACTTTGTTGACGGTGGTGCTATTAGACACACCATTGAAAATAACGAAACTGAGTGAAGCTTAGATGCTTTGCTCTTTTTTTACCTCTAAAACGTCAAGAGACCTCGGCGGTCCATTATAACACCCCCTCATGTTAACTGTACTCATAGAAATGTTAACACATTAATAGTGATAAATAAATGCTAATATTCAAAAAATAGGGATTTTTTAAATAGAACAGTTAGTGTGTTCTATAGGAATGTCAAAATATTTGTTGTAGTGTTTTGAATTTAAACCTTATTTGATCGTATTATCAATAGCAATTTTGGTGGCTATTTTTAATATCATATTAGATGTACCGAGACATATATATATAATTTTGATTATCAGCACTATAATATCTTTAATTTTTGCAGGAATGAAGGGAAATTCAAAAGCTTAATCCGAGTAGCTTTCAGCGAGAAATTGTGAAATGTTACACTTAAACTAACGGGGCAGGTTAGTTGAATAAGGAATGTGTAAATTCACACACAAAAAAGCCTAGGACTTGTATGTTCTAGGCTTAAAATGTCTATCATTCATAACTAATCAGATAATTTTAATTGATTCAATTTAAATTTAATCAATGTTAACAAATGAAGTATTTGACAAATCATTCAATATTTTATTTAAGAAAATTAGCTCTTGGTTACTGTATTTATTTATAAAATTTACATAATTTTTGTTTATTTCTTCGTGGAGCTTTTGATGTAAATTACATAGTTCTTTCCCCAAATCAGTCGTTATAAAATAGATTTCTTTGTTATTATTTGGGAGATATTCTTTCGTGATTAATTTCTTTTCCACTAATTTTCTAGATATTTTAGTTATAGTGCCTCTTTGCATGTTTAATTCTGTAGCAATAGTAATCCCTTTTATTGGTTGATGTTTCTGAATGCAATCTAATACGTGTAACATTAATATAGTAATATCCTGTAAAATAATTAATAACTCTTCATTGTTACAATTTTGAATTAACCAAGTTTTTTCTTTATCCTCTTCATTGTTCCTCTCTATTAATTTTATATATCCATCTAATATATTTTTTTTTATTTTATCCAATTTTTCATATCCCTTCATAACCGAATATTGATTATTATAACCTATAATGTTTCTGGGAAACAAATTTGACATTCAAACTATGTTGTTTTATCATTGTTTCCAGGAAACAAAAAAAGGAGACTCATTATGAATAAAGTATTAGAAACGATCATGAATCATAAATCGGTAAGAAAATTTAAAGATATTAAATTAACTAATGAACAAATTAATGTAATTATAAAAGCCGCACAAATGGCACCATCATCACTTTTTATGCAAGATTATGCAATTATAGGTGTTACGGATCAAAAAATAAAAGAACAACTTTATCAATTAACAAAAGGCCGTTGGGTGAAAGAGAATGGGTTACTTCTTATTTTTTGTTCAGATTTAAATCGAATAACCATTTTAGCCAATGATGAACAAAAAAAGAAGCTAAAATTAGCTCATAAATTTGGTCCTTTCAAAGAAATTTCCACTATTAATACATCTATAGCAGCCCAAAATGCTTCTCTTACTGCCGAATCTATGGGGTTTGGTGTTGTATATAGTGGCGCAATAGCTGAACATAAGAAAGCTGTCAAAAAGATCTTAAAACTACCGAGAAATGTTGTTCCTTTATTTGGTCTTTGTATTGGTGTATCAGATAGTACACCTGAACAAAAACCTCGTTTACCATTACACGCGGTGTATTTTCAAAATGAATACATTCAAGATGAGGGAGTACAAAAAGAAATTCTCATTCAGTACGATGAGACAATGAAAAATTATTATGCATCAAGAACGGATAATAAAAAAGTAACTACTTGGTCTGAAAAGAGTTTTGAGCCAATCAATCATTTACCAACTTCCAAAATAGGATTCATTATATTCGCGTTAAAAAGATTTCTTTTGACTAAATAATTTCTTTAAATCTAGAGGTGAAAACAATGAAAAATAAAGCGAAACATGAAAATTATCCTGAATTAGACAAGCTGCAACATGTAGTTTTTTATGTGAATGATTTGCAGGAATCACAACGTTTTTATGAAATGATTTTTGATGTACAATGCTCTGCCACAGCTCATCCAGATAGTAGCGCAGCAATGCGAATTGTAGGAAATACAATGAAATTTTATAGCTTTGGATATTATCATCACGATATTTGTTTAGTACAAAACCCGAAAGTGACTATAGATCATGAACAATGGAATCATTATACGCTTAAATTAGCAAACGGAGTCAGCTTGGATGAGGTAAAGAGGCGATTAGAATCCTCTAATGTGCCTTATTTCGAAGGCAGAATGTTACCAATATTATCGAATGAGAAAGAAAATGTAATTCATTTTAAGGATCCAAATGGACATGTAATTGAAGTAGTTGAATAGAAAGGACAAGAGATTTATGGCAAAACAAATGAGTAAATTACAAACATATATTAGCCCTTTGTTAAAGAGTAAATTTGTACGTGAGTTAATATTGTTACCTTCAACGCTTTCTGGTAAAAAGCATTTAAATAAAACGGAAGAATACCCTGTAACTAAACCGTCACTAATTTCGCATATCGAACGTGTTGCTATATACGTGTCAGATTTAGAGTATTCTATAAATTGGTATATAGAAAAGTTAGGCTTCACTTTAGAAAGTATTACAGAACAAGTAAAGGTTGAGGCATTACCGAATCAAACAATCCGTTGTGCTCTATTAAATACGAAGAATCAAAGGAATGATCTTGTTTTAGTAGAGAGAAGAGATGTTAATGGTAAAAAAATCCATACGTCTACTAATGGATATTTTCATATAGCTTTTGAAATAGAGGAGCATCGTACATCCTTTGAATTTGCTCAACGTTTAAGAGAAAAAAATGTATTTATTAGCTACGGTCCAGTAAAACATAGCCGTGATGGTGATGGTGAGATTGGTGGTAATATCGCAGTTTATTGTTTTGACCCAGATCATCATTATTTAGAATTCTTTTTTGATATGGATAAATATGAAGTAAGAAGACTTACAGGAGGTTAAAAGTAGAACATGATTATTAGTGAAATACTCGCTTGGCTTGCTGTGATATTTACCATATTGTTAGCACTAAAATATATTGCACGCATTAGCGGAAATCGTCAGTTAAACCGCCTTTTTAGTAAATCTCACAAGCACTTGGGGATATTGATGATTACCACTGGCCTTCTGCATGGTGTTTTGTCTGGAAACGAGAAAACTACTAACCTTTTTGACATACAATTTATGCCTAAACTCTTTACTCTTAATTTGGGTACTGCCTGCTTCTTTGTCGCCTTACTTCTGGCGCTTACCTATATGTTTCGTAAAAAGTTAAAGAAGCGATGGATGTTTTTACACCGAGTGTTGACGGTAATCCTAATAGTCCTTATAGTACTCCATGTACATGAGGAGATTGAACGTCAACATCAATATAGAGAGGCCAACTTTCCTGAAATGACAGAATAATCATTGAGCTGATTCTGGTATGTTTCCTTGATTGATAGGACGGATGAACTGATTAATTATGAAAAAACAACTAGTTTGTGAAATGATACACTTAAACTAACGGGTGCTTTAGCAGAACAAGAGGCTCCCTTTAGGGGAGCATTTTCTTATTGAGCTAACGGTGCAGTTTAGTTGAATAAGAACAAAAAAGAATTTTATTATTTAACGTTGAATTATATAAATTAATCAAGTGCATTTTCATCGATGTAACTTATTGAAATTAAATATAGGGGGTTATTAAATGCAGTTTCATATCAGAGTACGAGCAGGTGCAATTATCATAGAAAATAATAATATATTATTAACAGTATATAATGACCCGATAAGAGGTACCGTCTATGATTTACCGGCAGGTGGGACAGAACCAAATGAATCTATTACTGATGCAGTTAAAAGAGAAGCTAAAGAAGAGGCATGTATCGATGTAGAAGTAGGTCCTTTAGCCTTTGTTTATGAATATACACCACATCTTAATCTTGAAAAGTTTGGAAAAACACATACATTAGTTATGATGTTTGAATGCAAAATAATAAACCACACGACTCCAAAATTTCCACAAAATCCGGACTCGAATCAAATAGATGTTAAATGGCTACCTATATCAGAGTTACAAAACGTTGAAATGTATGCTAATGTCGGTTCTTATTTACAGAGTTACACCACTAACGGTAGAAACATTGACTTAATCGAAGAACATAAACTAATTCAAGCAGTTAGGTGAAATTTTAAGGGAATTAATTCCTTACTTCCTCAACTAACGTGTGCTTTAGTTGAAGAAGGACCACTAAAAATAATCAACGTTTGTTATGAAACTGTATACAAAATCACAACAAAAGAATCCACTTTGAACAACCTTCTTTCAAAATGGATTCTTATATTTTTGGGTAATATAAGGGGTAAAGAAGAATTTTACAGCTTGCTCATTTTCAATGTATGCCTTTAAATCTCTTCTATTATATATACTCACCAAACAACTCCGGTTTCCAACTATGAATAGCGTGGTTTTGCAAAGCAAAAATATCTGCCAAGTATATTTGGGTAGTTTCTAATCGTTCATGTCCTAGGCTTCTCATGATGTCATAATTAACGCAAATAACCAGTTGTACTTAAAATGGCCAAAACCCTTATATGACAGGGTTTTGGCTGTTTTTTAATTTCCCTTAAAGTTAAGGAAAGAAGGATTAACGCAAAAACGACTGAAAATCGGGTGTTTCGGTCGAGTTGAACCTGAATAAAGTGTAACTTTGTAAAAAAGCTGGATTTTTCTATTGGAAATTTATGTTACGATTATTATAAAGATTGTGAAAGAATGTACTTAAACTAACGGGGCAGTTTAGTTGAATAAGGTTTTTTAATTATACGAGGGGGAAGAAAATGAGGAAGAATTTATTTGTCATAGCTGTAATTACGTTATTTTTATTAGTTGGTTGTTCACAAAAAGAAACATTAACAAAGGCAGAAGATAACTATAGCAACGCCTCAGATTTAGATATACCTACAAGGGAAAGTATTTTAAGTGATGGTTATCCAACGAATAAAAATGGGCAAACCTATGGTCCTAATATGGGAGACCTAATGCTTGTTTAACCTGTTTTAATGAGCGCTATTGGAATAGATGGTACAACAGGGTATGTAAAAAAAGAGGATTTGGATGGTCCCATACCTAAAACCCCTGAAGAAGCAGTTAAACTTACAAATGAAGCTAAACCAAGAGAAATTCCTTTGTATGATTTTGATGGAGAGACTGTTATTGGTAAGTTTATTGTAGGTGGATAGAAGCTGTTCTATTATTGAACAATTTATAGTAAAGAGAAAGTGTTATTAAAGTAACGGGTGCTTTACTTCAAGAAGCAGTGAAGCTTTTTTCTTATTGAACTAACGGAGCAGGTTAGTTGAAGAAGAAAATAAAAATATTTTAAGAAGGAACTAATTGGAGAAAAATAGTATAATTAAAAAGTCTAAAAATTCATTGGTATAATTTTACGGAATCAATGTAAGGGAGGAGAGCTAACTTGGAAATTACAACAGAAAGATTAATAATTAGACCTTTTAAGAGTACGGATTTACAGGATGTATTTGCTATTTATAATAATGATGATACCTGTAAGTACCTATTACATAATAAGTGGACTCATGAAGATATGCAGAAAAGATTTAATAAGAAGCTAGCAAACGGTGTACTCACTAAAGAATCAATGTTAAGTTTGGCGGTTATATACAAGAATAAAGTAATTGGTGATCTATCCGTATGGTATACAGATATGAAAGATACTATTGAGATTGGTTACAGTTTTTCAAATGAAGTAGCTGGGAGAGGTTTGGCAACAGAAGCAGTAAGTAGTTTGGTAATTAAATTATTTGATGAATTTAATGTACATCGTATACAAGCTAATCTTGATGCACGGAATAAAGCTTCACAAAAATTGTGTGAACGAATAGGCATGAGAAAGGAAGCCCATTTCATACAAGATTTTTGGATTAAAAATGAATGGACAGATAGTATTGTATATGGATTGTTACCCTCCGATTTGCAGTAATAGATTTAGTTATTTTATTCAACTAACGGGTGCTTTACTTCAAGAAGAAGTAGAGCATTTTTTCTTATTGAACTAAAGAAGCAGTTTAGTTGAAGAAGGAATATTTGTTTAATGATACAGTATAAGTTATTTTGTTTGGCAATAGGGGTGAGTTGATTTTGAAATTCATTGAATTTGGAATAGGAAACACATGGATAATTAGGACTGAAACAGAGTTAGAAGATGGCACGGAATATGAGGAGAAAGGAATAAAAGGACCAATAAAGTTCTACTCCTTGTATTTAAGAATTTGGATTGGTAAAACCGTTTTAATAGCAGATTTAAAAGAAGGTTTTAAAAGACAAAAGAAAAACCGTAACGAATTTAAAGTTATATTTGGTATAGTCAGTGGTTAAATCTTGTTTCACTAACGGGTGCTTTACTTTAAGAAGGAGTAAAGCTTTTTTCTTATTCAACTAACGCAGCAGGTTGGTTGAAGAAGCTATTATATACTTTATTGCCTCGAGTTAAAATCATAAAGCTTTAAACATAAAAAGGTAGGTTTAATGATGGATGTATTATCCTTAATTGCAGGAGTTATTTGTATAATAATTACGTTATGTATTTACATACCTGAGGAGGCTCTCCGACCGTTCATTAAAAATCGAGAAATTCGCTTACATTCGTTAGGCGTTTCTTAAGCATGTATTCATCGTAATATCTCAACAAAGTTTGATGACGAAATTAGGCACACACTCTGCCTTGGGTGAATATCTTGAAGGGAAATTACTTTTTAATAATCGGAGTGATACACTTGGGATACTATGTAAATGTCGAACCAGGCGTCAACGTATTTATAGAGGACATCAATCCGAAGGCAAATAAAACGATACTTTTTATTCATGGATGGCCGCTAAACCATAACCAGTTCGAATATCAGTTCAACTACCTTCCAACGCTTGGTTATCGTTGTATCGGAATGGACTGGAGGGGATATGGAAATTCGGATAAACCTTTTAACGGGTACAGTTTCGATAGATTAGCAGATGATGTCCGCATGGTCATCGAGACGTTACAGTTAAGAAACATAACACTGGCAGGGCACTCTACAGGAGGCGCGATCTCGATTCGTTATATGGCTCGTCACAAAGGGTATGGGGTATCTAAACTCGTCCTGATCGACGCTGCCTCTCCATCTAGCGTTCCAAAAGAATTTACAAATAAAATCATCGAAGATACAAATCATGATCGACCGCAAATGCTGCAAGACCAACCGAGAATTTTTTTCTTTCAGAATATTTCCGAACCGAAATCCGATTGGTTCGTTTCAATGGGATTACAAGCGGCGAATTGGGCGACTTCTGCCATTATGGTCACGCTTAGAGATGAAAATGTTTACAACGATCTAGGTCAGATAGAAGTACCCACATTAATTATTCACGGTATTCATGATAAAGTCGTTCCGTTTACCCAAGCTGAGGAAACAAATAAGCTAATCAAAAATTCGAAGCTAGTTCCGTTCCAATACAGTGGCCATTGCGCTTTTTTGGAGGAGCGCTATAGATTCAACCAATTATTATCTTCTTTTGCATAACGACTCGAAATAGCAATACCGTCGCCAATTGTATATTTGTAAAAAAGATTGATTATTTATATTAAAGTTTGTTCTATTATAATAATGATTGATAATTGGTAATAAAGTTTGATTAAAATCATCTATCCTCTATATATTTCTTAGGGGTGAGATGATTTTTTATTTGGATATAAGTAAATCACGATAAAGATTGTGAAAAAATGTACTTAAACTACCATGAAAATTAGTCTCTTGAAGAAAAGAAAAATGACACTACTTAAGAAAACCCCTGTTTAATCGTAAAAAAAAGTGGAGAGCGTAAATAAGTCATTGGATTACGGTTGACTGGATTAAGGTCAGTATCAGAATGACACTTCCTAACTATTTTCATTCTCTGTGCTGCATAGATGGTTAACGGGTGCTTTACTTCAATAAAGGGGTAAAGCCTTATTTTACTAACGAAGCAGGTTACTTGAAGAGTGTTGTCTAACTTAAATAAACGTAAGCTTCTGAAATTAAGTAAAAAGGAGATAGAATTAATTTCTATCTCCTTTTTGCTTAATTTTTAAAAAATATCATCTACTACGAAATTACTTCTTCATAATCTCCTTAGCAAGACGGTAGGTAGCAATCCAGAATACAAGAGCCAAAGCACTGACAGAGACACCGAATAAACATACCCCTTTCCAGCCATAGTTTGCGTATATGTTGGTTGAAACTATGGAACCCGTTGCACTGCCAATAGAATAAAAAACCATGTATGCAGCAGTAAGCCGACTTCTTGCTTCAGGTCGGACCGTAAAAATCAAACTCTGATTGGTGACATGAACTGCTTGTACAGCAAGGTCAAGAAGGATAATGCCAATAACTAATCCGAGAATTGAATAGCTAATAAAGTTAATAAAGAACCATGATGAGAGTAATAACACTAAGGCTATGCCCGTTGTAAGTTGTCCTAATCCTCGGTCAGCTAGTCGCCCAGCTCGTGCGGCAGCTAATGCTCCAGAAACTCCAGCCAGACCAAATGCTCCAATAGCAGTATGTGAATATGAGTAAGGTGGAGAACTTAGCGGTAACACCAATGAAGTCCAAAAAGTACTAAAAACAGTAAAAATCAAAAGTGCTAATATCCCACGAATAAGCAGAATCCTTTCCTGAACAAATAACATTAGAACAGAATGTAACAATTTTGGGTAAGATAGAAATGGACGCTTGTAGACAGTACCCGGAAGTTTTTTGTGTAGTAAGCCAATCAAAATCAGAATTAACACAGCTGAAGAAAGGTAGACAGACCGCCAACCTCCAAGATCTGCCATTATGCCAGCAAACGTCCTTGCCAGTAAGATGCCAATGACAACTCCACTTGTAACGAAACCGAGTACTCGTCCACGTTCAGCAGGAACAGCCAACGTTGATGCGTATGCGACAAGAGTTTGTGTAACAACGGCAAGCAAACCTACCACTGCAATACCAATGAAAAACACTATACTGGTAGGAGCTATACCAACAACAACTAAAGCAACAACTAACATTAACATTTGACCAATAATCACACCTCGATGATTTAATAAATCACCTAGTGGAACCAATAACAGGAGTCCTAGTGCATAACAAATCTGAGTAATTGTAATTACGATTCCAATGGTCGAGGGTTCAATAATGAATTCACTTGCTATCGAGTCGAGTAATGGATGGGCGAAATAGACGTTAGCAACAGCCATACCACAAGCTATTGCTAATAATAGTTCTGTATATCGAGACATGGTTAAACTGGATGCTAATTGTAACTCATCCGTTTTTGTAGCAAAATCTTCAGCAAATTTTATATTTTTTCCGTTACTATCCAATTTATTACATCTCCTTCTTATTATTTTACCATTCAGTATAATATACCGTTAAGTATAAAATGGTGCTTTTAAAATATAATCTTAACTTGTTTAGGTGTCAAGTTAGTTTTGAATGTTATCTATTGTTCATTAAAGAATTTTCCCATTGACATATGAGAATATAAGCACATCCTTATTTACTTCAATTGGAAAATGAAAAAACCATCCAATATTGACAAAAAGGATATAAATGAATAAAATCAAAATATACCGATTGGTATAATATAAGGAGGTTTGATGTGAACGGAAAAGGAAAATTTGATAGGGACGTAGCAAATGATGAACTAAATCAATTAAATGATATAAATGAATTCAAAGGTGAAACATCTTAAAAAAAATCGCCATCATCAATACAGACTAACGAACAGATTATAAAAACTTTTTTTGAAGTTGTCAGATCAGGTAACAAACCTGAACAAGCTGAAACGCTCATGGCGAAAGAGGTAAAAGCTCATCAAATGAATTCAGAAAGTATGGTGACAATAATAAGATCACCCAAGAACTATGCAGAACATATAAAAGAAATGTTGGATGTATGGGGAAACTTTAAAATTGAAATTCAAGAACTTTTTTCTCAAAATCAGAAGGTTTATGTTAGATGGAAACAGATTGGAAAGCATATTGCAGAATATGAGGGCTACCCTCCTACAAATAAAGAAGTTATTGAAATAGGTAGTGCCATATACCGACTAGAAAAACAAAAAAAATAGCGGAATATTGGATTCAAGTGGACAGACTTGGAGTCATTGAACAGAAAAAACGAAATCAAAAATAAGATTGCTATCAATAGAGAAATTCAGTTTTTGGTGAAGGAGGATTTATCATGGTTCGACAACGTGAATTTGATAAGGAAAAAGCATTGGATGATGCTATGGAAATTTTTTGGGAAAAGGGTTACGCTGCCACATCGATTAGTGATTTAACAGCCAATATGGGAATACAACGTCCCAGTTTATACGCAACGTTTGGAAATAAAGAGAAATTGTTTGAAGCTGCTTTGCGTAAATATACAAATTTGCATGCCTCCCTCATTAGAACAAAACTACAAAGCACTACATCTGTGAAGGAAGCATTTCGTAACCTATTTGAAGAATTGATAGAAGTAGAGTACAGGAACAAAGTAAGTAAGGGCTGTTTTTGTATTAATACAATTGTAGAGCTTGCTCCACACGATGAAAAATTTGAAATCCTTACGAGGGAGCATGAAATGTATCTTTCAGTCATTTTTCAAGAAATCCTTCTAAAAGGTATTAAATCCGGTGAGTTAGAAAGCAACCTAGATGTTAAAGCCTTAGCTCAGACATTAGTTGTCGCATTAATTGGAATTACTGTTTTATTGAAATCTCATCCGGAGCGATCATTCGTAGATAAATCTGTAAATTTAATACTATCGTTAATAAAATAAATAGAAGAAAGTTCGGATTAATGGAGATATATCTTTAATAAGAATTTTTTTCAAAAAAAGAGAATAAAACAAAGAATATTGGAACAAAAAGACTTGAATAAGCTTCACTTTACTTCTTAAACTAACGGGTGCTTTACTTCAAAAAGGAGTAGAGTACTTTTTACTAACGGAGCAGGTTAGTTCAACAAGCAGGGATTCTCTGAAAAGAAGTAGATGTACTTGTTATATGGGAAAATTATTCAAATATTGGACAGGTAAAGAATCGAGGTGGAAATAAAAAGATGGTTGAAAAAACTCAAACAAACAACAGTAATTCGGTAATTTCCTTAACACTTGGTATTCTTTCAATCCTAATACCATACATCGGGTTAATACTTGGTGTTATTGGAATTGTAGTTTTAAGAAAAGCAACAAAAGAAATTGTAAAAACAGATGAAGGTGGCAGGGGATTAGCTACCTCTGGTTTAATTTGTAGCATTGTCGGGATTATCATTCAACTCGTTCTAGTAGTGAGTATTATTGCTTTCTATTCTCTAATTAATGTAAGTTAGTATTTCAAGTTCTTCTTCAACTAACGAGTGCTTTTGTGAAAATCGTTGAGCTGTCCAGACAACTCTTTTTTCTTATTGAACTAACGCGGCAGGTTAGTTAAACAACAGGGATAATTATCGGTATGTCGTACTCGACAAAACTGTGTAGTGACGGAAAGTAGAATACAGCTATTTGATATCTTTTTGGTGGGCTCATCTGTCACAAATTGGCTTCTTTAATCGTCATGTGATTAGGACGTTGAAAAGGAGACGATTAAAATGAAGAATGAGAAAACAATCGTGGTCATTGGTGGCGGGTATGCTGGGATTAACCACATCGAAGCACTTAAGAAAGAGTTTCATGAGGAGCTAAAAAGAAGCATTCGGATTATCCTGGTTGATAAAAATACTTTCCATTTTAAAAAGGTTAAATTATTTAAGGGGATTGTTAATGAAAATTTGTCGAATTTAAATGTTCCTCTAAAGCATTATTGCGGCTCTGATATTGAGTTTATTCAGGGGGAGTTAACAGCAGTTTATCCTAAAGAGCAAACTGTTCACATTATCAGGGAGGATGGAACATTGATTCATCTGGATTTTGACCGTTTGGTGCTTGCCATGGGCAGTGTACTACGTGAAGTGAATTCAGAATGTGGAGGAATATCGCTCAATGATTTACAAAATGCCCAATGTATTCGGCAGCATTTATTGGGGATGATGGAATCACCAGTGAGTAAAATTCGATTGGCAATAGTAGGAAGTGGGATTACAGGAATTGAAACCGCAGCAGAAGTGGGATCATGGTTGAAAGATGAAACTAAAACAGAAGGGATGAAGCAGAAGAGCATTGAAATATTCCTTATTAATAATAAACAGAGATTATTAGATGAAGCTCCAGTGAAAATCAGTGAACGGCTTGAGAACAGGCTAACGAGACATGGTATACATTTAATGCACAATAAAAAGGTAGAAAAATTCTCAAACGGTAAAGTCGTTTTCTCTGATAAATCCGAACTTGAAGCGGATGCGTGTGTTTGGACAGTCGGTTTAAAGCCTCATCCTAGCCTTTTCGATTTAGGTCTTTCTCTTACAGAACAAGGAAAAATAAAAGTGGATTCATGGTATCGTTTAGTAGAAAGTGAGAATATTTATGCCATTGGAGACTGTATTCATGTGGTTGATCCTATAAGTGGAAAAGCTGCAGCAATGAGCTGCAAAGAAGCTATTTCCCAAGCTCAACGACTTTCTAAAATTATGAAGGCACATCTTCAGGGATTACAAGCAATTTCCCATCAAACCTACCCTGATTTTCTTTGTATAGGACTCGGTCCGAACGATGGTTTTGTATGGGCGCAAAAATGGGGAGTTGATTTTGTCCTTTCAGGTAAATTGGCAGAAAAAATAAGAGAGTATACATGGAATGTTGCCAGTATTACTCACTAAAGAAAGGAGGTAAAGGTATGGAGCTTCAGAAACTATATTCTCAGTTTCAGCCACTTTTATTTTCGATAGCTTACAGGATGCTCGGCACTGTTTCTGATGCAGAAGATATTGTTCATGATGTGTACTTGCAGGCAGGAGAAAAAACGATTGAGCATGTGGAAAATAAGAAGGCATACCTTTGTAAAATGGTTACAAACAAATGTATTGATCATTTAAAATCTGCCGCTTATAAACGTGAAGTTTATACTGGTCCCTGGCTGCCAGAACCATTGATTTTAAACGATAACGATCCTATTACTGAAGTGATGAACGGAGAAGCGATATCATTTGCCATTCTGATGCTGCTGGAAAAATTGAAACCCTTAGAGAGAGCTGTTTTCATCCTTAGGGAAGTGCTAGATTATGATTATTTGGCGATTTCACAAATTTTGAATCGCACCGAATCTAATTGCAGAAAAGTATTCAGCCGGGTAAAGAATAAATTTCCAATGTTAAAAGAAGAGGTGGAAGCATCGAATGATCCGAAAATAGATAAAATTATACAGACATTCGTGTTAGCATTAAATCAGGGAAACATACAGAAGATTGAAGAATTATTGCGTCAAGATGTTACGCTATATTCCGATGGTGGAGGAAAAGTATATGCTGCCTTAAAGCCGGTACATTCCAAATATTTAGTTGTCCGTTTTATTAGAAACTTACTGTCACATAACGATAAGAAACAAACCGTTGTAAAAATCGTTAATGTAAATGGTGACACTGGACTCTTGGTAAAGGGAGTTGACAATGTCAAAATGGTTATTTGTTTCCATGTAAAAAACGATCAAATTGCTGAAATCTATATTGTGAGGAATCCAGAAAAACTACAACATGTATATCTATAAGCTCACTAAATTTGCATCTAATTAAACTAACGGGTGCTTTAGTTGAAGAAGGACCACTAAAATAAACAGCCTTTTTTTTGAGACCGAATACTAACTCACAACCAAAGAAAGAATCCATTTTGAAGAAACTTTTCAAAATGGATTCTTTTATTTTGGGGTAATATAAGCGTTAAAGAGGAACTTTTCATCTTGCTCATTTTCAACGTATGTTAATAAATCTCTTTTATTATATATACTCTCCAAACAATTCCGGTTTCCAACTATGAATAGCATGGTTTTCTATTGCGAATACTTTCTCTAAATAGATCTCAGTTGTTTCTAACCGCTCATGTCCCAACGATCTCATAATGTCGTAATTAACGCAAATAATCAGCTGTACTAAAAACGGTCAAAGGCCTTATTTGATAAGGTTTAGACTGTTTTTTTAATTTTCCCTACTGGTTAAGGAAAGAAGGATTAACGCAAAAACGACTGAAAATCGGGTGTTTCGGTCGA
>NZ_JALDYF010000024.1:0-37167 GCF_032154225.1 Psychrobacillus sp.
CTTTCTAACTATATTTCTTAACGTTTTGCATGTTCAGTTTTCAATGTTCATGTTGCCATCTCGTTTTGACGACTTTATTATTATAGCTTCTTTCGATTTTCTTGTCAAACACTTTTTTTGAATCTTTCAAATTGTTTGATTGTCGTTCCGAAGGACAAGATTTAATATACATGCTTTTAATCAATAAATCAAGCCTTTTTCTTAAAAAAGATTCTAAGTACTAACTTTCCATCGATAACAAACAGCATAATCCCTAATATAACAACGATTCCACCAAGTACTTGAAGTGAAGTAACAACTTCATTAAAAACATAGAACGCAAGAATAGCCGCTCCAATTGGTTCAAATAAGATCGCAATCGACAGCGCATTTGTACTTACATATTTCAAAGACCAGTTAAATAAAGTATGTCCTAATAAATTCGGTATTATTGCTAGTAATAAAAACCATAACCAATCTATAGAAGGATGACCAACGAATGACTCTCCTTTAATAAGAACATAAAAGAATAATGTAATCGAACTAATACTATAAACAACATATGTATACGTAATAAGTGAAAGCCTTTTACGGACATCTTGGCCAAATAGTAAATAAGCAGTTACGAGTGCACAAGCAATTAATGCAAGGATATCTCCATATAAAGCAGATCCACTTATTTTAAAATCTCCCCAACTAATGATAAAGCTTCCTATAATAGCGATAAAACCTGCTAACAATGTTTTCAGTGAAATTTTTTCTTTAAAAAACAAAAACGTACCTACAAATGCAAAGATTGGTTGCAATGTAACTAAAACTGTAGAACTTGCAACGGATGTATAATTAAGCGACTCGAACCAAAGGATAAAATGGAACGAAAGAAATACACCTGCAATAACAGAGAAAGTCCAGTCCCGACGACTCATTATTTTAATTTCATTTTTATATTTCATAAAAAATAGCGGCGACATAATTAAAACAGAGAAAAACATACGATAAAATGCAATGACTCCAGACTCTGCAGATGCTAACTTTACAAGTATTGCTGATATTGAAACAGAAATTACTCCAATAACTATCGGAATATAAGGGTTGATTTTTGGCTTATCCATTCGTAACACTCTACCTTCATAATAAAAATGTTTATAAGTAAAAATTTAATGTATTCTATATCTAATATATTATTTTTTGCATACATATCATTATACGCCTTAAATGGAGGAGAGGGAATAAGAAATGGAATGGCTCCAAGAACATATGGGAAATACCGAAGTCATCATCAAATTATGTTTTGCTGCACTACTTAGTTTAATCATAGGTATTGAACGGGAATTAAAGAAAAAGCCAGTAGGTTTGAAAACAAGTATTGTCATCGCAACTTTTAGTTGTTTATTAACGTATATTTCCATTGAATCTGCTTATACGACTCCTGCAAGAGATAGCATTAATATAACAATGGACCCTCTCCGTCTTGCAGCGCAAATTGTTACTGGTATCGGTTTTTTAGGTGCAGGGGTTATTTTACGAAAAGGAAATGACAGCATTACAGGACTAACAACAGCTGCAATGATATGGGGAGCTGGTGGAATAGGGATTGCAGTAGGAGCAGGTTTTTATATTGAGGCTGCTCTGACTGTTTGTATTGTTTTAATAGGCATAGAAATCATTCCTCCCATTATGACAAAATTCGGTCCGAAAAGATTACGATCAAAAGAGTTATTTTTGAAAGTACTTGTCTCTGATACAGAAAGTATTTCAAAAATGTATGATTACCTAAACGAAAACGAACTATATATAGAAAGTATTCGTATTAAAGATATTCTTATAAACAATACAACTACTAAACATGAGATGGAAATGCGTTTATCAATCATTACGAAAAAGAGTACAGTAGAATTTTATCAAATGGTGAAACAAAAAGACTTTATTGAACGAATAGAAGTAGAATCTATCTAACAAAAGGAGTAACTATATGAGTGAGTTTGTCAAACTATTAAAAGGCGGGAATAAACCTTCCTTAACTGCAGCAATTGTTAATACAATTATAGCTATACTAAAAGCTGGTGCGTTCTTTTTTACTGGTAACGTAGCAATGTTCGCTGAAATGATGCACTCTATAGGCGACGCAGCAAATCAATTCTTCGTATTTATCGGTTCGGCATTATCAAAAAAGGCTCCAACACCAAAGTTTCCCAATGGATTTGGGCGACTCGTTAATCTTGTTTGTTTAGGAGCAGTCATACTAGTAGGTATCCTTTCTTACGAAACAATAAAAGAAGGATGGCATCATATTCAACATCCCGCAGCTTCTTCAGGTGTCGCAATAAGTTTAGCTGTTCTAGGTATAAGTATTATTTTAGAATTTGCCGTTTTATATAAAGCAGGAAAAGAAATTTTACACGAAGTTGGCATTAAAGGAACATTATTATCTCCCCTTACTACTAGCTTCGCCCATTTAAATCGTGCAAAACCAGCAACTAAATTAGTATTTATGGAAGATTTAGTAGCAACTTCAGGTGGAATTCTTGCATTTATTGCAGTATTAATCTCGCATTTCACAGGTTTTTTACAAGCAGAAGGAATTGCTTCTATTATGATTGGTGTGATGATGTTTTATGTAGTAGGGAAAGTGTTCCTTGATAATGCAAGAGGAGCTCTTGGAGAAACAGATGAACAAATGCTTGTCCATATAGCACATATCGTCTCAGAAAATCCACATGTAAAGGATATTCAAGAGCTAGAAGTGTTAAAAGAAGGTGAGTTTTTACATGTAAAGCTAGTAGCTGAAGTTGATGCAACTCTATCCTTTGCCGAAGTAGACGATATTCACGATGTTTTGAAAGACATCATTCTCAATCAACCTGGTGTAACGGATATTATTATCGCATTTGATGAAGATGATGGTATTCGTGAGTGGACGCACCATAAAGATCAGCACACAATATTAAAAACACATAATTGAGCATAGCTCAATTATGTGTTTTTTTTACAGACAAGCTGTCAATATAGCTTTTACATCCGCTTCATTCAACTTATTAAAACTACCTAATTCCCCAAGAGCCATCGCTTTTTCTACCATTAAATCCATTTTCGAGTTGTCTATATCATAATCCGCAAGCGTTGTAGGTGCACCTAAAGATGCCCAAAACTCTGCTAATCGCTCGATTCCTTCATAAGCAACTGCTTCAGTCGATTTGTCTAAAGGGTTTACTCCGAATACTTTCGTAGCCATTTTAGCAAAGCGAGCAGGGTTAACTTTCACATTATGACGCATCCATCTCGGGAAAATAATTGCAAGACCCCCCGCATGAGGAATATCATACACTGCCGAGACAGCGTGCTCTATATCATGACTAGCCCAGTCTCCGTTATATCCCATTTGTAAAAAGTTATTCAATCCCATCGTTCCTGCAAATAAAATCGTTTCACGTAACTCAAAGTTTTCCAAATCTTTTATAAGTTTCGGACCTGCTTCGATAACCGCACGAAGTACACCTTCTATCATTTCATCTTGAACTGGTGTATTTGTTGCATTATGATAATATTGCTCAAACATATGAGACATCATATCAACAATGCCATAAACCGTTTGATCAAGTGGGACAGTAAAAGTATTTACTGGATCTAAAATAGAGAACTTCGGAAAGTTAAACGGGCTTCCCCATCCGTATTTTTCTTGCGTTACTTCATTCGTAATAACAGAACCTGCATTCATCTCAGATCCTGTCGCTGCTAAAGTTAGCACAGTACCGAATGGCAGTGCATCTTTTGGAAATGCTTTGCGAGTAACTAAATCCCATGCGTCCCCATCATATTTTGCAGCAGTGACAATCAGTTTTGTACAATCAATTACAGAACCGCCTCCAACCGCTAGTACAACTTCAATACCTTCTTTTTTACAAAGGTCCGCCCCTTTTTGAGCTGTAGACAATCTTGGATTCGGCTCTACACCCTCTAATTCAAATACTTCCATATTCATCTCATTTAAAAGAGACATAACTTGGTCGTATAGACCGTTTCTTTTAATACTACCTCCACCATATACAACTAGCACTTTTTTTCCGTACTTTGGAAGTTCCTCTTTTATTTTTTCTAATTGGTTTTTACCAAAAATTAGTTTAACTGGATTATAAAATGAAAATGCGTTCATCTGTAGTTCCTCCTCTTACAATACTATTGTTAAGATAATAAAAACCGCTTGTAAAAAACAAGCGGTCCATTTATTCATTATACCCAGCCACGGAAGCGTGAAGCTTCTGCAGTTCTACGTACACCAACCATGTAAGCAGCTAAACGCATATCAATATTGCGAGTTGTTGCTACATCATATATATTTTCAAACGCTTCAACCATTTTTTTAATTAATTTTTCATTTACTTCTTCTTCTGACCAGTAATAACCTTGGTTATTTTGAACCCATTCGAAGTATGAAACCGTTACTCCGCCCGCACTTGCAAGTACGTCTGGAACTAGTAGAATACCTCTTTCGTATAGTATTCTAGTAGCTTCTGCAGTAGTTGGACCATTAGCCGCTTCTACTACAATACTAGCTTTTACATTGTGAGCATTGTCAGCAGTAATTTGATTTTCAATAGCTGCTGGAACAAGAATATCACAATCTAATTCTAATAAATCTTGGTTTGAAATCGTATTTTCGAATAAAGTGGTTACTGTTCCAAAGCTGTCGCGACGATCTAATAGATAATCAATATCTAAACCATTCGGATCGTGTAAAGCGCCGTATGCATCTGAAATACCAATAACTTTAGCACCTTGATCACTCAAGAATTTCGCTAAGAAACTACCTGCGTTTCCGAAACCTTGAATTACAATACGTGCATCATTCATATCAATACCGCGTTTTTTCGCAGCTTCGTTAATGATAATCGTAACACCTTGTGCAGTTGCGCGGTCACGACCTTGCGAACCACCAAGTACTAGAGGTTTACCAGTGATAAATCCAGGTGAGTTGAATTGGTCCATACGACTATATTCATCCATCATCCATGCCATAATTTGCGCATTTGTGAATACATCTGGAGCTGGAATATCTTTTGTTGGTCCAACAATCTGACCAATTGCTCGAACATAGCCACGACTTAAGCGTTCAATTTCTCCCATTGACATTTCACGTGGATCACAAGTTACTCCACCTTTACCTCCGCCGTAAGGTAAATCTACAATACCAGCTTTTAGAGTCATCCACATAGAAAGTGCTTTCATTTCTTCTTGCGTTACACCAGGGTGAAAACGAACTCCACCTTTAGTTGGTCCAACAGCATCGTTATGCTGAGCACGGTATCCAGTGAAAACTTTTACGGAATTGTCGTCCATTCTTACAGGAATTCTTACTTCCATCATGCGTAGTGGTTCTTTTAACAATTCGTACATTGCTTCATCATAACCTAATTTGTTCAGAGCCTCTTTAATAACAGCCTGAGTTGATGTGAACAGGTTTAAATTTTCAGCCATTTGATTGTTTCGCCTCTTTAATTCATAATGATTTCTTCGGGATAATTGTAACATATATTCGTCGTATTTTGTCTATGAAATATTATTTTGTGAATACTTTTTTAATTTTTTCAATTGCCCAATCTAGTTCTTCTTTTGAAATAACTAGTGGTGGTGCAAAACGAATTACCGTATCATGCGTTTCTTTACATAATAAACCTAATTCTTTTAGTGCTTCACAGTATGGACGAGCCGATTCTGTTAACTCCATTCCGATAAATAATCCGCGTCCGCGAACTTCTTTAATAGAAGGATGTTGAATTTCTTTTAATGCATCCATGAAATAATTTCCTTGTTCAAGTGAACGTTCAGCTAATTTTTCATCCAATAAAACATCAAGAGATGCAATAGATACTGCACATGCCATTGGATTACCACCGAATGTAGAACCGTGAGAACCTGGGTTGAATACGCCTAATACATCACGATCGGCTACTACACAAGAAATTGGGAATACTCCGCCTCCAAGTGCTTTTCCTAAAATATACATGTCAGGATTAATGTCTTCCCACTCACAAGCAAACATTTTACCAGTACGGCAAAGTCCTGCTTGGATTTCATCTGCGATGAATAATACATTATTTTCACGACATAATTCACGAGCAGCTTTCATAAATCCTGCTGGAGGAATAATAATACCTGCTTCTCCTTGAATTGGTTCGATTAAAAATGCAGCAGTATTTGGAGTAATCGCTGCTTTTAAAGCTTCTAAATCACCATAAGGAATTAGATTAATACCAGGAAGCATTGGGCCGAATCCACGTTTGTATTCCGGATCTGAAGATAAAGATACAGCAGTCATTGTACGACCATGGAAGTTTCCATTACATGCAATAATTTCCGCTTGATCTTCTTGAACGCCTTTTACATCGTATGCCCATCTACGAGCAGCTTTAAATGCTGTTTCTACTGCTTCTGCTCCTGTGTTCATAGGAAGTACCATTTCTTTACCCGAAATTTCAGTTATTTTTTTATACCATGGACCTAATTGATCGTTATGGAATGCACGAGATGTTAACGTTACTTTATCCGCTTGATCTTTTAGAGCTTGGATAATTACTGGGTGGCGATGGCCTTGGTTTACCGCTGAATAGGCAGAAAGCATATCCATGAATTTATTGCCTTCTGGATCTTTTACCCATACACCTTCTGCCTCAGAAATTACAATCGGTAGTGGATGGTAGTTATTTGCACCGTACTTATCCGTTTGTTCGATTACTTGTTGTGAAACTGTCATCATCATTTCCCCCTTATTTTGGAATAGGCAGACGCATCAATTGATGGGCCTGCCTATGGGTATTACAACATTTCAGAAGTTGTTTTAGCTTGTAGATGAAGACCGATATAATCTGGTCCACCGGCTTTTGAATCTGTACCTGACATGTTAAATCCACCAAATGGTTGGTATCCAACGATTGCTCCAGTACATCCACGGTTAAAGTAAAGGTTACCAACATGGAATTCTTCACGAGCCATTTCTTGGTTCATACGGTTATTTGTAATAACTGCTCCAGTTAAGCCGTATTCCGTGTTGTTTGCAATTTCGATTGCTTCTTTGAAATCTTTAGCTTTTGTAATTCCTACAACTGGACCAAAGATTTCTTCTTGCATAATACGTGCTGTTGGTGAAAGATCAGCAATAACTGTTGGTTGGATGAAGTATCCTTGTGAATCATCACCAGTACCACCATTTACTAGACGGCCTTCTCCTTTACCAATTTCAATGTATTCCATAATTTTATTGAAAGCAGCGCTGTCGATAACTGGACCTACGAAATGCTCGTCGTTATCCGGAACACCAACTGTTAATGCATTTGTTAACTCTTCAACGCGAGCAACTACTTGATCGTATACATCTTCAACGATTACAGCGCGTGAACAAGCTGAACATTTTTGTCCGCTAAATCCAAATGCTGATTTTACGATAGATTGAGCAGCTAATTCTAAATCTGCTTCTTTATCTACAACGATTGTATCTTTACCGCCCATTTCTAAAATCGTGCGTTTAATCCAAATTTGACCTTTAGATAATCTAGAAGATTTTTCAACAATTCCTAAACCAACATCACGAGAACCTGTGAAGCTGATTAGACGAGTGCGTGGGTGTTCTACTAAATAGTCACCAATTTCAGCACCTGAACCAGGGATGAAGTTAACAACACCAGCAGGCATTCCCGCTTCTTCTAAAATTTCAACGAATTTGTAAGCAACAACTGGTGTAGTTGAAGCTGGTTTAAGTAATACTGTATTACCTGCTACCATTGCTGCAACTGTTGTACCAGCCATAATTGCAAATGGGAAGTTCCATGGAGAAATAACAACTGCTACTCCTAGTGGAATATAGTCATAACGATTGTATTCGCCTGGACGGCTTTCTACTGGTTGGCCATCTTTCAAACGAAGCATTTGACGACCATAGTATTCAAGGAAGTCGATTGCTTCTGCAGCTTCTACATCAGCCTCAACCCAAGTTTTACCTGCTTCTTTAGAAAGTAATGCAGAGAATTCAAATTTACGACGGCGCATAATTGCTGCTGCTTTGAAAAGAACGTCTGCACGAACTTCTGGTTTCACTTTTTTCCAAGTGCTGAATGCTGCGTCTGCAATATCCATTGCTTTTGCTGCGATTTCTTTTGACGCTTTAGATACTGAACCTACAACTTGCTCTTTGTTTGCTGGGTTGTAAGAAACAATTTTGCTTTCAGTTGTAATTCTTTCTCCACCTACGATTAATGGATATTCTTCACCTAGGTATGCTTCTACTACTTTATAGCCTTCTTTAATTGCTTTTTTATTCGCTTCTGTTGAGAAGTCTGTAAATGCTTCATGTTTATAAGGTATCATGTAAATCCTCCTTTTGATTGTTAGTGCAAAAATTATTTGCTCTTTTAAATCGTTTACATATATAATAATGCAAAAGATTGTTGCATATTTCAAGTATTAAATTCTAAAAACGAAAAATAATTTTGAGGTGAGTTAAAATGAACAGCAAAATAGATAAGCTCCTCCCCTTTTATGACTTCGCAACAGAACGAGTAGCAATCGGCATTCACGCAGTTGATCCATCAGGAAAAACCGTTATTTACAATGAAAAAATGAAAGAAATCGAAGGATTAAACTCTGTAGACATCGTCGACCGTTCTATTCTGGAATTGTTTCAATTCGAACAACAAGAAAGTACCCTCCTCAAAGTACTTCATAGTGGAGAAGCCGTTTTGCGTATGAAACAAACGTATTGGAATAGAAATGGACAGGAAATAACGACGATAAACGACACATACCCTGTATGGAAAAACAATATACTTATTGGTGCAATCGAATTTGCACGAGATATTACAGCATTAGAACGACTGATTTATCAGCCTTTGAAACGATATAATGAACCAATTACACTTTCTACGATTACAGCAGTTTCGTCGTCCATGCAAGAAGTTCTGGCTCGCTCTGCAAAAGCTGCCCATGTGCGAATGCCATTATTATTAATTGGAGAAGCTGGAACAGGTAAAGATTTGATAGCAGAAGGAATTCATCATCAACTTGCTCCTTCAAACAAACAATTCATTTCCCTTTATTGCCATAGCTCTGACAGTCATTTAATCAATAAATTTCAAAATGAACTAAAGAATATGTCCAACTGTACAATATTTTGTGAAAGAATCGATTTATTATCCATCGATTTACAAAATCAGCTTTTACATATTTTAACTTCCAACACAGGAGAAAATAATTTGTTTATCGCCAGTATAGGTGTAGATCCTGTGGATTTAATATCTGACAACAAATTAAGCAAAGAATTGTATTATTATTTTGCATCTATTGTCATCAATATCCCGCCACTGCGCGATCGAACAGAAGATATTTTACCTTTTGTGAATGACTATTTTAATCGTTATTTGAATCGTTATGGGTCAACGATTGAGGAAATTGAAGATGAGGTCATCCAAGCCTTTTTAACATATGAATGGCCTGGAAACTTGAAAGAGCTTGAGTTATTGCTTGATGAAATAAGCTCGATGATCACAATGGAAAAAACGTTACAATTTGGCATGCTTCCACTCCATTTCAAATTGAAAGTGCAAGATTTTAATGAAACATCTAAAAAAGCAGAAGACTTTGTTGTATCGTTAGAGAAAGATATGCTCCCGTTAGATGCCTACTTAAGAGAAGCTGAAACATATTATTTACAAAAAGCGATGGACAAATACGATGGTAATATTACAAAAGCAGCAGAAGCGCTCGGTATGAGTCGCCAAAATTTACAGTATCGACTTCGAAAAATGAAAAACGGAAGCAACTAAGAAATCTTAGGCTTCCGTTTTTCTTATTGGATAGATTGCTGAATCCATCCTGCTAGTTTTTCTTTTAATGTGTTAAATCCTTCTTCATCATGTTCATCTACACGTGCTTGAAGTGATTTTCTTGGTTTTTCATCTTTTTTCGGATTGTTAGGTTTATCTTGTAGTTCGCGAATTGACAAGCTGATTTTCCCTGCTTCTCCGTCTATTTCTAGCACTTTCACTTCTACCCCTTGCCCAACTGTTAAAAATTCACCGACTTCTTTTACATAGCCGTATGTTATTTCAGAAATATGCACGAGGCCCTGTGTTTCTTCGTCTAAGCTAACAAAAGCGCCGTATGGTTGGATGCCAGTTACTTTACCTCTAACGATTTCCCCTATTGAATAACTTTTCCCCATTTCCGCTCACCTCTACTTTTCTATATGTTCGAATTTACCTAAATGGTCATGTTAAATTATAACATAGTAGAAAGGAAGCGAGCAAAAATCACTGTGTAGGCATGAATGCGGCCCTCCAACCATTATCGGTATAGATCACTGCAAAACCAACTACCTGATCGTTCGAGTAAAGTGTATTTTCCGGGTTCAGGGTTAAAACTACATAGCCTTCTTTATCCGAACGTTGATCAAAACGGAACGAAGAAAATTCCTTCTGAATATCCGATATTTTTTCATGAGGTCCACTCATATATTCTTCTTTCGGAATTCGTTGATATTGCTCATCTTTAATATACAGTTCATATTGCGTTTCATAATCGCCTAACTGCATGCAATAGTAATACAACCCAACAATTTCTTCGGGTGTTGCATCTTTTAACACGGTTTGGTCATGCGATCCTGCAAATAATTTGTACAATGCATGGACACGCTGTTGGAAATCGTCATTAACAAGAACTCCCTTGCTCATATCCTCCAATGGTACCGGCATGAACTGCTCCATGTCCCCACTTTTCGCAAGAAGAAGCGCATCTTCAATTGCGGCGTAAGTAAAATCGTCCCAAGCTTCCGATTTAGTCCATCCCGTTTGCTCAAATTCGTTCACGATTGGAATTAATAAATACGGAGATGGAGAAATTGCTTCGTTATTTGCCATACTCATCCACATATTTTGATATTCCTCTTTCACCAATCCATTGTCATCAAAAACGGGATTTTCTCTCGTACCTTTTACTAATAAGTAAAATACACTCGTATAATACGTATCCATTATGGAACCCCGATAATTTGCCGTTATATAATCGTCTAAAAAATATTCTTCCATTTTCATTAAAGTAGTTGCAGTTTCATCCATCGGATAGATGAATTCCCATATAGACGTAAATGGTTCAAACGCCATCATGAGCAAGTAAGCATTTGAAATCGGATCCAAACTCTTTGAAAAATCAGTCAAATTTTGCACATAATTATAACGAAATACGACATCAATTCCCTCATCGACTATTTCTAATTTCAAGCCTTGTGATTCTGCATTTTTTCTTAAGTTTTGAAAACCTGCTGGAAGCAGTCTTTCATTTTCCAGTATTTCATTCATATTAAATATTCCATCTACCTTGTACGCAGACAATTCATCTTTATAGGCATCCAGCTGTTTATTGGCATATTCTTTAAAATAATTTACTTTCAAATGATAAGTTCCTAAAAACTCAATCGTTTCAGCTTTGTCTAATGAGTCTTGCTCGACTACTTCCTTTACCATTTCAGAAGGAAGTTTTAAGTGGGTTATCTGCTGTTCATATTCCGCATCTATGTTCGGAGCATTAATAAAACCCCAACCGTATCTGGGATTAGTAATATGTTCAAAGGAACTATCAGCAGAACGAATGAATTCAATTTGAGTAAATTCTTCCTCTGAAAGGTTCAGCATTTCCCGTCGCTTTTCCCTTTCGATTGGATAGCCTTTTTTCAATTTTTCCACAAATTCTTTATTCGCTTCATTTAATTGACCTTCTCCTTGACTTGCTCGCTCATCTGATAAGTAGATGCCACCTAATATTCCCACAACAAACAAGCTAGCTATTCCGACAGCCCACACAGTAACTTTTTGCCAAGTCGTTCCTTTGCTTTGCTTTGATGGCGGAGGTTGGACTATTTCTTTTTCTATTTTTTGCAGTACTTCATCTGCATTAAAAGAAGATGGCACTCGATTGTAGGAACTTTTCAATAAGTCTAATCGTTCTTCGAGTTGTTTATCGTCCATGCTTTGCACCTCCGTTTGTAGAAAGTAAGCTTTTTAATTGTCCTTTTGCACGAAGTAATCTTGTTTTGACGGTTGGAAGAGGGATATTTAGCACATCGCCAATTTGTTCATAAGATAAATCGTGAAAATAATATAAAATAATTGGATGGCGATATTTTTCATTGAGTAACTGAATTGCTATATGTAATTCTCGATCTTCTTCAAAAATAAGTACTTTATCTTCCGCAGATTTCATCGCAAAGTTTCCGTCTACATTACTAGTTAACTTGTCTTCTTTTTCTTTTTCACGCGTTTCTTTTCGGTAATAATCTCGTGTTGTATTTAACGTAACTTTGTAAAGCCAAGTAGTAAATCGTTCACGCTTAAATTGATGCAAAAATCGATACAGCTTTACAAACACTTCTTGCGTTACATCTGGAATATCATTCACTTTGACGCCGCATTGAAAAGCAAATTTTTCTACTGTTCGATGATGTTTTTGAATGAGCTCTGTATAGGCAGCTTTGTCTCCTTGCTGCGCTCGCTCAATTAATTCATGTTCTGACATTGCTCCCCCTCGCTCTCTCTATACAAGTGAAACGGAGGATTGCTCCGTATTGTTTCAATCTTTTTTGAAAAAGTACTTTTTTAGACATGAAGAATAGGAAGGTTCTAAAAACAATTGTGCTATAATATAGTTATACTTATGACTTCTTTGAGAGGATGGATGTATTCATGAAACAAATTTTACACGAACAGTTACGTCAATTGAGAGAAGAACGAAATATTTCATTAGAAACGCTTTCCTTAAAAACAAGAATTGGTGTTGGCAAACTTGAGGCATATGAACAAGGGGTAGAAGTACCTTCTGTACAGACTCTTCTTAAATTATCGAATGCACTTGAAGCACCTGCATCCAACTTATTAGACGGCCTACAAAACGCATAAAAGCTTTCGGTTTTTACACCGAAAGCTTTTTTCTTTAGATAATGCTTTTCATTTCATATTTTAAAGCGATTAATTTATAAGAAACTTCCACGCATTTTTCTATGGGAATCCATTGTTCAAATGAATGCTCATATATTTTTTGAATACTTTTCGCCAGTTCAGACGGGTGATCGATCATTTGCAAATCAGCTATCACATCTGCTGCTTCTGCATCATAACTACCTACTCCGATTTCGAATGGGTCCCATTCTTGAAGTGTACAAACTGCTTTTTTATTCATTTCGATTGCGTCCATTAATTTTCACCTTACTACTTTATATTCTTTAGGGTTATAATAACATAGTAATGATAAATTGAAAGGGGAATTTGCTTTGACTAATTTTACTAGTGTCATAGAACGTCGAAACTCTCACTCTGTTAAATGGGATAACATGGAAGGTATTTATCCTATTCCTGATGCTTCTGATATACTTCCAATGTGGATTGCGGACATGGATTTTGCTGCACCATCAGCTGTTATTGAGGCTATACATAGAAGGCTAGAACATCCCGTTTTCGGATATTCGATTGTTCCAGAAGAATCAAAAACGGCTCTTTCTAACTGGCTACAAAAGAAACATCAATTATCGATTGAAAATGATTGGATTATTTTCCAGCAAGGTGTAATTCCAGCCATTGCTGCTGTTATAGAAACATTCACAAACAAAGGAGACAAAGTTCTTATACATACTCCTGTTTATCCACCTTTTACACATGTACCTACAAGAATGGGAAGAGTTGTAGAAACTTGTAGACTTATTGAAAAAGAAGGATCTTTCGCATTAGATGCAGAAGCATTTGAAAAATGCTTACAATCTGGCGTTAAAGTATTCATTTTATGCAACCCACATAATCCTGGTGGAAAAATGTGGTCAAAAGAAGATTTAACGGTAATGGCCGAGCTTTGTCAGAAATACAATGTCCTTATCTTATCGGATGAAATCCATTCGGATCTAATTTTTAAACCAAACAAACATATTCCGATTATGTCTGTTGCACCAGATAAAAATAATATTATTTCATGCTTTGCACCAACAAAAACATTTAACTTGGCAGGCATTCAAGCTGCTGCAATCGTTGTAAGTGATGAGAATAAAAAACAACAACTGAATGAGCACGCACTTATGCATGGCCAAATGGAATTAAATCCATTTTCAACTGCTGCGTTACAAGCAGCTTACAATCACGGGGAAAGCTGGTTAGAGGAATTATTAGAAGTTCTTTCTTCTAATATGGATTATGTAATTGAACAGCTTACTAGTAAAGTAGATGGGTTAAAGATTACTAAGCCTGAAAGTACTTATTTGTTATGGATTGACTATCGTGATACTGGGCTTTCCGAAAAAGAAATAATGGATCGTTTACTAACAAAAGGTAAACTAGCACTAGATCCAGGTACAAAATATGGTGCTGCAGGTGAAGGGTTTTTGCGCATGAATGTTGCTTGTCCTCTAGCAACTATTGAAGATGCTGTAGCACGCTTTATCAAAGCACTGTCGTAAAAACTTCTTAGCATCTATTTTAAGAAGGTGACAAACTCAAGTTTCAGAGTTTGTCACCTTCTTTTTTGGGATTTGCTATAATGCAGAAAATTGTTGATTTCCGCTGCGGTGGACGCTTTTCGCGGGCATAGTTTCAATCTCCTCGTTGCAAAAAAGACGCTCCTGCGGGGCTTTCAGCACATGCGATTCCCGCAGAAGTCGCCTCCTCCGCTCCAATCAACTAATCTACTATCAGTTGATCACATTGCCGAAAAGTTAACGAGAAACAGTAACCCAATTTTTACT
Source organism: Psychrobacillus sp. (assembly GCF_032154225.1). Taxonomy (GTDB): domain Bacteria; phylum Bacillota; class Bacilli; order Bacillales_A; family Planococcaceae; genus Psychrobacillus. The sequence continues at coordinate 14,738 of NZ_JALDYF010000024.1, forward strand.
ACATACTATCCATCTTATTCCTATGTACAGTGAATGATTATTTTGGAAAGCAAATCTTCAGCTAACACACTCGTTAGTTCAAGAACAACGAATTACTTTATCGTACTCTTATTTTAATAAAGAAACTATAATTCGAGGAACAAATAAGAAAAAGTCTACTAAAGTAAATGCATTTTCAACTTTATCAAAGGTATCCATTTTTCCTTTCTTGTTATATTCATATTTCATACCTTAAACACACCTCCAAAATCATATTTTTATTATCCTTTTCTAAGGCTCTCTTTGAAAATGCTTCAGACCCTTAGCATTAATACGATTAAAATTAACATAAGGTTTAAATTTTATAAAACTCTCCAGAATATAGTTAAAAAGAATTATACTCATAAAAATTCCTCTCCAACTGTTTCAAGCTAGCCTAATTTCTTAAAGACATTTTCTTATAATTGTCATTAAAATTAATAGTTTAAATTAATGAAACTTTTAGGTAATATGGAATGTATAGGAAATAGGGAGATGAAGTTTATGAATATCACTAATAAAGCTTTAATTTCATTTTTTATGCTTCTATTAATTTTTATATTATCGGCCTGTAAGCAAACTGAACCATCTCGGGAAAATATACTCATGGAAAATGAACAACAAAATATATCTTATTCTTTTAAAAACCCCAATACAGGCCAAGAATTTAATATAATTCATGCTTACAAGCTATATGAAAATTTTTTTGAAACTGTAAAGGATAATCCAGATGAATCATCCCATAAATTGTATCGAGAAGAAGTTATAGAACCTGTCTATCATGCATGTTTCAAAGATACGGAGTATTTAGAAATTGATTTATTTGAATGGACACCAGAAGAAACTGATTATACTAGTATCAAGAGTCAAGTTGAATCAATGGATAAAAATCATTTAAATAAATTATATGAGGAATCCCTTGTTAAATCTTCCGACATGCTTCCATCAGATAAAAAAACAACCGTATGTGTGTTTCCTAAAAATGAAAAATTCCCTTCTGATATGCTAACAGTCGGGTCTGGGAAAATTTTAGTCTTTTACAATGATTTCGATAATTATCTTACATTGAGTCAGCTTGATAATAATTCTAAATCAGGTATGTCCCATGAATATCATCATAGTGTTTGGATAGAAAAACATTATACGGAAGATTATTTTGAAACAACATTAGATAGAATAATAATGGAAGGAAAAGCCGTGATGTTTGAAAGCTTAGTATATCCCGATTCAAATAGTACTGATATAGTGATTGATGAAAGCTTTGACAAAGAAGATTGGAGCAGAATTGAACCAGATCTTGAGGGGTATGTTACTGATCAGATTTATGAAATACTGATAGGTGGGACTAATGGTGTTCCCAATTATTATGGCTATAGTGAAGGCTTTAAAATGATTAGATCTTACTTAAACTTACATCCCGATATGACAATAGAAGAATGGTCTTCCAAAAGTCCGAAAGAAATACTTGACGAAGGGAATTACATGGCTAACTACGAGTAGTTGACTTTATCAATGGTCTACAAAACTTTATGTGTCCTTTTCTACATGTTAGAAAAGGATTTTTTGTTTATATTAGCGAGACTTAGTTTTAAGACGAGTAACTGCATGAGCATAGGAAGACAAGAAAACGTCCGCTTAGAACGAATCCATTCTATAAACTATAAACTTTCAGTAAAAAAAGCAGTCCCTCAGTTTTGAGGTGGCTGCTTTTCTTGTTCTTCTTTTCTTTCTTGCATAACACGATCTTCAATTTCTTTCGCTTTTGCAGCATCTTGCCTAGACTTCTTTTTCAACCATCTAAATACGAAAATACAAATAGTTACTAATATAATTAGCTCAATAACGACTGGAATATATTCCGTTTTATCTTCTGGGAAGTATAAGTATAAAAATCCAAGCGGCAGAAAATTAAACATATCAACACTTCCTTACTTATTTTTGTAAAATCTCAATCGACTCAATGACAACATCTTTAACTGGTTTATCATCCGCATCCGTTTCAACTGCGGCTATTTGATCGACAATGTCCATGCCTTCAATTACTTGTCCAAACACTGTATGCACTTGATCTAAAGTTGGTGCTCCCCCTATTTTTTCGTATGCATCCGCAATTTCTTGTGGCCAGCCACCTGATTTTAATTGCTCACTAGTTCCTGGAGATTCTGCTGCTTGAACGATAAAAAACTGACTTCCGTTCGTATTCGGTCCAGAATTCGCCATCGATAGAGCACCGCGCAAATTAAACAGATCCAATGAAAATTCATCTTCAAATGCTGCTCCAAAAACGCTTTCTCCACCCATACCTGTACCTGTTGGGTCTCCACCTTGAATCATGAAGTCCGCAATTACACGGTGGAAGATGATACCGTCATAATAGCCATTTTCTGCATGTGTTAGGAAGTTTTCAACCGTTTTAGGGGCTTGTTTTGGAAATAGTTTTATTTTAATAGCACCTTCCGTTGTGTTCATCACAACTAATGCCTCATCTGAGGCAACTTCTGTTGAAAGCTGTGGATATGTAGCAAGTTCTGTATTTGTTTCTGATTTTTTTTGTTCTGTTGTTTCCTTTTCTTTCTCTGTCTCTGACGCATCTTTATTTGCTTCATTCGACTTATCACCGCATGCACTTAATAAAAAAACAACACTTATTAAGCTTAATAATAGAATTTTTTTCATGTCATTTTCACCCCAAATAAGTTTACCACAACAGACTCTCTTTTTCTGTGACAAAGTGTGGTCCTTTCTTCGGGACTGGAAATACTCTATAATGAAACTAATGGTGCGCATTTCATAGAAAGAAGGGATTTGTATGAGCGTCCAAAAAAGAAACTTCACCATCATGTGGATTTCCAACTTTCTAGTAGCTGGAACCATGACAATGATTATGCCCTTTTTGTCATTATATATCGATACAATGGGAGATTTTTCAGATGCATATGTACAAAAATGGTCCGGCTTAGTGTTTGGAGCTACTTTTGTCTCTGCATTTTTAATGTCGCCTGTTTGGGGTAGAATTGCGGACAAGTTTGGCTATAAACCAATATTAATCATCAACGGCTTCGGAATCGCAATTAGTGTTTTATTGATGGGTTTTGTCGAATCAGTTGAGGCTTTTTTTATTCTTCGTATTTTTATGGGAATTGTTACAGGGTTCATCCCTACTTCTTTAGCTTTCATCAGCTCCCAAACTCCTAGAAAAACTGCTGGTAAAACAATGGGTACGCTTCAAATGGGAAGTGTTTCTGGTTCTCTTTTCGGGCCTATTATCGGAGGATTACTTGCAGACACATTCGGTTTCCAATACACATTTGTTATTACTTCAGTGGCAGTATCTATTGCAGCAATATTAGTTATTTTCGGGATTCAAGAAATTCGAAAAGAAAAAAATAAAAACGCACATGATTTTTCTAGAAAAACGGTGCTTGCTGGAATTTTTCATCATCGACTAATTTTAAATGTTCTTCTTATTACTTCACTTATTCAAATTGGGATGTTTAGCATCCAGCCTCTTCTCTCTTTATACGTTTCTCAATTAACTAACTCTAGCGAAGTCGCTTTACTCGCTGGGATAACTTTTAGTGCTACCGGAATAGGAAATTTACTTTTTGCACGAACTTGGGGTAAACTCGGAGATTCAGTTGGCTATGAAAAAATATTGTCGATTTTATTATTGCTGGCATTTGTTTTTATTATCCCGCAGGCTTTCGTAACCGATCTTTGGCAATTAATCATCTTACGTTTCCTATTTGGAATTGCTGCTGGTGGATTAATACCAATTACAACAGCACTTATAAGAAGAGAAGCCCCTATTGAAGTGCAAGGTGAACTAATGGGCTACAATACAAGCTTCCGCTTTTTAGGGAATATTATCGGACCAATGTTTGGTGGGTTTATAAGTGCATATATTGGTATTTCTTCTGTGTTTTTTGTAACAGGTAGTTTATTTCTTCTAGCATATATGATCATTTACTTCGCTCAAAAAAAACCGGTTCAGGATTTTGAAGATGTTCTAATAGAAGAAGAGTTACATGCAAAAGAAACGAGCTAAAAATTTTCAAGAGCGTACTTTCCTAACCAAAATATGCTATTCTTTTAGAGAGATTATGTGAATTGGAGTGCAACGGATGCGTCAAATATTAGGCTTTTTTATCATTTTCATATGTTTTCCGCTGCTCTGGCTCTCGTATTCACTCATTGACACTGAAATATCTACTGCGTCAGACTATAAAAAGGAACTAGGTCAATCCATTAAACTATCAGAACCAATTATATCCTCCCCCGTCCTATTACTAGACGAAAGTGGGGCTACTTTTTCTGAAGATTATATCGAATGGAGAGACCCTTTACCACTAGCGTCCATTCCATTATTTATACAGGAAATATTCATTCAAAGTGAAGACGTTGAGTTTTATAATCATATTGGATTTGATTTTAGTGCAATATTTCGTGCAGTGTTTGCAAATGCTTCCGCAAATGCACGAGATCAAGGTGCAAGTACAATAACGCAGCAGCTAGTAAGACTGCGTTACTTATCAACGGAGAAAACATACGAACGAAAAGTAACAGAACTTATGTATGCATATGAATTAGAAAAGCAATCTTCTAAAGAAGAAATTTTCACCAATTATTTAAACGAAATTTACTTTAGCAATCAAGTGTACGGAATAGGTGCAGCTGCAACCTATTATTTTCAACGTCCTTTAAACAAGCTAACTGAAGCGGAAATGGCCTTTATTAGTGCTATTCCAAATAATCCTACTGTTTATAATCCATTAGAGAACTTTGACGCCACTAAAAAACGACAGGAATTATTAATAGATGTGTTAGTGAAGAAAGGGAAAATTACGAGTGCACACGGCGAGTCATTAAAGGCTGAACCAATTGTTTTACAAACTAAGACAAAAACACAGCTATATCCCACGTATAGTACATACGTCTTGCAAGAATTGAAATGGCTTATTGCTGAAAAAGAAGGCTTCACTGAAAAGTTAAAAGCAACAACCAATGAACAGCAGAAACTAGCGCTTGAAAACGAATTTCAAGCTAAGTTGAATGAAGTTATTGCCCAGGGAATAACGATCCATACTGCCCTTCAACCAACTAAACAACAAGAAGATGAACAAAAAATATCTACCATTTTAAAGAAAACAAATGAGCTTCAAGCTGCCTCCGTCGTCATCAATAATGAAACACGTGAAATTATTAGCTTATATGGTGGGACTGACTATAAGAAGTTCGATTTCCATCGAGCATTTCAAGCAACTCGCCAGCCTGGATCTGCATGGAAGCCGCTACTCGTCTACGCTCCTTTGTTCGAAACAACTTTTCTAACACCAACGACTAAAATCAGTGGTGGCAGTTATTGTATCGGGTCTTATTGTCCGAAAAACTATGGTGGGGCTGTTTACGGTAATGTTACGATTAAACAAGCTTTTCGCTTGAGTCATAATACACCTGCAGTACGACTGTTAGAAAAGGTTGGATTAGAAAATGCTTTTGCTCAAATGGAGAAATTCCAATTCAAGCACCTTACGGAAGGTGATCGTACTTACTCAGCAGCATTAGGCGGATTAACAAATGGTGTGACGACGTTGGAAATGGCAGACGCCTATTCTAGCTTCATCGACGGAATGTATAAGCCCGCGCGCTCTATTCGAAAAGTAACCGCTAAAGATGGATCTGTGTTATATGAATGGAATGAGGAAGCGTTAGAAGTTTGGTCTCCGAAGACGGTTAATACAATGAGAGATTTACTTTCAGATGTTGTGAAAAATGGGACTGGAAAAGGAATTCATATACAATCCCCCTACTTAGGTGCAAAAACTGGGACGACGAATGAGTTTTATGATTATTGGGTTGCTGGTTTAACGGATACGTATACATCTGCTGTCTGGATCGGATACGATATGCCTAAGAACATGAAATCAATAGAGTCTAAAAAAATACACCTTACGATTTTTGAAACAATTATGTCTACTAAATAAGAAAAACATCTTAACGACACAGTTTCCTGCTCGCTCTAAGCTTCACATTGGGCGATACGATGAACAGTAAAATTTTTAAAGCTTGTTGGAAGTGGTTGCGCCGCTTCCAACAAGCTTTTTCTTTGGTCATCATATGGCAAATGTTCGCCTTCCGCTCGCCAGAAAACTTCAGTGCCAAGTAGTTGGTAATAGAAGAAGAAAGTGACATTCTATCTAGTAAGTAGGCCGCCAAAGATGCAATTTTGGCATCTCTTTGTAGGTTTTTAGAAAGAGACACTCCTACATTTGAACATAAAGTAGAGAAATAGATGACAGATTTACTTCGTACGAAAATTGTCGGCCTATTTCTCACTAGAAGTGCGGATGAATTTTTTTCTTCCTCTTTCATGAAAGTGATTAATTAGAAAGAACATGAATACATTCCCATAAGCAGTATGGATGTAGTGAAAAGCGGCGACACCAGCGGGAATAGCCTGAGCTGAAAGCCCCACAGGAAAGACACTGGCCGAATTTTATTTGGCCAGTATCTTTGCGACGACGAGGAGATTGAAGCCGGGCCCTCGGTAAGCGTCCGTTTGTAACGGAATCCATTCTATATATTTATATACTTTCTACAATAATGGTAAACTAGCGATAATTCCGTTGTATAACTTGATTAAAACATACATAACAAACGCGATAAACAAACTCCAAGCTATAATTTCAAACGCAATAAGACCAATTATTCCTATAAAGCTTAGCGAACCACTTAGTTTAAAAACAACGTATATAAAATAAACAAAAGTTGTAGCGATAAAAATAACTAATAATAGCATTAATGATTGAAAACCAACTGCGGAAATAACTGCTCCAACAAAAAATATAACGAATCCACCACGAGCTTGTGAAATAGTTTTTCCTTCTAAATCTCTTGAGAAAAATAACATTCCTATTTCATGTATCGTTTCCGCAATTAACTTCAATGCAGAAAAAGCCATAAAATAAATAAGTGCAAAAACAATTAATAATAATATTTTCAATTCCATCTCAGATAAAAACTCTCGCATTCCACTATACACACCTATCGTCTTAAAAAACTCAATAGATTCCGTCATCGTAAAAACACCAAAAGTTAAACTGAATAATAAAATTGTGATGAAAGGTAAGTATCCAAAAACATACGGATTATTCATAGCTTCTCCTCTAACTTTACAATTTGTACTTATGTATCATATCGAAACAACGCTTCACTTCGCAAGTACATTCCATTGAATTCAGTTATCCCATGCAATTAACTCCATTTTACGTTATAATTTTAAGGATACGTTTTATTAAATATACATTTTTGAAAGGAGGATTCCTTTGTCTTTAGTCTTTGCAATATTCGCTCCGATAATTGTAGCGTTATTCATTCCACTATTGTTTAAAAAGGTTTCAAAAATTCATACTGGCTGGTTTGTATTACTTGTCCCAGTTGCCCTCGCAAGCTTTTACGCCACCTACATACCCTCCATTATGAATGGAAAGATACATACAGACGAACTTCCCTGGATTCCTTCTCTTGGAATCTCATTCATCTCTTACATGGATGGATTAAGCTTACTTTTTTCTTTGCTAATTACTGGTATTGGAGCATTAGTTGTTCTATATTCTATCTTTTATTTAGATAAAAACAAAGAAAAATTAGGAAATTTTTATGTGTATCTATTAATATTTATGACTGCAATGCTTGGAGTCGTTCAGTCAGATCACTTGATTAGCCTCTATTTCTTTTGGGAATTAACATCTATTTCTTCGTTCCTACTTATCGGTTATTGGTATACGAGAGATCGCTCTCGCTTCGGTGCATTAAAGTCGATGATGATCACCGTTTTTGGAGGACTTATGATGCTTGGAGGGTTTTTACTTCTAAGTATTATCGGAGAAACCTTCTCTATAAGAGAGTTAATCGGACAAGCTTCTGCACTTGCGGAACATGAGTTTTTTGTATGGGCACTCGTTCTCGTACTACTTGGTGCATTTACTAAATCTGCACAATTCCCGTTTTACATCTGGTTGCCAGATGCAATGGAGGCACCTACACCAGTAAGTGCGTACTTGCACTCTGCTACGATGGTTAAAGCAGGCCTTTATCTAGTGGCTAGATTTACTCCTATATTTGCTGTATCTGAAGTTTGGGTTTGGCTTGTTACGGGAGTTGGTATATTAACTTTGTTCTGGGGCTCTTTCTTCGCCGTCAAACAAACAGATTTAAAAGCAATTCTTGCGTTTTCAACGGTTAGTCAGCTCGGACTTATCATGTCTTTACTTGGAATAGGCTCTATTGCTTATCATGTAACTGGAGATTTAGTTGCTACGTATACGTACGCTACATTTGCTGCCATATTCCATTTAGTCAATCATGCAACTTTCAAAGGAAGCTTGTTCATGATTGCAGGAATTGTTGATCATGAAACTGGCACGAGAGATATTCGTAAACTTGGTGGGTTAATGAGCCTAATGCCAATAAGCTTTACGATTGCTCTTATTGGTAGTTTATCAATGGCAGGTATACCCCCATTTAATGGTTTCCTGAGTAAAGAAATGTTTTTAGAAGCTGTTTTAGGCCTACAACATTTTGACTTATATGCAATGGATTCTTGGTGGATTTTATTTCCTATCGTTGCATGGATTGCAAGTGTATTTACATTTGTTTATAGCTTATATTTTGTGTTCCATACTTTCCGCGGAAAGCATAAACCAGAGGAGCTACCTAAAAAAGCACATGAAGCACCAATTGGTATGCTGCTATCTCCTGGTATTTTAGCAACACTTGTAATAGCTATTTTCTTTGTACCAAATTTCGTAGGAAATACATTTATTAAACCTGCTGTAGCTGCAATACAGCCTATTGCTTATGACACTCCTTCAGACGTTGGATTTACGATTAAAGCATGGCATGGTTGGGATTCTCCTGCTCTATGGATGACATTAGGTATTTTCTTAGTTGGCTATATACTGTACAAAACAATACCGAAATGGACTCCATTGTACAATTCGATACCTGTCAAACTTTCTTTAAACGGCATGTACGATAGAATAATGAAATTTGCAGATAGTGGCGCTAATCGCTTTTCTTCTATCTATATGACAGGCTCTATTCGCTCTTACTTAGTATATATGTTCGCTGCGATTATCGTGCTACTTGCTAGTACGATGTGGATAAAAGATGCATTTGTCATTAATTTTGATAATTTAGCGCCTATCAGTTTCTTTGAAATAATTATTACAATTATGATCGTTGTAAGTACGATTACAATATTAGTAACGAATTCTAGATTGACAGCAATTATTGCGCTTGGAGCAGTTGGATACACAGTAGCATTGTTTTTCATTCTCTTTAAAGCACCTGATCTTGCTTTAACACAATTAGTAATTGAAACTGTTTCTGTCGCTCTATTTTTAGGAGCATTCTATCACTTACCAAAAATGAATAAACACGAAAAGAAAAAAGAAGATCGCCGTTTCCGCTTAGGAAATTTCATCATTGCACTTGGAGTTGGGGTAATGGTTACACTAATTGCCATCTCTTCTCACTCACAAAAACTAATTCCTTCTATCTCTAAGTACTATAAGGATACGGTCTATTCTGAGGCTGGTGGAGGAAATATCGTAAACGTAATTTTAGTAGATTATCGTGGATTTGATACATTATTTGAAATTAGCGTTTTAACGATTGCTTCTCTTGGCATTATTAGCATGATCGCACTTCGTCTAACAAAAAAGAAAGGAGATAGAAAAATTGAAAACAAATGATTTAATTATTCAAACGACAACGAAAGTAGTCTTTTACATCATTTTTCTATTTTCCATCCATATCTTTTTTGCAGGACATTATACTCCTGGTGGTGGATTTGTAGGAGGATTACTAATGTCTAGCGCAATTGTTTTATTGCTGTTGGCATTCGATTTAAAAACAGTAAAAGAAATGTTACCGATTAATTACACAGTTTTAACAGCAATTGGATTGTTAATCGCTCTTGCTACAGCTGCAGGTTCTATTTTCTTCAATGTCCCGTTCTTTACACATGTGTATGATTATTATAATTTGCCTCTTCTTGGTGAAACGTCGATTCATACAGCAATGTTTTTTGACACGGGTGTTTACTTAGTAGTTGTCGGAGTAACGATGACAATTATTCAAATGATAGGAGGAGATGAATAATGGAAATTTTAATGTCCATTATAATCGGCTTTCTATTTATGGCAGCCGTCTACTTAATTCTTTCTAGAAGCTTGCTTCGCATTATCATTGGAACAGGTCTTTTAAGCCATGGTACTCATCTATTACTTTTAACGATGGGTGGATTAAATGGAAAAGCAGCGCCTGTTTTAGCAGACGGTGTGACTGATTATGCTGACCCACTTCCACAAGCTTTAATATTAACGGCTATCGTTATTAGTTTTGGTGTAACAGCATTTTCTCTCGTACTTGCATATCGCACGTATAAAGAAGTTGGAACAGACAATATGGACTTAATGAAAGGAACAGAAGACAATGATTAACTTATTATTATTACCAGTCCTCATCCCGTTCCTTTTTGCAGCTATTTTATTGTTTTTCCCGAAACATATAAAAGCTCAACGTATAACTACTGTCATTGGTTTATTACTTTCACTTGCCTCTGCAATAGTATTGCTTAAGAAAGTGAAAACGGACGGCGTTCAAGCGCTTACTTTAGGTAGCTGGGCACCGCCATTTGGTATAACAATGGTATCGGATATGATTTCCGCATTACTCGTTACATCATCGATTGTTATTTCACTATTTGTCGTGTGGTATAGCTTTTCTTCGATTGGAGAAGAGCGAGAAAAAGCATTTTATTACCCTGCTATTTTGTTTATGTTAACAGGTGTAAATGGAGCTTTTACAACGGGCGATATTTTCAATATGTTCGTGTTCTTTGAAGTTCTATTAATGGCCTCTTATGTACTTATTGTTTTAGGAGGAGAGAAAGTTCAGTTAAAAGAGTCTATTAAATACATACTAGTAAACATTGTGTCATCTTCTTTGTTTGTTATTACTGTAGGCTATTTATATTCTGTTGTTGGAACACTGAATATGGCAGACATATCTGTGAAACTAGCAGGCATTGGACAAGCTGGAATTATAACTGTTATCGCAGTACTATTCCTAATCGTTTTTGGAATTAAAGGAGCGATCTTCCCACTGTTCTTTTGGTTACCTAGTTCATATGCTGCTCCACCGATTCCCGTTCTTACACTTTTCGGAGCGTTATTAACGAAGGTCGGCGTTTATGCTATTATGCGAACATACACATTGTTCTTTACGACGGATATTGGCTTCACGCATGAATTGCTTATGATGATTTCCATCTTAACAATCGCTGCTGGCTGTATTGGTGCACTCGCATATTTCGATGTGAAACAAATTATTATTTATAATATTGTTATTGCAGTAGGGGTAATTCTTTTCGGAGCTTCTATTATGAATGAAAGTGCAATGATCGGATCAGTCTTTTATTTGATCCATGATATTCTGATCAAAGGTGCACTGTTTTTATTGATTGGTATCGTGATTAAAATTACAGGAACATCGGATTTACGTAAAATGGGTGGATTGATGAAGCGTTATCCAGTCCTTGCATGGAGCTATTTAGTCGCTGCATTCGGACTTGCGGGTATTCCTCCACTTAGTGGTTTCATTGGTAAGCTGTTAATCGTTCAAGGTGGATTCCAAGGAGAGCATTTATGGCAAAGTATTTTCATCCTTGCTTCTAGTTTGGTCGTTTTACTTTCTGTCGTACGCATTTTTATATATGCATTTTGGGGAGCAGAAAAAGAGACTCAAGAAATTTCTCCGAAAACGTATCGTCATTTATTAACTCCAGCTATTACTTTAGTTGCGATAACTGTTCTTTATGGAGTTGGATCAGAATATTTAGTTCCATTTATGACAGATGCAGCAAATGTATTACTAGATCCTACTGTTTATACGGATGCCGTATTTAAAGGAGGTCAATAATGGCTTTTCAAATTTTATTGAATGTATTCATCGCCTTAACTTGGATGTTTTTATCGGTATCGTTTAAACCTACTACATTCATCATTGGTTATTTAATTGGTTTATTTATGTTACTGATGCTTCGTAAATCATTTAGTTCCAGGTTTTACTTAGGTCGAGTTTGGGCAGTTATCAAACTAATTACATTGTTTTTAAAAGAGCTAATACTATCCAATTTCTCTGTGCTGCTTTTAATTATCAAACCAAAGATGCCCATTCGCCCTGCAATTTTCGCAATGCCTACAGTTCTTGAAAAAGACTGGGAAATTACATTATTATCGAGCCTTATAACGCTAACTCCTGGGACAATCGTGATAGACGTGTCAGATGATAATAAAACACTTTATATTCACTCCATCGACTTTGATAATGCCGATGATGCTATTAATTCGATTAGAAATACGTTTGAGAAAGCAATACTGGAGGTGAGCAGATCATGATAGCCTTTCTATGGGTAATTGTTGTATTAATAGGCATTTCTCTTCTTGGTTTTTTATATCGCCTTGTAAAAGGTCCATCTACACCAGACCGTGTTATAGCACTAGATGCCATTGGAGTTGGCCTTATTTCGTTGATTGGCCTCATTTCCATCTTGTTCGATACAGGCTTTTTCTTAGAAGTAATATTGCTACTCGCAATTCTATCTTTCATCGGAACTGTTGCTTTCTCTAAATTTACAGAGAAGGGAGTAATTATTGAACGTGACCGTAATAGCTAATATACTCATAATTGCTACAATCTCTTTTGGAACGATCTTTATTTTAGTTACTGCCATTGGATTAATTCGCCTACCAGATGCATATTCGAGAGCTCATGCAGCATCTAAAAGTGCAACGCTTGGTGTCATGAGTATTTTACTCGGAGTATTTTTTCACTTTTGGTTAATCGAGGGGAACTTTAACTCGCGTATTTTACTCGGAATTGTATTTCTATTTATAACTGGTCCAGTTGGAGGCCATATGATGGGTAGAGCTGCGTATTTATCTGGAGTAAAAATGTGGGATAAATCTGTACGGGATGATCTCGCCGAAGTCGTTAAGAAAAAAAGAGAAAAAATACATTAAAAAAGCTTTTGCAACTGCGGAAATCTGCGGTTGCAAAAGCTTTTGTTTTTTTAATAATAATATCCATTATAATACGGTGGATATGGTTGTTGGTATGGATATGGATAGTAAGGAGGATAATATGGCTGTTGGTAGCCATAACCACCATAACCTCCTATTGAAGAACCTAAAAGTCCTCCAAAAAAGCCTCCAAGTAATGGGCCTCCGAAACCTCCAAAGCCTCCATAGAAAGGTCTTCCAAAACCTCCACCATAAGGTCTTCCAAAGCCACCTCGCCCCCCAAAACCGCCTCTATTATATCTTACCATGCAAGTTCCTCCTTTCATCCCAGTGTATGCTTAGGAGGAATGGCAGGCTGTGCGTTTTCCCTATTCTTCGTCCGCCATTCTTTCAATCAGCGTTGCTAGAGTACGAACCATTACTCCCGTACCACCTTTTGGTCCGAAATCATGTGGAGACTTCGCATCCGACGTACCAGCAATATCTAAATGAATCCATGGTGTATTTTCCACAAACTCCCCTACAAAGCCACCACCGAAAATCATATGACCATCCCCACCTGGTGAATTATTCAAATCTGCAACATCGCTTTTACGAATACGCTTTTTATCATTTTCTGTTAAAGGTAATCTCCAAACAAACTCCCCTGTTTCCATAGAAGATTCCATGAACGTTTCGAAAAAGTCTTCATTATTCGTTAATGCTCCTGTTTTATCATAGCCAAGTGCAGTAATTACTCCACCCGTTAATGTTGCAACGTCCACGATGTAATCAGCACCTTGTTGCTTTGCATATGTTACTGCGTCCGCTAAAACTAATCGTCCTTCTGCGTCCGTATTTAATATCTCAATTGTTTTTCCACTCATAGAAGTAATAACATCATCTGGTTTAAATGCATTACCAGAAATCATATTATCCGTTGAAGCGATTACCGCAATAACATTTTTGTTTGGACGAAGCTCACCAATAATTTTCATCGCACCTAGTACTGCTGCTGCTCCACCCATATCGCCCTTCATCCCGACGATTCCAGCTTTCGTTTTAATCGAATAGCCACCAGTATCAAATGTAACCCCTTTACCAACTAACGCTACAACGTCTTCCCAATTTTCTGTTGCTTGATATTTTAAAGCGATTAATCTCGGTTCTTCAACTGATCCTTGATTTACAGCAAGTAGAGCACCCATTCCAAGCTCTTCTATTTCTTTTTTACCTAAGATTTCTGTTTCAAAACCATATGTATCTCCTAATTCCCTTGCGTACTCCCCTAACTCTGTTGCAGTAAGAATATTACCAGGCATATTTACTAATGTTCGTGCTTCGTTTACCGAATCACCATAAATAGAGCCAACTTCAAAATAGGAAACTACTTCTTCTGCATCTTCATCTGTCAATAATTCAACTGCTGGTAAATAATAAGTTGGTGCATTAGAAGTTGTTTTATAGCCCTCATAATTAAAAGAGCCCATTTCCATTCCTTCTGCCGCTAAATACGCTACATCATTATCCGAAATTGTATCCGTTGCAAATGAAGGCAACCAAATAGCTAGTGATTCTGGTTTTTTCGATAAAAGATCTTTTCCGATATTCCCAAAAACTTCACGCACTCCGTCTTGCGTTAATTGTTTACGATCATCGATTCCGACAAAAATAAGTCGCTTTACATCGCCTTTATCCCCAACAGGTATATGAACAATTTTTTTAAATGAAGATGAAACATCTCCGTTCTTCACCCATTCCGTTATATGTGTACCAAAAAAATCTAAAAACTCATTCCATTTGTTTGTATTTTCAACATGTTTAGAAACTGCTACCACTAAGCTCTCTGACTGAATTTCATTAAATAATACTGCATTTGTACTAATAATCATAATTTTTTCCTCCTATTAATTCGGCTACTTATTTATTATATAGGAAGAAGCCTCATTTTTCGAATAGTACGAATAAGTCGCTATTTGTAGCTAAAAATTGTGGTATACTAACACTATTCAACTTATTTAGACGAAAGGCGGTGTCTACTTTGGCAATCCTCCAAAATACTCCACTACTTGCTGCACTTTTTGCTATTTTCTTTGCACAGTTTGTGAAAATCCCGATTCAATTTTTAATGACGAAGAAATTAGATTGGAAGTTATTCACTTCCACTGGTGGAATGCCTAGTTCTCACTCTGCTGCTGTTACAGCTTTGGCAACTGCGGTTGCATTTGAAACTGGTCTTGATTCCCCTCTTTTTGCTACAGCTACTGTATTTGCTATTATTGTTATGTTTGATGCTACAGGTGTTCGTTTCCAAGCGGGACAACAAGCAGTCATTATCAATCAAATGCGTTCTGACTTCCAAGTATTTTTGGAACAAACAAAAGGATGGGTAAATAAGAAAAACGAGGAAAAGATGCAGGAGTTAAAAACATTACTAGGGCATAAACCTATGGAAGTATTTATGGGTGCATTAACAGGTATTTTGATTTCTGTCATTATTTATGTTTATATCGTATAAAAAAACCAGACAAAATGACGCATGCTCTTTACTTAGTGACGCAGTTTCTAGCTCACTCTAAGCTTCCCATTGGGCTATACGATGAACCGTAAAATTTTAAAAGCTTGTTGGAAGTGGCTTCGCCGCTTCTAACAAGCTTTTTTCGTCGGTCATCGTATGGCAAATGTTCGCCTTCCGCTCGCCAAAAACTTCAGTCCCAAGTTACTAAATACTTTGAACAATAGAAGAAGCATGTGACATTCTATATGCTTTGAAGACCGCCAAAGATACAATTTTGACGACTCTTGGCAGTCTCTTTTGCAACGAGTAACCACAGGAGCAAGTTTTTAGAAAGAGACACTTCTACATTTGGACATAAATAGAGAAGGAGATGACAAATTTACTTCGTACGAAATTTGTCGGTCTATTTCTAACTAGAAGTGCAGATGAATTTTTTTCTTCCTCTTTCATGAAAGTGATTAAATAGAAAGAACATGAATACACTTCCATAAGCGGTATAGATGTAGTGAAAATCGGCGACTCCAGCGGGTAAAGCGCGAGCTGAAAGTCCCGCAGGAAAGAGGAGATTGTAGCCGGGTCCGCGGAACGCGTCCGCTTGTAACGGAATCCACTCTCTCCATCTACATACTTTATAAAAAAAGATGACTCATAAATCGAGTCATCCTTTCTTTAGTTAAAACATTTGATAGCCATTTTTTCGAAGATACTTCATCACAAACCCTGCAATAATCGTACCAACAAGTCCGCTTGATAAAATAATAATATCTGCAGCGTGAAGGGCAAGTACTTTTGTAACTAATGCTGAAAATGCTGTTCCTGGATTCGTAAAATAATCAAAAAATCTAACTTCGTCAATAATTAAAATAACAATAGCCGGGTAAAGAATTGCCATAAACCAAGTCATTCTTAAAAGCATATTGACCAAAAAAGCGATTCCGAAAAACATGACAAGAAATATAATAACTGAAAGTATCATTTGAACAATCATAAAATCCATAATCTATCTACCTCCGTAGTATCTTTAAATAGTTTACCTTAACGGAGGCTAGTATTCAATGTACTTGTTCATTGTCACTATTTTGTCATAATAACTTTATTTTTTCCCTGAACCATTGCAACAATTACATGTTTCTGAACCGCCTAAACGCAACTGAAAATAGCCCTCTCCTTTGCAATATGGACAATTTTTAGAATTTCCCTCTTTGTTTAATTTCATCAAATAAATCTCCCCCTCTTAGTTATTTTAATATTCAGATAATATATCATATATTTATTTAATTGTAAATAAAAAAACACAAAATAATTTCCTGTGTTTTAATTATCTTTATTTATGAATAATTTATAACTACTATAACCAAATACATCACCCGGATTAATCCCTTCGATTATATCAAAACCAGCAGTAGCAGTCTGCTCCGCAAGCTCATGTAACATGACCGAAGCATCCGTATCTTTTAATAATTCCTGCGGGCTCATCCACCTTACTTCATACAGTTCTGACAGCTGCGCTTGTAATATTGGATCTCGTTCAAAAGGTTTCAATAAAAAAATAGCCATATTATCACTAATATTATTTTTAATGACACCACTGCGGAAGCCAATCATTTTTAGCACCGTACAATCTACTCCTGTTTCTTCCTTCACTTCCCTCACTGCAGCCACATCAACTGTTTCATCCTTATTTACAAATCCTGCAGGTAGAGACCAACGACCATGAAGCCCACCGTATCGTTTCTTTACAACTAACCATTCACCAAGATGATTCATAACAAGTCCAGAAACTCCAAGCCAAACACTTCCTCGTTCTTCCCTCGACATTCGTTATTTCCCCCTAAAAAAAGCTCCCGCTTCAAACTCAGCGGGAGCTTTTGTATGCTATTTATAATTATAGACTGAATTTACCTTTTTTCACAACTAGCGGAATTCCACCAATCATGTAAAGTGCACGGTTATCAATAACCTTTTTCATAATAGATGCTGGCGTTCCAGTAAGTTTTTTACCCATTACATCACCAATTGCATCATGTTCGCCTAGAGAACAAACAGTACCTTTTAAGCTAGGTACGAATTCTTCTGTCTCTTTATCAGTCATAAGTGCAGCAATGTTTTTTGCTACTGTTACAGCTTGTTGCATAGCAATTTGAGCTGTTGGTGGGTATGGACGGTTTGCTTCTTCATTAATCATAAGTGCACAGTCTCCAACGATAAATACGTCAGGGAAACCTGGAGCACGCATGTCTTTTTCTACTTTAACACGAGCACGCATATTTTCGATACCTGATGATTCGATTAAGCGATTTCCTCGAACTCCCGCAGCCCATACTATTGTACCAGCTTTGATAAATTCGAATTCTTCTTCGCCTTTTTTAATTTTAACGCCTTCTGGAGTAGCTTCAACTACTGGAGTTCCAATAGAGAATTCAATTCCTTTAGCTTCTAACTGGCCAACAGCATATTTTACTAACTCAGGATCAAATCCTGGAAGTACCATTGGAGCTGCTTCTACACATACAACACGTACTTTTTCTTGAGGAACATCATATTCTTTACAAAGTACAGGAATACGATTTCCTAATTCTCCTAAAAACTCGATTCCAGAGAATCCAGCTCCACCTACAACAAGTGTCAAACGAGAATCATCTTTTTCTTCTTCAGTTGACCATGTTGCAAATTGGTATTCGATATGCTCACGAATATGACGAGCAGCTTTTACGTTAGCAATTGACAATGCATATTTATCTAAACCAGGTATTCCGAAAGTTTCTCCTTCAAATCCTAATCCGATAACTAGGTAGTCATATGTATACTCCCCAGCACTTGTTCCAACTTTTTTCGTGTTAACATCAATCGAATCAACTGTCGCTTTTACGAATGTAACTTTATCAGTATTAATTACTGAACTTACATCGTAACGTACTTGTTCTGGACTTAAAGTACCAGCTGATGCCTCGTGTAACCAAGTTGACTCATAGTGATAGTCATTTTTGTTTACTAAAATAATATCTGCATCATTTGATCCTAATATTTTTTGTAGGTTAACAACAGTAGATAATCCACCGTAGCCTGCACCTAGTACTAAAATTGTTGGTCTTTTCAAGAAGATCGCAACCACCTTTTATATAATTTGTTAGAATATCTCCATGACATAAAAATACATCATCTAGACTTCATCGTTTGTCTAATTTCCGACAAAAACTCTTATCTCTTATATTAGACCTTTTATCACGCTTTTTCAATACAATGTTGACAGATTGTTAAGGTTGGAATTTACTGATAATTTCATTCATAATAAAAGAGTATTTTCTGCTTCAAGAAAATACTCTTTTTATAATTTTAACAGCTCTCAGGAGTACCTTCTTTTTTAGCCGTTCTAAACGAAGTGCCACAGCCACAAGAAGCAATGGCATTTGGATTTTCAATGGTAAACCCGCCACCCATTAGTGATTCCTTATAATCTATCACTGTGCCATTTAAAATAGACGCATCTTCTGTCGAAACAACTATATCAATCCCATGTTGGTGAAGCTCTATATCGTCTTCCTTTTGTTCTTTTTCAAAACCCATTCCATAAGAAAGACCACTGCAACCACCACCGTTTACTGAAACACGAAGCATTGAGCCTTCTTCTCCGTTATGCTTCATCATTTCTTTTACGCGGTATGCTGCCGCTTCAGACATAATTACTACTTCTGCCATCTGAATCACCATTCCTTTCTTTTCTATATCATACCAATGTTTTCACTATCTATACAAGGGAAACTACTCAGATTAATACTTAGCTTTCATAGAGTTTATCAAGTATAATAGAACTAGGAAAAAGCTCGATGAAAAGAGGTATTACAATGGAAATTTCTCCTTATTATCAAAAAGATATTGAATGTTCCAATTGCAAAAAAAAGTTTAAAACAACGAAAGTTCGATCTAAATTCGTTAAAGTAGAAAGACATGAAACAGACTTTCAACCAATCTATCAAAATAAAGAAGTAAATTCACTTCTGTATAATATTTTCGTATGTGAACATTGCGGCTTTTCTTTTTCAGAAGAATTTACCAAGTATTTTGCACCAGGTGTAAAAGAAGAAATACAAGCGCAAGTAACGAGCAAATGGGTTCCACGATCATTTGGCAATGAACGAACAATCCAAGAAGGTATCATGTCGTACAAACTAGGTATTCATTGTGGAACAATCAAAAAAGAAAAATTCGTGAATATTGCTGGTCTTGCACTACGCATAGCATGGCTATACCGAGTTTTAGAACAAGAAGAACAAGAAAAACGTTTTTTAGAAATCGCTCGTGACCGTTACGTAGACTCTTATTCAAACGAAGATTATAGTGGAACACAAATGTCTGAAGTTCGCATTATTTACTTAATTGCTGAGCTTTCGAGAAGAATCGGTGAAACTGAATTCGCAACTCGCTATTTCTCAAAAGTAATTGAAAAACAAAGCACGTCGATTGAACCACAAGTGATCGAAATGGCAAAAGAACGTTGGCAGGAAATGCGCGAACTAAAACAAAAAGAAGCCACGAACTAATGGCTTCTTTTTCTAAATTATTTAATAGTTATTAAAATACTTGTTCTACTTCTACTACTCCAGGAACTTCTTCAAGAAGTGCGCGTTCAATACCTGCTTTTAATGTAATGGTTGAACTTGGACAGCTTCCACAAGCTCCTAAAAGACGCAGTTTTACAATACCGTCTTCAATGTCAACAAGCTCACAGTCGCCTCCATCACGTAGTAAAAATGGGCGTAATTTATCTAAAACTTCTTGGACTTGTTCATTCATTGTATCAGTCATATCTATCGACTCCTTTCGCTATAATCATTATAATGTGAAGGAAGAAAAAAATCCAATAAAGAATTCGAAGGAGATCTGCTATTATGAGTAATCAGGCATTAAATATAGAAATTTTTGGGGCAGACATTATGTGTGCAAGCTGTGTAAATGCCCCTTCTTCTAAGGATACATACGAATGGCTTCAAGCCGCTATCGACCGAAAGTTTCCAAATCACCTGCTAACTTTTACGTACATCGATATCGAGCAGCCAATTGAGAATGAAAAACAACAAGACATCGCCAATCGAATTGCCGAAGACGAATTTTTCTATCCTCTAGTTATGATCAATGATGAAGTAATTGGAGAAGGTTATATTCAATTAAAACCAGTATATGCAGCATTAGCGAAATATGGGTATGTGAGTGAAGCAGAATAACAAAAAAAGCTTAGAAACGTTGATATTACAACGTTTCTAAGCTTTTTATCCGTTATGCCTTTTATACATCCACAATAATCCGGATTTCATTAATCTTGCAATACGACCTGTTACAGAAATATCTGCTAAGTAAGCAAAACCTTGTTTTTTCCCAAGGGAGCCCATAAAGCCTTTCAGCTTAATATCAGGCATTACTTCTAATAGAGGTTCGTTGTTCCAACGCGCTCGAAGAACTTTTACAATCTGCTCTGCTTGCTCTTCCGCAAGCTGTGCACTTGGTGCAAATGGTAAGGATGCGCAATCGCCTACAACAAATACATTTTCATAATCAGGCAGATCATGATATTGCGTTAAAATAACTCGACCAGAGCTATCCTTTTCACCAGGTAATGCACGAACTGGTGCTGCTGGTTGAATTCCGGCTGTCCAAACTACTACATCCACGGGAATTACTTCCTCATGATTGTATAATTCATGTGCCCCTACTTCCGTAATGTTTGAGTTGCTGACGATTTCTACATCATGTGTATCAAACCATTTTTTCACGTAATTACTCAAACGCTCAGGGAAATCTCTTAATACGCGTGGGCTTCGATCAAATAGTTTAATCCTTAAGTCAGGACGACTTTCTCTTAGCTCGCTTGCTAGCTCAATTCCGCTTAATCCAGCTCCTACAATTCCAACAACTGAACCTGCCGCTAAGCCACCAATCTTGCTATACGTTTCACGAGAGCGTCCGATTGTTTGAATACTATACGTAAATTCTTCTGCTCCTGGAACGCCGTGATACTTATCCTCACAACCTAAACCAATAACTAAATCATCATAGGCAATTTCTTGTCCATCTTCTAATAAGACATGCTTATTATCCACGTCTATTTTCGAAATTTCTCCATAAGTAATAGTGAACTTATCACTTTCTGGAAATGCCACACGAATTTCATTATCAGATGATGTCCCGGCTGCTAAAGCGTAAAACTCTGTTTTTAAGCTATGAAATGGCGTCCGGTCTATTAATATGATTTCTACATCATCTGGCAAATTATTTGGCAATAAACGAAGTAGCACTCGCATATTCCCGTATCCTCCGCCTAACAATACTAATTTTCGCATAATTTTCTCCTTCAACTTTCATTGTCATATCAAATTATAAATGATTGTGATGGATTTCACAATAAGACTTCTAAATTGACGAATTATAAAAAATGGAGTAGCATGACGATGTAATGAGGTGACGACTGTGAATCCAATGGTTGAATTTTGTGTAAGCAACCTTGCCAATGGTGCTCAAGAAGCTTTTGAAATTTTAGAACGAGACCCTAATTTAGACGTATTAGATTACGGTTGTTTAAGCTACTGCACGAAATGTGACGAGCGTTTTTATGCAATTGTTAATGGTGATGTTGTAGAAGCTGAAACTCCTAGTGAACTCGTTTCGAAAATATATGAATACATTGAAGAAAATCCATTGTTTTAAAAGACTGTTAATTACTCAACAGTCTTTTTTATTTGATAAGATAATATCAACTTTTTTACTTTTTTACTTTTTTACTTTTTAACTTTTTAACTTTTTAACTTTTTAACTTTTTAACTTTTTAACTTTTT
>NZ_JALDYF010000025.1:0-36199 GCF_032154225.1 Psychrobacillus sp.
CTCGACATAGAAGTATGATCGTTTCTCCTTACAAAAATAGGGCTTTCATTCTAGCAAAGTAACCTAATGGATTGAAGCGAAAGGGAGGCGACTCCCGTGGGATTAAGCGGGACAGGTGAGACCCCGCAGTGTTGCGCTAGCGACCGAGGAGGCTCACCGCCCGCCCCACGGAAAGCGTCCTCCCTGTAGCGAAAATCCCTGCCGAAACTCTCTACTAAGACACATTATATGTAAAGTACGAATGAGGACGTAATGCAAGTCGAAAACGAGTGCTTTAGTATTAAAGGGTATTAGTTTTTTCCTATTATCACAAATTCCCAATAAACAGGATAATCAACAGATGCGATTCGAGGTAAAACAATTGAAAAAATCCTGCAAATGTATCATTCACAGGATTTTTTATACACTTATTTTTTCTCTTCTCTTTCCCAGCGTTTTAAGGAAGGGAAAGGATCATAAGCCCATGCAATTCTTCCATTAAATTTGTACATACCATAATGAAGATGAGGAGGAAATTTACCGGAAGTCCCTTTTTTGCCGTACCCTGAGCTACCTACATAGCCAATAATACTTCCAGGCTCCAGCACGTCTCCTTCTTTTATTCCTTCTATATAACCAGAAAGATGGGCATAATAATGATACGTATTGTTCACATCCCGTATACCAATGCGCCAGCCACCAAAGTCATTCCAACCCTTTATTTCAACTATGCCGTACGTCGTTGATTTTACAGGAACACCGTAAGAAGCGAATAAATCTGTCCCTTCATGCATCCTACGTCCACCCCAGCCTCTTGAATCTCCCCATGTACTGCGGTAGCTGTAGTCATATTTGATGGAAAGAGGGAAGGCACGTTTATCCAGATCTAATGTTTCAAACTTTTTATAAATGGCGACGTTGGCCATAATTTGTTGCACCGATTCGTCGCGTTGATAGTACGTTTTCAAAGCTTCTTTAAAATCACTTTCCGTATGTCCGAATGAATCCAAATAATTAACCAATGTTTGCATGACATCATCTTCATCCAGTCGGTCCGCCATTCCATCCTTATTGCCATCAGATCCATTTCCTTCAAAAAATGAAATGGAAATTAAATCCGTGTCATCCCCTATTGGATTCAACACGCCGACCCAAAAATCATCCGAAAATTGAATAGCGAGTATTCCATCTCTTTTAGGCAGATCGCTTCGGACTTCTTGAACATTACGCTCGAATTGATCAATAGCTGCGAGATAATACCAAGGCAATGTGTCATTGGAATAGTTTATATAAAAATTCATGCGTTTTTCCAAAACTTGCTCCCTCGATGGTTCCTCAGCTGCAAAGACGACAGTGGAAAAAGGAAAGACAAATGCACATAAGAAAAACACGAATCGAAACACTTGCTGCAAATAAAAAACCTCCTTTGTAAACTAAATTTAGTTTCCCCATTTTGAATTGCTTCATGAATGGAAAAAAATAAATGAATAGTTTTAAGGAGATTTTGTATACTATAATACGCGTGTTGATTATCCACTTTATTCAATTTAGTGGTTTCGGCAGAGATTTGCGCTACAGAGTCGGACGCTTATCGCGGGCACTGCTTCAGTCGCTTCCTTCACTTCGTTCAGTCCAGGGTCTTCAGCTCGCGCTTTTCCCGCTGGTGTCGCCGACTCTTTCGCTCCAATCCAATAGAACATGTTACTTATTTAGAATGGAAGCACTATTTTTTAGAAAAGCAAACAAATGGTATTCCAACTAAAATATAGAGTAAGAGATGGGAAAGTAAATGAAAATTGAAAATTGATCGTCACATTTTATCGTTAAGCACTATGATTACTAACCTATATAGATAGAAATTGATTTAATGCCGTAGCGCGTCAGTCCGCATGAGCCAAAGTATGAGACCCACTTGGGCGCGGCACAAATTGGCTTATGCAAGGTGCAGCAAGCGCGAAGGCATACTGGCTATTCACTAAGACGTGATACAATCATTTTTTACAAGCATGTAAAAATGCTTGAAAAATCGTGGAGGACATCGCTTCTTTTTTTAATAAAAGACTTTCTGGATGCCATTGTACACCTATAACAAATGCATGGTTTTTACTTTCGATTGCTTCAATCGTTCCGTCACTAGCTATTGCTGATACTTCAAATCCTTCTGGTACTTTTCGAACTGCTTGATGATGGAAACTATTCACTTTAAAAGTGTCCACTTTAACTATATCGCTTAATAAAGAGTCCTTCATTACCCATACAAAATGTGATGCATGCGTGCTCGGGGCTTTTTGATCATGTTGTAAAAGCTTATTTTCACTTTGTGTATAAATATCTTGATACATATTTCCACCGGCGGCAATATTTAAAATTTGAACACCACGGCAAATCCCTAAAATTGGTTTGTTAAGCTCTAACATCTTTTCAATCAAAGCAATTTCAAAAACATCTCTTTCTGGCGTAATATTTCCGAGAGCTGGTTGAGGTTCTTCTCCAAATAATGTTGGATCAATATCTCCTCCTCCTGTTAACAGCAGTCCATCAATCATATTTGCAATCGCATCGACGCTTTCCCCTTCAATATTAGGTAAGACAATTGGAACTCCTCCGAATTCCGAAATTGCATGAATATTATTAGTGGAAACAGAAAGTACTTGTTCTTTTAAGTTAGAAGAAATTCCGATAATTGGCTTCATATAAATCTCCATTCTTTTCTAGTTTTCTAATCTATTCTATGATGTTGAAAATTTTCTATGCTGAAAAACAACCCTATTTGGAAAATCATACATTAATCGAGATGGAAAATCGATCTTTTTATTGGAAAACAATTGAACATAGCACACTATACATCTCATATAGAAAAATGATTACATTTTACTGCAGAATCATGATAAGATTTTATTATCTGAATAAATAAAATACTATTCTTTTTAAAGTTAAGGAGGGGTATACATGCAGCTTGATCAATTAATACATATTCAATATGCCAATAAATATCGTTCGCTGACAAAAGCCGCTTCTGAACTTTTTATTTCACAATCCGCACTGAGCCAATCTATATCAAAACTTGAAAAGGAACTAGGTGTTTCCTTATTTATCCGTTCTCGAAATGGAGTTGTTCCTACGGCTGATGCTTCGTTTTTTCTAGAACGCGCAGATAAAATAATGGGGATCGTGGATGAGATGAAAAATAAATCGAAAGAAATAAATCAATTGTCTCGTAAGCTATCAATTGGTACTGTAGCAGGACTACATTTACATTTTTTAACCGACACACTTCTGACCTTTCAGCAAAGGTTTCCACAGCTCGAAATTGATTATATGGAAGCAAGTTCGTTGTCTTTAAGACAGTCAGTTATTCATCAAGAAATAGATATTAGTTTAATCGTTATCTATGAAGAAACACTAAAAGCACATGCTTCTATACAAATTCAACCAATTATAGATATTCAATTTTATGTACTAGTTGCAAAAGATTCGATACTAACAAACAAAAGCTATGTTACATACGATGATATTGCTGCTAAGCCAATTATGATGTATAACGGGGAATTTATGAATTGGTTTCTACAAGACTATATGGTTCGAAATGGAAAACTGAATTTATTATTTAAGTCCAATAATACGGATACTTTACGTGAAACGATTGCTAAAGGTGTTGCTATCACAATTGAGACAGAAAATGAACTTTATAGTAACCCCTATATCGTATCAGGAGAGATAATTGCCATTCCACTAGTTGACCCAGGTCTACCAAAAGCTTCACTTGGTTTAATCTACTCAACTAAAAGGCATTGGGGACACGAAGAACAAGAAATTATTAAATCACTTGCTGCATATATTGGCGAATGGAAGTTTCAACCCGTACTCCATCAGTAAAGAGGCACTCAATGTATAACACATTGAGTGCCTCTTTACTATTCTTCCTGACCGCCGAAAAGCAAAGCCTTTTGCTTGCTTGTATCTATCGTTGAAAAGTGTACGTATTTAAAATAAACGATTGCTATTACTACTAAAATACCGATTGTTGTTATTAATTCTGCAAAAGTTAAACCACCTAATGGATTGAGTGGTGTATAAAGAAACAAGTAAAATATTAATGAACAAATAGATAATATTCCCATCAACTTTCCTCTTTTAACACGATATGGACGGACTAAATCCGGTTGTGACTTTCGAAGGCGAACAAATGAAATAGTTACAAGTAACCAAGAAAATACTGCAAAGAAACCTACTACATTTACAAGGCTACCAAAGATTTGTTGACTCGTTCCTAAAAAAGCACCAAAGCTACTAATAACAAATAAAAACATCGTTGCTGTTCCTGGTGTTTTATATTTATCGTGAATTTTGGAAAACGTAACTGGAATGTATCGCCCTCGCCCCATACTCAGTAAAACTCGACTAGCCGCGATATATGCTGCGTTCCATGACGTTAGTAATCCAATTAATGAAGCTATTGCAACAAATAACATCGGTAAAGAAGAACCTGGATAAATCACTGATAGTGACTCTAATACTGCAATACTAGACGATTCACGCATCCCGATATTAGCGGCAAAGGATGTTCCAAGAATGATAAAAATATAAAAGAAAACACTCGCCCAGACTGTTAATATGACTATTTTTCCGATTGAAGAGGGTTTGATATTTGTTTCTTCCGCAGCTTGCGCAATTGCATTAAAGCCAAGTAAAAAGCCTGGAACCATTAATAGTGTAAGGGAAAGTCCTTTGATTCCAGTAAAAAATGGTTGCGCATTTTCCACACTGCCAAGAACAATACCACTTCCGACAAAGAAGATTGCGGCAAATAATAAGACGGCTACAGTGATAGTTTGAAAAGCTTTCGAGAACTCTATTCCTCTATAATTCATTACTGCAAAAAATAAGTTTACGATTATGGATAAAATAACATAAGATAAATAAACTACCTCTCCTCCTAGTGTATAAAGTGGGAGGATTTTAGGTATTGGTACTCCAAAAGCGTCCAGTAAAAGAGGTAACATGATTGTTTCAACAACGATTAATCCTGCAAATATTACAGTGAGAAATGCTCCGGAAAAATAAGCCCACTTCGAGCCTAGTCCTTCAAAGGTGTAAATTATATCTCCTCCAGCATAAGGAAATGCTGAGGACAATTCTGCATACGTAAATCCGATAAATGTACATAGTATTCCTCCAATAAGAAATGCAATAATTCCTCCCATACTACCAGGGGTTGTCGACCAAATCCCTCCATATATTACCCAGGACCATCCTATGACAGCGCCAATTCCGATTGAAAGTAAATCCCATTTAGTTAATGCTTTTTTCAAAGATGATATATTACTAGCTTGAGTTGATTGAATAGGTGCTGTTACTTTTTGCATTTTCCTGTTCACTCCGCTTCTATTTTTTAAGGGATAAGTATAAACTTTTCTACCTAGTAACTAGCTCACTTCAGTATTTTTTATGCAAGATTTAATTTGAATAATTTATTTGCATTTTCCCAATAGTACTTGCTTCTAACCGAATCACGCAGTGGCCATTCCTCTATTTCTTTCACTACTTCCGAAATAGGAATCCCCATTGTTAACCAGTCCGTAGCAAACAGTATTTTGTTTTGTAACATACGATCGGCATAATACATATACATTTCCCATCCTGTATTTTTTTCTGCAACGTATTTTGGACGGAATGCGGATGTATCCACATACAAATTGTCATATTTTAATAACATTCCAATCATATCATTTACCCATGGCCAGCCACCATGACCTGCAATGATTTTCAGATTTTTGAAATCCATCAAAGGCTGCTCTAAATTAGATGGATGATCGATATACAAAGATGTATTTTTAAAGTAATTAATCGATGTATGAATCCACACTGGTATATCTAACTCTTCACATAGTGCATAGAGCGGATAGTATCTGCGATCATTTGCAGGTAATCCATGTTCATATGGTGGAAGCACCACAGCTTTATAGCCTTGTTCTGTCAGTGCTTTTCGAACTACTTTAAGACTTTTCACTCCTTTATGTGGATTAAATCCAGCGAATCCAAAAAACTTATTTGGATATTTCGCTAAAATACTAGCCACATAATCATGATCAACA
Source organism: Psychrobacillus sp. (assembly GCF_032154225.1). Classification (GTDB taxonomy): domain Bacteria; phylum Bacillota; class Bacilli; order Bacillales_A; family Planococcaceae; genus Psychrobacillus. The sequence goes on from NZ_JALDYF010000025.1 coordinate 6,075, forward strand.
GGATCTTCATCCCCGTCTCTACCGTAATCCATATTATGAATTGCATGATAGACGATTTCTTCATCATCTAATTGCTTGATGAAATTATCCATCGAAAATTTTTCTTCCATCTCCTTCATTATTTCCTGTATCACTTCATCAACTTTAGATTGCTCTATTTTTTCAAAAAACTCCTGTTTCGTCCAGCCAACCATTTCTGCCCATTGTGGTCCAAATACTTTTAAATACCCTTCATTTTCAGGACTTGGATTAGAAAAACCTTCTATTATAAACTCCGGTAATGTGTTCGAGCAGTCAATTTTTATCATATTGTTATCTCCTTAGCTGTTGTAATATTTCTTCTGTATGTTCCCCTATTTTTGCCGTTCTTACTTGCTCTTTCTGAATAGAACTATAACGCACACCATTGAACAGAATAGGAGAATTCGCCACTTGAATCGTTCCTAAAGATTCATGCTGCAAAGTCGAAAACATTTTGCGTTCCTTTAAATGTTCATCGTCTAGTAATTCATTCACAGTTCTTACTTCCCCCGCAAGAATTCCTACTTTTTGAAGGTTCTCCATCAATTGTTCCCTCGTTTGTTGCTTAACCCATACACCAAATATCCGATTTATTATTTCTAATTGCTGATTTCTATTTACATATGCTTCTTCCGTTTCTCCAGCAAACTCTTCTGCAATATCTGCTCTACCAATTAAGTTAAAGCATGTTTGAAATTGATCACTCCCAAGCGCACAAACCATCACCCATTTATCATCTTTCGTAATAAACGCATCCCATGGTGCACCAAATGGGTCTGTATTCCCTTTAGACTCTACTGTTTCTCCAGTCATACTCGCCAGAATAACCGCATCTTCTAACACAGAAATTGTACTTTCTAACATACTTACTTCTACTTTTTGACCTAAACCCGTCTGCATCCGTTGGAATAAAGCACTAACTACACCAAGCGCCAAATAGATTCCCGATATTCCATCTGTAATACCAGGTCCTGTCTTTTGAGGAGCTCCACCTTTCTCACCAGTAAGACCCATTAAGCCACCCATCGCCTGTGCAATTGGATCGATACAAGGAAACTCTTTACTTGGTCCAAAGCTGCCAAATCCTGAAATGGATGCATAGATGATCGAAGGATTTACCTCTTTTAATGTTTCATATCCTATTTGCATTTTCTCCATCGTTCCTGGAAGAAAATTTTCAACGACAACATCAAAGTCCCTTGCCAATTCCCGAAAAGTTTCTTGCCCTTCTGCATTTTTGAGATTGAGGGCAATCGATTTTTTATCTCGATTCAGCATGTAGAAATAGCCGCTTTCTTTATTTCTAAAAGGTGGAAAATAGCGAGTTTTATCCCCAACTCCTGGCATTTCTACCTTCACCACTTCCGCGCCTAAGTCCTGTAGTAATAATGTTGAATAAGGACCAGAGTAAACCCAAGTTAAATCTAATACTTTTATACCCTCTAATGGCTTGCTCATCTTACTCCCTCCAAGTTTGACAAACTATTCATACCTTTTTTCAAATAATGGTGTTTTTGTTAATTGTTTTTCCAATGCACCTGGCTCACACCATTCAATACTTGGTCTAACACGTAATTCTTGATGAAGTGCATGTTTAACTTTTTCTTCTATATACATTAAATCGTCTTTTGATATCCCGTTTACAAATCCAATTTTTAATAATAATGGAGGAATAACTCTCGGTGGTGGACTTTCTAACACAATACGGAAGTCCCCAGATAGCTCATCTTGAAATTTGGAAAGAACATTTTTAATAGCTAATGGGTATACGTTAACCCCTTTAACTATTAGTAAATCATCCGCACGTCCGACTGCCTTTACTCGTGTTCCAGTAAACCCACAACCTGGACATGGATCTGTCAATACTTCTATTAAATCTCCAGTCGCATATTTAATGCGTGGAAGCCCATTGATTCGTAACTCTGTCATGATTACTTCTCCAACAGCCCCATTTTTTACATCAATAGGTCTTTTCGTTTCAGGATCTACTAAATCCTCTGCGAATAAAGCCAAATCAGGTGCTGCGCAATGAATTCCATGGTAAGTATCCGAATCACATGAAAAACCTAGCTCTCCTAAATAATCATACACGCGACAATTGTAAGCGGTTTCAATTTTCTTTTTAATTTCAGGAATTCCAATTCCAATTTCCCCAACAGTGAATAGCGCTTTTAATTGGAAACTGTCCACTCCTTGCCCTATTAATTCTGGTGCACGATCGATTAAATGTTCCGCCAGTGAAGGAGTCATCATCGCACCATTTGGTTTTGTCATTTGGGCATATTTCATAATCATCTGGCTTCCCGCACGTACATCCACATCAATAGGCAACACCCCATGCTCTCTTACCCCAAACAGAATAGATGAAGTCGCATATATGCCCAGTGCGTGGCTAAATAATAAACGATCTCCTTTGTAAATCCCACCGTATTCCAACATATTGCGAATATAAGCATTCATCGTTTGAACATCTTCTGCAGTAAATGTATAAGTAAAAGTAGGTACTCCAGAAGTACCACTAGTTGTTCCAGTAAAAGCAATTTCATCCGGTCGGCATAATAAATGCTCTCCAAATGGATGCCCACTCTCTTCTAAAGAACGGCGCTGACTTTCTCTTTCCATTTCTTTATTCATAAAGAAAGGAAGTTGTTTGAAGTCCTCTAGAGTTCGAATTTCCTCAGGACGTATTGATAATTCTTTAAAAATACGACGGTAATACGAGGAATTTCTTACTGCATTTCTTAATTGCTTTTGTAATAAAACCTCCTGATAAACTTTAATTTCTTCTGCGGACATTTTATTGAGCATTGACGTTGCATACGGAACTATGCGTTGTTGCTGGGTCATAACAGTCATTTTCACATAAACTCCCTTCGCATGATTAAATATTCTGAATTATTAGGTTAATGTTACATTTATATAGTAGTCTTGAAAACTTCAAAATATTAATAGTACTATAAGTAAAATTAATGGATGGGATTTGTTTCGGTGCCTGGCACCAAATCAAAAAAAGACTGTAAATAAACTCAAATCACTGAGTTTATCTACAGTCTCACTATCACTTCACAACAATGTGAGTTTATTTTACTCCAATTATAACCGCAATGACTAAAGCGATTGTAGCAATTGCTAACCAACCAAGGACAAGCTTCCAAACAAACTTCACCCAACGTTCATATGGAATACCAGCAACTGCTAAATAGCCCATTAATGCTGCGGAAGTTGGAATGATAGAATTGGTAATTCCGTCTCCATATTGGAATGCTAAAACGGCTACTTGTCTTTCAATACCTAATAAGTCCGCCAACGGAACCATTATCGGCATTGTAGTTGCTGCTTGACCACTCCCAGATGGGATAAAGAAATTAGTAATTACTTGTACAAAAAACATTCCGATTACATTTAATGTAGCAGGTAAAGAACCGATCAAAGAAGCCAGGCTATTAATTAACGTATCAATGATAAATCCATTTTCCATAACGACTAAAATAGCACGGGCAAACCCTACTATTAATGCACCAAAAGCAACGAGCTTCATCCCATCAACAAATGCTTCGAACATATTATTAATCTTCAAGCCACCGATAATTCCGGCAGCAAAACCAATAATAATAAATGAGGCTGTCAACTCAGTTAAATACCAATCCCATTGAAACACACCGTACATATTAATTCCTAAACCAGCGGCTATGATTAGTAATACTAATGCATGTCGTATGTTAAAGTCAGGCAAAATATCTTGCCCCTTTAACTCTCTTTGCTTTTTATCTTTTAACTCTAAATCGTACACAATACTTTGTGTTGGATCTTTTTTCACACGTGCTGCATAACGCATCACATAAAAAATAGCTAATGAAAGAATGAATATATACACGCTAAAACGGAAACCAATACCACTAAAAAGTTTTACCTCAGCCATCGATTGCGCAACACCTACAGTAAACGGATTCATCATTCCCCCAATAAATCCACTTGCCGCTCCTAAACTAATCATGGCAGTTCCAGTAATCGCATCATAACCAATTGCTCTTGCAATTGCGATACCGATTGGAACAAAGATAATACTCTCTTCTGCCATTCCAGTAGTTGCCCCTGCTATAGAGAAGATGAACATCGTAAATGGAATGAGTAACTTTTCACGTCGCTCCAATTTGCGAACAACCTTATTAATTCCAGCCTCAATCGTTCCTGTTTCACGAATGATTCCAAATGCCCCACCAACTAAAAATATATAAAATATTATCGTTGATCCTTTAGACATTCCCTGTGGAATTGCTTGGAACATTTCAAAAAAACCAACTGGATTAGAGTCAATTGTTTGATAACTATCAGCGACTACTACCGTTTGTCCATTCTCTTCTACTCTGTCGTATTGACCAGCTGGTACAAAATAAGATGCTACAGTTGCTAAAATAATAATTAGAAAAATAATTGCATACGTATGCGGAATTCTGCTCTTTCTTTCTTCATTCACTTTTTATTCATCCTCCACTGTCTATTTCTGTCGTTAAATAGACGTTAATTCGATATAATATTTAATTATACCGAATATCCGAGGTCAGTCAATGCATATTTTTTCATGAAAGTGCAAGTTAATTCATCTGAGTTATTGTTTCGGTGCTTGGCACCAAAACAATTTTATCTAAAGACAATGTCCCCAACCACATCGTAGCCAAAATAAACTGAAAGCAACGACAAAGCAACAAACACAATATGTTCTACCGTTCCTCCAGTTCTCGTAGTCATTGGAAAGCGAACCGTTATTTTTATTGGAAACAGTAGTTTAATGCCATTTTTCGTCGCCATATCCAATATTAAATGGCTAGCGATTCCAACTAACATTCCCGCTACAATTGATTCATTAATGCTAATCATATTCAAAAGTGCACCAATGAGAAATAGAAACAACAAACTATGCGTAAATGTACGATGTCCAAAAAGTACTTGAACAACTTTGGATATGAGAGGAAATGTTCTTCCTATTTTACTCCCACCATGGCAAATGTCTGGGATGAGTGCGCCAACGACACCTGCTCCAACTAAAAGTACTGGATCGTAATTCGAAATTTGTGCAAAAGCAAGACTTGTTGCGATACCGCCTATGATGTGTGTTTTACCTGTCATGCTTAAAAGCTCTCCTCTAATAGTTGAATTCGCGTAAGAACGTACGCTCTATTACTTTACACTATTATGAGGAAGGATTGAATAGTAATCGCAGAAAAACCTCGAATTTGAAACTCTTTTCAAAGTTTACGAAACTCGAGGTTAATAGTATATTTTATATTGTTAATGTAACAAAAGATGCCTCTAACTCTTTCACTGGATCTGAGGTGCGCCATTCATTTGAATTACCGAGGCATGCACATATGTATGTGATATCATTTAATTCCAAACTTTTGCGATAATGTACATGTCCCATCACACTTACTTTAATATTATATTTTCGGTAAAGATCATCGTATTCATCACTTCCTATAAATGCATTGAAATATTCGAACATTTCATTTGGCATAGGTACGATGAATTCTGGATGTGTCACGATATGTGTCATCAATATAATGTTTTTACCTTCCACCGCTTGTAAGTCTTTTTCTATTTTATCGTAGAACCACCGATGTGCTTCCGGATTGGTCATTTGCCAGTCTACAAAATAGTGATCTTGCCATGTCCGCTCTTTGTATGTCATTTGTGCGAACTCTTCTTTAGAAAACTTTGAATCCCCAAAGCTATGATCATACCAACCGGAATTTCCAACAACAGCCCATTCATCATTCACAATATATGGATTTTCAAGTATGCTTGTTGAATCTTTTTTAAACTTTTCATAAATCAATTTCGTATCTGTAATACCATTTTCTTTCGACCAATAATCATGATTTCCCGGCACGAATAATACCTTACAAGCGCACGCTTCTTCTAATCCATGCAGAAACGTTAGGCTTGTTATATAATCATTCGAAATATCACCAGCTATTAATAGTAACTCCACTTTTTCTAATCGAGCTCTTTCAGCTACTATTTCTACATATTTTTGACCTTCACTAAGCATCTCTGCATTTCCATCAATATGAATATCAGATAGCACACCGATTTTCATAGGACTCCTCCTCTTTTAAATGACAACTTACAACATGATTTTCTGCAATCGACTTCAATTCAGGTTTCTCCTGTTTACAAACTTCCATAGCTAACGGACAGCGTGTCTGAAAAGCACAACCCGACTGCAGCTCATTTGGACTTAGGATGTCCCCTTTTAACACAACCTTTTTTTGATCATCATCATTCATATGAGGTATCGAGGAAAATAACGCTTGTGCATATGGGTGCTGGGGCATTAAACCGACTTCATCTGTTTTAACGACTTCAACGATTTCTCCTAAGTACATCACGGCAATACGATCGCAGAAATATTGGATAACATTTAAATCATGAGAAATAAATAAGTACGTCAATTGATATTTTTTCTGCAATTCTTTCAATAAATTTAATATTTGTGCCTGAACAGAAACATCCAATGCGGAAACTCCTTCATCTATTACAATGAATTCAGGATTCAAAATGATGGCTGATGCTATAGCAACACGCTGGCGTTGACCACCACTTAATTCATGGGGCATTCGGTTTAAATAATTTGCATCTAACCCTACATCCTCCAGTGTCTTAATAATCAATGCTTTTCTGGATTCTTTCGTACCAATATTATGAATCTCCAATGGTTCATTTAAGGTCCATTGAATTGTTTTCTTTGGGTTCAGTGATGAATATGGATCTTGAAAAACGATTTGGACTTCTCTTCTCCAATTCTTTAAGCGTTTGGCTGAAAATTGGGAAACATCCTCCCCTTTATATATAATCTTACCGCTTGTCTGTTTGATTAGTTGTAAAATAACTTGTCCTGTCGTAGATTTCCCACAACCACTCTCACCAACCAAACCAAACGTCTCTCCACTATATAATTGAAGTGAAATGTGATTTACTGCTTTAACAAACGTGTCCTTTGCCCAAAAGTGTTTGCGGTTAATCTTATATTGTTTCGTTAATTCCTTCACCTCAATAATTGGTTCCTTCATACAACGCCAACTCCTTGCGTATAAAGGTGACAACTAACTTTTTGTTCTGATACTTCATGACTTTTAGGATATTCACTTCGACAAATTTCCATGGCATACGCACAGCGATCTGCAAAAGGACAGCCTCCCTTTCTTTCCTTAAGTGTCGGGACACGTCCAGCTATTGTATGTAATTTTTCTCCCCTTTTCCTATGATCAGGAATAGATAATATCAATCCTTTTGTATAGGGATGTTTCGGATTATTTACTATCTCACTGACTGGTCCTTGTTCGATAATATACCCCGCGTACATTACCAAAACACGATCGCAAATTTGCCGAATAACACCCCAATCATGTGAAATGAAAAGCATTGAAGCATTTCTCTTACGCTTTATCTCACCAAACAACTCAAGAATTTGCGCTTGAATTGTTACGTCCAGTGCAGTTGTTGGCTCATCTGCAATAATTAAGTCAGCCTCACCGACTAAAGCAATAGCTATAACAACACGTTGTCGCATCCCACCCGATAATTGATGTGGGTAAGAAGAGTACAGCTCTTCTGCACGAGGAAGCCCTACCTCTTTCATAATCTCGATTGTCCTATTTTTCCGTTCTTCTTTTGATAATCTTGTATGCTTTTTTAATACCTCCGATATTTGTCTTCCAATGGTTAGTAATGGGTTCAACGACGTCATCGGTTCCTGAAAAATCATTGAAATCTTCTGTCCTCTAAGAGTTTGCCATTTCTTTTCAGATAATCCTATCAACTCTTCCCCATTTAATTGGATATCACCTTTTGTAATATGCGCATTACGAGGGAGAATTCCCATTACAGACAGTGATGTCAAACTTTTTCCACATCCCGATTCTCCAACGATTCCAACAACTTCATTAGGTTCGACGGAAAAAGAAATACCTTGAAGTGCTTTGTATTCACCATCTGGAAATGAAAATGCTACTTCTAAGTTATCCACGTTTAAAATTGGTTGAGCCATGTCATTTCCTCCTATGCTTTTTTATCTCGCACATCCCTAATTCCATCGCTAAGTAAGTTAAACCCAAGAACCATTAACATGATGACACCACCTGTAATGAGCAAGTACATAGGTGATGAGGCAATGAACGGCTGCGCTTCTTTCAACATCCTTCCCCAACTTGGATCTGGGGGTTGAACACCAAGTCCTAAATAACTCAAGCCTGCCTCCGCAAGAACCGAGCCTGAAAAACTAAGAGTCATCGCTACAAATATTGAGGACATTATATTTGGCAAAATATGCTTGAAAATAATTCGTGTTGAACCAGCGCCTTTCGCCTTACTTGCTTTCACAAAATCAAATTCTTTTACTTGTATAAAACCACTTCTGACAATTCGCGCAAATGATGGAATACTCATAATTCCAAGTGCGATAATTGTATTTTGCATCCCAGTGTTAAAAACCGTCACTAAGACAATCGCAAGTAAAATTCCAGGGAATGCCATCATCGCATCAATGAACCTCATGAAAACCTCATCAATCCACCCACCAAAATAACCAGCCAACGCCCCAATTAAGAAGCCAAAAAATAAGCCAATTGTTACCGATAATGTACCAATTAAAAATGCTGTTTTAGAACCTTCCATTACTCGACTCAAAATGTCTCGTCCAAAATTATCCGTTCCAAATGTATGCTCCAAGGAAGGAGGAGAAAGTCGGGCTTGCGGATCCATTACATTTGGATCATAAGGTGTGTAGAAGAGGCTAGTAATCATCATTATGAATAGAATTACCACGAGGGTGATGCCAATATATAAGGGAATACTTCTATTCTTTTTCATATACCTCAGCCTTTCAAACGTATTCTTGGATCTACAACTCTGTAAAGTAAATCAACAATAAAATTAATGACAACTACCAAAATAGCAATATACATAACTAACGATTGGATCAATGGGAAATCCCTAGAAGTAATCGATTGAATTAATAAATTTCCAAGCCCTGGCAAAGCAAAGACGTTTTCAATAATAATACTTCCCCCTATAGTGTCAGCAATAATCATGCCCATTATTGTTAATACGGGAATTAATGCGTTTCGTAACACATGTCCGTATACTATTGAACGTTCACTCAACCCTTTCACTCTTGCCGTTCGCACATAATCCATTTTCGATTGATCAAGGATAGTATTTCTTAAATATCTAATTACTACTGCTATATTAGTAACTGCAATTGCCAAAGAGGGTAAGAAGAATGATTTGAAAGCACCTACGAAGTCTTCAGACCATGGTACATAACCAAACGTCGGGAACCATTTTAACAAAACTGCAAAAAGGAGAATTAATATAAAACCAAACCAGAACGAAGGGATTGCAATCCCTAATTGCGTAAGGGTAGAAAGAATTACTGAATACCATTTACCATCTGTACGTGCTATTAATATCCCTAATGGTATGCCGATAATTACCGTTAATAAAATCGATAATATGGCTAAAGACAAGGTAACAGGAATTCGGTCTTGTAAGATTTCAATGACTGGGGTTTGGTATTTCAGGGAGTCACCTAAGTCTCCTTGAAATATCCCCTTAATCCAATCTATATAACGCTCCATAGGTGGATTGTTCAATCCTAGTTTTTCCTCCAGCTGGATAACTTGTTGTTCATCTGCATCAATTCCTAAAATAATTTGAGCAGGGTTCCCAGGAATTACTTGAAATATAAAGAAAATAATAATTGAAATGAACATAATTGTTGCAAAAAAAGTAGATGCTTTATATAGAAAATACTTCAATTTTGAAATCCCCTATCGTAATCACTCAGTAAATTCAAGATCTTCTAAATTATACTTTTGAACTGGAAACATTTTAAAACCAGTTAAACCGTTTGCCATCGCAATTGAACGATCTGGGTCCATGATGAAAACACTTCCTGCTTCTTCAGTAAGAATGCGTTGTGCTTCCTTATAAAGATTTGCTTTTTCTTTTTCATCTTTTTCTTTTACTGCACTATCTAGAACACTATCAAATTTTTCATTGTCGAATTTTACAAAGTTTTTAGGATAATCACTTACAAAACGACCAACAACTTCAAATGGATCTAATTTACCTGTAAAACTGATAACAGTTGATTCGTACTCTGCATTTGTATAAACACGCTCTAACCATGTACTAAATTCAATCGGTTCAATTTTAACGTTAATATTAATTTGTTGTAATTGACTTGCTAACATTTGGGCTGTATCCACATGAAACTGGTAGTCAGATGGAACAGTTAATTGAAGATCAAATCCATCTGCAAAACCCGCTTCTGCCATTAGCTGCTTTGCTTTTTCAATATTAGTCTCGTAGAAGTTTTCTAATCCCTCTTCAAAATAAAAATCCATTGCTGGGCTGAAATTCGATCCTAGCTTTGTCGCTTTTCCTTCAGCAACTGTATCTATGATTGAATCTTTATCAATTGCATAGTTAATCGCTTGTCTCACACGAATATCACTTAAAGGTCCAAATGAGTTGTTTAACGCCATCAACTGAACCATATTTTGTGGACCAGAAACTACTTCAACCGAATCTCCTAATTGCATTAAACCTTGTTCTGTAATTCCAGGAAGCACATCTATTTCCCCTGCTTGCATTGCCAATATTGAAGACTGGGCATCTGGCATAATTTTAAATTGCACTTCGTCTACTTTTGGAGTTTTTCCTTCCAAATAATAGTCTGCATTTTTCACTAATACTAATTGTTGTCCTGCTTTATATTCTTTAAATTTGAAAGGTCCTGCTCCAATTGGCTGTTTACTTTGCTGTTCATAATCACTCGGTACGATAGCTACAATATTTCTAGCTATAAAAGAGGAATCTATTTCTTTTAATGACACGACTACTTCGTAATCACTCACTACTTCTATCGAACTTATACCAGCAAATTTAGAGTTCATTGGTTCTCCTGTTTTTAAACCCGCTAATTTGGAATAAGAATATACAACATCTTCAGCTGAGAAATCAGAACCGTCATGAAATTTCACGCCTTCTTTCAATTGAAACATATATGTTAAACCATCTTCCGAAATTTCATAGCTATCCGCAAGGTTTGGTATAAGCTCCCCTTTTTCATTTGTGTCAAATAACCCATCAAACACATTGTCCATCATAGAAGAAGTATCAGTTGCAGCAGATTGATATGGATCTAAACTGTCTACCTCTGTTGCCATCGCAAAACGAACTACACCACCACTTTTAGCAGATTGTTCTATACTAGATCCAGAAGAAGTACCTATTGACTCACTTTCAGTTTTTGTAGAATTAGACGCACACCCTGCCAGTAAAATAGATGTTAATGTTAGATACGATAGTCCTTTAGCCCATGTAGCTTTCATTTTTAATTTGCCTCCCATTTATAAAGTTACGGTAAAATCATTTGATGCCAAATAAATTTCTTCCGATGTGTACTTCTTTACTTCTTCTAATAACTGTTCTCTATCTCCGTAATGTGGGAAATGAGTTAATACAACTTTCTTTGGTTTAGAAAAATTAACAATTTCTGCAACTTCAATTGTCGATAAATGCCCCTTTACAAGCCCTTTTTGCTGTTCAAAAAAACTACATTCCACGATAAAAACATCTGCAGATTTCCCAAAGTTTTTAATCTCTTCCGTCATGCCAGTATCTGCGGAATAAACGAGTACCTTGCCTTCAGCATTTATAACTTTCATAGCAACACATGGAATTTCATGTAGATTTTCAGCAAACGATAATGTCAAAGATCCTACAGTAATTTCTTCTTTTAATTTAATCGGATGAACATGTACAATAGCAGGAAACTCAAATGGCAATTTCGAAAGATCTTCTTCATATATAAAGACATCTAATGGACGTTTGCGATTACCTAATTGAGTTTGAATTAGCATGGCATACTCTAAACTAAACAAATCTGCCATATGATCAGTATGTGTATGACTAATAAATACTGCATCTAATGATTCTAGTGAAATATAATTTTGAAGTTTTGCTAATGCTCCACTTCCACAGTCTAGGAGTACATTAACAGATCCATCTTGCACCAAATAACAAGAAGTTGCTTCATTTGCATTTGGATAAGCTCCCCAGTAACCAACTGTTGTTACTTTCATTTAATTCACCTTCCTTTCAACTTTAATCATGGAAAGCGGTGAAGTTAACTTCCATGTCCTTAATATTTCCCATCACTTCATCTTTGCCAATATAAGCAATTTCATTAACAATCGCATTGCATACAGAAACTGCAGCAGTATATGAATCTAAAAAGCTTTTCGATTTACATTTCACTAAAAAAACTACGTCTGCATATGCACAAATTGGTGCGATTTGATTATCAGTTATTGCAATGATACGCACTTCTTTTTCCTTCGCTAGTTTTGCAATAGTTAACGTTTTTCTACAGTATCTAGGTAGAGACGTAACAAACAATACATCCCCTTTTTTTAGGTAAGTTACATATTCCGCCGCTTCCCCTTGTGGAATGAATTGACTTTTTCCAAGCATATATTTCAACACAAATTGCATGTAGGAAGTTACAGATAACCCCATTCTCCATCCCGCCACCCAAATTTGATTAGAATCAATAAAATATTGGGCTGCAAGATTGATCGTGTCGCTCTTTATCCCTTGACTAGTCTGGATAATATTATCTGCTTCCTGTAAAAAATGTTTTTCGACCCATGAATCTTGTTGCATAGCCGTCGTAGTTATGAAATTATTCACAGCCCGATAATCATTTTTCACAAAATGATGAATATCCTGCTTCATATCAGAAAAGCTTTCATAACCTAAGACTTTCGACAAACGATGAACTGTCGCTTCACTTACATTTGAAGCTTCCGCAATCTTTTGTGCCGTGTAAACGACAATCTCTTCCGTATTTTCAAGCATATAATGTGCAACATTCTTCTGTGCAGCGCTTAATGTAGGAAATACTTCTGTAATTTTTTCTGTAAATTTCACTATTAGACTTCCTCTTTTACTCGTTCTCTCATTAATAATTCCAGTGTAGGTATAAGTTCTTTAATATTTGATATCTTCAAAATATCCGAAAGCTCTTCAATTCCTTTTCTATCGAAAGGATTGATTAAAATGCTGTCCATTCCTACCTTCCTACTGCCGATGACATCATCATAATAATTATCTCCAACATATAAACACTCACTTGCTGGAATATCAATTAACTCTAATGCATGAAGAAAGATACGTTCATCCGGCTTTTCAATTCCTAATTCAGATGAAATGACTACCTCATCCATTAAAGAAAGAATTCTTGTCTTTTCAAGTACATCTCTCGCAGTCTCATCCCAGTTTGAAATGATTCCAACACCAATGCCTAATTCTTTTAGTTTTTTTAAAGTTGAAATTGTCTCTTCGAATGGTCGCCATTCAAGTATTATGCTACTCCCTACTGTTAGTGAATCTTCAGATAAATCTTCGGAGTTTATATGTAAATAGCTGTTAAGTATTCTGTAATAATCATGCATAACTTGTTTATTTTTTTTGCCAAGTGCCCCCGGGTACTCACGCATGAAATATTTGTCTGCCAAATGATATGCCATGACTAATTCCTCCATTGCCTTTGAGATCCCATTTTCCTCAAGCCATTCAAGATACATCTCTTCTCGGTTGACATACGCTAATGTATACCCTAAGTCAAACCATATAAATCGAACTGTAATATTAGCCACCTTCTTTCATATTTTCGAAAGACTTGAATTGTCTTACAAGTTCATTCTAAAATCAAAGTGTTTAGGACAAGTTAATGGAATGTAAAGAGTTCGTGAAGAAAAAAAATCATTTAATTTTTAAATGAAGGAAATGCTTCAAGTTAAATAATAGGCCTCTCCATCTAAGAAAAAACGGGCAAAAAGACGCCCTGTCCTTTAAAGGCAGAAACATCTTAACTATACAGTTTCAAACTCACTTTAGGCTTCACATTGGGCTATACGATGAACGGTGAAATTTTTAAAGCTTGTTGGAAGTAGCTGCGCCGCTTCCAACAAGCTTTTTCGTCGATCATCGTATGGCAAATGTTCACCTTCCGCTCGCCAGAAACTTCAGTGCCAAGTAGTTAATTACTTTTGGCAATAGGAGAAGCAAGTCTCCTTCTATATTCTTTGATGGCCGCCAAAGATACAATTTTGGCGGCTCTTTGTAGTTTTTTAGAAAGTGACACTTCTACATTTGGACATGAAGTGTAGTAATAGATGACAGATTTACTTCGCACGAAAATTGTCAGTCTATTTATAACTAGAAGTGCTGATGAACTTTTTTCTCTTCCTCTTATTATGAAAGTGATTAAATAGAAAGAATATGAATACACTCCCATAGACAGTATAGATGTAGTGAAAAGCGGCGACTCCTGTGGGAACAGTGGATGTTTATTGCGACGAGTAACCGCAGGAGCACGGGAAGCGGCTGAAGCCGTGCCCACGGAAAGCGTCCGCTTGTAACGAAATCCACTCCATTCATTCCTAAACTATCTTACTCTCTATTTATACCGTAAACCCTGTGTTCATAGGACATTTTTATATAACTTCTTATTCTTAGAAAAAATAGGACTCAGCCATATATATGGCTGAGTCCTACTATGAACAACTCTGATACAACACTATCTTCAGACTAGTGAACCGCCTGATTTACTATATTTAATAATTCCTTCTGCACTACGGTAAGCTAGAGCTGCTACTGTTCCTGTTGGGTTGTAGCCACCATTATGCGGAAAATTTCCTGCTCCTATAACAAACAGATTTTCCGCATCCCAGTGTTGTAAATAATTGTTCACCACACTATTATCCGGGCTGCTTCCCATAATCGTTCCTCCCGTGTTATGCGTCGTTTGATAACCGACAATATCATAATCAGTAATAGGGGCCTTCCCTTCCACTGTTTTTGCTCCCATTTCCTTCATAATACCTTCTGTCACGGAGGTAATATACTTATACAAATTTCGATCCTGATCCGTAAAATTATACGTCATTTGAAGCAAAGGAAGCCCGTAAGCATCTTTATAATTTCCATCTAGCGAAAGAAAATTCTCTTTATGCGGCATCGAAGCACCTTGCGTTCCGATTGCTAATGTACGAGTAAAATTATAAATCGACGCCTTCTTAAACTCTGCTCCCCATGTCGGGGTATCACGCTGAATGGGATTCGTTTCAATTGGTCTTGACCCTGTTTGAGTGATCGAAATGCTACCACCATGAATAAAATCTAAATCACTATGATCGAAATTATCTCCATTGAAATCATCAATTGTCATACCAAGCGATCCCGCACCCATAAAAGTATTCATTTGCTCGTCAAAAAAGCCAACTGCACCAGGTAATATTTGATAACAATAGTTTTTTCCTAAAGTACCTTTTCCAGTTGCAGGATCATATTGCTGCCCAATTTTAGAAACCATTAATAGTTTGGCATTATTCATCACATAACTTGCTAAAACAACTACCTCGGCTGGCTGAATAAATTCTTCGCCTGAAAGTGTATCTAAATATCTTACACCGGTAACTTTATTCCCACTTTTTATCACTTCTACGACATTCGCATTAAATCTCGATTCATAGTGTCCCGTTTTAACAGCAGTTGGAATAACCGTAATTTCAGGTGAACTCTTTGCCCCATACTCACAGCCAAATCGCTCACAAAATCCACAATATTGACAGGCATTTATTGGTTCTCCGTCTTGATTTGTATATGCTTCCGACAAATTGGCTGAAGGCAACATAAATGGTGTATATCCTAATTTCGTAGTGGCACCTTCAAATTTTTTAAGTATTGGCGTTTTTTTCATTGGAGGAGTCGGAAATGGATGTGCCCGTTTTCCCCAAAATGGATTTGTATCTTCTCCAGATATTCCAGCAGTTTGTTCAAATTTATAAAAATAAGGTTCTAATTCGTCGTAAGTGACACCCCAATCTTGGAGCAAATAATCACTCGATAATTTATTGGGTCCATATTTTTGATCAGTCATCGTTTTAATTTGAAAATCATACGGTAAGAACCTCCATGTATGACCATTCCAGTGAGTTCCAGAGCCGCCAAGTCCATTACCAAGTAAAAAAGAACCTAATTGGCGCATCGGCAATGCCGGCATTTTTCGATGATTCCTAATAGTAATTGTTTCTTTCGATAAATTTTGCATTAATTCATATCGAACTGCATAACGATACTCGTCATGTACCCTTAAGTAATCTTCCGTACTTCTTCCTTGTCCTCTTTCTAAACCGATAACTTTTAAACCTGCCTTAGCAAGCTCTGCAACCATAATTCCACCCGTCCATCCGAGCCCTACTGTAACGACATCAACTTTTGCTAACGTGGTAGCCATGCATTGTTCCCCTTTCTTCTATTACATATCACCAAGTGACATTGGCTCAATTTTTTGGAATTTCTCACTTTCAATAACATTCATATAAGCCATTTGATGACCAGGGAATCCTTTCATCTTCCAGCCACCCATATTTTTATTTCCACTATACATCGGATCAGAGTATGCACCTTCAAGTGTCGCTGTTCGGAGTAA
Source organism: Psychrobacillus sp. (assembly GCF_032154225.1). Lineage (GTDB taxonomy): Bacteria > Bacillota > Bacilli > Bacillales_A > Planococcaceae > Psychrobacillus. The sequence goes on from NZ_JALDYF010000025.1 coordinate 22,663, forward strand.
TCGGAAGAAAAATGCAGATGTTACCCCGACCATTGCAATTTCGTCTTTTTGAAAAGCTGTCAATATTTCGTCCATTTGCGCAGGCTCCAAATCGGAAAAGCCTTTTTGAAATCTTTTATTAGCCTCTTCCTCTAATTTTTCAATACCTTGCTTAAATACTTCTGCTCGCGTTAATCGACTTTGATACCCTTGTGTGGGTGCGCCTACCGCAAAAGGTCCATGCATATATTCTCTCGTATTACTACCATATTGGCCGGCTAGTTGGTGGTCAATAAAATAAGGAACATCCAGCTCAATTGCCCCTGGTCCCAAATCATCTTTTGGTAAAATACGCTCCGTTGCATTCGACAGCACTTGAAAATCACGATTATTTTTGAAAAACTGAAAGCCCGGATTCTTCTCCATCACATGACCATTTGAGGTAGATGGATTTACTGGATTTACCGTTTTCGTGTTGTAGCCAACAAGCCCACCAATCACCCCACCGCCGATTAAAGCTCCAGTCGCTATACCTGTCGTCTTTAAAAAGTCCCGCCGAGTTATAACCTTCTTTTCTTCTGACATCCTATTGCCTCCTAACATATATCTTCTATATAAAAGCATAGACAAATATTGCGAAATTCAATCATTAAATTTGAATATAACCTTCACCGCATTCATATAATCAATACAAAAAGACTTGAACTAAAGGGGGGATCGTATGATATGTTCGAGTTGTAGTTCTGAACAGGCATTGGGGAATTTTTGTTTAGAGTGTGGCAGTCCATTTGAAGTGTCTTATTCGAGGGTAGATCATAGGGCAAAATCTGCCGAGCCTAACGTCTATGTAGAAAATATGAAAAAGAAATCGAAAGCTTATCGCTCTTATTTTGTTCAACAATTAAAAAAACCTTCTCTTGCTTTTCAGCATGGAGAAAAGGATTTTTCAAATGGATTACTTAGTATTGTTTTGTTCGCTATGTTATACGCAATCGCACTATTTTTGTTAGCGAATACCGCTTCTTCTGGCTTTTTATCATTTTTCATTCAGGCTGCTTTGCTTACTTTAGTTCTAATTGGAATGGTATTATTTTCTCTTTATATGATTAATAACTTTTTTGGCCCAGAGTATTCATTTAAGTCGATTGTTAGTTTTTATGGGGGGCAGTTATCTCCACTGGTTGTTGGAGTAGCGCTTGCTTTAGTGCTAATAGCAATCAAATCATTTACGTATGGAAATGTACTGTTAGTTGTTAGTTTTATGTTCGCTTTGTTCGTTTTACCACTGTATATCATGTCTTATTTAGTCATCAAAAAATCAGCGGGGTTAGATGCTCTTTATGGATTTGTCCTTTATATCGTTATGTTTAGTGTCTTATTTGTTATTTTAGTAACACTGCTTGCCGACTCGACGTTAGGGCTTTATTTTGAGCAGATGTTTAAATTATTTTGAATTGTGTTGGACACAGGGAACATTTTGATTCGAGAATGTTGTGATTTGGATTGGTGAACTTGCGATTCGCTTCATTTTCGATGTATTGCAACAGAAAAAATCCTCTTAAGTCTCGAAAGACTTAAGAGGGTTTTATAAACTTACTTTGGCTCTACAATACGTATACTATTACTATAGCTATCTACTACAAGTAAAAATCCATCAGGTAGTACTAAAATGTCTGTTGGGTAATATAGTGGACTTTTACTGCCGTTAGTTGCTCCAACAACGGTAGTTACTTTTCCATCCACCAAATAACGAATAGCATGATTTAAACTATCTGCAATCAAAAGTCCGCCTTCACTCGTTATCGCCAAACCTTTTGGAAAATTAAATTGAGCTGATAACGCTGAGCCATTTACATAATCTCCATTTGCATACAATTTACTAGATTCTGAAATTGTGCTACTTTTAGAAACGTTCCCAGCTACTGTTGAAACCGTATTTGAAGTAAAATCGATATACCGAATTAGCTGGTTACCACTATCACTTACATACAAATTCCCTTTTTCGTCTATCACAAGGGCAGAAGGTTCATTGAATTTTGCGTCCGGTAGTTTTCCGTCTGCATAATCGCCCGCTAATTCTATATCCCCTTTTTCAATTTGTGCCACTCTATCGGAATAAGCATTTAGCGTGCTGACTTTTCCATCCGTAGTAATTTTTCGAATAACATGGTTTAATGTATCCGCCACATACAAAGTTCCGTCCTTTGCAAATGCAACATCCTGTGGATAATTAAACCTTGCATTCACTCCATCTTGATTGCCAATAAAGCCATCTCCTGCAACTGTTGTCACGTTACCATCTTTCGTAATCTTACGAATAACATTGTTGTCGGTATCAGCAATAAAAACCGTATCATTTTTATCTATAGCCATTCCAGTAGGATTGTTAAATACCGACATATCGTTTTTGTCATCATGCCAACCACCTTGAGGGTTACCATGAGTATCTGTCTCAAATGTTATGCCAGCATAAGTTGAGACAACACCACTTTTAATCATTCGTATTGTTTGGTTTTTACTATCTGCAACTAAAATAGAGCCATCTGATAGTGAAGCAATACTATTAGGAGTGCGAAATGAAGCAGCTTCTCCATTTGTGTTACCATAATCTCCACTACCTGCAAAAACAAATACAGAAGCTCCATCTTTCAAATGAGCTGGTAAAACTAAATCATAACCAGCTTTTTCACTAACTTCTGCTAAAAATTCTAATAATGGTTCACTTCCGATAGCTGGAAGTTGCTTTAACAATGCTGTCATCTTACTTAAACTTTTATGTGCTTCTGTCACTTTTCCAGCATTGATTAGATTATCTGCTTCTATTGCCTTCATATAAACTGTAACAGCGACTGCTAATTGGTCACGTTTAGCATTTGCAGGATTTTTGTATTTTTCTAGCAATAAATCACGGGCATCTTTACCCGAAAAACGGTACAAAACCGCCGATTTACTTTTTAACTGAAAGGATAATTTATGATAAGCAGTTAATAGCTTCGACCAATCTTGCTCCATTTCAGCTTGCTTCATTTCTTTTAACGTTGTAGCTAAATATTTTTCCGCATAGTTATATGCGTCAATATAAGGAACAATTCCTTTATCTACTTTTTCAATATAAAGACTATCTAGTTCTTTTAGAAGCACTTTTTTATTTGACACGGTAGATTTTAATAAAGCCTTTCTTGCTTTTTCATAGCTTGCTTTCGCTTTATCGAGTAAAGGGTATAATTCTCGACTAGTGGCTAGTTTCCCATCTTGCGCTGGAACCACGTAGCCAAAAGCTGCATTTTTAATATCTTTTCTCGCTTGATTTACTTGATCCTGTATCGAACTACTTGCAAATACAGTAGTTGACGAAAACAGTAATACTGCCGTTATTGTGGCAAAAATAAAAGATTTCATAAACTTATTTTTCACTAAAAATACCTTCTTTCATCATGGAGTAGGAACTGAATCTTCTATAGGAGCATCCGTTTGAAAGTCGATCGTTTTATTGGCTAGAATATTTCCTTCATCATCTAATGCCAAAATTTCTAACTTATAAGATTCCCCAGATTGTAGTTCATCGTCCGTATAATTATAGATATCCATTATTTCATCGTATTCTCTTACTATTTTTCCGTTCAAGTAAACTTCATATTTAGTTGCATCAGCATAATGAACCCAATGTACTTTTACATAATTAGTACCAACACTTAATCCCTCTATAACTATTTCTGGAATGATAGGTATTTCAACTAATCCTTCAACAGCATTCATGATAGCTTCCATTTTTTCTAGTTTTTTACTATCATTTGTCTCAGCCATAGCAAGGGCTGCCAATACTCTTCCCCAAGTATCTGGAGTATAAAGTGTTGAATTAGTCGGAATAGAAGATTTAGCATCCATTAAATTTTGGTCTATAATCGTTACTAGTCCCGCCACAGCATTTTTAATCACTTCTGTTTTTTCTACTTTTTCTCCATTATTTGTCTCAGCCATAGCAAGTGCTGCTAATACTCTTTCCCAAGTATCTGGTGTATAAAGCTCTGAAGATGCAGGAATTGTAGCCTTAGCTTTTGCAAGATTTTTGTCCACATTTGATACGGATGGACCAGGATTTCCACTTGGCTGTGATGGTGGCGTAGGAGTATTTGCCAAAGCTTCTGCTCTCGCTGCTTCTGCTTCTTGTGCCTGTTTTTGTGCTGCTCTTGCTGCTGCTTCTTGCTCATATTTTAATCGCTCTGCTTCACTTAACTTACTTTTATAAAGTTCTTCTGCTTGTTTCCTTCTCTCTTCTTCTACTTTTTCCTTTTGCTCTTTTTGCTTCTCTTGCAGTTCTTTTAGCTTCTTCTGAAGCGCTTCGTTCTGTTTCTTTGACTCATCTTGCTTACGCTTTGCTTCCTCTGCTTTCTTTCTTCTTTCCTCTTCAAGCTTTTTAAGTTGTGCCTCTTTTTCTTTTTCTGCATCCGTTAATTGTGGTGGAATTACTTTATCTAAATCCAAACGTAAACCTAATTGTTTGTTCACTTGTTCTATTAATGCCTTTATAGCCTGTTCGTCTACTTGCCCCTGCTCGATAGCGTTCTTTACAATGTTACCAACAAGATTATCCAAGTTTTGGATAATTCGCTCTATATCTTCTTGGCTTGGCCCTTGGTTTCCTGTCATCTCTGCAATATACTCTGCATTTTCCCTGTCGATAGCTGCTTTCGCCTGAATGATTGCTTCTATTATTGCGGAGGAAGTGTTTTCGATTAAACTATCAATATCAACAATAGTGTTAATCGGATCCTCACTATTATCTCCAACTACTGCTTGTTGACCTGGATATACAACAGTACTGCTTCCACTTCCTTGTCCATTCGGAGTCACTACACCTTGCCCTGATGCAATAAGAAATCTGGATTCACCGGTAACCGGATCAATACCTACCAAAAGGTTTGTCCCTCTCACATTCATCGTAGAAGAAGGCGTACCTATTTCAAATTTATCTTTTGAATTTACTAATGGTGTTACTTTTGCCCAAATGGAGCCATTCCAAATTGTTAGCTTTGTGCGTTTATTCCCCATAGCTTCATCTAAATTAGCTATAAAAAATTCCGCATTTTCACTAATCGTAATTTCATCATTCGTATCTTGAATTATTAATCTCAAACTAGCATACGGATTTGTCGAAATTCGATCTCCTTGTTGTAAAATCATCCCATCATAAGCCCGTATTAACTTAACTCCACCATTTTTTTGAATCATCACAATTCCACGGACTTCCTCAATTTTAGCCGTCCTTTTGGCTGCCGCCTCTGCACTAATAAAGGAATATTCGGATAAAATACTATAAAACATTACGACTGGGATTAACAAAAGGAATAATTTTTTAATATATAATTTTTTTCGCATAATTTTCCTCCTCACTTTTCTTGTAATTCTCTTTCAGTGTACATAAATTTTGCTAATCGCAATACTGACGAATGTTAATATTTGAAAATTAAATTCAAAAAAATGCTCATGAGTCTCTAAAAGACTTAAGAGCATTTTGTTAGAACCATGTTTAACTCTAATTTTAGTTTTTCACAAATGTATACATAGAATTTTCTCTCATGACTGTAAAGGCGCCGCCAAGATGCAAGTTGTCTTTATCTGCTTGATAGATACGATATCTCTCTCCAGCTTTCAGCACGCGCTCTACAGTTCCATCTGGTTTATAAAGTATCAGTTGTTCTGTAAGTGTTATCCAGCCGAATACATACGTAACGCCATCTTGTACTTCAATAAATTCACCGCCACCGATTGCGTAGCGATTATCGTCGTAGGAATACACTTTATATTGCTGTCCTTTTTTTATCGTTCGAATAAATCGTCCATCCTTGTCGTACACATTTACTTCATCCTTACGAACTTCTCCTTTCCCAATATGGATGCTAAGGGATGGAGACGGTATTGCGTATAAGTTATCCGCTAGTTTATATAAGCCATTGTAAATATCATAAACGAATAAAGACGAGCCTTTTTCTGCCAATCTCACTTCTACTAGGTTACCCGCATCGTCTAGTCGATATAATTTAACATCCTCATTAACTGTTAAAGTTGCGACTGGTAAACCATGTGGATTTGGCAATACTGTATTTGGAATTGCTTTGACCGGTGTTGGATTTTCCGGTTGAACAGGCACTGGATTTATTGGCTCTGGATTCGATGGACCTGGGTTAGATGGCTTAGCACGATTCACTGTAACTGTATATGTCTTCTTCGTTATGCCATCTTCTGCAGTTACTTCTATTGTAATTGTATTTGCTCCGTAGTTGAGTGGAACTGTCTTATTCCCACTGATTCCATTCACTTTTGTTGTAGCTTTATTGAAATCCGCAGTCGGGTGTACATCTATACTGTCAATCTGACTTGCAACATTCATTGTATATGCAAATACATTCGGTGCAAATACAGGTGAGAGTGCTCCTTTAGAAAATGCAATATTCTTTAAATCCGCATTTGTATTTAATGGTGCGATTAATTCAATTGTAGCAGTGTACACTGCTGACGTGTACCCTGCACTATCCGTTAATCTATAGTAAACAGTCTTGGTGCCGAGACTACTTTCTACCGTCCATACTTTCGTGTTTGTAAAAGGTTCGGCAGTACTCCAGGTAACACCGTCATTGGAAAACTGCATTTGTATTGGACTAATGTCTACCCCTGTTAAATTCAGTGTAACTGAAGGAGTTGTAGTTGTTAATGCTCCATTTGATATAGAAATACTCCCAGTGGGTGCTGTTTTGTCTATCGTAAAGGTCACTGTTGTTACATTTCCCGCAATGTCTGTAACTATTAATGTATAAGTACCATCTTGCATTACTGGCGTACCAGAAGTAAATGCAGCTCCATTTAGCGTAGCCGTTCCTTCGTTAAAGATTATTGTTCTACCTGAATTGTACACTTTACCTTGCTCTACCCCATGAACGATAGGTGCCGTCTTGTCTATTGCAAAGCCCACTACTGTTACATTAAAAGCGGCGTCCGTTACTAATAATGTATAAGTACCTTCTAGAGTTACTTGCGTACCAGAAACAAATGCAGCTCCATTTAGCGTAGCTGTTCCTTCGTTAAAGGTTATTGTTACGTCACTATTATACGAAACACTATCTATGACTCCGTTTACATTAGGGGGTATTGTATCTAAGGTAATTGTATCACTGTAGACCTGCGATTCCCCCCCAATTGAATCTTTTAGCTTCATATAGACCGTCTTTATTCCATCTCCAACATTCAGTGTCCAACTTCTCGTTGAACTTAAAGTTTCCCAGCTGCTCCAAGTTAGGGCATCATTCGAAAAACTTATTTCAATTGAATCATTATTGGGAGTACTTGCAGTAATATTCAAACTAACATTTTTAGAATTTGTATATGGCTCTCCGTTTTTTATACTAATGGTGCCTGTTGGTACTGCTCCAGTTGACGCAATCGTTTTGAAATTCCATTCTGCCGCATTACTAAATCCATTAAAACTTGCCCCATTTGAAACATTGTAGAAAGATCCTGCATCAATTAGCACATAATATTCGGTATTATTTTCGAATGGCTTACTAGGTGTAATGGTAACAACCCCACCGATAATATCAACATTCGATGAATTTACGGGAATCGATTCAAATATATCATTCGATGATTCTTTATAAATTGTTAGTGCTGCTGAACTAGTTCCTATCTTAACTACTTCATCAAATGTGATGGAAAGTGTGCTATTCAATGGTACACTAGTGAAATCGTCAGCTGGACTCTTGCTAGTAATAATTGGACCTGATGTAGCAGCCTCAACTGGCTTTAACATCGGGGTTTGTCCAAATAACGAAATTTGGAAAAGTAACACAATGATTAGTGCAATGCATATTTTTCTTATTAAATGTTTCACTCCGCTCACTCCTTTTGTACAGTATATACCTATACTAAATTACTTTTACTAAACGCAATACTGACAAATGTTAATGTTTGAGAAATAAATTTCGAAAAAATCCCCTTAAGTCAGAAATGACCTAAGAGGATTTTGTTAATTGTGTGAGTGCTTGGTACTTCAGTCAATCCCTATTACTTCTAAATCAACTGTTGTAGCTGGCTTTTGAATCAATGCTAACTTCGCTTTAGAAGGGGTTTCGTACTGAATAGAAGCACTTTTTTGAACAAAGCTGCTTCCACCTAAACCATAAAGACCGTTTTGTTGTCCTTTATAGCTGTAGACACGGAACTCTTCTCCCTTTTTCAAGGTACGAACTGTAGATAATGAGCCATCACTTTCAAGTTTCACAAGCTTAGTTTCTGCTAAAATCGTCACTTTTCCAATTTGACCAATTTTCAACTCAGTTTTGCCCCACATTACTTTCGTTGCAGCGTCTGCACTTACAACACTACCCATTGTGAATACTAGTCCAAGGATAGTTAGTAGACTTATTTTCATAATTTTCGATAGCATGATTAATTTCCCCCATTGGGTTTTCTTTTTATTCGAATACGATTGTAAAGTTCACGTTTAATTCAGTGCCAACTGTTACAGGAAGAACGATTGTTTTTCCTTTTAAATCTGCTAATGTTTTCGCTTCACCGAAAGCCATTTTCAAAGCAGTTAATGCTTCCACAGATGTTGGGGCATTGCCATTAACCTTCGTAACACCTAAACCAGTAACTAATGTTGTATAAAATCCTGTAGAAAATGCTTCAACGCTAGTATCTTCTTTAATCGCAACAACTAAAGTATTAGAAACTGTAGATGAAACGGCGATATTTTTAGCGTAACTAGCGTTTAATCCAGTGATTAATGCTGCAACTTTTGTATCTAATACTTCTTGGGTTACAACTGGTGCAGGTGTTGGTGTTATAAGAGTAAGTGCTGCTTTAAGTTTTGCTACTTCTTTTGATAATGTAGGTTTGTATTTATTCGTTGCAGGTAAAGTCTTCTCTAAAGCTTCTATTTCTGCAAATGCTTTTAATGCCTCTTCTTTTTTACCAGCTGCTTGGAACGTATTCAGCTCTGTCATTTTCATGAAAATTGTAACTGGCACTGCTAGCTCTTTAAGAACTGCATCCGCTGGTTTTTTATAGTTTTCTAGCAATAAATCACGAGCTGCTTTACCAGAAAAACGATAAAGAATCGATGTTCTATCTTTTAATTGGTAAGATAATTGGTGGTATCCTTTTACAACAGCTGCAAAATCATTTTTCGCTTCCGCTTCTTTCATTTCTTTCATGATTGGTGCTAAATATTTTGTCGCATAGTTATATGCATCAATATAGGAAACTAGGCCTTTGTTAATCTTTTCATTATATGCAGCATCCAGTTCACTTAATTTTGCTGCTTTTTCTGTTGCAGATAAGGCTGAAGAATTGATCGCTTTTTTCGTATTTTCATAGCTTTGCTTCGCACTGTTTAATGTAACGTATAATGAACTGCTTGGAGCAAGTTGTCCCGTTAATGCAGGATTCACATATTGTGCTGCTGCCTTATTTAACTCACTCTTCACTGCACCTAAGTCAACAGAAGTTGTTTTCCCATAAGCGATTGGAGAAAACGCTACAATCGAACTTGATAATACCGCTGCCGCCACTGTGCTTTTCAATAAATTCTTTTTCATAAATTATTCCTCCTAATTTTTATTGAACTTGAAAGTTCATTAATACATTTGTTTTTAAAGATTTACCTGACTTGTCTTGTAGATCATTCGTTACCATCAATTGATAAGCCCCTGATTTATAGCCTTGCTTCGGAGCTGTGATAATAATTTGTTTTGGATTGTCTTTGGATATTTCTACTCCAACCTGAACGAGACTTGTTCCATCTTTCACTACATAAACCGCCTTTTTGACACTAGTTGGATGAACGTCTTTGTTTAACGTGATTGTCCACTTTTTGTTAGGTGCAACTGATTCTGCTTTATTGATTTTATTGTCCCAATTACTAGATATGTTTGGAAAAGGAGCGTTTACATGAATCGAGTAGTTTTGAAAAAATTGATCGGCCATTACTTGATAACCTGCCTCATTTGGATGTATATCTTTTGGGTTTTCTAAATAAATTGCTCCGTTCAAATCAAACACGGAAGCTACTTCGACAAAGTGAATACCTTCGCCTTCTGCAACTGCTCTCAGTTTTGCATTCATCAGATTAAAAGCAATTTGCAGCTGCATTTTCGTTGCTTCATCGTCCAAAGACGGTATCGGGAAAAAATAACCGTGCAAATAAATGTCCGCATCTGGACTCAACGATTTCACTTGTTGAATAGCAGCAGTCAAGTTTCCTGCAACCGTATTTAATAGTGTAGTTGCCTTTGCAACATCCGCATCGATATGCCCATTCGACGGATCATACAATTCGTCGATAAAATCATTGGCACCACTAATAATCGTAATAAGTTCGGCTTCTTTTAGCGATTGCTGCACTTCAGCACGTTTCAATGTTTCTAGCAATCCAACGCTAGTTTCACCGGAAGTTGCATAAGCTTTAGTGAACGAGCCAAGCATCCCTTGTTTGGCAATAGCTTCACTAATCATATCTGTGTAACCTCTGCCAACTTTTACTCCGTGCGGCGTATGGCCAGTCGCTAAGGAATCCCCTAATGCCACATAATCGATTTTCACATTTTCGGCTGAAGCTATCGGAGCCCATACGGATGAAAGAGTGAATATTGCGACTAATAAAAGCGTATATATCTTATTCAATAGTTACCCTCCATTCTTTTTGTTATTTACACGTCAAAAATCAAGTCAGTTTTAGTTTACTCGTACGCAAGGATCATTACAATACTGAGGAATGTTAATAGTCCATAAGACTTTTATGTTAACAATGGTAGTGATTGTCCAATTGTCCTGAAATTTCAAAAAAACTTTGTAGAGAGATTTCTCTCTACAAAGTTTTATGGATTAACTAGTACTGTATAGTAGCCGATCGTTGAATCGTCTGCGGCTGTTACATGTAAGGCAACCGAGTGATTTGGATTTATTTTATCTCCTAGTCCATACTCCTTCATTTCATCTCCGCTACTATAAACAAACTTATACATTTGAATAGTACCATTAAGAGATATGAGTTTTGAACCGATATTGCCCACAATTGCATTTTTGTCAACAAAAACAAGTGCTCTTGCTTCCTCTACTTCCACAGTATTACTGTCTGTAGATTTCACTCTTACTTCTGCTGTTGGTTCGATAACAGTTTGAGTTACGACAGCATCAAAATAGCCCGTAGCGTGAAACTGAATAATGATTATTCCAGCTGATCTACCCGCTAGTGTAATTTTTCCTGCGCTAATTTGTGCAGGATCAATGAATGAAGTAACGAAGCTCATTCCACCATCCGTGCTAATGGACGTAGAGTGTAATTGAGATTCCCAGTCACTATTTGATAGAAATGTTATTTCTAATGGTTCATTTGTATAATCGTCTGTAAAATCAGCTGTTAATGTTGGTGCAATACTATTCCCATCTTATACTTTTGCAAGCTTTATAACGGGCCTACACCGTGCAAGCGACTTTCATCGCACACGGCGTGCCATCAGCGATATTCTTTTATTTCCCTAGTTTTATTGAAAAATAAATATTAAAGTCATTGTTCCAGTTTGATTATTACTATCTGTGTAATCAAATGTTATATGAGCTGCACCTGCACTATGTCTATCAACATATAAAAATACGTGCCCTGAAAGATTTGGAGCCGCAATCGTTGCAGTTGCAATACTTGAATCATTACTTGTGGCATTATCGAATGTGACAATTCCACCACTTCCGTCAGTAATTGTCAGTGTTAAATTTACATTCGTCGACATTATAAAAGGTCCACCAGTTATGCTGTTACCAGGAAATGGTGGTGATATACTTACTCTCGGTGTATCAGGAATTGTAACTGATACTGGTGCGGATTTATAAGCTACAACACCCGTCGCATTGTCCTTAATACGATAAAATACAGTTACATCACCAGCTGCAACACCTCTTATCGCGCCCATGCTTGAATTCACCGTCGCTGAACCTGTACCATTAGTTACATTCCAACTGATGGATTGACCAGTTAAAGGAGTTGTATAACCCGTTGCTGCAGAACCCCATCCAATTACTGAAAAAGGTGCTGGAACTGTCGGTACTGCTCCTAAAGCTGCTTGTGGATGAACTGTAACAAGTACACTATTTATCCTAGAGTTACTCGAAGTATAACTAATCGTTGTTGTTCCTTGTGCTACAGCAGTGACTGCACCAGTAGTCGCATTTACCGTTGCAACTGCCGGATCGCTAGAAAACCAAGTTTTTGTTCCTGCCTCGCTTGTTGTTACTGTTGTAGTTATCGTTTCTCCAATTTGCAAAACCGTATAAGGTGTATTAACACCTATGATTGCTGCGCCTATGCTATTCCCGCCTTATACCAAGATTCCTATGGCTTTCTGTACGGGCATTCACCATGCGGGCGACTTTCATCGCACACGGCGATCCATCAGCGGTTCTCTTTTCAATTTATTTCCTAAGAAAAAAAGATGCTGAACTTATTTTTAGGGAAATAAGTTTTTATAAAGATATATCACTGACTGGGTCCCTTCGCTCCTGCTAGTTTTCTCCTTCTCGTATGTTACCATACAAGTCCAAACGGCTACCAATTGACACTACTATGAACCCGCTGCCATCTTACAAGTGTCATCGGCGCTGAAACACCTCTTCTCGCAAGACTTCAAACGTTCCGCTATGTTCATCCCTCATTTTGATTTCCTTAGGCTTCCACTATCCAGGTGTAAGAACGACCGGTTTAACAGTCAATTCGTCGATCGCCACTATAGTATTTCGACTATAGGGATGTACAGTGAACTCCTAGCTTCACATTTCGCACTGTACACTAGCTTACCCTGCCTACATGGATTCGTTTTCCTAACCATAGAAATCTTTTAAAGAACCCCGCCCCGGCACTACCGGGTACGACTTCACCTGACTTAGCCCCTTCTGCGTATCAGCGCATCATTGGACCCAGGAGGATTAGGCACTTGTTGTTTTGGACTGTTGAACAAGAGTAGGAATTGCACCTACCAATTGAACGTAGCAGTTAGAATGTCTTTCATTCCACGCATTTCACTAGTTTTACTTAGCTTATAGCGTAACGTTTCGTTTATTTTTATTGAGGAGTGACAGTTATGTTTATCGTATAAGTTGTAGCTGACTTCCCGTCTTCTGCGGTAACTACAACTTGCCAAGTAGTACCGTTATTCGTAGTTGTTGCTGGTGTTACTACTGCGTTTGTATCTGTAGCGGTTACCAAAATAGTTGCTTTCGTTAAATCGGTTCCTGCTGGGAGTGTAACATTATAAATCTCTGAATCAGACACATCTACAGCAGCTAGTTCACCATTTACAGTAATTCCACTAATAGTAGAAATACTTGATTTTACTTTAATTAGATCAATCGCTGCTATTGCTGCGTCCTTAGCATCCGTAACTTCTTTTAGTGTTTTGGCCAAATTGATTGCGTTCTTGCCAGTTGTTTTTAAGTGTAGGATTTGTGCCCAGTTTGCAACACTATAGTCTGCTTCCACTTTATAATCTGTTAACACCTTTATCGCATCTGTCTT
>NZ_JALDYF010000026.1:0-34608 GCF_032154225.1 Psychrobacillus sp.
TGAGGCAACGCCCGCGGAAAGCGTCCACCCCTGTAGCGGAAACTACCATTAAGACACATTATATGTAAAGTACGAATGAGGGCGTAATGCAAGTCGAAAAACAAGTGCTTATTTTAAAGAGTGCTCTTTTTTCCTATTAGCGAAAATTTCTAAGAAATAGGAAAACGAACAGATGTGCTATTATATAGATAAAGGAGAGATTTTTGATGGACGAAATACAAGAGCATCAGCCAAGGCGCAAGCGTAAAAAGAAGTTTAAAAGAGGAAGATTTCTTTCTTTTTTGTTCTTTTTTCTTTTATTAGCTGTGGGGGCTTATGCATTTACTCAATATACTAGTGGATATAATTTGGCGAAAGATGCTAAAAAAGAACCTGCTGATTTTACAGGTGATGTACGAGAACAAGGGCAACGAGAAAATGTTTTAGTGCTCGGTGTCGATTCAAGAGGGCAAGATAAAGCAAGAACAGATACAATGATGCTCGTATCATGGGACCGAGAGAGTAATAATGTGAAAATCATTTCATTTATGCGTGATATTTATGCGGAAATTCCAGGATATAAATCGTATAAATTGAATACAGCGTATTATTTAGATGGAGTTCAATTAGTGACAGATACGATTGAAAATATGTTTGATGTACCAATACATCATTATGCCCTTATAGATTTTAGCAGTTTTGAAACGCTAGTAGACATTGTTACACCCGAAGGAATTCCGATAAATGTAGAAAAGGACATGTCTGAAAAAATCGGCGTAACATTAAAAAAAGGGCAACAAAACCTTTCTGGCGAAGAACTGCTTGGTTATGCGAGATTCCGATCGGATGCAGAAGGTGATTTTGGACGAGTAGCAAGGCAACAAATTGTGATGGAAGCTTTGAAAGATGAAATACTTTCAGTCAAAAACTTGCGCAATATCCCGAAATTCGTTGGTGCCACAGAAGGTTATATCGAAACCGATTATTCGAAATCAGATAAATTAAAGCGAGTAATGGATGCATCCGTTAGTGGAAATGTAGAAATAGAAAAATTAACAATACCAGTAGAAGGATCGTATACGAATAAAAGCTATTCACATGCAGGTTCGGTGTTGGAAATAGATAAAGAAAGAAATAAAAAAGCTATTTCTGACTTTTTAGAATAAAAGTAATACTTAAGCGTTGCACTTCTTACTTTTCCTACGTAAAATAAGAGAAGGCAAAGTAAAAAAGAAGTGCTTTCTTATTTGGTAAGAAAGGAAGTTGAATAATATGGACCCTAATAAGCCGTCTTTTTTTTCTACTAGATACATACAGTTTTTAGGAGGGCGTAATACGTTTTTTACGTTTCTAATGCTACTGATTATTGGGCTAGTTATAATGATTTACGATAAAATTTCGTTTGTTTTCGATCCGTTAACTGTCTTTTTAGGTAATGTAGTTTTACCAATCATTTTAGCAGTTATCGCATATTATTTATTAAGACCGTTATTGCGATTATTAGAGCGCATTAAAATTCCGAGAGTTTGGGGAATATTAATTATCTTTTTAGCATTAATAGGATTAGTAACATTGCTTGTCTTTTTAGTTTTTCCGTTCTTGAAAGAGCAGTCTATTAAATTAGTCGATGAACTACCAGCTAACTTTGTTCAATTGCTTAACAATCTAGATACTTTCTTAAGAACGTCTATATTTGCAAATTACTATTTGCAAATTGAAAATGATGTGATGAAATTATTTGCAAGTATACCTGCTGAAGTTGGCAAGCTATTTCAAAGTGCTATTGCTAGTATTGCAACCGGAATAACTTCTGCTATCGGAGCAGTAACAAGTTTCGTTTTATCGATAGTGATGGTTCCATTTATCCTCTTTTACTTATTAAAAGATGGGGAAAAACTGCCACAGTATGTGATGAATATATTGCCACCACGTATGCGTAATGATGTACATTCCGTATTTAGAGACATCGATAAACAAATCAGTTCATATATTCAAGGGCAAATTTTAGTTTCTATGTGCATCGGGTTAATGATTTTTATCGGATTTTCTATTATAGGAATGCCATATGCATTGTTGCTTGGAGTTATCGCGATGGTAACAAGTGTTGTACCGTATTTAGGACCTGTTATTGCAATTACTCCTGCTGCAATTATTGCACTAGTTAATTCACCTTTGATGTTAATAAGCCTTGCAGTTGTATGGACGGTAGTACAATTAGTGGAAGGGAAGTTTATATCCCCACAAATTATGGGTAAATCATTGCATATACACCCGATTACAATTATTTTTGTGTTAATAACTTCAGGGGCATTGTTTGGAGTTCCAGGTGTCATTTTAGGAATTCCAGGATATGCAATACTAAAAGTTATTGTTTCTCATTTTTATACAATGTTTAAAAAGAGATATAATAAGTACGAGCCAGAAATTGAAAATCACTACGAGTACACAAATCACAAGGTGGATTGAGAACTATGTCGAGGAAATTTGAATCTTCAATAGAAGTAGATAACATAAAAATTGATACAATTGTGGACCACCCATATATCGAACACGGGATAAATTTATCCGGAACGATTTATATTGACGGTGCGGGTGATGATGAGCTAGTAGACAATATCAAGTTAGAAGTATTTAAGCTACTAAATGGCGAAGTGTCAAAAATCGTTTCGAAGCATTCTATTGAACTAGTAGGAGCAGCTGCATCAAAAGATATGCAAATGATTCCATTTGAAATTATGCCAGATGAAAGATGGATCTCTAATGAAAATGAAGTAGTTACGAAGCTTATTTTACGTACTACCGTATTATTTGAAAATGGATCCGAATATAGTGATGAAGACGAAATTTCCTTTGATATTGAAGAATAATTTTATGGTAAAGCTCTCGTACATATAAATGGTACGAGAGTTTTTTAATTGCATAAAACAGTGGTAATAGAGCAACCTAATTGAAAAGTTAGGAGAGATTAATATGCAGAAAACAATTTTGTTCTTACTATTCATTTTAATACTGCCACTTTCCGCATGTGGTGTGCAAAGAGAATCAAATGAGCCACCAACCCCAGAAACACAGCTGGATTCACAACAAAAAAATAAGGATCTTGGAAATGAAGAAGTAAATAAGGAAAATGACGTTGGGATTCCAAAGGAAAAAGAAACAAATAACGATCAAACGTTTGAGGGTGCAGAATAATAAAAACAATTGAAAGATGAAAAAGTATGTGTTAGAATATTCTTAATTAGAATGAAACGGAGGTGAAGAAAGAATGAAAAACGTTGTGAATGCATATGGATTTATATTGGAATTTTTATCCACATCCTGTGCGATTACTCATGAATTTGCATATAACGGGATTAGTCTGTCCATTTTTAGCAAATTTAATGAAGTTCACAGCTGAGAAGTCATTCTTTCTGAACCATTTATAATGGAAAAGACTGCTTTTCGGGCAGTCTTTTTTGCATACAGAAAAAAGCTTCCAGCTATGAACGATTCGAGAGGAAGCGGAAAATATGATATGTACAATACAAGAAATAAGTAAAATGCTCGGTGGAAATACGATTTTTGAAAATTTATCTTTAGCCATTAAAACAGGCGATAAATTAGGGGTAGTCGGTAGAAATGGTAGTGGGAAAACCACTTTGTTTACGTTGCTTGCTGGAATTGAAACACCTGACGAAGGGACTATTCATTTTAAAAAAGGAACAAAAATAGGGTATCTCGCACAAATTCCTGTTTTTGCACATGAAATAACGGCTTATGATGTTTTGACTAGCGCATTCTCAGAACTTTTATCACTCCAACAGAAAATAAGTGAATTAGAAAATAGACTTGCTACAACAGAAGCAGAAAATATGGAGAAAATTTTACAGCAATATGGAGATGTACAAGAAGAATTCTCCAATCGTGATGGCTACGCAATGGATTCAGAAATTGAAAAAGTAATACAAGGCTTACAGTTAGCTAATTTTGTTCATCAACCGTTCTCTAGTTTAAGTGGAGGGGAACAAACGAAAATCATGTTAGGAAAGCTTTTGCTTACAAAGCCGGATTTACTATTGTTAGATGAACCGACAAATCATTTGGATTTATTTGCTGTGGAATGGCTAGAGCAATATTTAAAAACGTACGCAGGAACGATTGTTATTGTGTCGCATGACCGCTATTTTTTAGATCAAGTAGTAACGAAAGTAGCTGACTTAGAACAGGGTGAGTTAACTTTATATAATGGTAATTATTCTTCCTTCGTAATGGAAAAAGAAGAACGATTAATGCGTGAATTTCAGGATTATGAAGAACAACAGAAAAAGATAAAAAAGATGAAAGAAGCTATAAAACGATTGAGAATATGGGCAAACGAAGCTGTTCCTCCTAATGCAGGGCTCCATCGACAAGCAAGGAATATGGAAAGAGCTTTAGAACGAATGGAGAAAGTAAGAAAGCCATTAATCGACCCAAAGAAAATGAATTTATCTTTTGAAGCTGCTTCGAGAAGTGGTAAGGAAGTGGTTGTGATGGAAGCGGTATATAAAGCATTTGATACAAAAGTGTTGCTACACAATGCAAATTTGAATGTTTATTGGAAAGATCGATTAGCTATTGTTGGACGAAATGGTACAGGGAAGTCTACTATATTGAAGCTGCTTCGGGAAGAAATACAAGTAGACGCTGGAATAGCACGACTTGGAAGCAATGTTCGAGTTGGCTTTTTAACACAACATTTTGAAATAGCAGATCCGAAAGCACGTTTAATCGATGTATTCCGTAGTGAAGTAAATGTTTTTGAAGGTGATGCAAGGCATATTTTAGCGAAATTTATGTTCTACGGTCCAGACGTATTCAAAAGAATTGGTGATTTAAGCGGAGGCGAAAGAATGCGACTTCGACTTGCTCAGCTAATGCATCAAGATATTAACTTACTAATGCTAGACGAACCAACGAATCACTTAGATATTGATTCGAGAGAAGTACTCGAAGACGCCATGGAAGATTTTGAAGGTACAATTTTAGCAGTTTCGCATGATCGCTACTTTTTAAATAAACTATTCCCAAGAACGGCTTGGCTAGATCAAGGAGAATTGACAACCTTTGAAGGATCTTATGAATGGGCACGTGATAAATGGGAACAACAACAACAAAGTAAAGTAACTGTAGTTGTTCCGGAAGTAAAGGTATCTAATAGCAAAGTGAAAAAGACAAAAGAAACGATTCGTCCAATAGAAGATGAGATAAATGAGCTAGAAAATGTAATTAAAGCTTTAAAAGAAAAAATTGAAATGGAAGATGATTGGATAAAATATGAAGAACTACTTGTTCTCAAAGAAGAAAAAGAAAAAGAATTAGAACTATTAATAGCACTTTGGATGAATAATAACTAAACAAAACCCGTTTGGCGAATAGATGCCAAACGGGTTTTGTGTGACTAGATTAAAAATCAATAGGTAACATTGTGACAAAATATTCGATTTTAAGTGTGGACATTCAATGAACTTTGTGTCAAAATGTAAAAGGTTATTATTTTAACACTCAAATATATAGAGTTATATAGTAATGTCGTGAAGTAATATTATAAGAGGAGAGCTGTACTATGAATACGAAAAAGAAAAAATTCCATTACGCTTGGTTGCTATTAATTGGTCTATCGATTATGGTAGCTTTGGGTAAAAACGGTATTTCTACTGCGGGTGGATTATACTTAATACCTGTTACACAAGATTTAGGAATTGGTATGGGAAGTTTGACATTATACTTTAGTATTGCTTCTATTGTTACAATGATTTTTTTACCTATTGCAGGTAAATTAATGGCTAAATATGATATTAGATTGATCTTAGTGGTTTCTATTATTTTAATGGCTGGATCATTTGCAATGTTTGGTCTTATGAGTTCGGTGTGGGGCTGGTATTTATTCAGTATTCCTCTGGCAATCGGGTCAATTTTTGTTACACAAATGGCAGGTCCTGTTCTAATCAATAACTGGTTTAAAAAACATAATGGATTAGCAATGGGATTGATGGTTGCAATCGGTGGTGTCTTTGGTGCAATCATTCAACCAACAGTAGGTAATTTAATTGCTACACAAGGTTGGAGATTTACTTATATTGCTTCGGGTATCACTGTAGCGGTTATTATCATTCCAATCGTTTTAGTCATCCTTCGTATGAGTCCAAAGCAAAAAGGTTTACAACCATTAGGTATGGATGATGTAAAATCATCTGAAGATACTCTTGGTCAACAAGATGTGGCACAAGGAGTAAGTGCTGCAGTAGCTAAAAAATCGAGTGCTTTCTTTGCTTTACTAGGTTTCTTCTTCATCATCACTTCGATTGCAAGCTTTAGTCAACATCTTGCGCCATTCGCAATAGGCGCTGGTTACGATATTAAATTTGCGGGTACTGCACTAGGGGCCATGCAAATCGGTGTTTTAGTTGGTGCTTTATCTTTTGGTGTGTTAAGTGATAAAATTGGTGCGAGAAATACGGCTATATTTGCGATGTTATTAGGTTTAGTTCCAGTTGGTATTTTCCTAACGGTTCCTGACAATCAAACTTTATTTATAGTAGCTGTAGTAATTTTCGGTTTTATCGTTTCATCTCTTGGAACATTAGGGCCACTATTAACAACTGCATTATTTGGTAACAAAGATTATAGTCAAATCTATTCTACTGCTGCCATCGGTTTAGCAGTTGCTGGGATTGTAGCGTTACCAGGGTATGGTTATATTTTTGAATTTACTGGTAGCTATACATTTGTATTGTATGCACTTGTTATTATGTTACTTTTGAACGCACTGTTAGTATTTTTAGCGTTTAAAGGGAAAAAGAAATTAGAAAAAGCTGGTGCTTGGAATTAATAGTAAGTAAAGAAAAAATCCATCGACAATTACTTGTCGGTGGATTTTTTTCGTTATTATGGATTTGTTGACCATAAACCAGCTGATTTAAGTAAAATGCGTGGATGTAATTTTAATTGTGCAACCATTACTTCTGCAAGATCTTCTGGTTGCATCACTTTGTCAGGATTTCCATCGGTAAGGTTCTCAGAAAACGCTAAATCAGTAGCTACAGTACTTGGTGTTAATGCACTCACACGAATATTATGCTTTCTTACTTCAAGCATAAGTGACTCAGTTAGCCCGAGTACACCAAATTTTGACGCACTATAAGCGCTTGTTACTGGCGCACCTTTTTGACCAGCAGTTGACGATATATTAATAATATCACCTGCTTGTCTTTCGATCATTTCAGGTAACACAGCTCTTGTTACATAGTAGACACCCATTAAGTTAATATCAATAATGTTTTTGAACTCTTCTGGTGAAAGCTCCAGGAATTTGCCGAACTTCCCTACACCTGCATTATTAATAAGAATATCTATTTGGCCAAGTTCAGATTTAATATGATCGACTGCAGCAATAACCGAGTCGTTATTAGAAACATCCGCAACCGCCATCGTAGCTTCTACGCCAAATGCTTCAAGTTCACTTACTACTTTTTCAAGGCTTTCAGACGTTCTTCCAATAATTCCAACATTAATGCCTTCTTTTGCAAAAGCGAGTGCAGTAGCACGTCCGATTCCTTTTCCTGCACCAGTAATTAAAGCCGTTTTCCCTTTTAAGTTTTGCATTATTTACACACCTTTTAAATAGATTTTCATAAAACTTCCGATTGTTAGTATAACATAATGAAAATTACTGTTCTAAACATGTGACTTGCTTAATTCGGAAAAAAACTACTTCATAAGATAAATGATAAACTACTAATAGAACAATAGGAGGAATCACTTTGAAACGTATAGCGATAGATATGGATGAGGTTTTATCTCATTTTAGTAAAAAATGTGTAGACTTGTTTAACGCAGAATATAATACTACTTATACAATGCAGGATTTACAAGGAAAAAAACTAAGTGAATTAGATGCAAGATTGGAGCAAAGAATAGATGCCTATTTAGCTAATGGAACTTTCTTTCTAGAATTAGATGTTATAAAGGATAGTCAGGAAGTCGTTCGAAATTTATGTTTGAAGTATGAGGTATTTATCGTAACAGCTGCAATGGAGTTTCCTTCTTCATTAGCCCCGAAATATATATGGTTAAAAAAGTATTTTCCCTTTTTAAATGAGCAGAATTTTGTTTTTTGTGGAGATAAAAGCATTATACGAGCAGATTATTTAATAGATGATACGATGAGTAATTTGGATGATTTTTACGGAAAAGGGCTTCTTTTTACAGCTCCTCATAATGTAAATGTAACGGGCTACACTCGGTTAAATAGTTGGAAAGAAGTGAGTGCTTATTTTTTGGAAGTTTAGATTTCTAAATAGTTGCATAAATGATTTCCACATGTTAATATTTACAAGATATAATAATTGAATATTCTTATCAAGAGAAGCTGAGGGATATGGCCCTGCGAAGCTTCAGCAACCTCTGACTTATCAGAAAGGTGCTACTTCCATCAAGACTATATGTCTTGAGAGATAAGAACAGAGAGCATACATATTACCCTCTTTTCTTATCAAATAGAAAAGAGGGTTTTTTATTATTTTATTTTGAAAAGGAGCAACAAAAATGCCTATTAATATACCGAAACAATTACCAGCAGCGGAGTTACTGAAAAAAGAGAAAATATTTGTGATGGATGAGGATCGTGCAACAAAGCAAGATATACGACCATTAAATATTCTTATATTAAACTTAATGCCTGAAAAAGAAAGAACGGAATTACAGCTATTGCGATTGTTAGGGAATACTCCGCTACAAGTAAATGTGACATTTTTAAATACTGCGACACATGAGTCTAAAAATGTAAGCAAAACACATTTAGAAACTTTTTATACTACTTTTGAACATGTGAAGCATCGACGTTTTGATGGACTGATAATTACAGGTGCTCCTATTGAACATTTGCAGTTTGAGGAAGTGAATTATTGGCAAGAAATGACCGAAATTATGGATTGGACAAAAACGAATGTAACGTCGGTTTTACATATTTGCTGGGGGGCACAAGCAGCGCTGTATCATCATTATGGGATAGATAAATATGTGTTGTCCAAAAAATGTTCAGGAGTATTTGCTCATAAACTTTCTGACCATACGATTAATTTAATAAGAGGATTTAACGATGAATTTAATGCTCCACATTCCCGTTATACGGCTGTTTCACCTGAACAAGTAGAGAATGATAGTCGATTAATTTTACTTTCTAAATCGGAAGATGCTGGAGTGTTTATTGTTCTATCAGAAGATAACAAACATATTATGTTAACTGGACATTTAGAGTATGACGCAGATACGCTTGCGGAGGAATATGACCGCGATGTAGATAAAGGAATCGAAATCGATGTACCTGAAAATTATTTTCCAAATGATGATCCAACGCAACAACCTTTGAATACATGGCGTTCGCATACACATTTGCTATTTTCAAATTGGCTGAATTATTATGTGTACCAAGAAACACCATACGAGTGGGAATAAATTTTAAAAGATGGGGAGTAAATTTCATGATTCAATATAACAAAGAAAATATAAGAATTTTTCAAAGCTCACTATATTTAACAACATCTGCCGTAATAGAGCTAGACGAGGCCATTATTTTAACCGATCCAAATTGGTTGCCTCATGAAGTGGAGGAAATAAAGGGCTATGTCAATCAAATAAGGAAAGATAAACAGCTTTATATTATTTACACTCATAGTGATTTCGATCATGTTATTGGATCAGGGGCATTTCCAGATGCTAGGGTGGTTGCATCTCGCAAGTTGAGCGAAAATGTACATAAAGAAGATATAATGAAGAAAGTAAAACTATTTGATCAAAAATACTATTTAGAAAGAAATTATGAGCCGAAGTATCCTACTGTAGATTATATTGTATCCGAAGACGGGCAGCAATTACTTATTGGATCAAGCACAATAACATTTTATTTGGCACCTGGTCACACGGATGATGGTTTGTTTACGGTTATAGAGCCTCTTGGCGTGTTCCTAACAGGGGATTATTTATCTGATGTCGAGTTCCCTTTTATTTATAGCGGTTATTTTGATTATGTTCAGACAATGGAAAAAGCGAAAAATATCTTTTCTAAACATGCTATTTCCGTTCATGTACCTGGACATGGTCACACAACTGAAAGTGTAGTAGAAATGCAAAATAGATTGACATTCTCACGAGAATATCTGGATCAGTTACTTGACGAACAAGCAAATTTGGAAGAAATCTTGACTGAAAAATACAGATTTTTTGAAGGGATGAAAGATATTCATCAAAATAATAAGGAATTAGCTAGAAAAGAACAGTCGCGAAAAATTGCACTTGAGGCGAATGGATGACTATTAAAGGACTGAATCATTTTTTGTTTTCTGTTTCTAATTTAGAAGAATCGATAACGTTTTATGAAAGTGTTTTTGACGCGAAGCTATTAGTAAAGGGAAGAACGACTGCATATTTCGATCTAAATGGAATATGGCTAGCTTTAAATCAAGAAGAAAATGTTCCTCGCAATGATATAAGTGAATCTTATACACATATCGATTTTTCAATCGATGAAGCAGACTTTTCTGAGGTATATGAGAAATTAATAGACTTAAATGTAAACATTCTTCCTAGTCGATCAAGAGATGAAAAAGATAAAAAATCCATTTACTTTACGGATTTAGATGGGCATAAATTCGAATTTCATACTGGAACATTGCAAGACAGAATGGACTATTATAAAAAAGAAAAAGGGCATATGGAGTTTTTTTAGTATTAAATAAACAAAAGAATCCATTTTGATCAATTTTTCAAAATGGATTCTTTTTGTTATCCAAGATTACTCATAAAGATCTGTGCTTAAATACTTAAGACCAGAATCATTTATTGTTAAAACGATATTTGCTCCTTTTTCAGAGCCTTTCAATAGTTTTAATGCTGCGGCAACGTTTGCTCCAGAGGAAAAACCAGCAAATATTCCTTCTTTTTTTGCTAACTTTCTTGCAACTAATGTCGCTTCTGAATCCGTTATATGAATATAATCGGTTACTAAGTTCTTATCTAAAAGTGGCAACTCCATCGAATATCCGCCACCTTGGATTTTGTGACTTGGATATGTTGGGACTTTATTTGAATAAAAAGGGGCACTGTCTGGTTCAACTAAGTAACAACGTATATCGGATTTATGCTTTTTTAATGCTTTTGCACATCCTGTAAAAGTGCCACCCGAACCAGCAAAATCAAGAAATACATCTATTTCACCATTAGTTTGTCTCCAGATTTTCTTCACCAGTGTAGTATTCATGAGCATGAATATTGCCAATATGATTAAATTGATCGGCACGAAATGCATTTCTTTCCAGTGTAATTTGTTGTGCAACATCTTCTACTTTTGCAAGGTCTTCTCCAGATACTTGTCCGACTAGTGAACCAGGAGCTTGATCAACTAGAACAACTTCTGCTCCTAGCGCTCTCATCATTTGAGCTCGTTCTAAAGAATTTCCTTTAGACATGACAGCTACGAATTTATATCCTTTCACACCACATACAATTGCAAGACCTGTACCAGTATTCCCACTTGTTAGTTCTACAACTGTTTGACCTGCCTTAAGTACACCTGCTTTTTCAGCTTCATCTATTATTTGTAATCCAATGCGGTCCTTTTTGCTAAAACCAGGATTCAAATACTCCAGTTTTGCAAAAATATTCCCTTCTAAACCTTCCGTAATTCTTGATAAATGAACCATAGGGGTGTTTCCGATAACTTCGTGTACGCCTGAGAACATTGAACTGTTTGTCATAGATAAATTTCCCCATTCCCTTTAAAATAGTCACTATACAATACAATTGTGCTTTATAACGCCTATTGTACTTCATCCAGCATATATGTGCAATATAACGTTTTTTAAAATGGAGGAATTTTAGATGGATCAAATAAATGAAAATATAGGAAATAATTTAAAACGAGTTAGAAAGGAAAGAAATATTAGTTTAGATAAAACGGCTGAATTAACTGGTGTGAGTAAAACGATGTTAGGCCAAATTGAAAGGGGAGAATCGAATCCAACTGTAACAACGCTTTGGAAAATTGCAAATGGATTACGTCTTTCTTTATCATCACTTATAAGTGGTGATAGCCCCTCTGTTACTGTTATCAAAAAGAATAAGCTAGACCCGATCATAGAAAACAACGGACAGTACCAGGTGTATCCAGTTGTGCCATTTAACGCAGAAAAACAATTTGAAGTATTTGCGATAACAATTGAACCAGGTTGTGAGCATAGATCAGAACCGCATAATCCAGGTGTAGAAGAATATATATTTGTAAATGAAGGAACATTGGAACTCGCAATTGGAGAAAAGAGCTACGTAGTAAATAGTGAAGATGCAATTACTTTTCAAGCAGATAGAGCGCATATTTATAAGAATAATGGAAATAGCCTAGTTAAATGTTCTGTATTAATCCATTATCCTGGTTAAAAGTAAGATCTGATTTATAAAAGTTAGTTTACTTAGATAATTCTAACTACTATAATTTGAAAAAGGGGGATTACCATGATTCGATTATTAATTAAAAGTGATTTAGCACAAGCTGCTTCTCTAGTAGCAATGGCTTATCCAGGAATGCAAATAGCAGAAGCCGAAGCTCAAGACGGATTTATTGAACGATTAATATTTGAAATTGAATCGGAAAATAACTTCAGGTTCTACGGTTTATTTACTGAGCAAAATGAGTTGCTAGGTATGTACAAATTGCACGAGCTTCAAGGGAATGTAAATGGAGAAATTGTTCGTGTTTTTGGAATTGGTATGGTTGCTGTTCATTTCTTCCATAAAAAAGAAGGGATTGCGAAACAGTTACTACAACATTTTCATGAACTTGCTAGACAAGAGCGTGTTGGTCTTGTGTCGTTATATCCTTTTAACACTTCATTCTATCAAAAGATGGGGTATGGTTATGGACCGACGCGCTATCAATATAAGCTGAAGCCTGCTAGTTTTCCAAGCAATGGAGATAGAAAAAAAGTAGTCCTGTTGTCTCCATCGAATGAAGAAGAAATTGTTGCCGTTTATAATAAATTTGCAGCCATGCATCATGGAATGATGGAACGAACATGGCATGAACGAACATTAATAAAGAAAAAAGCTTCTTACTACGCAGGAGTTTATGAGGATAATGAGTTAATTGGTGCTATTGCTTATACTTTACAACCTGTAAAAGATAGTCATTTTCTACATAGTGAAATGAATGTTTTGGAATGGGTTTGGACGAAGCCAAGTGCTTTCCAGGATATTTGTGCGTGGATTAATTCTCAGCAAGATCAGATAGATCGTGTATTAGTACGAACACATGATGAATCACTTTTGTATCAATTAGAAGATCCGAGAAACGATAGCAATCGTTTGATACCTAGTGTATATCATGAGGTAGGAGCAGTTGGTACAGGGGTCATGTATCGAATAAGTTCGATAGAAGAGTTTGTAGAACAGGTTAATTTTCATTTGCTAGATCGACCGGGGAGCCCTGTAACGATTTCTTTATTTGTTCAGGATTCCTTTATCCAAGAGCAAAATGGTAGTTACGAACTAACGTTTAGCGGAGATTCTTGGAGTATTGAAAAATCGTCCATTTCTAGTGAAGAAGCTGATTTAGGCATTGTAATTTCAGATTTAAGTTCTTGGTGGATGGGTTGTGCAACTTTGGAGAAGCTAGTCCAGTATGGAAAAGTAGAACTGAATAATTGGTCAGCAAAAGATTTGGATAGATGGTTTATGCCTAATTCTAAACCGGTTTGTTTAACGTCGTTTTAATAGAAGAAATACCTGTCAGTTTATATGCTCATGAAAAAGGGGAGAGAAAATGCTGGGGCTTCATTTTAAAATGGAAAATAGATTTGGTAAGCAATTATCTGATATTTTAGTGGACATAGTTGATCCATCTTGGTATTGGTCAATCGGTCCTGGTGAAGTGCTGAGCGTAGAAATCCCATACCCAAACTTTTTACCATCTAATGCTATTCTGGAGGGAAAAGTGCTTTGGAATGATATATCGATAGATGACTATTACGTAATATTTGCTGATTTAAAAGCTTTTCCTACTAGTGAAGACGTAGTAGAAGTCAAAAATTATGAGGATTTTTTGAAAAGTTCCTGCCAACTTGCACTTTTGGTGATTGATTCGGAATACGTGTCAATCATTTTAAAAGAACAACAGATGGTTCATAAGTTTTCTGAACGTGCAGAAGCTTTAGGCTATACTAATATTAAGTTCCTTACTGATGAAAACAAAGAAAGTCTGTTCTTTAATGTATGGGGGTGAATAAAGTTCGAGATTTTAATAAAATATAGTGAAAATAAGAAAAGCAGCCAAAATATTGAGTGCTGCTTTTCTTATTTGTTAGCATAGTTTTAATATTAGTCGGGATATATATCATTTAGAGTATGGTCTTCAATGTATACTATATATTGTTTCTTTGCTAACTTAACTTCTAAAGAATAAAATTTGTTAGTAGTATCATTTTGAAGGAGAATAAAATAGTTTCCACGTCCAAAATTATATGTGACGCCAAGATTACTAAAGTTTTTATCTTCCTTATATTTGGTTACGATGTAATGCATTGAATGTTCAAACACTTCTGCTTCATTTTTCTTTTGATTGTTATACATCCAAATTGAAAGTACTATCACTATACAGAGAGTAAAGATAGCTACTTTTTTCAGCAAATATACCTCTCCTTTACAAAAAATAAACTTTTAAGTTAATTCATATTGAAATTTACAATAGTAATTGGAACGCTATAAACATAGGGGGATTCTGATGTGTAAGTATAAAATCATTTAAGTTTCTAATTTTCACTCGACTGCTTGAACAGGTTTTAGCCAATCGATTTCACGCTTGTTGGCTAATTGCATTGCTTTATTGCCCGCATACAAGAATCCTACAAATATGAGAGCTGAAAAACCATAACTAAGCATTTTTCTTATAACAATTAAATGCATAAATGCATCTGCCCCATGGTTCACAATCAACCATACCATGATGGAGTTCATCAAAAGTCCCCGAATAACAAAAATAGCAGTAACCATTTGAAACCATTTTACATTACCATTCATAAAGCTCTTGGGTATCCTTGTAAAAACATGAATTCAACTGCGAAATAAATGGCTAGTGGCTTTTGAATGATCATAGAAAAAAGATAAATGGTAGTAAATGCGTAACTTAACCATACAGAATTCCATAGCATTTGAAGAGCAGATCCAGCAAGTAAATCAAGTGCGGAGCCAAGCATCAGCGAAAAAATGACGAATACACCAACCATATTAAATTGTCGATCTTTCAAAAAACGATAAATAGTATAAATAATAGCGGGGGCTGTAGACAATAGCATTGCATAATAGTCCCCCATTAGATTTCTACCATATGTCCAAATTACATAAGGCAGTCCCAAATAGATAAGTAATTCAAGAAGCATATAATTTATTTTCATATTAGGTTTCTTTATAATTTATTTGCACATAATGCATAATTGCTTGTTCTATAAAATGCACAACTCTCGTGTCGAATTGATACATTCCAATAGTTCCATTTGTCTCTTTATTGATATTCCAAGCTTTTTGAGCAAGTGTTGTATCTCCATTAAAGATTACTTCCGATAACTCGAGCCAGCGTTTTGCAAAGACTTGTGCTTCAGGACACGTAGTTTCTATATCAATATTTTCTCTAATTTCATTTACTAAAGTAGTGAAGCCTTGCATAACTTCCAAATCATCCCCGATTTTCGGAAGTTTCTTTAGGATTTGTACTTCATCTTTTGAAAAATGGTTACTCCAAATTTCTTCATATACCTCTAGCGGCGTTGGTGAGGAATTCATTGGAAGATGATCAAATACATCTTTCCAATTTGCAAGTTCCTCCAATTCGCTCACTTGAAGCAAATAGCGAATGGAGCGAGTGCGTTCCTCGATTCGCTCTTTTTCTAGCTCTAAAACTTTTAATTGCATTGCTAATGCTTCTTTGTGACTTAAATGTTGATGTTCCAACATTTGCTGGATGGAAAGTAAGTTAAATCCCATCTCCTTTAACACTTTAATGTACTGCAATTTGATAATGTCTTTTTCTTCATAGTATCGATGCTTACCTTCGCTCAACAAGGTAGGGGTTAACAATCCTATTTCATCGTAATAGCGCAGCGTTCTTACAGTTGAATTGCTTAGTTTCGCTAATTTTCCAATTGAATACATAAATACCCCTCGTTTCTAACTCATATCTCTATAATAAAACCTAACGTTACGGTAGAATCAAGTGTTATTTATATAATAGTTAGATATTTTTGAATTGAATGTAAAAAGAAGTAACCATATAATGAAGTAGAGTTTAATTGTTCATGAAAAAAATAGTTAAATAGATCCTTATGATCTGACTATCTAGGGGGAAATGATGTCGACATTAAAATTTGAGAAGTTTAAAAGTAATGATTTTGATGATTATC
This sequence comes from Psychrobacillus sp., assembly GCF_032154225.1. Lineage (GTDB taxonomy): Bacteria > Bacillota > Bacilli > Bacillales_A > Planococcaceae > Psychrobacillus. Next base: position 16,440 of record NZ_JALDYF010000026.1, read on the forward strand.
TTAGTCTTGTATCAAACGAAAAAGTTATGGCACAAATTACGGAACGTGCTATACCTTTTGAAGAAGCTCAAGTTAATTTTCAAAAGTTACTTGAGCGTAATAGTAAATACGAACATTATGGTTCATATAAAATTACTGGATCTACAGGGAATGAATTTATTGGACTTGGGCATTTAACTGTAAACGAAGATATACTTGAGGAAGCTGAAATTGGATATATGATTATGCCTGAATATTGGGGGAAAGGTTATGGCAGTGAGATAGCTAGAGTATTGATTGAAAGAGCTAGAGAACAAAGATTAAAAATACTAAAGGCGATTATTGATCCAGAAAATATCCCCTCTAGAAAAATATTGATCAAGCAAGGATTTGTATCCGAAATTATTTGCGAGATGGACGGGCTACCAGGAGAAATACTAAGTAAACATTTATCTTAGCTGAATATGTCTATTAAAATTTAATATCAAATGTTGAACCATGGAATGAATACCATTACATAGAAAAAAGCGAGGGATTGCAATGAATATTTCATATAAATTGATGTCGTCATTAAGTTTTGAAGAAGCCCATATTCTTTTTAATAAAGGATTTGAAGGATATTTATTGCCAATGAATTTAACTTTCGATACATTCGTAAGTCGATTTGGCGACGAAGGATTATCAGCTGCTTTGTCTGTTGTTGCATTTGATGATGCGATTCCTATTGGATTTGTACTTCAAGGAATGAGAGAAGTAAATGGACAAAAGGTTTCGTGGAATGGTGGTACTGGAATTATTCCAGAGTATAGAGGGAAAAAGCAAGGCCTTCCTTTAATGGAGGAAGCGGAGAAGCTCTTAAAGGAGCATGGAGTTTCAATTGCTACGTTAGAAGCTCTTTCTGAAAATAAGGCTGCCATATCTTTGTATGAAAAATATGGATACAAAATAGAGGATGATTTACTCTTTTTAGCAGCAAAGGGCATTTTAGAAGATGAATTACCAGATCTTACTGGCTATGAAATTAGTAGAATTCCAGCCTTCCAATGTATCGGCTCTGATTTATTTCCATCGCTTGTTCCTTGGCAAACTGATCCAGCTAATGGACCAAAATCAGGTGGTGAAGCAGTGCTACTTACAAAGGATGGAAAAGTGCAGGCTGCATGTCTCATTCGGAAAAAAGGGATATTTGGTAGTGAAGCGGAGGGAATTACTTTATTCCAAGCTATTGAAAATGGCAAAGATGATGCACTTAGCAAACTGTTTCCTCATGCATTGGAATATGATCAACCAATCAATCGGACAACGTATAACTTTTTGACTAGAAACGGTCGTGCAGTTTCTACCTTAATGATAAGCGGATTCGAAAAGACAAAGGTTTCTCAAGTTTTTATGACGAAAGTTCTTGAATGATAGAAGTAGAAATAGATAGGAGAGAATTGTTTTGGCTACAAATGTATACTTTGTTAGACATGCGCACTCCATTTATACGCCGGATGAACTGGGGAGACCATTATCAGAAAAGGGGCATGCAGATGCAATAGTTACTACAAGCCTGTTAAAAGATTTGCAAATTGACCATGTTATTTCAAGTCCTTATAAAAGAGCTATCCAAACGGTAGAGGGGATAGCAAAATACATAGGAAAAGAAATAGGAATTATCGAGGGTTTTCGTGAACGTGTGCTATCGAAGGAGCCAGTTGCTGATTTTAATGAAGCGATTTCCAAAGTATGGGCAGATTTCGATTTTTCATTAGATAGTGGAGAGTCCAGCCGTGTAGCTCAAAAAAGAGGCGTTGCGGCAACTTTACATGTTCTTGAAATGTACAAAAATCAGAACGTTGTTGTCGGTACACATGGCAATATAATGGTGTTGATCATGAATTATTTTGATCCAAAATATGACGTTCATTTTTGGGAGCAGCTTGCTATGCCTGACGTGTACAAACTTTCGTTTCATGAGGAGCGTTTAGTTGAAGTGACAAGAATAGATGGTTTTGGAACGGCTAGCTAGACAATATTCAAACAGACAGGTTTTAAGTAAGGTTATCGTTTTTCTAAGATTAATAAAAGAGAATTACAAGTCACAGCGACGAGTAATTCTCTTTTTTTATGTTTGAGCAATAATCTCTAAGATAAAACTAGTTGATTGGTCAAGGCGAAGTTGATAACCTTGAAAGTAAATGGTATCGTTTAAAACGACACAATAACAAACTATTAACACACCTAGTTTAAATAATAAAAATGAGGTGATTGCGATATGAGAATTCTTGTAGTTGAAGATGAACTAGATTTACAGGAAGCCATTGCGGAAGGACTTAGAATAGATGGATATGCAGTGGATACATGTAGTAATGGTGAAGATGCCTATGAGCAGGCATGCGTTGGAAATTACGACTTAATTATATTAGACTTAAATCTTCCGAAAATGGACGGATTAGAAGTTTTAGAAAAGATAAGAGAAGAAAAAAAAGAGTTAAAGGTTTTAATCCTTAGTGCGCGAAGTAGCGTACATGACAAAGTGAAAGGTTTAGATATTGGTGCGAATGATTATTTAACTAAGCCATTTGACTTTGAAGAATTGGAAGCAAGAATACGGAATTTATTAAGACGGAAATTTGTGCAGGAAAACAATCTTTTGACTAGTGGGGATATAAAAATAGATTTGTCCAAACGCAGTGCATTTATTAGTGAAAATGAATTAACGCTTACAAAAAAAGAGTTTGCCTTACTTGAATATTTCTTACTTAACCAGGAACGAATTGTCAGTCAAGAAGAATTGATTGAACATGTTTGGGATCAAAATGCGGATAGTTTTAGTGGTGCAATTCGTGTTCACATTGCAACTCTTCGAAAAAAACTGAAGGGTCTTTTAGATTATGACCCAATACGTACAAAGATTGGTGAGGGCTATTTTATTACGAAAAATGATGGTGACGCATGATGTTTAAAAAAATGCCAATTCGGTTGAGACTTACTGCAATGATGGTTATTTTATTAACGATTTGTTGTGTAGGTCTTACAGTAATTTTAAATTTGTCTGCTGGTATAATGGCAACTAAAATAGATGCAGTTGCGGTAGTACCTGCGCAAGAGCCTTGGGAAGATAGAGGTGCAGTCGACAATCTCCAAGCGATGATGATGTCTACACCAACTATAGAAGCACAACAAGCAAGAACGGATTTTCGATTTGAAAGTGTCTTTTATCTATTTTTAGTCATTGTTGGTGGTGGTGCATTGACTTACTATGTATCGGGCAAAGTGTTAAAACCACTTGATCTTCTCAATAGTCAAATTAAGAACAGGACTGTGCTGAATCTATCGGAAACGATGGACATTCCACCGAGCGATGATGAAATAGCTGAGCTTACGCATTCTTTTAATGAAATGACCTATAAGTTAAACGAAGCTTTTATGATGCAAAGTCGCTTTTCTGCAAATGCGGCTCACGAACTTCGAACGCCCCTTACTGTATTAAAAACAAAAGTGGATGTATTCAAAAAGAAAATCGATCATTCTACGGAAGAATATGATGCACTTATAGCTGTTTTTGAAAAGCAAATACAGCGATTATCCGAGTTGGTATTTGCTCTTTTAGATATGACCAATATGAATGATGATTTCGAGAATGAAACGATTTGCTTGATGGATGTTTTGGAAGATATTGTATCAGAACTTTCTTTTATTGCTGCTGAAAAAGCGGTTAAACTATTTTGGGATTGCGATGATCGTGTTATTTATGGAAATACAGACTTACTGTATCGAGCATTTTATAACATTGTTGAAAACAGTATCAAATACAATGTTGACGGTGGAAGTGTAATGATTAAAGCTAAATCGGAGAAAAATCAGATGAAAATTGAAATCTCAGACACAGGAATTGGTATCCCCAATGAGATGAAAAAGAATATATTTGAGCCGTTTTACCGGGTGGATCAGTCACGCTCTCGTGAAGTGGGAGGCGTAGGATTGGGACTTTCCATTGTGCAAAGCATTATGAACAAACACAAAGGAAAAATTGCAGTTACTGACAATGAAAACGGTGGTACTTGTTTTACAATTACATTAAATTAACAGGGTAGATTTTTATTAGTATTTCTCTTAACAAGGATTTAACATCGCTAGTTATACACTATTGTTATCAAGTAGAAAGTTTGCTGCGGTAAGCTTTCTCTTGTGAAGTAGGAAAAGACTAAAATCAATCTAGGAGGAATTTAAAATGAAGAAAAAATTAACAATTGCATCCGTAATGTTAGGACTATCTGTTGTAGCAGGATCTGCATATGCTGCAAGCAACGACATGGGAGACACAACTAAATCGAGCGAGCCTACTAATTTAGAAGAAATGGCGAAAGAACAAGGGGTCACATTAAACGAATTGATTGCCCAGCTTGAAAAAGAAGGAAAGTTAACAAAAGCTGTTAGCACAACTGAATCTATACCGGCTGAAGGTAGCGTTGAGTCAAATATGACTAGCGAAATGACTTCATCTAATGAAACTGTTAACTTAGAAACAATGGCGAAAGAGCAAGGAATCACAGTTGATGAATTAATTGCTAAGCTTAAAAAAGAAGGAAAGCTGATGAAAGCTGAAGTAGTAACAGAGTCTATTTCTACAGAAAAAAACGGTAAGTAATTTATAGGGTACTCTGTTAGTCGGAAGAAAAGGCTTTGAATGGCGGTTACTACCGTTTGTTCAAAGCCTTTTTTCTACTCTTAACAAGGATTTAACATGGAATGGTATACACTAGTGACAAAAGATGAGTAAGTGAGATTGGAGCTAAGTAAATGTTTGAAATAAAGAATGTATGTAAAAAATATAACGGTGAATTTGCCTTGAATAATATTTCTGTTGCGATAGGAAAAGGGCTTAATTTTATTGTTGGTGCTTCGGGTAGTGGAAAAACGGCCTTGCTTAAAATCATAAGTGGCATGGAGCAGCATTTTGACGGGGATGTTTCCTATAGTGGAAAAGATATCAAGGCATTAACAAACGCAGAGAAAAGCTATTTTTACAACAATGTTTTTGGTTTCGTTTGGCAAGATTTTAATTTACTTGAGGAGTTAACTGTGCTTGAGAATGTATTGTTACCTCAGTATTTAAAAGATGGTCCAAAAAACAAGCATGCGGAAAAAACACTGAAAGAACTTAGAATTTACGACATTGCGGGTCAAAAAGTAAAATCTCTTTCAGGTGGACAGAAACAACGTGTTGCTATTGCACGTGAGCTTATGAAAAATCCACAGGTCATTATTGCGGATGAGCCAACAAGTGCTTTAGATGAAAAAAGTTCGAAGATTACAATGGATATTTTAAGAGAAATTTCAAAAAAAAGGACGGTTATCATTGTAACGCATGATACCTCTTTGATTCGCGATAAAGATAATGTTTTTGAGCTTGATAAAGGAGAACTGATTTCTGGAACGGGCAACAGTCTTGCTCAAACGCCAGTAGCCAATATGCAGGGCAAGTGCTTTTACGATAGCTTGTACAGGGATAAAAAGGAATATTGGACGCTTTACAGTATCGATACTTTCGCTTGTGATGGCGGCAATATTACTACTTACAACATTGGGTGGGACAATTAGTAGCAGAAGTCAAGAAGCATTCGATGCGCTATTTGATACGTATGGTGAAGGGGTACTGGATATTAGTATTGTAGGGAGCTTTACAAGTGCTGGAGGAGCAGATGGCAATGAAGATGAAAAGCCAAATGCCGATGTAACGCAAGATATCGGTGGCTTATATGATCAATATGCGAATGATAAGCGTGTTGCCTTTGCAGCTTTTTTACAAGCTCTTGATAATATTTCTGTTACTGTGGACGGGGAAAACTACAACGTGGAAAAAACGGGTAGCGTTCCTGTAATAAATAAACTCTTAACGGGAAAAATGCCATTAGGTAACGAACATGAGGTAGTTGTTCCTGAAAGTTTTGTAAAATCATTAGGAATTGAAAACAAGCAAGCTGTTGGGAAAGAAATTGATTTTAGCGTTTCTATTTATAATTGGGACACAGGTATCCCGGTACTCAAAGACGCTGAAATTAAAGCTACTATTGTAGGAGTTGCAGACACATCAGCAGTTTATGAATATGAAGGTCAAATGATGGAATATAGCGTGGATGACTCCTTCTTTTTTAGTAAAACAGCTCTTGAAGATTTGAGAAACCAGACAAATATTAAGGGGAATGAATCAAATTTCCTTATTCGAGCAGAAAGCCCTGTAGATATGATTTCAATTAAAGATGAACTAAACGAACAAGGCATCGCCCCTCTCGGTAGATTTGAACTAGTCGAAGATATTACAAGATTAAATACACAAACAACCGAGCAAACGGGCTCTGCAAATACGATTATAGGATTATTATCAGTTGTTATGCTTATTGCTATTTTCCTAATTACGGGTGTTATGAGAAAACGAGAATATGCAATTTATAAAGTTAGCGGATTTAACAACCGTCATTTGAACTTGTTGAATTTAGTAGAAACGTTAACTTTAGCTGTTACTGCAATTTTGATAATGCTTGTAACATCTCTGCTAATTAATTTAGCTACTGAAGCATTGTTTTCAGTGAATATGCTTACTGCAAAAATACTATCTACAGGAATGCTTCTGATACTTGGTGTTGCCGCTATAGCTTCTGTTACAACTGTCATAACGTATGTGAGAACAAATATAGAAACAGCTTTGAAAACAGGGGACCGATAATGATACAGATTAAAGATGTTACAAAAAAATATGCAAATTCAACTATTATTGACGACATAAATTTTACGTTTCCACATACAGGACTAGTGTGCTTGCTAGGCGCATCAGGTAGTGGCAAAAGCACTTTGTTGAATATACTTGCAGGTTTTGATAGCGATTATAGTGGTGATATTTCCGTTTGTGGGACATCCGTTAGCCAGATGAATGAGGATGAGCTATGCACTTACCGCAGAGATAATATAGGCTTTATTTTTCAAAATTACCATCTATTAAGTGGATATACTGTTCTTGAAAATATCATGCTAAACTGTGAGTTAAATAGTTTAGATGAACAAAGTAATGCGAACAATGCTAAAGAATTAGTAAATAGACTCGGTATAGCAGAAAAGGTAAATGACAAAATCGAAAATCTGTCAGGTGGTCAAAAACAAAGGGTTGCTATTGCAAGGGCTTTAATCAGTAATCCAAGAATCATTTTAGCGGACGAGCCGACAGGTGCGCTCGACCGTACTAATTCGACTGAAACAATGTCTTTACTGAAAGAGATTTCAAAGGATCGATTAGTTATCGTTATTACGCACGACAAAAAAGTATGCAATTTCGCAAATGAAGTGATTTCAATTGAGGATGGTAAAATTGTTGCAAAAGATGCGGATACTCGATTAGATAGTGATCACATACAAAATCTCTCGATTAAGCCAGCTGTAAAAGTGTCATCTTTCAAGCGAGGACTAAAAAATTTTAAGGTGCATTTCAAACGCTATGTTGCTATAATTTTAGCGATTTCCATTGGTATTTTTTGCTTTATACTGTCCTTGTCTTCGGGTAACGTTATGCAACAATCAATAGTGGATTTCAAAACGAAAAACACTGCATTTAACAATGGTTACATCAAAATAGAGGATGAAAAAACTGTTTTAGAATTGCTACAATCCGATGAGGGGATTAAAATGTTTACCGCCAATTCAAGATTACCGATGTTAATCTAAGTATTGGTAATACCAATGAAACAATGGTAGAAAAATACCCAATGCCGAAAACAACTGAAACGATGTCGTATGGCGTGATGCCGAAGTGGGAAAAAAATGAAATTGCTTTAACTCCAAGTCTAGCTAAAAAGTTTTCAAGCAATATTAGCGATTTAGTTGGGAAAGAAGTAACACTTGAATATGGACTAAAAGAGTATAGGTTAACTGTGAGTGGTATTTTTAATGCAGGGTATGATGATTTCTTTGTCAGTTCTGATGTTGAACAGAAGTTTTATGCAGATATTAAGAATGAGCAAGTTTATTCCATCAGCTATGATGTGAAAGATTTTGAAGAGATTGTTTCAGTGAGTCAAATGTTTAGTGAAAAAGAAATTGATAGTAAAAATGCATCTATTGAAGTAGGTGCTTTGCAAAATACGTTTAAAAGTCTAAGCCGTTTATTTCTTATCGTTTCAATTTTGATTTTAGCAATTGCTTTATTCATTAGCATTGTATTGCTTGCTAAACTACAAGGTTCAAGATATAAGGAATTGGGGCTGTTATCTGCATTAGGGTTTAAGAAAACGACCATTCAAAGAATTGTTATAAGTGAAAATGTACTTTTATCTTTTATGGCAGCAATTTTCAATGCTGTGCTGATCGGTGGTGCATATGTCATTGGAATGATTATTGATTTAACAATGACCGTTTCACCATTGCAAATTTTTGTTTCCATTTTATCTACAGGATTTGTAGTTATAATCATTAGTGTTTTAGCGAGCCAGAAGCTCATTCATACTGAGCCAGCCGTTGCTTTAAGGAAATAAAGTATTTTCGTATTCTATAATTAGGTCAACCCGTCTAACTTGCTTTTAAAGTTAGACGGGTTGTTTTTATATTGGTTTTGATAGAAGTTGCATGAAAAAGTGTAAATTGGCTTGCTCCTTTTTAAAATAAGTTTACTGCTCTTTTTGTCATGGTCATTGGATTTCCTATTCATGAAGAAATTAGTATATACTGAAAAGTATAAATAATCATGGAGGTGTTTGCATGTTTTATAGAAGGAAATTTTACATTGTAAAAAATGATTTTGTTGATAATTTCAATGAACATTTTAATAAAACCAATTTACCTAACCAACTAAAGCATGGAGCCCGTTTAGTAGGAAGATGGATGAGGGATAACAAAGATAATACTGTTGAAATTTTTGCGATTTGGGAATATGGCAGTTATGAGGATTACATAGAAATAGAGAATAATGTCAGAGGTGATGGACCTCACGTTCAACGAGTGAAAGACTGGTATGAACAAAATGGTGGAAGAGATCATGTTTACAATCATTATATATTAGAAGTTAGTAACGAAGAATTAGTGTCCACGGTTCATTTAGGTAGTTAAATAATGCTTCCTATATATTCAATTTGAAACATCTCTAAGAGGAGGGAATTCAGTGCACCCGATCGAGTTAATCGAATTGATGATTGTTGGTGGAATTCTGTTTCTTATTTTATTTGTTTCTATTATTCTTAAAGGGAAATGGAAGAAGTCTTTTCGGAGACTTGCTATTGTATACCTTGTGTCGTTTGGGATATTTTACTTCATACGTCCATACTGGATTGATTTGCAAATTGAAAGAAAAGAAGCTTATTTAACGATATATTTGGAGGATCAATACCCAGGAGAAACATGGGAGTTTTCGACAGTGCCGCATCGTGAAGATGGCTATGAGCATATAAATCCATACGTTATTGGTGTTGTTTTCAATACGGAGCCAAAAGTGGAGTATGACTATTTTATAGGTAGGAAAGATGACATTATGCAAACAGGTTATTCCACTCAAAATGAAATCCAAAGTGACCTATTACATTTGGAAGTTTTTGAAGAGTAATTGTAGTTTGATGTGCTTGACATAAAACAGAGTTACACGAACAAATGATCTTTAAATATTATTCATTGTATAGTAAAAAAAGCTATGGTAAAATGAAATTCACTTAAAGAAATGGAGGTTTTCCTTTTGACAGCGTCTATGAGACTAAGAATCCAATCTTTGAACCGTTAATTGAATAGGGGCAAATCTCTGCTTAAGTGTGGAGTAAATGGGATTAGTCTGTCTTTTAGGAAAACTTTATTTAATGTTTATCAAAAAAGAGAGGGTGCATCTACCCTCTTTTTTGTTGTCTAAAATAATAGGGCAGTAACTTTTCGATTTACTTTTCAATGCAGAAAATAAACAGAAAAGGTCGTGAAAATAAATATGGATTATACAAATTGGAAAAGGAATATTATTGTCTTTTTAAGTAGCCAGACGGTATCACTGTTTGGTTCTTCACTCGTTCAATATGCGATTATGTGGCATATTACGCTGACTACAAAATCAGGAATGATGATGACGTTATTTATATTATGTGGATTCATCCCTACTTTTATTTTATCACCTTTTGCCGGAGTTTGGGCAGATCGATACAACCGAAAGATGCTCATTATCGTATCAGATGGACTAATAGCATTTGCGACTCTAGTGATGGCCATTATTTTCTTAATGGGTTATGAGTCCATTTGGTTATTGTTTGTTGTCGCAGCGATTAGAGCGGTCGGATCAGGTATTCAAGGTCCAGCAGTAGGTGCTATTTTGCCTCAAATTGTTCCGGAGGATAAATTGACAAAGATAAACGGAATTAATGGCAGCATACAGGCGATTACTATGTTTGCATCTCCTATGGTGAGTGCGGCATTGTTGACAATGGCTACATTAGAAACTATTTTCTTTATTGATGTAGTAACTGCTGTAATCGCAATCGGAACTTTGCTGTTTTTCTTGAAAATTCAAGTACATGCGAAGGCATCCGAGGCTCAAACGACAAGTTATCTTACAGATTTTAAAGCCGGTTTAGTTTATATTAATAACCATGCTTTTTTGAAAAAGTTCTTTCTGTTTTTCGCATTGTTCTTTATATTGATGGCGCCAGCAGCATTTTTAACTCCGCTGCAAGTGACTAGGAGTTTCGGCGATGATGTATGGCGATTAACGGCAATCGAAATCGCCTTTTCAGTTGGCATGATGGTAGGCGGGGCTATAATTGCTTCGTGGGGAGGCTTTACCAATAAAGTGCATACGATGGCAATTGCCAGTATTGTAATGGGAATTTGTACAATGGCACTTGGGGCTATTCCGATATTTTGGGCTTACTTACTGTTCATGGCGATATTCGGGATGGCAATGCCAGTCTTTAATACGCCGACGACTGTGCTCATCCAGGAGCGAGTTGATAGCGATTACCTAGGGAGAATATTCGGTGTGTTTGGAATGATTGCCACATCCATGATGCCAATAGGGATGCTTATTTTCGGACCACTTGCAGATGTGGTCAAAGTAGAATGGATTTTATTTGGCACAGGGCTGTTTATGGTAGTACTTGCGTTGATACTCGGAAGAGATAAAGTACTATTAAAAGCAGGAGAGCCTGTTGTAATTCCAGAGTCGACTGATTAAACTTATGATACCTTGAGACGGTTAAATCACCGTTTTAAGGTATTTTTTTATGAAATACTTTATAACTGCATTGCTCTGTTGAAGTAGCTCAATGCGAGATAATTCCGGGGAAATCAATTTTAATTTTCGATGGTAATACAATTTCTCATGATTGTTGTTTTGAATTAGGTCTGATTGCTTTTCCAAATAACAATCTACTACATAAAATATAAATAATTAGACTTCTACACCTTTATGTAGAAGCGTTTTCAATTTGTCTATAATAAATGCCAATGATTAACAATCAATGTATAGCAATTATTAAAAGGAGGTCTCGTATATGAAAATCAACAATGCAATGGAGGTTTTAGATCGAATGCGTCTACCGAATGGCGCATATACTGCCAGTGTTTCGAAAGACTACGATTTTGTTTGGATACGTGATGTCGTTTACACGGTTTTACCTTTTTTGCAAAGCCAAACGGAACGGTATGAAAAAGCATATCATGCCTTATTTGACCTTTTTAAAACGTACGAGTGGAAAATTGACATTCATCGTGAAAATAAACCATTTTATCTTTTTGAATATATCCACTCACGGTATTCCACCGATTTAAAGGAAATGAGCCAAGAATGGGGTCATGCACAGAATGATGCAATAGGAGCCTTCTTATGGGGAGTGGGGATGGGAGTTAGCAATGGAATAAAAGTTATCCGTGATGACAAAGATATCGCTATAATCCAGAAGCTAGTCGACTATCTAGAATGCCTTCAATACTGGCAAGCAAAGGATAATGGAATGTGGGAAGAGAGTATGGAACTGCACGCTTCAAGTATAGGGGCATGCGTGGCAGGCTTACGTGCAGTGAAAATGCTCGTAATTGTTAAGGAGGAACTGATTCAAAAAGGAGAAGATGCGCTACGTTTTATTTTACCGCGGGAAAGTGAAACAAAAGAAACTGACTTATCACTACTTTCACTGATCTATCCGTATCGTATAGTTGAAAGGGAAACGGCGCTTAAGATAGTCGAGATGGTTTCCGAGCACTTGGAGCGGACAAATGGCTGTATTCGTTATGAGAACGATAAGTATTACAATGAAGGCAGCGAAGCAGAATGGTGCTTTGGATTACCTTGGCTAGGAATGTGCTACTTTGAACTGGGCATGTATGATAAGGCTTACGAATATGTAATTAAAACGGAACGAATCGTACCGGCCAATTGGGAAATCCCTGAATTATATATTGGTGGAAAAAATGTGCCAAATGGCAACACACCATTAGCATGGTCTGTATCCCTTTCCTATGTATTTTTAAAACGTATGCTCAATATGTCTTCTTCACAATTGACAGTAAATGACTGATCTTTAGATACAGGTTTATATTTGTAGTGACAATATAATTTTATTCCTTGCTTGCATGGCGGTTCTATTTTGAATAAAAATCCAATAGAAAATAAATTAACCCCATCTAAATACAGATGGGGTTTTTTCAAATAATTTAATTACATTACTAATAATAAAATATTCACCCCTTCATAAAGTACGCCGCTAGGAACTAAATTAGCTGTTCATCTCTTAAAAGATCAAAAAAACCGGGACAATCTTGATGGATATTATTCTTCATTATTTTAATGATGCGTTCGATTAAATCTTGTTCAAGGTCTTCACGGTTGTCATAGCTTGTTTGAAATAATACGTTTTTCAGTTTTGGTTCAAGTTGTTTTAAAATCGATAGAAAATCATATTCATCCATATTATTCTCCTTTCTTTTTTTCTATAGTGTTCACAACATTTTCCATACTATGGATCGCGTTAACAATAGAGTCTATTTTATTTTCAAAACGATGCAATAGATAAATAGTAACTACAATTGGAAATCCAAAGTTGCCAATTAATTGTACGATGTTCCCTGCATCAATCATAATCAAGCTCCTTTCTTGTAGTTTTTATTACATTTCTTGTTTTGGAGACAGATTGAGGTGTAATTCCTAAATATTGAGCGACGTCTTTATCTGTCATTTGCTTAACGTAAACAAGTGAAAGTATTTCTTTCTATTTGTTACTTTCCTTAAACAATTTAATAAGTTATCGCAAGATATATGGCCCAAAATATCTTCAGAAAGACCAAATGAATCTGAAAAAGATTTCTCATTAGTAAATTGAGGTAATATCTAAATTATTCGTAAGGGTAAGTTGGTTTCGCTACCTATATGTTCGCAACTTTTTATCGAAATGTACTACTTTTATCAGATGAGACATAATTCTGGATGCTCGGTAAAATCCCTTTAATCGGTAATTTAATTTCTTCTGAATTGGTTGCATAAAATTCCTCAACAAGTGCTCGGTTTGCGGGACATCTTAGGAACTCTTGAAGGATTTTCTGTGTTTCGTGCTTCATATTATCACTCCTCCATAAAAAGAATATACGTTCTGATTTTGTTGTGTGAAAAATAATGGTTATTCTAAGATGTATCTTGTCCAATAAAGGGTATTTACTAGATATTTTAACAACCACTTTTAAAATATTTTAAATGAAATGTAATGAATGAAACAGGAGACTGTTTACTCAAAATCTAATAAGAGGTCTGCTTGTCCAATATTAATTTATTTGCAAAAAAAATTTATATCTCCCCTAAATATTACTAAAAAATGGACAATATTAGAACAAAAGATGGTTGGGAAATATTGTTCTATTTATGTGTTTATTTGTACATAAATCTAGTGTATTTCATGAAAGAAGGAAATTTTAATATTAAATAATAAATATAGGATATCTTGAATATAAATGTACTATAACGGTCTACTAAGTAGCTCAAACTCATATCTACTAACTGTCGTAAGATGTCGAACGATTTATAAAGGTATTTTTCCTTTGTTATCGAATTAATGTATGTACTACATTCATAAGAGGTGGGGAAAATGAGTAGTTTAGGCTTTATCATCAAACAAGAGAGATTAAACCAAAATATTAAACAGACCGTATTGGCAAAAGGTATCTGTTCAACGTCCTATCTCAGCAAAATTGAGAATAATTCCACAGTACCAAGTGAGGAAGTAAAAAATCTCTTACTAAATAGACTAAATTTAGAAATTAGAAAAGTGTCAAACGAAGAGGAAAATAAGTTCTTAGATGCACTTTATGAATTGTATAAAAACGGAATCATTTTGAGAGATAAGAAGTTCATCCAAGTATCATTGCAAGAACTCTCTATGCAAAATATCCATTTGTTGCAATTAAAAAATTTTTATACGTATAACCTATATAAGTTTCGGTTGATGTTAATTTTGAATGAAAAGTTAGAGTACTTACAATTGACATACGAAGCGATAAAAAAAATGGAAGAACATTTTGATGACAAGCAAAGATTTATTAGTAATTTAAATCTTAGCCTTTATTATTATTTGAATGGTGATTATTACAAAGCACTACACCAATTAGAGGGCTCTCTGAAATTCATTAATAGCATATCAAATGAGGAATGGGAGGTGGCAGATTATCATCATGTGCTGAGCTTGATTTGTTTTAAATGTAATGAATTTTTTAACACGATTAAATACGCATCCAAATCATTAAAGTACTATAAAGACAATCTCCTATTTGAAAGAGCTATTGATAGCTATATCGTTATGGGGATGGCGCACAAAAAAATGAGGAAATACGAGGAAGCAGAAAAGAATTATCAATTAGCGGGGAAATTAGTGAAAGATTATAAAGTGTTTAACTATGAAGGGATGGTTTATCAAAATATTGGTTCATTACATGCAATTCAGGAAATTCACGAGAAAGCAATTGAGTATTATGAGCTCAGTTTAAAAAGCAAGGAAGAGAACAATAATGTGGAAGGATATTTAATAACGATCCTTTCCATTATAAAAGAGTATTCCAAGCAAGCTAATCATATAATGGTCCTTAGATGGTGTAAAAAAGGCTTTGAAGCTTTGAAAGAAGATAAACTTAAACTAAATAATGAGAACGATTCCTATTATTGGCACTTAGAAATATATAGAACATATCATTCTTTTACGGATGATCTGGAACAGGTCCTAAAGAAAAGTATAAATCATTTCGAATTGGTTCACGATGATCGTCATGTACAAAAGTATTCTATTTTATTGGCAAATTACTACTTTGAACAAAACAAGTTTAAAGCAGCTAATTTATATTATCAAAAATCAAATCAAATTCTATTTAAACAACATTTTATAACGAAATGGGAGGATATGTGAAATGAAAAAGAAAAACGTATTATTATGGATATCTTTAGCTTTACTATTAAGCTTAAGCATTGCACCCAAAGCGATTAATGTTGCTGAAGAAGAAGCCCCTAGACCAACTTCTATTAACAGTAAATTCTTTTGATAAACTACTAGTCAAACTTGTTCATACTAACTCACCAGCTTAAAGGTAATTGAAGCTGGTGAGTTTCTTTGAGTATAAAGTAAATTTGTAATGGAGATAAATGGGTTTTTATATAAAGCATTTGCTAGTTCTCAAGTATGTGTGTCTTGTGGCTATCAAAAAAAGACGTTAAGAATCACAATCTTCGTGTATGTGGCTGCTTTCTTGCGGTACACACCATGACAGGAATAGCCTAAATCAATTAGGGTTCTTTAGAGCCTCATACTTAGGAATCTCGTGATTTCAATCGCAAGTAGTTCAAAGATAGTACAGTAAGCTTTGTAATAAAAGCAGTAGCAATAGCAATCACTGAAAGTATTTATACATTCCTTCACGAGGAAAATAATGTGCAGAAATCTTCAAACGATTGATGATAGTTTACGTAGTTAGTCTAAATATTTTACTACAGCATTCTACAGCTGTTTACCTGCTTATATTTATAAAAAAGCTTTTAGAACGGACTCAGGTTACTAAAAGAAGTGTACTATGTTTTAAAGCATATATCGTACCCAGTTTTATTTATTGAAATGGTATACATCCCAAATATCAGGTGTTTCAGAACCAATATACCAAGCAGCTGTACCGCCTAGGTTATACGAGTTAGCTAGGTTGATACGAAGTTTGATAGATTGTTTGTCCTCCACCCATATCTGGTGCTTCTCCCCGTTGGCAGTATATTCTACATAATTTTGCTGAGCATGTTGATCCCAAGCTTTTTTAATACCTTTTGAGGAGATAATTTGCTCCACCTCACCCATTGTACGGTCGATACTTTTCACTTTTTTTGTCTTTAAATTTGTGACCCATTCCCTTGTGTAGAAGGGTACTGCCAAGATGATTTTGTGAGATGGTACGTCTTTCATTAAAAGTTCAACGCCTTCTTTAACCCATGGTATAGAAGCTACAGACCCCGCTACTGGACTGCCTCCCCAATGCTCGTCATAGCCCATCATAATTATATAATCAGCAACCTGACCTAATGCTTTACGGTCTAGGCTTCCAGACCAAAAAGGATCGATATTTTCTCGAGTAACGTCAACAGATACTTTAATTCCATGCGGCTGAAGTGCTTTTTTAAGTTCGGTTACGAATCGTACAAAATCTTGCTTGTTTTTCGGGTCGATGTTTTCAAAGTCTACATTGATGCCATCACTTTTTGTTTGTACTAAAGAATTTTTAAGCGTCGACACTAATTTTTGACGTTTTGTAGTATTACTTAATACGGAGTCAGTCAAAACAGGATCGAATTTATTTCCAATTAATGGCCATACTTTCTTGCCCTTGCTATGTGCATCCTTCAGGTATTTTGTATCGGCTTTAATGGAAACAAAATTTCCTGTATTGCTTAAGGTATACCAACGGGGTGAAACCACATTTAAATTCGAATGGTTCAATTGTTGTGCATAATTTTGAGAATTTCCATTATACTTCCAACCCATTACGATTCGTTGCTGATGCTTTTGTTGTAAAAGTGATTTTTTAACCCAACCTTTTTTACCACCTAATAACTGAACTTGTACGTAATAATCGGGAATGTATAATTTTTGTCCTACAAGTAGGTTTGAAGAGGACAAATTGTTCAATTTGGTTAAATCATTATGAGTAACTCCATACTTGTTGGAAATTTTCCATAAAGTATCTCCTTTAAGTACCGTATATACTTTATATTTTTGAGGAATTACAGTATGGATGTTAGGGCTAGATGAATCTCCTGATACTGTGGATAGAACAGGTAATTCTTCACCCTTGTTTAAAGTGGTGATAACGCTTGATCCTTGTTTAGGGTGACTCAAAACTTTAGTCTGATCTATTAGAACAGTTCCGATTGAAAGCGAATTGCCGGCAGCCTCACCTATTGTAGGTACAAAATTTATTAAGAAAATCAATATAATAAAACTATGAAGTGTTTTTTTCACTTAATCTCATTCTCCTATATTCTGAATGAAGTAGAACAACTTTCATAGGTTACTATGAATTGAAATTAATAGATACAGGTACTTTGTGGTAAGAAGACCAATGATTTAATGTGCTTCCACGCCTGTTGCTTAATCATTTTATTCAATTTTGTATTTCCGTTCGTTTTCTAGGTAACGTGCGTCTTAACGGTAGTTTCCGCTAGGATTTAATCTGTAGGGAGGACGCTTACCGTGAGGCGGGCGGTGAGCCTCCCTTTCGCTTCAATCCATTGGGGCATGTTACTTAGGTAGGAGGAAAGTCCTGTTTTTGCGAGGGGAAACGATCATATTTCTATGTTGAGCAAAATAGACCTTCTTAACGAACAGCTATTATAGCTTTGCTGCGCTAGGCAACAAGTGTTTCGCATTTTATATAGGTTAGTAATCATGGCAGCCCATTTATAAAATGTATGATATTCCATCTAGCAAGTAACGAAAAATTTGCAATTTGCACTTGTTACATACTTTTAGCTTCTCATTTTCCACACTGCTTATTTAGTGAAAGTTTCAGGGGATTTTCGCAAGTTTTCACAAGCAATATTCTTAGTTGGAAGAGCATTCATTCGCCCTCTCTCTTTCTAAGAAATAGTTCCTCCATTCTAAACAAGGAGCATTTTTTTTTGCGACGAGTAATCGCAGGAGCATTCTTTTTTGCGACGAGTAACCGCAGGAGCATTCTTTTTTGCGAC
>NZ_JALDYF010000027.1:0-34601 GCF_032154225.1 Psychrobacillus sp.
GTTGCACTATTATCAAAATATATAAATTCAGATGTCATTAGATTTCACTCACTTTGAAAGCATTGATTTAACGGTAATCATTATAATTCAAACTGTCACAGAAAACCATTAACTTTATTTTTAATTACCCTTAAATCACTTATTGGTCACTTTTTGGTCACTAGGTGACCGGCAATATTCCCCCTCTCATTGAGAAGGGGTTTTGTTTATTTTACTCAGAAATTAATTCTTTTACCTCATTGAAGTGATCTCTTGTATCGTAACTTAAGCCGCCATTTTCTAAATCTTCTTTTAGGTTTTGAAAGGCATGCACAATGTTTTTTCCACCATCTTCAAGTAGATAGTATTTATCATCAATCTCGAATTCTCCATCTGCATAAGTGTTGAGAAAAACATTTAACTTAGCGATGTTATTTGGTGTGACTTCATTTTTGTTATCATTAATAACAGGATCAAAAGCTTCTATTACTTCTAATGCATCCTCTTTCATTTGTGGATGAATACCATAAGAAATTTCATAAGTCGGATATTGATCTTTTAAATCTTCTGGTATCTTCTTAGCTTTTAAATAATCAGTTACTCTTTTTCTCGAAGATTCAAATACATTTTCTTCACTTGCTAAACCTTCGCTTGTATCTGTATGGAGTCTCATGAATTCAATTTCTCTAACTATTTCTTTTTCGAGATCATTCATTTCGTATTCTGATTTATCTTTAGTAAGGAATTTACCGACGATATACTTTTCGTGAAATTGATCTAATAACTCTATTTCACTTTCATTTAGTTCTCTTTTTTCATCATAAGCATTATCTAACTTTTCCAAGGCTTGATTAACATCTTCTTTATATACTTCCTTAATAAGTGAATTAGAAGAACATCCTATCAATATAAATACCAAAAATACCAAAATACTTGCTGTTTTCTTCATCATTTTCCCCCGATACATTTTACCTATATATTACCACATGTTTATTTTATATCATTAAAAGTCAAAACTTCTGCGTTAAGATTTTTTAATGCTGCATTCAATTTCCTTTTTCGACTTTCGCTTGTTGTGAAGAAATAAAGTATAGGTTGCATCTGATATTTCTCTTGTATGTCATCCCACATATCTTCATAAGTTTTTATCTTTTTAATGTTATCTTTCATTTCACGAGTGTTATCTATTTCCACAAGATGCACATAGCCATTGTGCGTGAATACCGCATCACTGACAAGCCTTTTCTTCACCGTTGGCTTAATACCGTTAACTTGTATCGCAAAGGCGTATTCAGGATCCTTGGTCATTTCAAATGTATACTCTCTTTGCCATGTTTGTGGACAACTAAAATAGATATAGGCTTCGTTTGCTAAGAGCATGTGGTCAAATAGGATAGATTTTTTTACTTCATTAATAGAAGCAATTAATTCACGACCATCTTTATTAAGGTAAACAATCTTTTCTTTACCTCTTACTTCATTTAAATAGTTACCTAGATTACTTATCACCCGGCAAGTATTTCTGTACGTGCCCATCATCATGATGTCGTGTATCTGTCTTACGCTTACTGCTCCTAGCCTGTCGATCAACGTTAGTATCATTTCTGTTCTGTTCATACAAAAACCTCCCGATCATCTTATCATCAATGTATGGACATTGTATCTCGTGTTTTTGAGCAAGCTTATATATAGCGCGACCAGGTAAAGGCTCTAAATCCTCAGCGCCTACTTCATCCAAGATAACCCTACTTCCAACCTGGTCAGCAATTCTAAATGAAATCCGTGCTACCATGTTCATTTTTATTTGCTGGCTGACCGCCATTGTAGATGGATATTGGGTTCCTAGTATCAGTCGAAAACCCAATCCTCCACCGATCCTGGCGATCTCTCCTAGATAAATCTGTGCAAGTTCTGCGTACTTCTTATTTTCCTTACTTACTAATTTAGGTGATAACTCTGCTCCCTCATCCACAATGATGAAGGTACGCTCTTTTATAGGAGTATCGGATATATTGGTCCAGTTGTTTTTGCGGAAACGCTGTTCTTCTATTTTAATTAATTTATATACATGGTCTAATGCCTTACAAGCTTCTAGCAGATCCGTAGCGACTGCTTGGACTTGTGGAAGGTCTTTGTATTTCCAGAACTCTAACCCTCCCTTTAGGTCAAGCATGATGATTCTAGCCCTATCTGGATTAGCCAATATTAATGAAGCGAACAAACTTTTTAAGAATACTGTTTTACCGAATCTCGTTGTTCCTCCCACAAGCATGTGTGGATAATGCTCGAAGTTGTGATACATTATTTTTCGAACCTTGCCGATTGGCACAAGCCATGAATGATAATATAAATGTTTCTTGTGATAATCCCAGTTACCTAGTTTATTGTTTGGTATAAATGCAGCACCTAGTATCAATACAGGCGGTAATAATAGCCACTCTAGCATACACTCACCTCTTCACTGTTATAGTCACTGTATAGGTCATCGTGTGCAGTGGTCAGTGACATAGACATTCGTAGTAAAGCCATGCATTGGACAAGTTGTTTTAATTGTCACTCGGCGAGCAACTAAGAATACTTACTCGTATCTTCCCTTTTATATTTTTACGGTTTAAGTGAACACCCTCGCCATTTCCTTCAGTAAATATAAAATCCCTCCGTATTTGGTCATTTCTAACGCTATATTGATAGCTGTTTGATTTACCTTAATACCGTAATACTCAAATAATGAAACGATAAATAATGATCCTCCAGCCACTCCGATTGATATTACCCCGAATGTAAATGGATCCATCAGTTTCCACACTCCTTACATCGGAATCCTTCATGATCTGTTTCTCTTCCACACATACCGCAGTAGGCTCTAAATAAACGAACGATAAATCTCATTTGCGTCACTCCCTCTGTCAGTGTCTAATACAGTGTATGGGCAAGTAAACTTTTAATGTATGTCCATATGAAATATATTTCCGGAAGGAGAAAATTATAATAAAGTGGAATATATTACTTAGGTGATGAATATGAAGTTACGTTGTAATATAGAGGAACTAATAAAAAACAGTGGATTTAGAAAAGACTTTATCGCTGATAAGTTGTCTATCAGCACCAGGCAACTTCGTAATTATGAAATTCAAAAAAATTATATACCGATGGATAAAGCTTATATATTGGCAGAACTGTTGAATTGTTCTGTTGCTGATTTTTACGAAAGGATTGTGGAAGAGGAATCATGATCATATCTGACCAGGACCAAGAGATAATCGATAAGGCCATATATTTACCGTTGTTGGTTATCGTGTTAAATAGAGATTTAATGGCTGTGGAGGAAACTCCATTTAAGCTTAAATCTCCTTATAGACTGTTAATCGAAGAAACTTTGAAGAAAGTACAGAAGGATCTTGCTGTAGTTAAGATGTATATGCGTAAAAATAAAATTGAAGTGGAGCGCCTAGGTGAAAATGAAAGAGGGTTTACTGAATATTACACTCGCAGTAAAGACAGTGAAATTAGAAGGGCTGTTAATAACGATGTGCTACGGAATAAAACAGAAAAATTGCTTGATGAATATTTAAAATCATGATGTCAAATAAAAAGCTCAAATTTCTCTATTACGTTTCAATTTAATGTGGTATATTCATTAATAAATACAAACACTCAAAGGAGAACAAGATGAGTAACTCAATTAAAACAGTATTCATTACGAAAAAAAGCGAAGTAAATTATAGTGTAGATGTGTATAATGGCTCCGGTAGAGTGAAAGACGAAGCAATGTCGAGAAAAGGCATTGCAAGTGAAGAAGAAGCCGTGGAAATAGTAGATGAAATAACCTTGTATAGCGAGCACACCGTTAAATTCGCCGGTATAAGATAAACCTTGTACAATACGAAGTAAATCAGTATAATTCATGTAAGTGTTGATTGCACTTATATAAGTCTTTCTTATAGGATCAGACATTGGACTGCCATCCAGTGTCTGATTTTCTTTTACTAGTACCTAATAGTCCACCATAAAATTAGTAAAATAAAAAAAAGCGACCCGTCCATATGGATAGGTCGCTTTAAATTTATTGCACATCCGTTACTTTAACCCAAGATTTTATCTCTTTTAATAGTACGCGATCACTTTTAACCTGCTCAATTGTGTAAGTCTTACCTTTTACCCAAGATGGGATATTCTGCCCTGTTGCATACTTCTTAGCTGTTGATTTTACTTTAACCTTTTGGCCGGATTTTAATGTTGTGGCTCCACTAGCTGACTTATTAGGATTAATCCACGATCCCGGCGTACCGTTCTTGCTCGTAACGTTGATCATACCGTCCTTTATATTAAACACATAGTAGGTGCCGGCTTTTATGTTGGCCTTTTTATTTTTACCGGACTTAGCGTCTGATGCAGTTATATATCCAGGGGTAGCTTTGGTTACTTGATACGTATTACCTGATGCGGCAGGCTTACTAGCTGGTTTAGATACTGTATTATAAAATGATTTTAGGTAAGCTGTGGGATCAAGACAGTTGTTAGCTCTATCAGCAATCCATCCATAACTAGGTGATGATCCTTTTCGAACTTCATAGTGTAAATGGGAGCCTGTTACTTGCCCTGTTGTACCTTGGTAGCCAATGACCTGTCCTTTTTTGATAGTGGCGCCTGTCCTGACTGCAACACTATCTAAATGAGCATAGACTTGCGCCCTTCCGTTTTTGTCTTTGACCACTACCACATTTCCATAACCACCTAAGCCTGTTCCCGCGTTTCCAAATCCTGCATATAATACTTGTCCCTCTGTAAATGCATTGATCGGCGCCTTGTGGTTTTTAACTAGATCGATTCCTGTATGAAATTCTTTTCCTGCTCCAAATGGATTATTTCTGATTCCGAACGGGCTTGTAATTCTGTATCCTGTAAATGGCATATTAACTATCTCCCTTATTAGTAGTTTTTAAAAATAAAAAAAGAGCAACGAATAATCGTCACTCTCACAAATACTCTTTATCATTTCTTGGCTTTACATATAGCAGTGCTTGTCTGCTATCTCTGATCCCCACTGTGGTTGGATCGGGAATAACGTTAATTGCATTAATGACAGTCAGAGCGATTAAATAAGGATTACTGATAAAATCTTTTAATATATCTCCTACCAATGCCCATGTGATAATGTCGTCTAGTTTCAAACCCATGTAAGCTAAGATTGGGATTAACAACGATGCGATAAAACGGACGATAAATTGTATGTTTTCTTTGCTAAAGCGTACTTTCCAGTTGATGATCTTCATATTAAAATTCCTCCTTTTATTTAACTAAAGCTTGCACAATCAGATATAGGATACCGCCTGTACCTGCTAACTTAAAAAAGATGTCGCTCCAACGTTCAAATTTCGTTTTTTCTAAATCAAGTTTCATGCGGTTATCATCGTGTTGCATACGTTTATCTTCGAGCCTTTGATCATCCCGAGATTTAATTAAGTCCCACTGTTTGTCCATATTCGATTGAAAAAACATTCGAGTTTCTTTGTTTTCGGACATGATCGTATTCTCAAGCTTCGTATAATTTTGCTCCACATCCTTAATTCTCTTTTCGTGTTCTTGCTCTTTCTGCTCCATTAATTGAATACGTTGATGTTTATCCTTGTCCCAATTTTCAAGCTGTAGGATACGCTCGCCATGCTGATTCAGACGTTCATCATGTTTGTTGAGACGTTCATCTTGTAATTCAATGCGTTCATCGATGGGCGCCATTGTTTCACCGTCCTTCCCAGTCATTCTCCTACCCCCTTTTTTATTTCTCTCTATTTTGGTAAAACAAAAAGACACCTCTCGTGAGATGTCTTTGCTATAATTATTTAATTTTAATTAATGATAATAAAAGTCGATCGCATCTTCTTCATCGTAATTCTCGTAACGGCCAACTTCATCTAATTCATAAATATTTGGTATTTCAAGTTCTGATTCTCTACTCGTTATCGGTTTGAAGTATTTTTCAGTCATTAAAACACCCCTTCTCAATTGTTACTACTATTACTATTCCATTAATCGTCTACTTATAAACATTGCGATATGAAGATAATAATTAGATGTAATGTGAATTGTAGCTTGAGCTTTTATGAAAAAGCATTTAGTTTTTGAGAATCGCTTTTAATTATTTACTTTTCATCTCTTTGTTTAGCCAGCCGATACCAGGTCCATGTTGGATTACGTCGTCTTGCGTTAAATTGCCAGATTCTTTTCCAAGCAGGATTTTCCGAATATCTATTATGATTGATAGTTCGTTATTACTGTCACTCGGATTGGTTAAAGCTTGCCCCATCGCTTTGTATACGTCAGAAGGTAACCACATCGTAAGTTCCCAAGCTAATTTATTAACTTTCCGATAATCTTCTTCTGTTTGAAGATTTTTCACTAAAGACAAATATTCGGCTACTTTGGCTGCTTCCTCCTTCGCTTTATTTTCCCACCGCAATTTTTCCAAGAATTCATTATTCTTCTTTTGTAAATATGATTTAGTTCTTTCTTGTAACCAAAACTGAAATATTCCTAATAACAAAGTTACTATGCCTAACCAGGCGCCTATTTCAAAAGTCACTATCTTTCACCTCATATAACATATTCTCTTCGAGGTGAAGAAAACCTTTAATTTTAAGTTGTTTATCAAATCCAATTTTCGCAACTTTTACATGTAATACTTAAAGCTTCCCAAGACTCTGCAAAGCGATCGTTGTATAAACATATCTTGTCTTTGTCATAATAATCATCTTCCTCTAATTTCTGTTCTTGACCACATTTCTTACATTTTATTGTAAAAGACATAAAAAATCATCCCTTCCATTCCAAAATAGGATTATCTAATGACCCGGTCAATTTCATCATATCCAATGAGACTGCATCTTCTTTTTTAATGATCAACATTATTCCAGATTCTTGATTGATCATCTCACCAACCTCACCAGATATAATGTTTCCTTCTTGATCACACCTTACAAGGACCTTAGTTAAATCTTCTTCGTCTGACAACTTTTCATATGTTGTTACCATTCAACTACCCCCTCAATACTCTAGCTCCTATACGTAATCCACCTTTAATTTGATCGTTAGAAACCCTCAATCGTACTGTGAAATTTACTGATTCGTATGTCGGTACACCAAGATCTATAATCATCGATTTAAACTGACCACCTGCTTCAGTTGTGGTGAAAACCTCGCTAGAAAATGTCCATCCATCATAGCCGAATATTCCTGCCCAAACTGCCCCACTTGCAACAGATAGCACGTTAATACCTACATTGACATGTAAGTACCTAGCGTTATGTTCAACAACAAAGTTAGCCACATCTACATAGCTAGTGGAAAAGGTCCTATACCAACCTTGCTCGACGACAATTTCACTGCTTATTACGTCTGGTAAATGGTTTTGGACTGCCGTGTTATACCTCGGTATCCCGTTAACCATGACCACTCGCCCATCTTCACCGTATATGGTGATAGCGCCTTTACCTATTTCAATATGTCCTGGTGTAAGCTTCACATACTTATCTGTATCACTTGGACTGATAGCAATTAATTCATTTCCATCCCAATAAAAATAAGATTCAGAACCTACAATTCGTATATTGTTGGTATGAATCGTACCTGCCGTTAATAAATTTGTGTTTACTCCTGCGCTTGTAATGGCTTGTTCGAATGTCTGACCGCCATCAACAGAGACACCTAATCCGTTTGAATTGAGCAATACCAACAGGTTCGGGTTGTTTTTATCTACTGCTATAATCCCGTTGTTAAACTCTAACTCCGTATGTGCTGATAAAAGCAATTGTGTCGCTAGTTTAACCGCATCATCTAGGACGTTGTAAGGTAGCTGCAATTTACCTTGAAATATCTTATCCAAGTCCCTTATGGCGTTATTAATCTGTGCTTTGTATCGTTCCGATAGCCTTAAACTACCTAGCGTCACGGATTGATCAATGATGTTATCCTCAAAGTCAAACACTTCCACAAGTTCAACGATTCTTACCCGTTGTTTAAAGTTAATACGCTTATCGATTAACCAGATCCTATCTCCTTCATTGGGCTGTGGTTGGTCATAGCCTTGCTCGCGCATATCAGCGACTTCGACTTGTACACTCAAATGGACACTATTATCAACTAATTCTTTTAAAGCATTTTCGAGATTTGCTTTAATAGTGTAATTTTCATCGTCAATTGGTTCCGCCTCTATAATTCCATATATGTCAGCTAATGGACTAGTATATTCAGCCGTCAAACCATCTTTACCAAAACCTTTTGCATGAGTAGCGAAACCAGTACTGTCTATTTCCACACTAGATGTTTTAAGATTGAATTCGAAGGCGTACATAAAATTGCTATCCACACCAATTAAGCGCTGAATGTAAACAAGATTACCTTGTACGTAATATTCAGCACTAAAGCGATTCAAACCTGTATTAAAACGTTCCAAACATGTTTTACCACGTTGAGTATCACTAAACTGCAACGCATTAAATGAATCAACAATTACCGGGGTATACTGTGTACCTTGAAACACATCATTAAAATAATTTACTGCTGTAAATGATTTGTTTTCGTAGGTATCATACTTCCTTTTCGCCTTCATATTCGTATGGAAACTAGAAACAGCACGTACCTCTAAATAAAACTTATTTCCTTTAGATTTCTTTTGATGAAATATGACAACGTAGTCATCTCCCTGAACATTGATGATCCACCTCTTGTCTAAATCCTCAATAAATTGCCTATTGACAATTTCATCATAAAAAAAAGAAAGCGATATATCTCGCTCTCCATTTACTCGTTTAGTCCTCTTATAAGTTGCCATAGCGTGGTACTGATTGCCAGCCAAATCTTGTACATACATATATCCACCCCCAATAAAAAAGACCGCTTCTATTGAAGTGGTCTTCTAGTTACTTATTTTCTATTTTATCTTTCAATACTATTTCATTTAATAGATACATATTGCGTTCAAAATGTTCTCTGGTGTAATGCCATGGAGATTTTCCTGCTCTGTGGTTAGGATCTCCAAAAGCTATTCTATCAGCCATGTCCACCACTAATACATCTTCTTTATAATTTTCCATAATATAGTTTTCGCATCTAATAAATTGCTTTAAGTCGCTGTGAACATACGGGAACTGTTCTTCATCAAACGGCATATAAACACCATTTTCCAAATAACCAACTGCATATCTGATTCGATTTAAGATTAACTTTGCATTAGGAAGTTTTTCTTTTTTCCATCTTACAAACTTATCAAATTGAGATTTAAAAATCTCAAAATGTTCGTCTGGTCTAATCGAATGATAGATTTTCGTATAGTTTTTGTCTTTGAAAAATGTCGTTTTTCTAAATGTGGATGGGTTATTTGTTACAAATCCATCTCCCACCTGCGCATATCCGTACCTAACATCAGCGTATAGGTCAAAAATAATATAATCTGGTTTTTCTTCTTCAATACTTCTTCTTGACGTTTTTCTTGTATCGGCTTGTAGACTTTTAAGTTTAAATGGAGTTATACCCGCTGGTCGATCAACACCTCTTACATTAGGAGACATTAAACACGGTATTGATGTTTGCCAAGCGTCAGTTCCTAATTGATAAATACCTTTATAATTTTCGTTGTTCGCTGTTATGAAAATCTCCCTTGTTACACATGAGCCGATAATGTTTATCTTGATTTTCCCCACTTGTAATACCCCTTGTAGTTTAATAGTTTAATTGTGTAAATTATATCAGACTATTTTCATATCGGCTACATGTCTGGGATATTAAAAAACTTAAACTTCTAATGATTTTAACTTTTTTAATAAATACCATTCGTTGTAACTCATAAACTCAATACCATAAAATCCTAATGATGCGCCTTCGTTCTCAATTGATATAGTATGGTAGCCTTTTTGAGTAATACGGATAGGTTCAATATTATTATCTAAAAGATATTTTTTATTTATGTGTTTGGTGCTTGTTGCCACATCGATATGTTGGTTCGCTACCTCATCTTGTTTTTGCGTAGCATCACCTATAGATGTGTCAAGAATGTTTTGAGCTTGTGGCAAAGCAAAATCCAAAGTAATTTTATACGTCACACCATTGCCATAAAACAAATATGGGACCACTACCATGTCGGGTATCGTTGCATAAAAACCAAATACAATTCTCCCACCTTGATTACTTAACAAAACCATTTGAGGGCTTGAAGAAAATTCCGGCGGTGTGGGCGCCGATGCGCTTGTTGTTGTTGTCGAAGTTGCGTTTTTGGATAATTGTACACTATCAAGCGTTTGGCGACCTAGTAATTTGGAACCACTCATTACATTAAATCTTTTATGTGGACCTTCACCAACAAGAGCAGCAGCTATCTTTGCACCAATGACCCCGTACCCCGCGCCGGTGAAGTGAGTGTCATCTGAATAAATAGATGAATCATATCCAGCTACCATTTCATCAACATCAAGGTACGGAATTCCATATTTATTCGCTAATCCAATAACCGCATTTGCAAACGAATCTACAGCTATATCACTTATCAAAGTTTTAGGCGGAGTTAATAGAATCACAGCTTTCCCCCATAGGATTTCACGTATAACGATTTGCTCTAATGAGTTTATAAATACCTCCACATTTCCTGCATCTGGATAGATAGCTCTACGAGCATCATTTGTACCATAGCCGATGAAGGTTAATTGTCCTACATGCTTGGTAAATGATCTATCATATCCTTTAGGCGCCCAATCGCCCGGGAATCCTCTGTTTTCAACGGTAACTAAATTCGTTCCGTCTTTATAAAATACTTCATTCAAATATTTTTGCAACGCTTCGGGATAAGTGATCGATGCCCTAGTTATGCCACTCGTTGAGCCGTCTGGAAACACTACTCCACTTGCAGGCCGCCTATCGGTACTCGTCGCATCAGAACCGTATGTCAATGAATCTCCTATGCACATGATCCATACAGGCTTTAACTCTCGTAAATTCTTCATAAATGTATAATAGGCAATCATCACTTTCTGCCTTAATTCTTCAACGTCTACCAAGTCGCCTTTTTTATAATCAGTTTGTTGAATATCAGCAATTAATGATAGTTTATTAGCGCTTAATGCTCTATTGATTCTAGCATCCGCGTCATCTAGTCTTTCTTTTAAGGTAGCAAAAGTATAACCATCCTTAGTAGTTCTGGAATTGACCGTTTCTGCATTACTTTCACCGCTATTAACAATTAAGTTATTAATTTGTTCTTGTAGCGAATTAATACTTAATTCATTTTTCTTTGCTAAACTTAACGCCTGTAAAGCTATAGACCTCGCTTCGCTTTCTTTATACTCTAAGCTTGTAAATAAAGAAAATAATTCCTCGAAGTTCTGCTTGATGGCTATCCTCGTTAGTCTGTCCCACAAGTTGCCTATATCTCTGTATGCCATAAGACCACCCCATCATAAATAATAAAAACGGAAATCGAAAGTTAATTCGAAATCCGTTAAATAGTAAATTGTAAAATCATTAAAGCCTGGTGCTAAAGTGAACCAATCTTTACTTGTTTTGTGTAAAGCATTCAATCCGTTAATCTTTACAACCGGACCATCTATTTCTATTACATCTCCGCTTTTAACGTAATCATCCACTTGGAAATATTCGTCTGTCGTTCTATTGTAAATTCGCATTCTAGAAACAGGGTTCCCGTTGTTCATACTATCTGATTTTGCGATTAATTTAAGTTTAAACTCCTGTTTGAAAGGATGTATCCTTACATTTCCTGCATTAAAAACTCTAGGAGACTGATTATTTACAAATTTATATACCATGTCTTCATTATCGATTAAGCCCATGCCAAATCCCCATAGTTCATCATCAGCATTTATGCCTTTAAGTTGAATATCTTGAGTGGTACCGATTGATTCAGCAAACGGTAAATCAGCCATCTCTATCGCGATACCAACTGATGATATTCTTCGATTAATACGTTCTGGAATAAATGATTCAACAGCCGTTACCTTATATCGCTTACCTCGTTGGTACTCTTCTGATATATATAAATAATCATGCTCACTAAAAAAAGAAAATACCTCATCCCTTAGGAGTCGGTAATCTCTCGTGTCATTAGCTTCCGATCGTAAAATTACATTGATATTTCGCGTATCGTACGTGTATCCTTTATCTACGTATCCATGGACACCTTCGGTTTCTTCTTTCACTCGTTTTCTATTTATAGAGGAAATAAAAATATCCAGAGGTGTCACTCCTTGCGGAAACGGTTTAATATTCATATTTTCATCGTATACAATAAACAAGTGGACACCTCCTTATCTGTAGTAATCACCTATCGAATCTAATGCATTGTTATTATTCACAACACTAGTTATTGCCTCACCATCAATCTGTATTACTTTCCCATCTCTTATCCCTTTTGCTATATCTTTCAGCAAATTAACTACCGTTGCATTGCCATCATTCATCGATTGCTGTTGATTCATTTCATCCACAACCCTGTTAGCTTCACCGGGACTACTTATGCCGTCCGCGTAACCAGGCATACGGTTAAGCGCACCAATAATCTTTTTAGATTCATCATGTGTAAATACTTCATAACCACTAGGTCGGTCGTACATGCCTAAATTAAGCATTTCCCAACGGTTTCCCATGCGCCCAAGTTCCCATCCTTCTTCACCTGCGATAAACTCGCCGCCTGGATGATTGCTTGTACCTTTTGCATACTCATAAGGTTGAGGTAAAGTAAATGGACCATGGTATTTAGGCTTCACATTGATGGTACGTTCAAGTGGTCTAGTGAATATACGATCTAGTTCCTCCACAGTTGGGCTAGTTTTTATACTGACATCTTTATAGATGGTTTTACCTGCAACCTCATTCATTTCTTCTAGCTTTTTCTTAGCATCTTCAATTTTACCTAATTGAGTATCTAGCTTTTTGTTAGCTTCATTATATTCACTCGTTGTGATCTTTTGCTTAGCTAACTGACCGTCAAGCTCTCTTTTATTAGCTTTGATTTTATCCCGTTCTTCATTTAATTTTTTAATACCCTCGCCTTTTTCAGCAGTTAAACCCGTTTGGTAGAGTATCATTTGCTCATATTCAGCTTGCAACTTATCAAATGCGGCTAACTCTTTTTCAGTTTCCTTAAGCGATCCTTGCTTTTTCTTGATTTGCTTATCTATTCTATCAATTGTATTTTCGTGATAACCTACCTGACTTAGCAATGTGTCACGAATATCTTCTTCTTGCAATAATTTTTGAGCAAGTTCAATTTGTTCTTCTTTCGTTGCACCGATCATGTCACTTCTAATTCCGGCAATGATTAAATCTTGTTCTTTGATTTGCTCATTTACACCACGTAAAGCTTCAATCTGACTAGTGCGCTCTTGCTCCTTTACATTAATTTCATCATTTAGAGTTTTTTGCTTCTCTAAATTCTTCGTTTGCTTATCCATTTCAGTCGTGAGAGCCATATACGTATCGTCAATCAATCGCTGTCTCTCTGCTGCGTTTAATTCTTTCAACTCACTAAGTACAGCAGCATATGCATTCCCTTGTTCGGATATTGCCTTGGCTGTTGCAGGAGCCGTTTCAACAAGCTTGCCATTCAACTTTAAAAACTCTGCCATTTCCTCGTTTGTTAAGCCGGATTTTTTCAGAAGTTCTTCTTGTTCTTTCGTAAGCTTTTTAATAGCTTCTTCTGTTTTAGCATCTTTCAGCTTCGTCATAACATCCATATAACGCAACATTTCTTTAGTGGTAAGTTTGTTTTTATCTTTCAGCGCTTCAAAACTAGCAATCAGCTCATCCATAGATTCAATTTCTTTTTTACGAGACTCTATAGATTCTAGCGCTCTACTTGTACTCTCTTTACTAGCTTCGTTTAATTTATATAAACCTACAGCTAATGCGCCAACACCTACCACAGCCAAGCCAACTGGACCTGCTGACGCACCCATTAGACCAATACGACCTAACAATCCTGCGCCGCCTACCTTACCTAGCATACCAGCTGCGCTACCACCAACTTTTAACACTCCGCCAATACCAGTAGCCATATGACCTAAACCAATTGTGGCAGGACCTATGGCAGCAACTAATGCTATTGTTTTTAAGATGGTACGTTGTTGGGATTCATCCATTTCACTAAATGCCTTGGCTCCATTTTCAATCTGTTTAAATAATGGTTCTGCGACATCTAGAGCATCCATGAAAGCAGGTATCAAAACATTGCCGAGTGTAATACCAGTGTCTTTAATTCTGTTCCACAGGATCTGCATTTGGGATGCTGTTGTTTTGTACCGCTCTTCTGCTTCCGCTGTTAAGGCTGTGTTTTCTTTCCAAGCTTTATTCGCTGTTTTTAAAGCGTTATTTGCCATTTCACGTGCGTTTGATGTACGTAAAATAGTGTCACGCAAGCGAATTTCAGACAGCCCTAAATCATCAATAATCTTAAATGCTGATTCCCCTTGTTCGGATAGGTCTCCTAAACCACCTAGGAATGTAAAAATTGCTGTTGCCGCATCTTTCTCAAAGGCTTGTTTGAAGTCTTTAACGGACATACCAGCCACACGAGCAAATTCTTTTAAATCATCGCCGCCCATATCAACACTTTGAGCTATGTTAATCATAAGTTTGGATATCGCTGTACCACCGGCTTCTGCATTAATACCCACACTTGTAAGTGCAGCCGCAAAACCGAGGATATCCGCTTCTGTCATTCCGATCTGCGAACCTGCACCAGCAATACGCAAGCCCATTTCAGTGATTTCGCCCTCAGTTGCCGCAAAGTTGTTACCGAGATCAACAAGGGTTGCTCCTAATCGATCAAAGTCGGTTTGTGCCATACCTGTGATATTAGCCATACGAGCCAATGATATAGCCGCTTGCTCACTCCCCATATCTGTGGCCACACCAAGGTCAATCATTGTACGTGTAAATGATAGGATGTGTTTGTTCTGAATACCAAGTTGTCCGGCA
This sequence comes from Psychrobacillus sp., assembly GCF_032154225.1. GTDB lineage: Bacteria > Bacillota > Bacilli > Bacillales_A > Planococcaceae > Psychrobacillus. Next base: position 14,956 of record NZ_JALDYF010000027.1, read on the forward strand.
GCTTCACCAACATTAGCAATCTCAGTTGCAGCCGCTGGAATCTCTAACGCCATCTGACGAATACTATTACTTAATGTAGCGTATTCCTTTTCTGTCATATCTACTGTTTTTCTTCAATTTGTTATCGTAAAGGCTTTTTATCCTCTACTTCCGGGAGTTTCCTCGCATAACGGTATGTCCATTCATACCCGGTTCAGCATACATTTTCACCTTCAACTTAATGGTAAGGTGTCGAGCACTCGTGGGGGAATTATTGCTCTCTTATCGCTCATCCCCTATGCGTTACGGTGACAGGTGATATTCCTGTTTACCACGGTATTAGCTTAGCTCTCGCCTTAGCCTTCACCGTTTTTGCTCGATTTGATTACTCTATTATTTCTAATAGAGAGGACAAGAATTTATCCCAGCAAATGCACTTTCATAATCACTTGCTGCCTTGAATACTGCAACTCCACCCGCAACAATAGGCGCTGTCACCTTCATAGAGTATGACTTACCAAAATCAGTCATACTTCTACCATAGTCTTGCATCTTATTACCAGCTTCACCCATGACCGTTTCAAGTCGCTTCCATGGGTTAATCTGCTCGTTAATCTTATCTGTCACTCGCCCGAGTTGCTGTTCAGTACGGTTCATAGCAGCAACTGCATCGTTATATTCAGCCGCTAAGTTTTTCGTCTGTTTAGCGTCTGCGCTTTTGACTCGTTTTGATTCTTCATAACGTTTTTTAAGTTCTTTCACACGTTCTTGTTGGGTTTTTAATGTTCGGGAAAGGATGTCTGATTGCTCACGCAAACCTTTTAAACTATTAGCGTAATCTTTACCGCCGGACTTGGCAGCGTTCATTTCAGATCGCAAGCCTTTTAAATCTCTTTTAAATCCTTCAAGAGACTTTGAAGAGCCTTCATCTTCCCAAGATAACCTTGTCCTAAGCGTACCAACATCTTTGGATGCCATTTATCACCACCTGCCTTTATAGCCACACATCGGATAAATACTCTTCTTTTTCTTGTGGCTGTTCGTTGTCCTCAACCATCATTAATTCATTAAAAAAATGGACGTCCATCTCATCAATTTGAGACATGGTCCATCCTGTTCTTCCGACTGGTTCCCCATGTATATAACTTGGTGTAGGGAACATCATTTTTTTGTATAATTGCAAAAGGGAAGTGTACGCTTCTGCAAACGTCACTCCCCCAGATTGTTTCCCTCGTTATCCTCTTTTTTCACTTTTGGCTTACCTAATACCGCTTCTCTTAACTTATCGTAGACGTATTCATCACTCGCTCCATCGTAGACCTGGTCAACTGTGAATTGACCTCCAAACACTACGTTAGCGAGAATACCTACCATCTCATCTTCTTCTGCCATTTGTTCTTGATAAGTAGGTACATGATCTTCATCTTTATCTCTTTCTTCCGCTTCAGCTTGTATTTTGAAATATAAGCGTTTTGCACGTAATGGTACTACAGGAGTAGTAAATAATTTTTGTTCACCATCTATATAAAGTTCAATTTGCATGGATTAAACCTCCGGTACGTATTCTTTGTCGATTACCGTTGTGAACCAGTCCGCAAATATCTTTTTGTCCACAACATCAGGATCTTGATCCCATAACTTTGTTTTTTCCTCGCCATCATGAATACGTGGAATTGCTTCACCTGTTAGATTAGGAGTTTGATAAGTCGGCGTTTCTTGCTTCGTCTCTTTATTCTCTTCTGCAGGTGCTAATTTTACACGGTACAACCAAAAGAACTCTGAACCTCCGCGCGCTGATTCAGCTTGTCCCCCGATAGCGATGTATGGTGCGTCATCTGCCACGTTATCGGATATAATCCCGTTAGCATGGATTGTTTTACCTAAAATTTCTGCTTCTACTTCTTTTTCTAAATACGCTGTATTAACCGTTACCGCAATTGGCCCTTTTGCCGAATCACTGAATAAAACCCCATCATCAGCTCTTAAATTTGATCGGTTGATCGATGGTTGTACATTAAGTGCCATTGCAGGTCCAAATGGTTTAGGTGTGGAATAAGTGGTAGTTGTAGAGTCCTCTTTCGTGATTACTGCATAATGTAAATTCTTTAATCCTTTGATAGCCATTAGATTTCCTCCTCATTTTCTCTTTTATCAAAAAGTTTTTTAGGTTCGCCGTAAATAGGATTTCCTTGCTCATCTACGCCTTCCGAAACTGCAAAATAAAAACTAGAAATGTCTATCGTTTCATTTTTCATGATTTTCCTCCTCTATATTCGGTTCATAATTGAATCTAATAATCTCTCTAAATTTTTTCATATCCGCATCATAGGTTTGGGATGCAAACATACGACCAAATCCCGCTTCTTTCATTCTCTTCTTTACTTCCTTAACTAAATTGATAAAATTACCGCTTGAGAACACATCCATCTGAATGAAGTATTTTGTAATTATCTCTACATCATCAGCACTCATTTCTGGTGCTTCGTTGTAAATCAGAAAAACAATATAGGTATCAGCAGTATTGTTATAGTTTGCAAATGCGACAGGGACGCCGAGAGGGGAGAGAGTATCCATGATTAACTTATTTAAACTCATGACATTCCCAACCCCTTTCTAAATACGTCCACATACTTGTTTAATATATTTCCTTTGTTGTTTTCAAAGACGATTGATACTAATGGGAGTGGAGCCATAAATCTAGCAGCTTTAACATTCCAATATCCGAACTCATGCATGTACAGATAAAAGCCTGGCTGTTTCGCTCCACCTTGCGTTCCTACAAACAATTCACCGTTTTTAGGGTCAGTACGAACGATAGAATCTTCTGCTTCACCACTCCTGCGCGTTAACCCATGTGAATACACCTCTGATGATATTTCCTTCTGCAAAAAGTCGCCACCCGCTATTAATGCTTCATCTTTTAAGTTTTCAGTTATATCTTCTATTCGATCAATTTCAGCGATTAACTCATCCAATCCTTCAAACTCAAGATTCATGATCATCACCCTTTCGATGACAGATCAATTCGATAAATTCACCTTTTTCATATGTGCGATATACCATTTGATCTTTACCTTCATAAGTGAGTTCTTCTTCACCTGAATATTCATCTGTTCGGACCTCGAACATATAAGATAAAGTAACTCCATGTTGTTTGGCCATATGAAATTCATTTGATCTTACGCTTTTCTTGTTAGCAAAAACCATTCTCGGTTCTCCTTTTACGGTTGAAGGAAAACCTTCCGAATCTGTACCCTCTACGAGTCCTATCAGATAGACAACATCAGACCAATTCACGATAATCACCCGCCAGGCTCAAATGTTGCTTTAATAAGTCGTAAGATTCTCCAAATCGTTCTGCATTGGGACCATCGAGTCCGTAATTTGCTTTTGCATACAATACAATTGCACGTTTAATTAACGGATCGACATCAACCGAACTATTAACGATTAAAGGAGAAACGCCCGATTGGATAAGATCCAAACGAGCGCCATCTATCAAATCTTGTACTTCTGGATCAAAAGCTGAATTACTAACACGTAATGCTAATTTGACATCTTCGAGCATGATCATTCACCGCTTTCTAACGCTTCGAGAGCTGACAATGCTTCATCCTTCCCTTGCACTTTTTCGCCATTAGGTAATTCGAACCACCCACCGCCAGTGTGTTTGATTTTGCTAGATTCATCCTCGTTACTTACTTCTAAAAATCCCTTTTTAACTAAAAAAGCGACTCTCTCCGCATCTTTATGCTTGTAAGAATCGCCTTTCTTGTATTTTTGTTTAGTTTCTTTGTCTTTGAATGCAGATTTTACTATATTAGCCATCTTCAATTACCTCCTAATTTTCGATTAAACTTCTGGTATTGTTTCTCCAACTCGTAAGATAACAAATGCTTCGTTGTCCACAACATCCCCATCAACGATTGCATAACCCATGTAATCAGTTAAACGTTCACGAACATGCTCTTCTTTGTACATAGTGATATCTTCATTGATGTTTGCGATATAACCAGAGCCAGGATTACCCACAAGAATTTCTCCTACTGGAATAGAAGCATCAGCTTTAACTACCCGTCCGAAAATACGACCAACTCCACCGCTCATTACATCGGCAATGAACATTGGGCGACCATTACCATCCACAAGATTAGCAAGGTCAGACCAAATAGTTGCGTTGTTTGCATAAATAGCAGAGCCATTTACATATGAAGAATGCAAACCACCCATGGCAGCCGTCAGGTTTGTGTAAGCCAACTTATCTTTAGTGTAATTAATCACCTGCGGAGTATCTGCTTCAGCTTCTAAGCGTGTTTTAATTCCGTAAGGTTCCGGCTTGAATGATTCTCCACTTCCCGGCTTCCCTTTACCTTCATAAACACCGTGAGCCAAGGCAATACCCATGCGATCAGCAATTTCACGTTGAATGTAAGCAACAAATTCAGAAATTGCCATCTTACGTAGTTTCCAAGTTACTTGAACCGCCTTAGCGAGCTCGTTACCAGTCAATTCAAGTGTTCCGAAACCTAATTCATCAGTATCAACAGTATCTGCTTCATCATACCAACGAGCTTCTGCACTATTATTACCTTTAATCATTGATAGGTGGCCTTTAACTCTTAATTTACGTACATCAGCCCACAATGGATATTGTTCCTCAGCACGCTTCCAAATACCAGCAGCGATTGTTTCTGGAATAAGTACTTGTGTGTTGTTTGTATCGTGAGTAAATTCGTTATCGAAACGAGAGTTTACTTTTTCGAATACTTCAATTTCATTATCATTAAGTTTTTGACCCATCATATCTTTTGCCCATGCATTTACATAAATATCTTGTTCATTCGTTACCTTAGGTTGTTCAGTTGTTCCCAATATTTCTCCCCCTCCTACATTTTCCGATTTGTTTTCAAGATTAATAGGTTCTTCATTACCTTTTAGAGCCGCAAGATTAGCTTTAGCTTTCTTTGTTTCTTCCCAACGATTATCGAGGGTTTCAACTTCATTCATTTTAGCTTGTGATTCTTCAAACTTACCTTCACCAATCAATTCTTCTGCTGTATTCATGATTTCTTTACGCTGTGCTAAATATTGTTCTTTTGTCATGACTTAACATCTCCTTTTAATTTCAATAGGTTTAATTTTGTTTTTTGTTCCATTAAAATATCCGATTTACTTTCCTCTATGGAAGCAACCGGACTAAATTTATCTTTCATATTTCTAATCGTGTCAATCACCTGCTGTGGAAGCATTGGAGAGTTCCCAATACTTGCAGAGAATTGAAGTTGATCTTCAAACATGATTTCATCCGCAAGCTTATTTTCTAACGCTTGTTGAGCATTAAACCATGTTTCTTTATTCATTAATTCTAGTAATTCCTCTTCTTTCATTCCGCTTTTAATCATATACGCATTAGCAATAGATTTATTGTAATTCTTTAATACATCTGCTTCATGTTGCAAATCTCGATAATCTCCAGCAGCTCTAGAAGAAACATTATGAATCATAATCTGCGCAGTTGGTGAGATTTGAACTTTTTTACCCGCCATCGCTATTACAGATGCAGCACTCGCAGCAATACCAACGACTTTCGTAGTAACATTACCGGCATATGATTTCAATTCAGTGTAAATTTCACTTCCAGCAAACACATCACCGCCACCGGAGTTGATAATGACTTCCACATCTTCATTGCCCGCAGATTCGAGAGCGTCAGCCACCACGTTAGGACTTGTTGCTTCAATGTCGAATAAGTCATAAATCCATTGCACATCATTAGATATGATGGTTCCCTTTATCTTTATCTTCTTCACCATTATCACCCCCTCTCGGCTCATTTATAGGCGCTGTATCTAAACGCCTTACATATTGGTCTCCACCTTCAATAGGTGCCATGCCGAATACATTACGTCCTTCGTTAGCATTAACGTAACCTCGGTCGATACCATTGTTCACGAAGTCCATTTTTGTTTTTAGTGAAGCAAATGCTAGGTTGCTAGATTCAAACATAATTTTATTACCATGACCTCGTTCTCTTCTGGTAAATATTTTCCGCGTGTATTCATCACTTAGTTGGATGATATCTGCTTCGATAGTGCCTTCATAGTAAGAAACCCACTCATTTTCATTATAAGAACTGGAAACGATCTTCTCATTCGTATTAAAAAAACGGTAAATACGCTCTGTTGTGCTATCCATTTGCTTTTCGTTTGGCACATAATCTTTTGGTTCAACCTGTTTTGCATCCATTTTCGCATCGGTTGCAGCTGCACCTGCCGCTTCACTTTCGATACTTAAAAAGTCTTCTACAAATCGCTTAGTTTCTCGTTTAATGTCCTCTGGTCGCAATGTTTGGTTGAATTTCAATAACCATTTAACGATATTAGAGTTTTTAATCGCCTTTACTATCCCTTGATCTGTTGTTGTTACAATTTCCATTAGCGGCGCAAGTGATTCTGCCGGATGTGTACCAAATAAATCATCTTCATTAAAATCTTTTCTCAAATGAATAATGTCTGTATATTTAAAAGTTGCTTGATTACCATTCCTTAAAGAAAATCTTAAATAGAGTCTTCCTCTATCATCTGTTAAGGCTTGAGTGCTTGATGATGAAATCGGATATATTTCTATAGGCATTCCATTAACATCACGATTGATATAAGCGAACGCATTATTATTTAATTCCAACTGCACAATAAGTTTTTCTTGTAATTGTTGACCTGTCATATAAGGGTTAGGTTCTTCTAATAGAAACCGTATATATGGCTCTGGATTTACCTTTAATCCTTCTGCGTTTTCTCGGATATGTTTCCCTACAGCTTTACCAATCGCCCTCGCTTTCGGTCGTATGGACGAACGAACAATGTCAGATTTATAAACATTACCGTCATAACCAAAGTAACTTGATCCTTCATCTGTAAACATTTTATACGTGGTTACTTCCACTGCTCGGTTTTCTTTTTTAAAACGGTTCAGTAATCCCAATGTCTCACCACCTTTAAATTAGATTTACATAATCCTGGTTCTTATCTTGATATACAACGTAAGCATTAAGCATTGCCGCTGTACCATCAATTCGTTTTCTTTGTGTTTTTCCTTTTGATGGTTGAATATTATCGTTTTTATCAATATCAACGGAAGTATTCGATAAACACCATTTCGTAATCTGGTTATTGTTATAATTGATTCTTTTTGCTTCCAAATCAGCTCCCATGTTCCTCATTGGACCAGAGAGAGTTTTCTTCCCTTGAATAACAGGAAGCATGGCGTCTTTCCCGAACTTGGTTTGCATATCTTCCACAAAGTATTGTGCTGACCAACTATCATAACCAATCCATGGCAAATAAATATCTTGCTCGTTTTGGACTTCCAAGAACCAGTCGACCACGAATTTATAATGCACTTTATTACCAGGAGTTGTACGCAACAACCCTTGCTCCCTCCAAATGTCATAAGGAACATTGTCTTCCGCTGTCCTCTTCTCCAATAAATCCTCCGGCAACCAATACATGTGCTTAAAATAAATTTCCTCACTACCTGGTACTTGAAACAAAACACATGCCGCAGTCAAATCTGTTGTTTGCGATAAGTCAACTCCACCAATTCCATAGCGCGGCTTTAACTTTTTTACTTCAAATGTTGCTTTATTGTCGAGTTGTTCAAACGTTAACCATGCTTCAGATGAAGTCTCGCGAATATTAAAATCCTTTGTCAGTAAGTTTTTCACCAACAAAGGATTCGCTTTAGCTTTATTAACTTTTCTCTCTAATTCGTCTCGTTTTTTAATAGTGCCAAGACCTGGATTGGCTTTTGCCCACTTCTTAGGATTGGTCCATTCTTTCCTGCTGTCTAGTTCGTAAACAATCGGAAGCACATGCTCATCCTTGTAACCATTCGGATCTTCATAACCATTAATGATTCTTTCAACTTCATCATACTTTATATCAAATATGCCTTCCCGGACTGTTCCGGCTGTTGTGGTAATGAGGGAGATAGGTTGATTCCTCGCACTCATACCATCCACAATTACGTCATACAAATTCTTATCTTCTATAGCATGTAACTCATCGATTAGACTTGCATGTATGTTTAGCCCATCTAAAGTATTAGAATCGCTGGAAAGTGGCTTAAATGAACCATCATTGAAGTCTGAAAGTAATTCAGCAACCAACGCTCTTATTCTTTTTCGTAATACAGGAGATTTTTTAACCATTCGTTTAGATTCCAACCAAACGATCTTAGCTTGGTCTTTTTTGGTGGCTGCTGAAACTATTTCTGGACCAGGTTCACCATCAGCAACTAACATATATAATCCAATTGCAGATGCCCAAGCAGATTTCCCGTTTTTTCTCGCTACAATTAAAATAAACTCGCGATATTTGCGAGTCTCTTCTGTCTTATGAATAAATCCAAACAATGCAGCAGTCATAGCTTTTTGCCATAGCTCTAATTTAAATGGTTTACCGCCCATTTCGCCTTTGCTATGCTTTGTAAAATTTTCAACAAATTCTATAGCGTGGTTCGCTCTTTCGGGAGAATATTCATAAACTGAATTAGCATCGTTTATATCGTCAATAAGTTTTTTGTATACGCGTCTAATCTTTTCGCCTACAATCACTTTATTAGATTTGATCTGATCCCAATATTCAATAACAGGATTGTAAGCTAGGGGATACTTTTTCATCGACTATTCACGAAGGTTTCAAAACCATCATCCTCATCACCTGGTTTCTTAGGTTCAGGCTTCGGGATGTAATCTCCCAACTGCTTCATGATACTTTGGAAATTCTTATTCATTGCGATATACCTTCTTGCTTGCGGCCGCTCTCTTTCATATGGCTCCTGGTGTTCAGATTGGGAAAACATTTCATCATAACCATTAATATCTAAGTCTTCTCTGATATCCTCTAGTCGTATACGCAAGTCAGCAGCTTCCACGATCAACCCTTCCACAACCATGAGGGTATCTTTTGGCAAGTCTTTGTATATTCGCTTAAGCCGCTGTATTTCTTTATTCACACGTTCATCTTTCGTCAACTCTTTCTTACTTGCCATAAATAGCACCTCTTTTCTTTATCTTTTTGGGGGTAGGGGGTCACGCGGATTTTTCCTGTGTGTTACGCAAATCTATGCGTTCGCTTTAATTGTGTCAAAATTTCACACAATAATAGGGGGGAGTTACCTTCTTTTTTATGTTTTCTTTACCAAATTCCCAAATTCATCAAATTTCAATTCATTACGAATAGGCGAATACACCTGTTTATGCTCCTTGTTATGGCAACTATGACATAACAGCTCAAGGTTATCTGCATTGAGTGTTACACTAGGATCATTAACATTCTCTTTTGTTATATGGATTTTATGGTGAACAATATCCCCTGGTGCATCACACCGTTCACACATACCGTACTGACTACCGTAGTAAGACTGTCTTAACTTTCTCCATGCTGAAGTGTGATAGATTTTATCGCCAACTCTTTTGCGTGAAGTATAGTTTGTTTTATCCATTGTTGATCAACTCTTGCTTTAGCTTTGTCATTCTATAATTGATTTCTGTTTGCAACTTCATTAGCTCTTGTGTCTTAGCATTACCTCTGCGCATTCGTATGATCTTCTTATGCATCTGTCTTACCTTATCGTCCGTAACGAATGAAGTATATCTTTTACCACAGTGAATACATGTGAAGTATGTTTCTTTAATGCCTTTAGGATGTTGTGTCTCTTTATATTTGACGGAGAATATCTCATTGCAATGATCGCATGTGGCGAATACTGGTCTGGTCATACTTTCCGTCCCTCCCCAATCACCATGTGAGTTAGGCTTCCTGTCTCGTCCTTATCGTAATACTTCACCATAAACTCAACCTTACCTGGATCTAATGTTTTTGTTTCCCAAGTGAAATCAATATTTGTTTTCCCTGTTATCTCTTCACCTTTATAAATAACTTTAGGTACATTGTCTAAGGATTCTATTTCAATGCTTAACAACGGGTTACTTTCTCGAGTTTGGATTGACTCTAACTCTTTCAAAGCAGCTGTAGCTTTCTTTGCTTCACGTTGGATTGCCTTTAATTCTTTAATAGAATCAGATAGATCCAACTTCACGTTTGCTATTGAAACTTTCTTCTCAATCCTATTTAAGTTCCCTCCACAATATGGACATCGTGTTCCATCTATACGCCTTTTTATTGTTTGTATCTTGCACCTGCACCAAGCGCATTCATAACTAAATGTTTCTTCGCACGACTTATTGTCTGCCATGATCAACACTCCTTTTGATATTCTTAAAATACGCAACTGACTTAATTGTCGAATATTGTATTATTGTATTTCTATCAATTTCTTAAAACCTTGTAGTATAATAAATTTGTAACATTGATCCGTTGGATTGCTAGGTTCGCCCTTCCTGGCAAATAATATCCAACGTAAAGGGTGATGATCATGAAGGTATCCTTCAAGGGGTTTAACCTCGAGTTGGAAAACAGCCTAGTCGCTGTTGTAGCCGGAATGATAGCAGGCTTGTTCTTCTAAAGAGGAGCAAGTTTGTTTTTTTACATAGAAAAAGACACCCACAATTAGTGAGTGCCTTTGATATATTTTTCTTATACTACCATAATAGCCCATTTTATCACATCAATAGTGCCATCATAGTGTCATGTTACTTTTCGATATACCATTTGGCTTTAAGAATATGATTTTTACTGATGTTATGAGTTGTCGGAATCCCACCATGCATAACACTTCTTTCAAACGCAATTCCTCTTTCTGACTCATATTGATACATAATCGTTTTGTTTCTTTCAGCCCACTCTTCTATTGCTGTTTGGAAATCGTATGGCCCACTCCATTTGTTTTCATCTACCGCCACCCCAGCACCTCCCCAATAGCTTGTATTACTTCATCACGCCACCTAAATGCCTGACGCCTACTTACGGATAACTCTCTTGCGATACCTTCCCAAGTCTTCGTCTGCGGCTTTATCCAATATTTCAATCGTACTAACTTTTTGTAATCCTCATTAGCATTATTATAGACTCTTTCAATAGCATAAGCGATACTTTCTAGATTTTGAAGCTTCCTGTTTGTCGTCAGTGCTGTTGCTATGCGTTCAGTAGGTGATGATGGCAGATTACCTCTCCCTCCACCTTCATTTTCATCTTCGTTGGTATTGCAGAAGATAATGTCTTGGCGTAACCTTTCAATCTCTTTCACTGTTTCGTTATAACTGTATAGCTCTGATTCTATGTGTTGGAACGTTGCTTTCTTAAGTTTTGTCATACAGATACCCCCTGTTGCTATTGCTCGTCAAAACGCCCTCTTAATCTTGCTGCCTTTTCTTTCTCACGTTTTATTTGTTTACTAGCCTTTCTAAGCGCTGTCGTTTGCCTATTGATCTTCTGTCCTTGCTGAATATACTTTTCCTCAACACGTTTTACTAAAATAGCTAGTCTTGATGTCGATACCGTCTTTTGAGTAGCGACTATGTGTTTTAGTTCTTCGATTGGCATGAGGATTCACCTGCCAGTGCTTTATCAACATACCCTAGCAAATACTCAACATCGCTGCTTACATGTTCGATTTGAAATCTCAATTCTTCTAATCCTTCACGATAACGTTTGTTTTCTCTGTGCAATTGCATATTTAACTTATATAACTTGTCCACTCGTGACTGCGTTAATTCTCTTTGTTGGAAATGATTGTCTGCCAATGTCTTGTTTTTCTTTCTTAGCTTCTCCATTTCCGTATCGTATTCGCCACGTTGATGCAATTCTTCTTCTCCGATTAGCATTTCCGCAAATTCTTTTAATCTTTCTATTTCCTTCTGCTGTTCCTCGACCTTTGCTGACATCCCGTGATTAGCTTCTTCTAAAATTTCCTTAAGGTTTTGGAATGACTCAATTTTATTCGCCTGTTCCTCCACAGTGGAGATAAGCCAATCTCCGTCAGATGTATTCATGTGTCTATGTTTCCAGTTTTCCTTAATGATTCCCAACCGTTCTTTATTCATCTACCTCTACCTCCTTCAATCCTAAATATCTCTCCATCTTTTCCGCCAATTCAGCACGAGCGATTAGCCAATTCATATCAGCAACATCAATATCGTAATAAGGCAACGTGCCACCATCAGATAAAGCTATATCTATTGCATCAGAGTAATGCTCTTTTATCTTTTTGAGTCGTCCTTTATCCATCAACCTCTACCTTCAACAATGCTTTCAATTTCACTTAAAACAACAACTAGAATTGCTCCCCATAAAACTAATCTCGGAATCTTATTTTCCTTAAAACTATATACAAGACCAATGAAAAGCCATATTATGATTGTAATTATCGGAATAATCATCCCTCTACCTCCAAAATTCGTTTAAATACTCGAATCTATTAAAAATTAGATTGGATAATCTAACTCAACAATTTGTTCGAACTGTGACACAATGTTTTATTTGCTTGTTTGTAAATCCACATCAGGAATAATGGATTCTGGTCTAAACAACACCTTATAACGGAATGGGTCTTCGGTCTTTGCGTCAGTTTGTTCAACAAAATAACTAACGTTGTCACTTAAACCTAGGTAATGTCTTTTATATTGGTCATCTCCCACTTTGCAAGTTACTTTTAGTTGTTTATCACTGGCAATGTCCAATGCACACAACCCTTCAACAGTCAGTAGGTATTTATCAGTTATCCCATTAAAGAACACTATTCTTCTTTGTACTTTAAATGAATCTGCCGACTTACTTAGGTTGCTATTTACTGTGTCAGCCTCCGTACAACCAGCCATAATAATTGCCATAAAAACAATAAGGATTGCTACAAATTTCTTTTTCATTCTCATCAACCTTTCAATTTTATTTGTGTCGCCACTTGGTTCAATTTTGTTTCGGTAAAATGTTAGTTGGTTCAATTTCAAAACACTCACAAATATCATTAAGTTCTACCGCAATAACTCCGTCCGTAAGCAAATAAACTCGTTCTCCACCTTCACAAAGGTAGTTGTCTCCTACTATTTCAGCAAATTCGCTTAAATAATGTGGTGTAATCCACAAAATCAATTTATCGCCCCGCCAATCAATTTCTTTTTCTTGAACAAATTTATAAAGTTGTAATTCAGTCAATTACCTTCAACTCCTTACTCAACTATTTCTGTCAACTCTCTACCTCTTCAATCCTTACCTCTACTCTCGGATTCTCGCTATAAAACTTCTCCACTTTACTGGACACTATCTGACTATCATCCTTGTAAATTAAATCGTTTAGCGCATCCTCAATGCCTTTTAAATAGTTCGAAGTGTCCGGCTTGGTAATCGGTCGATATAAACCTGCTTCTGCTTGACCCCTGCGCTTCTTAGAGAAGTTCTTAAGCATTGGTCTATAAACCTTTACCGTCATTCTTATTGCACATTCCAGTGGTTCATGTGGAGCGTACCGCCTAGCAGCTAGACGGATATACTCCTTATAGTTTCTTGATTTTGATGTATCGTACATTCTTACTCGCCCGTTTATCGTAGTGGCTCTTGGTCTTGCTTGTGCCACAGGATCACCCATAATCGTAAACTCAATCATTTACCTCAACCTTTGCTTTATACATTTCTATTAGTTTCTCGTTAGACATTTTATTTAATGCTTGTTCGGTCATACGAGTATTCATCATTAACTGGAATATGATGTCCTGTCGTTCTAGGTTGCCGAGTGTCATGGTGTATCGCCTTCTATGGTCCATTTGCATTCAAGAAAATCATGAAAACATAATTGTGGTAGACTAGCATATTTAGTAAGCGTTAGAGTCCCGCCATCATTAAAATGAATTTTCACCTTTTTATCTTCCTTGAACGCCTTCATGACATCTTCAAAGCTTACAAAGGTTGGTAGGATGCGCCAATCTGCTTCCGTGAAATGTTTATTTCCAAGTATTATATAGTCATCTTTGCGACCTTCTTTATCGCACCAATAGAATCCACCTTGCTCTTCTTTCGATACGTATGCCGTCCCTTGGTGATTATATTTCTCTGTTGCAGCTATTTGCCCAACCTTCAACCTATCTATCATCTGTCCTGTAGTTAGCCATTCAGTCATATCAAGTCATCCTCCTTAACAAATACTCCGTTGACCATCTTTCCTTTACGATCTTTTATTTCATCATAAGCACAAGCTGCGCAGTCCTCTATACTTGTCCCTAATTGCATTGAAAGAATCGTTAGCACGACATACATATCACCGATTGAATCAATTACTTGTTCAGGATTATTTTTAGCCATTCCCTCACACAATTCTCCAAACTCTTCTCCCAGTTTTAACGCCTGTTTGTAAGAGTCCGCAGTATCCAAGTTTCTTTCCCTTGCCCATTGTTTTATATTCACAGTTAACTCATTCATTCCATTCACCTCTTTACCAGTATTCCGAAACAACTTTCACAGAAACTACTACGCTTTTTCTTGTAAGACTTTTGGCACTTTAAGCATTTATTCATTGGGTTACCTCCGTTGTATGTTTTATAGTCGAACTATGACATTAAAATTCTTTCTTGCACTTTGGGCATTTGAGGATAGGTATTCGTGACCATCCCCCAAAACCTTTATATCACCAGTTTCAAATAACTTTTCATCGCATCTTCTGCATTTAACAATTGTGTTTTTCACGTTTTTCACTCCTTCACAGTTTCTGCCTACCTAGTCACTTCCATGAACCATTCTTTGTCCCATGTATCTAAGGTAATATTGACCAAATCCTCGTTACTTTCCCATATCGTTTCTTCGTACCTGGTTAATTTATAATTCATAACAGATTCCATACGCTTGATCTTCGGGAAATTTACTAGACTCTTAAATTCTTCTTTCCTAATCACATAACCAACTTTTCCGTTGTCTGTTTTTACCCACTCACTTTCTATGAACACGTGAATCACTCCCTCGGGATTCTTTTGTCCACCTCACGTAAGGCTGCGTATCTATATTCGGTAAACCTCGCTAGGTACATTAATTGACCTAGCGTGGCAGATTTAAGATTTTTCAAAATGGCAAGTCGTCATCTTTTATATCTATTGGTTGTCCGTTATTAGCAAATGGATCTCCTTGGCTTTGTTGATTGTTAGTTTGATAGTTATTTTGTTGGTTGCCTTGCTGATTGTCTTTCTTCGGCTCTAAAAACTGAACTGAATCTGCAACAACTTCTGTAATGTATACACGCTTACCGTCACTTCCTTCATAGTTGCGTGTCTGTATTCTTCCGTCCACACCTGCGAGTGAGCCTTTCCTCAAGTAGTTAGCCACATTCTCTGCCGGCTTTCTCCAAATTTGCACCTGGATAAAATCAGCTTGTTGTTCACCATTATCATTTTTAAAGTTTCTGTTAACAGCTAATGTGAAGTTAGCTACTGCCACACCATTCGGCGTATAGCGTAAATCTACGTCTTTAGTTAATCTTCCTACCAACACGACTCTGTTCATCATTATTTAGCTTCCTCCTTGTGATTCAATTGCCTTTAATATGTCTTTCAATGCGTTACGGGCCCCAATGTACGATTCCGCAATTCCTCTCCAACTAATGTAATCACCCTCAAATTCAGCAGCTTGCATCAATTGACCACCTTTTGATATGCGGGATAAATATTGTGCATCCGTTCCGTTCTTACCGTCTTCACGCATTCTTTTAAATTCCTGACCTTGCGCCACTTCCGCAGTACCTTCAAAATATTTCTGTTTCTTTTTATGCCATGCTGCTATGTTCCAGGCTTGTCTTTCTGCCTTGGTATAAGAGTATTGAAGTTTAGCTATCTCATAAGGTGCTAGGCTGTCCATTCGGCTGTCTAGCGCCTGTATTTCTTTTAGTGCATTCTCATGGGCTTTTTCAAATTTCTTTAGTTGGTCCATATCCTCACCTTTTTATCATTTTCGATTCGTGTTTTATTCGGAATGTGACTTAACTGTTTTCAATAATGCTTTCTAAAAGTTCCTCTAAATCATCCAATAATGCCTCTTGTGTTGTAAACGATTCTATCTTTCCACTTTTCAGCTCACGCACCCAATCTAATGCTGACCTTGTATCATTGGCTAAAGTTAATCTAGTTCGTCGTAACTCATCTATAGCTTTTGATATACCCAAACATATCGCTCCCTTGTGTCGCTTTTTCTGTCTATGTTCCCCTTGCATGTTCGCACTTTATTTGACTACACTGGATAATGGATCTTTATCGCTATTTTTCTAAAATTACCAAACTTGCTCCCTTAACCTCACTCATGTACACCGTAACGATCTGCAATTGTTCACCTTCATTATTTTGTTCAATATGTTCTTTAATCCAGACTTTCTTTGGAAATTTCAAAAGTAATCACCTTCAATTTCTCGTATCTCCCATATCGGCGCATTACATTTGATGCAATAATCATAGTCCGGTTCAAGTAAGTGCGATTCACCAAACATAGGACTCCATTGCGTCTCCATTTTGTGAACGCATGCTTTCACTTCATCAATTCTTCTTTGTTTAACAATCGGCGATTGACTACAATATATTTCTTCGTGAATCTTTGCTCCATTCTTCGATAAAAGCCGTTTACCGCAATATTCGCATTGGTAAATTGTTTGATTTTTAAGAACCAGCAAGGCGCTCACTCTCCTTTTGCATGAACTCTTCAAAGGCTTCATCAGTCGTATTTGGAATTAAATCAGCTACAAACAAATCGTACTTATCCGACCAAAACCATTCGCCATATAAATCCTCATGCAATATTTCCAATCCTTTTCTAACATCCTCATTCTTGTGTGGGCTGTGATTACCTCGATGATGTTCACTGCAAAGGAATCTAATGTTTCTCCAATTTCCACGACCACCATTACTCCGGAACCTCACGTGATGTGCTTCTAATCCTTGTGTAGTCCCGCAGACGAAGCAATGTTCCCCATGTTGCCTTTGTGCTTCGGCATATTCCTTAGATGTGATACGCCCTCTTTTGGAACGCTTAGGAATCACTCTGCCCTTATATAACTCCGGTTTATTTGGTTGAGCCTTCTTCTTTTTCCTTTCTGGATAACGCTTCTTATTCACCTTCGGCTTTTCTGTTACCTTTAGCTGATCCTCTTTTGAATAAGGATGGAAGCCGTAGCTCATAGAATCACCTTCATCAGTTGACGTAATGGCTCATTAATGCGCTTCATTTCCTCCAGTTGCAATCTCAATCGCTGATTTTCCTGTTTTGTAACTTCATGATTGTGTTCCTCCTTAATTAACAATCTATCTACTTCGATTACCATGTCCTTCTCTTCCGCAAGCTCCATTTCCAATTCTCTAAACTTCTGGTACCAAGTTTCTGACATGGGTTTCATTCCTCCAACTCCTTAATATTTAATTTTTTCCATCCGACCAACATGTACGCTGCCATTCCATACTTTCGGATAATTTCTTTATCTATTAATTTATCTCGCTTATGTTGCTTGTACTTCTCTATCGTTAATCCTTTTACATTAGGAATCTGTAAGCCGTTAGATATCTTCCAAGCTAGTAATGTCGGGATAGACATTCCGAACTTTTTAGCAATATGAACATCAGCATATTCTTCCTTTAGCCTGCGATAGTTATCTAATGTTGGCTCGACTTCTGCTACAGATGTTCTATACGGTCGTCTCTCTTTCTTTGGTTTCGGTGCAAAAGCTTCATAATATCTTTTGTATTCTAATATTTCAGATTTCCTCAATCCTGTACGTTCAGCTATTTCTTTGATTTCTACTTTTCTTTCGAACAAATAATTCATATCGTTTGTTGTGATGTCAGAGCCTTTGTCCAAGACTTCGACAACGCGCTTCGAATATTTAGGGTAGGTTATCAATAGACTCACTCCTTAATATTCCGTAACCTGCAATGTCATTCCAAGGACTCTCTCCAAGAGCATCTTTGTCCGTTGCGATTCTCATTAGTTTGTCAAAAACTCTTATCAGCCCTAACATATCTGCGTATTGTTCTGGACCAATGCCACCAGGATATAAAAGTCTCAAAAATTCATCCGATTTATTAAATGCATCACCGTACGCCTTGTTCTTTTCGTCCACAAGCCTTCCGATAGCAATAGCTATTTCTTCATACTTACCTTTTGGTTGGTTAACATTGTCCTGCATATCCAAAACGCTCCCTCGCTTCCTGTATGCGTTGTTTATATATCTTTCTGTCTTCCTCATACTTTCTTTTTCTCTGCTCTCTGATCGTTGCTGATGCTTCACACAAGCATGGGTTTACCTCCCATGCTCCGGGAAAGGGTTGACTGTAATATCTCCCCATCCCTCTGCAATTTGAGCAAGTCATGATTCTTCCTCCAATACTTCCAAATATTTACCGCACTTTGGACACATCACCTTTGGTATAATTTCAAACTGCATTTTCGATACGTCACATTTTTTACAGATGTATTCGATCACACTCTCCACCACTTTCAAAATGGAATATTGTTCATTCTTTTATCCTTCGTCTCTTTAAAAACAATAAATTTGGGATTCCTGAACATTCTTGATACCAATTTCTTGTCATACATTTTAAATAGCGTTTCGCTAGATAGATTAGTAGTAATGATTGTTGATTTATCTTGCCTTGTTGTCGTGATCGCATATAGCACACGTTGCACAAAGTCTGTGGCTGTTTTATCTGTACCGATAGCTCCAGTTTCGGCGCCAATATCATCAAGTACCAGGTAATCAACCTCTGACATTAATTCAACAAAGTAATTTTCTGTATACTTACTTTGCTTGTTACTAAATGTGTCTTTGATTAACCTGAGCATACTTTCCACGTTTACGAATAAACATGAAGTATCTTGTCCATTTAATTCTTGTAACGTTGCATAAGCTAAGTGGCTTTTACCTGCACCTTGATTTCCCTGAAGAACTACGTTAAATACTTGTCCGTTTTTAAACCTGTTGACCGACTCTATGACAGTTTGCTTATTCTCGCGTTCTTCTGATTGTTCAGCTTTAAAATTTTCAAGAGTAGCATCTAACAACGTTTTGTCTTGTAATATGCTCTTATTATAAAGAGTGTTATATTTTTGCTGTTGCATTGACAGGTCAAATTCACTTTGCATTTTCTCTTGCAACTGCTGTTCAGTCTTTTCAGCTTCACACCGCGGGCACAACACTTCACCTTTGATAACCATCATTTGAATTGGCTTGACGATCTCCTGTCCGTTTTGTATATAGGTATGCTTTTCGCAAACATCAGAATGGAATGTCATATTCTTTAGCAATTTTTGCGGCATCGTTATTTTTTCCACCAGTTGTACCGCCTTTCTGATTTAGATAAGATTCAAACTTGGTACCAAGCAATGTTTCTGGACGCAAGAATTTATTCATCTTTGTGTCTGTAAGCCATTCTGCTGTTTTGATATTAATGACTGCTTTAAAGTCATCTAGTCTGAAACCTTCGTTCCAACGTGCTTTTATTAGGTCTTTTGTTTTTTTAGTTGTATGACGATAATTAGTAGAAGCTGCATCGTTGAGATAATTTATTATCTCTACAAAAGGTATTTCCTTTTTATCTTCTTCTTTTTCTTCTTCTTTTTCTTCTTCTTTTTCTTCTTCTTGTCCACGTATCGTGAACGTATCGTACAACTCCTTGATACCACTGTGTTCTACCTGTTCTCCTACGTAACCGATCAAACTTTCATCCTTCACTTCTTTTAGTTCAGAAAGCACAC
>NZ_JALDYF010000008.1:0-133740 GCF_032154225.1 Psychrobacillus sp.
AAGACACCGCCCTTTCACGGCGGTAACACGGGTTCGAATCCCGTAGGGGTCATCTTAAAAATCCTGTCCATCTTTAATAGATGAACAGGATTTTTTCTTTGTACATATTTAATCTCTTTCATTCAATGGTATTTTTATCTCTGCTGAACCATTTAAGTAGTTTGGATAACTCCAAAAATACAGGCGAATTGGATTCACTTTATCCTTCATATTAAATGTATAACTCGAATTATTGTAACCACCTTCAGCTGAAATTTGAGAAACTTGTCTTGAGTAAAATTCTTGATTGTTTGCATCAACTACACTACTAAATAACTCATTGATATGGTTTTCCTTTGATTCTGGATATGTGAAACTAACCGTACTACTATCCTTTATTTCAATATCTAGCGGTGTCAGATCTGGTACGCTTACAACTTCCTTGTTTTCAAAATCAATTTCCACATAATCTTGTCCTTTTGGCAATGCCTCCACTTTCCCGATGTGAAGCGTTAGGCTTCGCGGCCCTCTAAAATAATTACTTTGAATGAAATAACTCCCTTTTCCTTTACGAAGATCACCAAATCCTGTAGATCCATTCGCTATCTTTCCCCACTCTTCCCCTTTTTCATCCAGTAGCTTCAATTCTCCAAATTGTAAAATTTGCATCGCGTTTGCTTGATCTAGGGCAAGCTTCACCTCAGCACGTAAGGGAGAAATTTTTAGTGATTGGATTATTATCGTTTGATCGTCGATTTCCACTTCTTTATTAATCTCATACAATTTAGATTTTGCTATATCTTTTTTTAATATAAACGGAATCGAAAAAGTTGTTTCATGTTCATCTTCTAATGTAAAATCCAGACGAAAATTTGGATGATCATAATTAATTCCTTCACTTGCTGTAATTTCAATTTTATCTTCAACAATATTTGTATTTTCCTTACCATACCAGCCGTAACCGATAGCCATTTGGATTGGTAGGTCATTTTGTACCACATTAATATCCTTTGTATTTAAATTTGAAATATCATATGGAGCCTCTAATCGATAAGATAATACCATCCCTGATTCATCCGCAATAACACCGAGTAACGTAAATGTTAAGTTATTTTTCGTATCTACAATATTCAGCTCTTCATAATAATAATTTTTAAAAATATCTTCTACTCCTTTATCATACGCAATCATTTCTACAAGTGAGGATAAGACCGGAATTTTAGCTACTGTAGCTGCGAATACTGGTGATACACGAATAGAAGTAACAAATACACATAGTATCGCTGCAATGACCACTAGTTGCTTTAATGATCGAGTTCGAAATTTTTTCTTATCATGCACTTTTTTTATACCTTGTAAGCGTGCTTGCGAAAGTGCTTCCTTTGGTATAGAAATCGCCTCTAGTTCTCCTGTTAATTTCTTATACTCATTATCGTCCATTCCATTCATTTAGCATCCTCCTCTTTGAAAAATAGGCGTAGTTTTTGAAGCGCAGTATGCAATCTCGATTTCACCGTGCCTTCTGGGATATTTTGCACTTCTGCGATATCTTGGTTTTTCATATCTCGAAAATATTTCAAAAAAATAAGCTCCTGCTGTTCGTGGGATAACTTTGCTAAGGCTTCTCTTAATTCTAAGCTTGAGTTGTCATGATATTCTCCAATTTCTACTGTATCTCGAAGTTGCATGCGACTCTTTTTCTTTTGTATGTCATGACACACATTGAGTAAAATCCTCACTAACCAAGTACTTAAATAGGTGGGCTCTTTTACCGTATGTATCTTTCTAAAACTTCGATAGGTTAATTCTTGCATCGCCTCTATTGCATCATGCTCATTGTGAAAATAACTGGACGCTATACGATATAGTACATCCTCGAATAATTCATGTATTTCAATAAACGCCTGCTCATCACCAGCAATCGCTTTTTTGGCTAGTTCAATTTCCAACATATCACCTCACCTCTTATCCCTCTTTATTATTAGACTCTACTACAAGCAAGTTCGTTCATGCCGAAAAAAATTAAGTTCGTACTGTTTTATGACATAAAAAAAGCTAAAAAGCATCTAAGCCCTTTAGCATTAACGTCACTTCATATAAAGCAATCCACCATTTAAAATTTCGATTTTGACTGTAAACATTAACTAAACCTTTCCACTCTTGTTTAACATTTTATCATGTAATTTCGAAAAAATGGCTAACGCGAGGATGGAACCTACAAAAGCTAAAAGCATATCCCATTGTGCATCCCATTTATCTCCTTGCATACCTAAAAAGTCTTTAGATACTTTCCCTCCTTTAGATATTTTAGTACTCAACCATTCGACGATTTCATACAATGCAGCGATTGAAAGCACTATGCTAGTACTTATACCAAACAGCCAAGCTCCTTTTACCAATTGCGTATTACGTAACAACACTTCTCTTATTACAATCGCTAGTAACCCTTTTAAAAAATGACCAAATCGATCATAATTATTTCGTTTTAAATCGAACTCATCTTTTATCCAATTAAATAGCGGAACTTCTGAGTATGTGTAATGACCGCCGATAAATGTCAGGATAGATAAAAGAGCAATGATAAAATAAGATAGTGTAGTGAAACGGAACTTATTATAAGTTACGATGACAATGATTATTATAATGACTCCAGGACTAACTTCCGCTAGCCAATCTAAATAATCTGAAGGATTAATAGCCGACCAAACAAAGACCAGTGCAACGACTAATAGTAGAGCAAAATGAATCTTTGAGCCTTTATCTAAAATCACTGTATGCACTCCTTACTGCATGTCGCTATAAATCAACTTCACTTCATATAAAATAGTCCACCATTTATTATTTCAATTTTAATGCGAGCTTCGTATTGTTCTTTCATTGCTTGCTTCTCCATCTCGTAACATTCTGGCTTGTTCTCCATCCCTTCATAGAAATATTCTAGTATGTCCTGATCCTTTTGCCATCTCCCTTTCGCTTCCTCGGCCCATAAGTGATCATCTTGTTCGATAATCTGTTCAATTATCTTATCCAATCGTTCAAGACCCCGAACAGGCTTTATAATAAACGGCAAATTAAATGTATGCTTTGACTGATATGTTTCTAAATTCACTTCATGTAACGATTCTTGAAAATCCTCTCTCACAATACCTGTAATTAAATTAATTCCGAAAGAATAAAGCATTTCCATTGTTTGATCGCTATAATACGATACTTTATAATTCACACCTAACCAAGGAGTCAAAATGGTTTGCGCTTCTCCTTTTCCCAAAACTCTCTCATACATTAGTACAAATGCCCCTAACTCCTTCGTGGTTTGAAACAATCGATTCAGCCGAGGAGAACCAAAATGGACAACTTCACCTTTTACGTCCGCACCTAGCTTGTTTTGATCTGTGATTAAATTTAATAAAGCTGGGTTCGGTACACCTCCCGTACTTTCTATATTTCTCCAATAAAAAGGACGATTCATAATCTTTTTATCCATATCTATCGTTAATTGAACAGTAATATAATCAGGATGATTCGATAATATTTGGCAGCTCGTTTCTTTAAAAAATACCGACAAATACTTGTGCACTTGCTGCGGATACATATGCATTCTCCTTTTATATTTTCAGCTTAAACAGACTTTAGAAAGTGGATAAAATATCATCCAACTCTCCCACCACTTTTTCAAAAACATCAATTTTTGCATAAAGAAAATCCAAAATATTCTGTTCGATCGTATTATTAATCGCTAAATTATAAATATGCACGTCGTACTCCTGCCCTAGCCGATGAACACGACCAATTCGCTGCTCTAACTTCATCGGATTCCAAGGTAAATCATAATTGATAACATGATGGCAAAACTGTAGGTTAATACCTTCCCCACCTGATTCCGTTGCAATTAAAACTTGCGCTTGTTCTTGAAATAAACGCTTCATCCAATCACGTTTACTTTTGCTGAACTTTCCATTAAAAAGGACACTTGTAATTCCTTTTGTATTTAAATACCATTGCAAATAAGCTTGCGTAGCACGATACTCTGTAAAAATAATTACTTTATCATTTGCCTCGGTAATAATTTCGTACGCTTTTTCTACTTTTGAGTTTATTTCCAATGCCATTAATTTTTGAATTACTGTTTCTACGTGGTCTATTTCCTCTTCGTTCGTACAATTTTGACGCATTTTATTTAAAGTTAAGTATGTCGCTTCCTTGCTACTGCACATTTCTTTTTGTAGTGTAATCATCGAAAATGCACCAGAAAAAACAGGGGAAATATTTTTAAGGTCGACAATTAAATCATAAACCTCTTTTTCTTCTTCACTAAATTCTATTGGAATGATTTGCACTCGACGATTTGTCCATTCGATTCCGGTATTTTGCCTTCTATTTCTCACCATTACTTGTTTAACTAATTCTTTTAAATAATCATCATGCTTACTATCAGAAAATGATGATTGAAATGCCTCAAGATTACCTAGATGACCGGGTTTCAATAAAGATATAAGATAAAATAATTCAAACACGTCATTTTGTACTGGCGTTGCAGTTAGCAACAAACAAAACTTTTTCTTTAAACTTTGCACAAACTCGTAAATTTGGGTTTTATGATTTTTAAGTTTATGTGCTTCATCAATAATAATCATGTCATAGTTTTGCGCGTGAATCAGTTCTCTATGTGGGCTCCTCTTTGCCGTATCCATACTCATGACAACGATGTCGTAATATTCTATTGGTGTGTTTTTTCTATAAGGAATTGCTGGAATATAAAATTTATAATTCAACTCTTCAACCCATTGATTAATCAAAGAAGCTGGTGCTAAAATCAACGCTTTTTTGACAAGCCCACGAATTAAGTATTCTTTCAATATCAATCCAGCCTCAATTGTTTTACCAAGACCAACTTCATCTGCCAGAATTGCTTTTCCATTCATCCGTTCGATAACTGTTTCAGCTGCTTCTAATTGGTGTGCAAGAGGAGTTAAATTCGGTAAATATTTGGGAGATTGTAGGCCGGAGAAATCAGAGATAATATTAGCTTTTACTACTTCATAGCTCATTTTATAAAGCTCCCAATTATTCCATGGTTCTACATTGTCCAATCTATTCATAAAGCCTTCTTTCCACTCAGTTGACCTTTCTATCTTCATCAACATCACCTCATGCTACTTTTGTCTTTCTTAAGTTGCCCCAAAATGATGATTGAATGCATCTTTTCAAGATTTGTTTATTCTATGATATTCGGATATTTGAATCACTCGAACATCCCGTGTATTTAATTCATGATAAATTCCTCTGCTGTCTCGAAATGAAATGTATTGATCTCGTTCATTTTGAACTAGCTCTTCCGCTATTTCTTGGCTTTCCAAATGAATAAACCTTCTTATGTAATGTTCCTCATCAAAAAAGTATGTTACTTTGAATTCTTTCACCACTTTTATCTCCTAACAGTTAGTTGACTTCATGCAATAGTATCTTATTTTCCCCAGTTTTCTTTAGAATATCCAAAGCTTCATGGTTTAGTTTTTTATTGTCTAGATTAGGGTTTTTCAAACTTTCAAAAACTGCTCAATGTACTAGAAATTCTGTTAGAATGGGGATAGTCATTTTATTAAATTTGAATTGGAATGGTGATTAAACATTGAAAACGTTTAAAAAAATGTATATTGAAATTACAAGCGTTTGTAACCTTGCTTGTAGCTTTTGCCCTCCTACTAGTCGAAAGGCAAATATTATCAAATTAGATGCGTTTAATAATATACTTGATCAGATTAAAGACCATACAAAATATATTTATCTCCATGTTAAAGGAGAGCCTCTCCTACACCCTAGAGTCGATCAGTTGCTAGATGCCAGCCACGCCAAAGGATTTAAAGTAAATATCACGACAAACGGGACACTTATTCAAAAAAATAGGCATAAGCTTTTAGGTAAACCAGCACTACGACAAATGAATTTCTCCCTTCATAGCTTCGACGGACATGAAGGATCAACAAATCGTGAGCAATATTTGTCGACCATTCTGTCCTTTGCCAAAGAAGCTGCGGAACAAGGCGTTATTATTTCATTTAGATTATGGAATTTACAGCGAGATAATGCTACAAGTGAAGATAAAAGACGAAACCAAGAAACATTAACAATCTTGGAGCAAGAATTTAATCTCGATTACAAAATTGAAGAAAAAGTCGTGCCTGGAAGCGGCATTAAAATTGCGGAAAGAATTTATATTAACCAGGATCACGAATTCCAATGGCCTAGTTTACTTGCACCAGAAGACGATGGGAAAGGATTTTGCCACGCACTTCGTAGCCAAGCAGCTATTCTTGTAGATGGAACAGTTGTCCCTTGCTGTCTTGACGGGGAAGGCGTTATTAACCTCGGCAATATCAATAAAACCCCTTTCTCTGAAATTGTAGAAAGTGAACGAGCAAATAATCTTTACGATGGTTTTACTAGACGGGAAGCTGTCGAAGAAATGTGTAGAAAATGCGGATTTAGACAGAGATTTGGAGTTTAAACATTTTTAGGAGGAATTATTCATGCATAACATTCAAGATATTATAGAAACTAGAGATTTTATTATGAGCAAGACAAACGATCGTCCTATGGTCGGAATGATTTTAGGATCAGGCTTAGGAACGCTTGCGGACGAAATTAAAAACCCTGTCAAAATCCCTTATAGCGAAATTCCCCATTTTGCAAAATCGGAAGCAATCGGACATGCAAACGAACTTGTTATTGGTGAGTTAAACGGAAAAATCGTGGCCGCTATGAAAGGACGTTTTCATTATTATGAAGGATATACTTTAGATGAAGTAACCTTCCCAGTACGTGTTATGAAAGCGTTAGGTATAGAAAATTTAATCATTACAAATGCTTGCGGTGCTGTTAATACAAGCTTCATCCCTGGAGATTTGATGATTATTACAGACCATCTTAATTTAGTTGGTACTAATCCATTAATGGGACCAAACAACGATGAATTAGGAACTCGTTTCCCTGACTTATCGCAAGTGTATAACAAGGAACTACGTACTATCGCCGAAACAGTAGCGAGCGAACAAAATATACCTTTGCAGCATGGTGTCTATGCTTGGTGGAGTGGTCCAGCCTATGAGACTCCAGCGGAAATCCGTATGATTCGTACATTAGGAGCTGATGCTGTCGGCATGTCAACAGTACCTGAAGCTATTGTTGCAACACATGCAAATATGAAAGTACTCGGTATTTCTTGCTTAACGAATATGGCGTGTGGAATATTAGACCAACCACTAAACCACAACGAAGTAATTGAAGTTGCTGGAAAAGTTAATGCCAAATTTGTTGGATTAGTTAAAGGTATTTTACAAGAGATTTAACAAGTTGTTTGAATACTTTTTAAAATGCATGGTAAGATGAAATCATAAAGGGGAGTGATTTTAGTGGATTTTATAACACTTAGCAATGGCTTGAAAATTCCACAGATTGGTTTTGGTGTGTGGAGAGTTGATAATGATACAGAGGCACCAGCTGCAGTCGCAGAAGCACTTCGCGTAGGTTATCGCCATATTGATACAGCAGCAGTTTATAAAAATGAAGAAGGTGTCGCAAAAGGTATTGCCACTTCTGGAGTTCCACGTGCAGACATATTCCTAACGTCAAAAATTTGGAACGATGATATCCGCTCCGGTCGTACGAAAGAAGCATACCAAGAATCGCTCAATCGCCTGAATACAGATTACCTAGACCTTTGTTTACTACATTGGCCAGTCGATGGTATCGTAGAAGCATGGCATGCACTTGTCGAATTATATGAAGAAGGCAAAGTAAAAGCAATTGGAGTTTCTAATTTCAAGCAGCACCATTTGGAACAGTTAAAAAATGCTGGCCTAATGACACCAATGGTCAACCAAATTGAGCTGCATCCACAACTTCCTCAAAAAGAGTTTGTAGCATACTTAAAAAATGAAGGCATTCATGTAGAAGCATGGAGCCCATTAATGCAAGGAAAGTTCATGGACATCGAACTATTCCATGACCTAGCAAATAAATACAGTAAAGCACCATCACAAATCGTGCTTCGCTGGCATTTACAATCAGGACATATTGCCTTACCAAAATCGGTAACACCAAGCCGTATCCAAGAAAACTTAAACGTTTTTGACTTCGAATTATCTACAGAAGATATAGCAGCAATTGATACAATCGCATCAAACGTGCGTATCGGTCCAGATCCAGACGAAATCGATTTTTAAAAAGAAAAATGGCAGGTACCTTTACGCCTAGCTTTAAGATTGTAGTCGAACTCAGATACTTGGGTTTATCTACAATCTTTTTTGTTTTGAAACGGAATCCTACTACTAATGTCTATCCATATATTAACCTTACTCCTTTAAATGATGTTTCTTTGCTAATATTGCAAAAATTTAATAAATAACATTGTATATTCCCCATTCTTTCTTTACTATTGATTTATATAAACTATTAGAAGAGGTATATTTTGGGTAATATAACAATGCATTTTCTATTTAATCTTTCCTTATTAATGATTCTATTTTTCCTTTGTTTTTTATTATCTAAGAGAATGGGTAGTATCTATTTGCTCAAACGAACAGCCATTTTTTATTTTGTCGTCTCATTAATACTTTGTTACCTTTTTTCTTATCCCATATACGATAAGTTTGTATTAGATTTGAGAATAGTTCCTTTTCTAATAGGCGGACTCTATATGAGGTTAAGTCCTATACTAGGATTTCTAGTTATTTTCATTCGTGCATTCCATGGAATAGATATTGGATTCTTTGTAGGTGCTGCTTTTTATACTATGCTTAGTTTTTTTATATGGTTTATTTCTCCTTGGTTTTTAAAACTTACTTCTAATAAACGAATACTTTTTTCCACCGGTATTACTTTACTGATAAGTGTTTGTATTCTATTAATCTTCGCATTAAGACTAGCATCTACCGATCAAATATTAGACTTGTTCATAGCTTACTTAATTGTCCCACCACTTGGAGTTGCAATTATTTCTTACATCATTGAGATAAGAGAAAAGATTCAACATATGCAACAACAATTAGTAATAGAGGAGAAGTTGGCCGCAGTTGAGCAAATGGGGGCTGCAATTTCTCATGAAATTCGGAATCCTTTAACTGCAGCTATTGGATTTGTTGAACTCCTCGACCAAGTTTCTCAAGATCATAATAATAAAGCAAAATATCTCTCCATAATAAAAGATGAGTTAGATTCAGCAGAAGCAATTATACAAGATTATTTAACGTTTTCCAAACCAATTATTGAATCGACAGAAGAACTAGATATTCAGAAGGAACTAACGAACATTATAAAATTATTACAGCCTCTAGCTAATTATCATTCCGTAAAGGTTTCTACTGATTTTTTTTCCTGTGGATCGATTGATGGAGACCAGTCGAAATTCCACCAGTGCTTTATTAATATTATTAAAAATTCAATTGAATCCATGCCTCATGGCGGTGCATTATTGATTAAGACAACTGCCAACCAGAGCAAGATAATTATTACTATACAAGATACAGGTTTAGGTTTGAGTAACGAAGAAATTAAACGCTTAGGGGAACCATATTACTCTACGAAGGGGCCTGAGGGAACTGGCCTCGATATCATGGTGGCTTACAGTATATTACGTGCAATGAGAGGTACAATTGAAGTTCAAAGTGAAATTGGCAAAGGTACCATTTCCCAATTTCACTTTAAGCTTCATAAAATTAAGAGAAAAAAATGATACATCTTTTATGTATAAATTAGTATTGGGGAGATAATCGCTTGGAATTAACAGTATATTTCTTTTTCAACTTATCTTTGTTAATCGCATTACTATTTTCAGGACTTTTATGGGCAGAAAAAACGACAGGATCTTTGTCTTCACAATCTATTCCCATTGTCTATTTTACCGTTAGTTTATTACTCTGTTTTATGTTTACTTATCACATAGAAGGTCTTAATGTCGTATTCGATTTGCGAAAAATTCCATTCATTGTTGGCAGCCTGTATTTGGGGTTAGGCCCTTTATTGGCTTCAATCATTATATTCGTAAGAAGCTTGCTTGGAATTAATTATGGGTTTTGGATGACGGTCTTTTACTATGGAGGACTTGCTATTCTTTTTTGGCGAATCTCTCCATGGTTTTTAAAACGCTCTCCCAAGCAGCGCATTCTTTTTTCCGTCTGCGTATCGTTTCTTTTTAGTTTAGCCCAAACTTTTACTATGGGAATTTGGGACTTGCCCTACACCAGTACGGAAGTTTGGTTCGCCTATTTAGTCATTCAACCAATTGGAGTTGGAGTTATTTCTTATATTATTGAAGAAGTAATTATGATCATCCAATTGCGCAAACGTACGATAAAGTCCAAAAGATTAGAGGTCGTTGAACGAATGGGTGCAGCTATTAGTCATGAAATTCGTAATCCCTTGACAGCAGCGAATGGTTTTGTTCAACTCTTGCAATGCGATTCTATTTCAAAAGAAAGCCAAATTCAATACCTCTCCATTATTAAAAGCGAGCTGAAATCAGCTGAAAGGGTTATTCAAGATTATTTGAATTACTCTAAACCTGAAATTAAATCAGTGGAATCCTTCCTTGTACACGAGGAACTAGAACAAGTCATCCAATCGTTACAACTAGTTGCAAAACGAAGTTCAGTCAAAATAGTTTCTATGTTTTCACTTGGTGTAAAAATTGAAGGAGATAGACAAAAATTTCATCAATGCTTTGTAAATGTCATGAAAAATGCAATAGAAGCAATGCCAAACGGGGGAATCTTAACAGTTGAAACGGAGTACACGCCAACGACTGTAAGTATTTTCATTAAAGATACTGGTTCAGGCATGACATTTGAACAATTAGCACGTTTAGGTGAGCCTTACTATTCAACAAAAGGAAACAAAGGGACAGGACTCGGCATCATGGTAGTCAATAGTATCATACGTGCTATGAATGGAATCATTCACGTAGAAAGTGAAGTTGGAAAAGGAACATCATTTAAATTTACATTCCCTTTAATTTCCGTTTTTCCGGAATTAGTAAATATTCAAGAGACAGGGAAGGATTTCGTTACGAGTTGATTTAATATGCGAAAGTGGTCAGATTCCTGGCATCGGTCCAAAAGATAGTCCCCAATCTAAAAGTCGATTGGGGAGCTATCCTTTAATCTAATTCACTCGTCGCGGTAATCTCAATATCATTCAAAGCTTGTGTCGCTAACCTATCCGCTTCTGCATTCAATTTTCGAGGAACCAACTTATACTCTGGTCGAATACCAAGATTCTCTAACTTGCGATCAATTTTATCTGCCCAGTTGGACAAGTCCTTCTCCACCACTGGCCACTCTTCATTCATCTGATTAATAACTACTTGTGAATCCCCGATGAAACGAACCGGCAAATGATGAACATTCAACTGCTCCAACTCCAGCACACTCAAATGAAATGCCGCATACTCCGCCTCATTATTTGACATAAGCCCAGAAGCAGAGGCATTTCTCCGCAGCCGATACGATTTCCCACTCTGCTCATAATAAATCACACACCCAAGACCCGAGCGATTCGTGGCACGATCGAACCCACCATCAAAATACACCGTAACATTATGCGGTTCTGTCTCCATCTCCTTCAAGTACTTCTTCATTTCCTTAACCGTCCACGTACTATCAAACTGATCAATAAACATCATACTTTTAGCTCGACCAATCCGCTCCAAATCCTCCGCAAACAATACTGCATCTGCTAGAGCCATCTCCTCAGAGCGAAAAACAGTTTCCACGCCATTAGGTAGCCTGTATGCCCATTCTATTCGGATATTCATCGGTGTATCCTCCTCGTGTTTATTAGTTGTATTTGAAATATACTCCCTACATCTAGAACATTCAAATAGTATATAAAAATCCTCCATCCGAGAAGTCATTCAAGGGTGGAGGATTTTCTATACAGACTATTTATAAATGACTTAATCGTCCTTTAAAACTTGAAACTCCAAAAAGTATTCCATACCTGTTACTTCTTCCACTGTTGAAAGGATTTTGCCATAGTAATGTTTTTTGACCCAATCTAATTGAAAGCTGTTATTAAAATTAATACAAACATGCTGGTTATTTCCTCTCACAGCAGTTGTTCCTTTCAACCACGTTTCGAAAGAAGCACTTGAAATGTCCCGCTCCAGTATCATCAATACTTTTTTCCACTCTGAAAAATCTTCCCCATCTATTATATCCAGTGCTTCATATTGTAGGTTCTTCTCCACATTTGAATCATCCTCTTCTTGAAAAAGGATTTTAAACTTGCCTACCCCAGGAATGTTAAGTGTTGATACAGAACCTTCTGCCTTCATGTTTTTAAAATGAAGTAAAAGTTCAGCTTCTGATTCTATTTTCACCATTTTATTTAACAAATCCTTTCCTCCATTCAAAACAACTATTATCTTCGTGCGGCTAGTTCTTTTCTAATCCGTGATATTTTATAAATTTGATTGCTTACCGGTATTGCTTTAAAACGCTTATAAAACATTGGCAGGACAAGCCCAACATAATCATCTAAAAACTTATTTTCCATTCTTTCTTCTATAAGCACTCTATACTTCACCAAAGCACTTACAATCAGCTCTTCATTTGGCTCAGACATACTAATTGTCTCTATATATTGAATAGTCCGAGTCTTCTTGGACTGTAAAATTTTCTCTACTTTTTTTTCATAGTCTTTCGTATTTTTTACTTCTACTATCATATTTACTACCGTTATTACTTCAATCATTTGTAATCCTCCATGCGAGATACTATTACTTATCGTACCATATTGCATTGCTATGCCACACGGATAATTTCTTGACTAATAGAAAATCCCTTAAATCCGTCAGTTCACTCTTCATGTGGTGAAAAAGAGCGTAATAATTGCAGATACATATGGTGCCATTACACAAAAAGCATGCTCATCATTTAACCAGATGAGGTTATTTGATGGCATGCTTTTTGATTAGGTTAAATAGTAAATTTCGATACTCTATGTTGCAACTCTTCCGCTAGATTAGCTAGGGATACAGCTGCAGCAGTAACTTCTTCCATTGATGCTAATTGTTCTTCGGATGCAGCACCTACTGAATTGGAGCTATCTGAAGTTAGCTTAGCAACAGCGGACATTTCTTTTGCATGAGCTGATACTTGTGTCACTTTAACTTTAATATCATTTGAAATAGTTGAAATATTTTCTACTTGTTCTTTTACTTGTTCTACAGCTACGAGAATATCATTAAAAGTGATTTGCGTGTCACTAGCAATATTTAGTCCAGAACGAACTCGATCCTTTACATCATTAATCGATGTAACTGTTTTTTTCGTATCACTTTCAATTTCGGTAGCTATACTTGTAATACCTAAAACAGAATGTTTCGTTTGCTCTGCAAGCTTTCTAACTTCATCTGCTACTACTGCAAATCCTTTTCCAGCTTCTCCAGCTCTTGCAGCTTCTATTGCTGCATTTAGTGCTAATAAATTCGTTTGTTCTGCAACGTCTGTGATTAACTTTAATACATGGACTATTTCTTTCGTGCGGTCATTTAGAGTTACAAGTGCATGATCTGTATACTCTACCGCTTCGTTTATTAAATTCATCTGTTCTACTGTACCTTTAACAAAATTAGAACCTTGTTGAGTCTTTTCATTTGTCGAAAGGGTTAG
The DNA here is from genome assembly GCF_032154225.1 of Psychrobacillus sp. Classification (GTDB taxonomy): domain Bacteria; phylum Bacillota; class Bacilli; order Bacillales_A; family Planococcaceae; genus Psychrobacillus. The sequence continues at coordinate 13,650 of NZ_JALDYF010000008.1, forward strand.
CTGTAATGCTAATTCTGCTTTTTCCGCTATTTGAGAGATAGCATTTGAGCTTTCTTCTGCTGATTGTGCTGACTCATCCGACATAGAAGTTTGTTGTTCTGCTCCTTCTGATACTAATTGAATGGAGGTAGAAATTAACTCGGTACCCTTCATCGTTTCATCTGCGCTTGCCATCAACTCTTCAGCTGAAGCCGCAACTTGATTAGAGCTATCAGAAACATGTGTAATAACGTCTCTTAAATTAATGGTCATTTGCTCAAAGGCATTTTGTAAGGCAGCCACTTCATCGCGCGTCTGTACTTTTACATGATTTACCGCTAAGTTTCCATTTGCAATTTCTTCAGCATTTTTTGTAATTCTTCTTATCGGTTCGACAATCCGATTGGTGAAGAAGAAAACGAGTATACTACTTCCTACTAAAAGTAGTAAAACTAAAATAACGGAAATGGATATAATTCCATTGATCTTAGTTTGTAAATCTGCTTGCATAGTCTCATATTGTGCTGTGATATCTCTTTTCATCTCAATAACGTCATTAGTTAAGCCTTTAGTTCGCAAAGACTGACGCTTAATTTCGGATTGATTTTGAACTATTATTGCACCGTTAGACTCGTCTAGTATTGCTTCGAATTTATGTAAGATTTTTTCAGATAATTTCTTTTGATCTTTACTTGTTAAGGAAGGCGATAATTGGTCGTAAATAGATTTAATAGATGCTAAGTCCATCTCTATGTCGTTTTTATTGCTTTCCGAAAGATTTAATGAGTAAGCATTTAAAGACTTTTGTAGGCTTTTTGATGAACTATTTAGTTCCTCTACCGTAACCAAAGTTTGGACAATCTCTTGCGTTGAAGATTTTAAAGCTGATAACTGAATAATATTGTACCCAATAATACAGGCAGATAACAATAAAGGGGTAATCGAAATCATTAATATCTTTTGTTTAAGTTTCATTTGTCTTTCATCTCACTTCCTATTCATTTACAGTGATAGTTCCATTTGCAATATCTTCTTTTAACTTTTCGAGTGTGTTTTTTTCCATTGGAGAAAGTTCAATAATACGTATAGGAGCTATATCTACACCAGCTTCTTTTATGCCTAATTCAAAATCCTTTTTGGAAACTTTTCCTGTTTCAACCCATTCTTTTACGGCATTATATATAGCAGCATCGACTTGTTTTAACATAGAAGAAACTACAGCTTTTTCAGCTAAATAAAACTGATCGCTATCTACACCAAAAGAATATGTTCCAGCTCGTTGCGATTCTAGTATGACACCTACTCCAGTGTATCCTGCAGCCGGATAAATAAAATCTGCATTTGATAAAATCATCTCTTGCGCAATACTTCCACCTAATTTATCGTCATCAAAGCTTCCTGCATATTTAGAAAGTACTTGAGCCTCTGGGTTTACTTCTTTTACACCTTTTATAAAACCATTTTCAAATTTTTTGATTATAGGATTTTCCATTCCACCAACGAATCCGACGACATTACTACTAGTTTTCATGCCTGCTATTGCTCCTATTAAATAGGATGCCTCTTCTTCCTTGAACGTTATATTAATGACGTTCGGTAATTCTGACTTAGCATCGACTAGCAAGAAGGTACTATTTGGATACTTTTTTGCAACAGTTTCAAGTTCCTCTTGTATAGCAAAACCTAACCCAATTATTAGATCATTTTTTTCCGCTACAAGCTGTTCCAGTCCTTCTTCATTCGTTTTCGTATCTTGAATTTCTCGATAATCGAAAGATATATTTAATTCGTCTCTAGCTTTTTCAAGTCCAGCAAATCCTAAATCAGAAAAAGACTGATCTCCTAATCCTGCTTCGGAAAGCATTATTCCTATCTTAACCTTTTTGTTTTCTGGGTTTTCATTATCATTTGAACATGCTGATAGTACTGATGCCAAAATGAATATTATACAAATAATAAAATGTTTGCGCATATAACCATTCCTAACTGTTTAATGTTGTCACGAGATTTCTATCGTCTAGATAATTAAGTTATTAACATTAGGTAGAATACACGAAATTGTAAGATACTTTCCAAGACTTATATAAAGGACAATTCACCTTCATAAACGAAAGCCGAGGGAAGCGACAATGTCACTTCCCTCGGCTTTTCTATATATATATATATCAATTGCTCAACTAATTAGATTTTTTTATATTCTCAACAAATGCTCTTACTTCTTCCTCTTTCGTTGCCCATGACGTTACTAGTCGAATTGCAGAATGTGTAGCATCAATCTTTTCCCATACAATAAACGAATAATCTTTTTCAAGCTCTGCAATTAGTGTGTTCGGTAATATCGGAAAGATTTGATTCGATGGAGAATGGGCCAAAAATGAAAAATGGGCATTGATACATTCTTCCCTCAAAATAATTGCCATCTTATTCGCATGCTGAGCCAATTCGAAAAACAAATCATCACGGAACAGCTCATAAAATTGAATACCTAACAGTCTCCCTTTTGCGAGAAGAGCCCCTTTTTGCTTCAAATGAAAACGAAAATCTTCTTTTAAAGAATTACAGCAAATAACTAACGCCTCTCCTAAAAATGCTCCATTCTTGGTCCCACCAATATAGAAAGCATCCACAAGTGCTGGAATATCACTTAGTTTCAGGTCATTCTCATCTGAGCACAGCGCTGACCCGAGTCTTGCCCCATCCATATATAAGATAAGATTATGCTCTTTACAAAAATTTCTTAAATCTATTAGTTCACTCTTTTTATAGATAGAGCCAATTTCTGTTGAATTTGATAGGTAAACTAACTTTGGTTTTACCATATGTTCATCTGTATGCAGGTCCAGCACTTCTTTTATTAGAGAGGAATTCAGTTTTCCATCTATCGTTTCTACCGCTATAACCTTATGTCCTGTAGCTTCAATCGCGCCTGTTTCATGTGTAAAAATATGACCCGTACTAGCTGCGATCGCAGCTTCATGTGGTCGAAGAAAAGCAGAAATTGCTGTTAAATTTGTTTGAGTACCGCCCGATAGTAGGTGAATATCAATGTCCTGGCTCCCTAACTTCTCCTTCAAAAGCTCAATTGCTTTTTGAGTAAAACTATCAGCTCCATAGCCCTCTTCTTGTACAGAGTTTGAATCTATTAAAGCCTGTAAAATTCTAGGGTGTGCTCCCTCTGCGTAATCATTTTTGAAGCTATACATATGAATTCCTCCATTTATAAATATTTTTATCTTATTGTGTGTTACAGGGATGCACTTTTTTAAGGAACCAACATAACACATACCAATTGATCAATCATCATTCGGATTCGTCTTTTTTCTAGTTTTATTAGATTATACTTAGAATTGAGAGAAGATAACAGGAGAATATTATAATGTTATGAATATAGTGTAATGAAAAGAAAAACCTAAAGGAAGTGGCATCGGTTAGATGGGAGTTTTCCTTTAAGTTTTTTTATTATCTATCTAGATCGGTATATCTTAGTCTAGTTTTTGGACACAACGTACCTTGAGAGTTTTATACCTTTACTCACTTCTGTAGCATAAGAACGATTTATTCCTGACGCAACAATAATATCACTAACTTTATATCGTCTTTCTTGAATTACTTCAGCATATTTCACTCCAAATAAATGGATATTAGCAACTTGATAACCATCTGGAGCATTTTCATACATACTTTTTAGTATTAAACCTAGTTCACTCTTTGTCATAGTTCATCCTCCAGTTTAGTAAAGTAATCCTACTTTTCATTTCTATTAAATAACTTTATATACTATCAACTCCCTACTTCTATAAATTCTAGTTTATTCTCACTTTCGTTATAGACATACTTAATTAATCTCAAATTCGACCAATGCATTGTGTTTGCTGGTCGACGTCCTTTGACAAAAGTGCGCTTTCCTATTTCTTCTTTCAAATTTACTACTTCCTCAGGAAATCCTTGGGCAATTATAAATGCTTCAATCATTGAATAGTCGCCGAAACTGTATTCTTGATTTATCCAGTCAACGTACTTCATCAACTGGTTGATTACCTCTATATCAGCAATATCCTTCTTTATCTCTATCGTTAAATATTTAGAAATAGTTGGAAAACCAGGGATAAATCTGTATCCAAAAACATCCATCTTATCCATGTAGTCTACTGGCTTAAAAGGTGAAGAAACAACTTGATGTGATAAGTAATCCCATTTACCAAAGACCCCATTTTGGCTCGCTTTTATGTAATCAATTACCCCTGCTTCTATAGCCATTTCATGTCTAATTTTTCTCCCGTCAGAAGCCAAACTTAAAATATTTTTGGCATTCACTATGTAATTTTCATTCACTAAGTTTTTTATTCGAGTATGCAGACTGCCTGATATAGAAAAAATATTTTGTGGATTAGTAATTTCAAGTTCATTTGTTTTAAGAATAATATCAAACAATGCTTTATTTTCAACATCATCTATTTTTATAAAAGACAATTTCCATAATACACGCAGCATTTTAAACGCCTCTGGGTTGGAAGCTAGTACATCATCCATATCAATCCCATTATTAAAAAAGTGTGGTGCACTATTAAATCTACATATAAATCGATTGGCTAGATTAAATGAAGATTTGTTCAAGATCATTTTGTCTTTTAGATTTGAAAATCCTTCTGTAACTGGAATATCTGCCCCTGGAAAGTTTAAGTGCTTACATTCGTTATTGATATTAATAAGTTTACCGATTCCATATATCTTTCTTTTTATAAAAAAATAAACATTGTCTCCCTCAGACATAGATAAGAAATCAGCAAATGTACCTTCATGAGAAATTCCCCAAATGTTCTTTTCTGGGATTTTCAAATTAGTACTATAAACTCCGTTTTTAATAATTTCATTTAATGATTCGATACTATCAAGAGTAAAAATATAACCTGCCATTAATTGTTCTCCTCGTCGTTAATCACCGATACTATGTATTCTTTATCAAACCAAAATGCCTGCTTTGCAATCATTTGGCCATCCGGTAAAAGAGTTTTGTCTTGTCCATTTCTTCCTTTAGGTCGAATATGGCAAAGACCATTAGTACCTGCAGATGGTAAATTATTTTTTGCTACTATTTTTCTTCCCCGCTGAATATTATCAATATGTACTCCTGAGATAAGTTGTTTCTGAAGACTAAAATAAAAATCTTTCAAAGTCACTTCAACTTCGGCGATTGGCATATTCCATAGTTTGATACCTTTAAAAAACAACTCCCTATTTTTATTTTCTACTTCTGTTTCTCTAAACTCAAAAATAACAAATAATAATTTTGTTTCTTCGAAGTAGTTCTTAAGCCAACTTTCTTCCCACTTTTCTTTCGCCCATTCAAGAAAATCCACATTTTTAAATGACATATGTTCACAGGGTTTTCCATTCTTATCTAATCGAATCGTTTTAAATTGAATATTAGCTTTTGAAAATTCTTCAATATCATCAAGTTTTGTTCCTTTTACCCCTAATAAAGCACTTACGAAATCAGGCACAAAACTTTTCGCTTTATTAATCGTAATATTATTTTCTTCTGCAATTTGTGTAAGTGTTTTACCTATATGAGAACGAAATCTACCCTGTAAAATCTCTTCAAAAGTTCTATTTTTTAATTCCTGCTTATTAGTAATAGAAATCATATCTTTGTTCGAAATAACTTTTCTTGCAACACCAGTTATGTAACTTGCTTTTAAACTATAGGCCCTTTGCATGGCAGGTGCAGTATTGAATGGTTGAGTTCTTAAAGAATCCTTATTTTTACCTTTCGTACATGCACCTAGATATATTGTATCCGCTTCAGAAAGCTCATGCGCTTTACCCATCTTAATTTTATTTGTTATGAACTCCCAATCTTTCTTAATAATATGCAGGTCTTCTTCACTAAAAGTTAATAGGTGGCTTTTTAGAACTTGATATTCCGAACGATGAATTTCAGGAATCCATTGATAAAACATAAGCAATATTTTTTCGTTTTTTGTCCAAAAACTCGAAGTCTCAAATGTATTTAGTACCTCTTTATGATAGTTAATAATATTTAATACTAATCGTTCTTTAGCAGAAATTGTTTTGTTCTTATTTAGTTTCAACGCAGTAACCTTCAATTCTATGCCTAAATTAGCGAAATCAGCTTCTGACTTAGAATTAATTTCATACCCAAAGAAACTTTCTTCTATTATTTGTCCAAGTTGCCCTTTTGACTTGGGATTAGCAATTCTTCCACTTCTATCAATCTCGCCAAAGGTTTTCCCTTCTGCTTCTTTCGCCTTATATAAGAGTACATCCTCAGTTTCATAGAACATCGTTCTACCTCCCATAAAATCTAAATATTAACAGTATTTTATCATATATAAAAAAAAGCCGATACTTGTAGTATCAGCTTTACAAAGACAATTCTAATTGAACGTCAGTTTTAACATTAATTTTTTCTATCTCTTCAATTCTATTACCCATACGTTCTATCAATCCAACAACAAGCGCATTTCCCATACAAAAATACCGCATGCGGTCTGACATAGTGCTTGTCCAGTTATCTTCAAATCCATTGAGACGCTCACATTCTAAAGGAGTTAAGAAACGTTTTCGACCATTTACCTCAATAATATGGGTGCTCCTGTTAGTCGAACCCTCACTTGTTAACATCGTTCTACCCGGCTTGTCTAAATCATCCGTTGGAGACATTCCTCCTTCAGAAAATTGGTAGACATGACCTTCAGCTGATTTTCGTTCTATTTTCTTAGGACCGCGTAAATAAGCAAACTTTTCACTAGTTGATTCAGACAAATAGAACTTTTCATCCACTTTAGATTCATCAATAAGAATATCTCGTAAAGTTATTGTTCTTTCTTCTACTGGTATAACTTGTGTAGTAAAAACATAACCACCCTTCATATATCCAGCCGTGTGGAATCCAAATGAAAAATTGTCCGATATTTCCACAATATCTGTCGGTAAAGTAACAGAAGTTATTCTATCCTTATAAGGTTCAATTTGGACTGGAAAAGGCTTAGCAAAAAAACCTTCTTTAAAAACAATCTGATCTTCTGAATAGTTATTTTGTGCCTGTTCAAAAGCAATCCCGTTTTTATATGCAAAAATAAAAACTCGTCTTCTTTTTTGAGCAAACCCATATTCCGCTGCATTTATAACGCGCCATTCTACTGTATAATTTAAATCTCTAAACGTCGCTAACATTACAGCAAAATCTCGACCACGCTGGGATGAAGGTGATTTTAATAAACGATCTACATTTTCTAATAAAACATACTTAGGTTGTGTTTTTTCTATTACTCTTTTGATTTCCCAAAACAAAACTCCCTTTTTACCTTGAAGCCCTTTTTCTCCGGAAAGAGTACGTGCGACAGAGTAGTCTTGGCAAGGAAATCCTCCAACCACTAAATCCGGTCCTAAATCTATAAAAGTTTCATTCGAAACCTTCGTTATATCTTCATTTGAATGTATTCCCGATTCAAAATTGTGTACATAGCAATCGAAAGCATCTTGTGCTTTTCGAGATGGTTCCCATTGATTACCCCAAACCACTTCAAATAATTCAGGGTTCGCTTTTTTTAGTCCTAAGCGAAAGCCCCCGACACCAGCAAATAATTCAATTACATTAATTTTAGAATTTTGCATATACGAACACCCTTTCGTAGTTTCAATCTATTATACAACATTTCTTCTAAAAGATCAAGATCTTTTGCTCTTTTTTTTGCGAAATCTAGTTTTTATAGACGTTTAGAAGGAGATTGTTAAAAAAAGATATTCTGTCCGCTACCTAGCACTACATCAATGCAGTAACTATATTTAAACCGATGTATGGTGATATAATTAAGGAAACCCAAGACTGAGGTAAAGAAAATGATGGCTAAGTACAGACCGCGAGGTAATAAATATTGAAATTTCAATCTATCGAAGAGTTACTAAATAAAACAAAAGAAATCCTTGGGAAAACTTTTGGAGAAATCGACAAACAAGGCTTGCTTCAAACAAAAACACAGGATAAAGGAATTTTAGGTAAAGTCGTTGAAACAGGATTCTACGGATATCCTTTAAACAATCTAGCTCAAGCAGATTTTGAGTACATCGGTGTAGAACTTAAAGTATCTGGTTTTAAAACTTTAAAAAAGGCCAGGTGGTCTGCAAAAGAACGAATATCACTTAGTCAAATTAATTACAACTCTATTGTTCATGAGCCCTTTGAATTTAGCAGTGTGATTACGAAAAATCGAAAGTTATTATTCGTTTGGTATGAATACATAGATGGGGTTAACCAAAAAGATTTCATTATTCACGATTTCCAATTATACGATTTATCGAAAGTAGAAACTGTTATCCAAAATGACTACAATATGATTCAAAAAAAAATAGCGAATGGTTTTGCACACGAACTATCCGAAGGAGACAGTGTTATTTTAGGTGCTGCTACAAAAGGAGCGTCTGGCCAAACACAAAGCCAACCATATTCATCAATTCCTGCCCCAACACGAGCATTTTCTTTGAAAAATTCATTTTTAAGAGGGGTGCTCAATGAACATAGACAAAATCAACCAACACAATTAACAATACAACTAACTCCTGAAGATTGGGTTTGGGACAAAATCAAGTCTTATAAAGGATTGAAACAATTAGATATTTTAAAGATGATTGACCCAACGTATGTAATAGATAAAACTCCTAAAAATATTAGTGACATGCTAGTAAAGCGTATTATTGGTAATAAAAAAGAACTTGAGAAGCTTGAGATTTTTAGTAAATCTACATATGAAATTAAGAGTATTCCGATAAAAAAAGACTATACACCCATCGAAAAAGGAACCTTCCCCACATTAAATATCAGTCATTTTGAAGACAGCTGGGAAGAATCAGAATGGAAGTTATTCTTTGAAGAGAGTACTTTTTTATACATAGGCTATATTGGAAAAGACCAAGACAATAGAAACCTATTAAACGGAGAGCGAATCCTTCATTGCTTATTTAAAGTAACATATACCGCAGATGAAATTGAACGCTTCGGTGAAACTTACAACCTTATAAAAAAGGCAATAGTACAGAATGATATATCTTTGCTTCCGACAGCAACAAAGTATCATGACATCCCGCTTGTCATTTCAACAAAAGGAGCAAAAAAAGGGGCATATGAACTTTTTTTTGCGGGTAAGAACAAAGCTTGTTTTATGTTTAACAAAGAATTTTTGCAACAAAAATTCAGAGAGTCAAAAGTGGTATTGTAGACTTGATTTTAATCAATTTAATCAGGCGCTTTAAGATAAAAATCCTTTTTTTAACCAAAAGGATTTTTTATTTTGTCTCAGTGCCTACCCTCTCACCTAATCATCCCCACAAAATGCCTCAAAACCCTAGCAGTCAATCCCCATATCGTATACTTCCCGTAATCATAAAACCATTCCTCCATCACCCGTGTTCTCCATTGGTATTTATCGCCGTTCATTATTTTTTCGTAAGGGAAATCGCTTGAAGGCATTGGTTGAATAGACACTGTATGCATATAAGGTTGATAGTTCAATAACCACTCAACAGGGATCGTGAATACCTCTTCCACCTCTTGTTTGTTAAACGAATGGATTGGATGTTGATCGATGGTTGCTACAAATGGATAGACAACGAAGGATGATGATGGAATATATGCACTCATCTGTCCTAGAACGTTGATAGTTGCCAGATCGATGCCTAATTCCTCATGAGTTTCTCGTATGGCTGCGTCTAACGGGGATGCATCTGTTGGATCGATTCTGCCGCCTGGAAAGCTAATATCACCTGGTTGGTTTCTCATTGTTAGTGATCGTACTTCGAAAAGGACATGCCATTCTTCATTCACTTGAACAAGTGGGATTATAATGGCAGAACGTAATGCTGTTTCCTCTCCGATAAATAGAGGCTGCTTTTGATTTATTTCATTTTTCAGCTTATCCAAGTACATGGAATCTCCTCCTAAACATTCAAAGAATATTCACAAAAGCATTGCTTGCAAATACTCCACCTAATTTTATTTCTTTCTATTGATGTTGGTTGATTCTTCATTCTAGATCCTCTTCCCATATCCAATCAATAGAATCATGTAAATAGCATAATGGTAGCCCCACCTGATTCATCTGCACCGGCGAATAAGCGCTCTGCGAAGATATTGTATGTTTGCTCATCTGTGTCGCGTGCCGAAATTATACCCAGCTTTCACAATAGCTTTAATTACTTGATCATGAAAGGAATGCATATTCAATTTTCCTGACAGGTAATAGGTTTTTCCTATTTTAAAAGTAGTAAAGTCACATAATTGCTTAATTTTCGTTTCATTCATCGAAAAATTCATTTTCCAATTCTTTCTCGATCACTCTTTCGGTTATCTCTTGTATCGGTTTAATTGGTTATATTTTAGCACGTTTGGGCAGACAACTTTATTTAGATATTCTTTATACGCAGGACACTAAAATAAGAAAAGCACATCAACTTTATAATTGATGTGCTCAGACTAAAGAGAAAAGGTTTCACAAGTGGCAAGATTATTTAAACATTCTTAATTTCCATTTTTTCCCACTTATTCTGTAGATTTTTTATATCATCTCAGAATACTCCTTGATTAACAGAAAGAGGAAAAAGTAACAAGAGGAGGCTCGATGGTTCGCCCGCGGAAAGTAAGTATCTTTTTCACGATTCAATTTCACTCTTTTCAGACTTACTTCACAATACCTTCATACTCCTTAGAAGTTCTTACTTCTATCGTAAGGAAGCCATTGCCATAGATTGCTTTTATTAAAAAAGGTGCTTCTCTTGTATTTTGAAATCTAAAATCTAATGCACCATATGAAACAGTTGCATCTCTTCCTTTTGGAACATAACCTATATCTAATGAATGATGATGTCTTTCAACATATTTTACGGGTAATTGATCCACTACGTTAAAAAGTGTGGAGGACGTTTGGCAAACCCCTCCCCCGATACCCATAACGTGTTTCTTATTAATAATTTCCGGTGCCGGTTGGTAGCCGTTTGCTTCATCTCTCGGACCTGTCATCTCGTTAAACGAGAAATAATCCCCACTTCCAACGATTACATTATGGATTGCCTTCGCTGAAATTTCTATATTTTTGTTCCTGTTTACATCCGAGGGATTAAAATAAGTTGTATAAGAAGCAATTATTACTTCCTCTAAACGAGGAATATCTTCCATATTATAACTACTTTCTGTCACATACAAAGGAATTTCAACGTTGTTACCAGTAATTGATGCCTCTATAATTCTATCGACTAATTCACTTTCTTTTAAAATAATCCTCGGGTTTCCTTTTATGATTTGACCATCTTCATCCATTTTATCAAGAACCATTCTCTTATCATAACCAGCTTCTGTTTCTGTGCCTCTTGCCAACTCATAAGCTAATTTTTCAATTTCCTTTTTATATGTTTCGATATCTGTTTCATATCCTAAATCTTTCGGTGATATAGTTTTTATTATTTCTAATGTATTTGGATCAACAATATTTACAACTAAAGGCTTTATTTCCTTTACAGCTTCTCCGTTAAGAGTAACCGGATTATTTGGTTCCTCAATCGGTTGTTCTTGTTCATCCGCATTTGTATTTAATTCTTCATTTACTGATTTTCCAAGACAACCCGCTAGTCCTATTGAACATAAAATTACCAGTGCAACAATCCAACTTTTCACACTATCTTACTCCCTGCTATAAGGTATTTCCAATTAGACATCTTATTCAAGTAGTAGTGATAGTGTGAAATGTGCGCACATAGTAGCATGCGTCAGTGTCCTATGAAATAAAGCTGCCCCGGTTTTTATGCGAGGCAGCGCAATTTTTTCTAAATGAATTATCATCATTGTTCAAACAATCACGTTTGTTTCGGTGCCCATTGTTTTGGCTGCATCCAATGGCGATGCATCTGTTGGATCGATTCGACCACCTGGAAAACTAATATCACCTGGTTGCTTTCTCATTGTTAGTGATCGCACCTCGAAAAGTCCATGCCATTGTTAATTCACTTGAACAAGCGGAATCATAATAGCGGAACGCAACGCTGTCTCCTCTCTTCATTAGAAGCTTTACCTCCAATTGTAGATGTAATTCAAGGTAGAATACCGATTTTGTTAGACAGTGGTATTAGAAGAGGATCAGACGTTATTAAAGCACGTGCTCTTGGTGCCTCAGCGGTTTTACTATGCAGACCCTTTGTCTATGGATTAGCTGTTGAAGGCGAACAAGGTGTTCGACACATTCTAAAGGACTTTATAAATGATATCGACACCTCCTTGGCGTTAACAGGATGTTCGTCCATGAGCCAGGTTAATGATTCTCTAATTCGCAGAAAGAAGTGAGGCTGAAGCGACAAAATAAGCACCCACTTTTGGCGCTTATTTTAAATTTGTTTCTAACAGAGATGCTGCACTCCCGATTAAATAGCCTACCTTTTTAACAACTAAGTCCCTCTGCTTTATTTATCTACATTAGAAACCGACTCGTCAATAAACTCATCAAGACATTCCTCGCAAATACAATGTTTGTGCACGCTTTCAGGTGGAACATGTTCGAAAATTTCAGCCGGGAATTGTCTATTATCACACCAGCAATTTCCTACGTCTTTTTGATTATTATTACAACACTTATTGTTCTTACCACAAAGTGGGCAAGACTTCTTGCTGATCGTTTCACTCATCTTTCTACTCCCCCGTAGCATTCCCATTGTAAATTTTCAACGGTTCATTTTCCAAATAAAAGATCAGAAATTCCAACTAAATACCCCAAGATTTCAACTAACAATCCATATTTTCCGACTAACCTACCTTAGTTTCGTGGTATGTATATCCAAATTATAGCATGGTGGCTGGAAGTATTAAGTAAATCAATCAGGATATTTTTTCATAAGAAAAGCACACCAACTTTATAAATAGCTTCTCCGTGCCCTCCCAAAAATTTGTTTGGAAGATTGATCGATTATGCGCGAAGATCGATCGATTCTACATTTTTACCGAAATATTAAAACTGTTTAAGAAAAGCACAAGCGTCCTTTAAGTGCAACTTGTTCTTCACTAATTCCCGAGTGCTTTGGACGAGACATTCGCTATACTATTAACGGGGGATTTTCAGAGGAGCTTATGGCAAATGTTTGCCCCTCTCCCTCTTGGATTGTTGATGCTCTTCGCTTACTTTTCAATGGATACTACCTATTTTTCTCTGTATCCACTTACTATTATCATTCACTATAGAAGGTATTATTCTAGTGGTTTGGAGAAGCGTCCGCTCGACTCCTGCGGGAAAGCGGGCGGTAAGCTTCAGGAAACCTTATTTATCTCCATCAAAAAATAATTAAAAATACCTGAAAATCGGATTTCTGACATACTAGTTTCGTATATTTCTAATCTTTCTATAAAAAGCCAGCATCGTATCAGAAGTTACGATGCTGGCTTTACTACATATCCTATTTAATTTTAAAATGAGAAATTTGTTCTTTTAAATGCTCCGCCATTTCATGGAGTTGGTTAGCTGTTCCGAACATCTCTTCCATGGAAGCCGACTGCTCTTCTATAGAGGAAGCTATATTTTGCGTATGATCTGACGATTGTTCTAACGATTGAACCGTCAAGTTTGTAGTAGCTAACACTTGCTCAGACCCTGCTGAGATTTCTTCAACCGTTGCAGCAACAGACTGCATTTTTCCAGTCATATTATTAATTAATAAAGCTATATTTTCGAAAGTGTCTCCAGCAATACGTACTGCTTCTGTTTCTTTGTCTATTTCATCTACTACTTTAGATATAGACACTACAGATTGGTTCGAATCCTTTTGCATTTCGTTAATTAGCTGGGAAATATCGGTAGCTGAATTTGCAGCTTGCTCCGCTAAATGACGGATTTCTCCTGCTACAACAGCAAATCCTTTTCCATATTCACCTGCACGAGCTGCTTCAATTGCTGCATTTAGAGCAAGTAAGTTAATTTGTTCAGAAATATTTGTAATAACCTGTGTGATTTGACTTACTTCATTCGAGCGATGGTGCATCTGTTGTGTTATTTGCATAGATGCTTTTGCTGATGTATTTATTGATTCTATTCCTCTTACTGTTTGTTGGATAGTAGTGTTTCCTTGCTCTGCTTCTTTAGATGCTTCTAAGGCTTCATCTGAGACATTCACAGTTGAGCGAGAAATCTCCAAAATCCCATCTGAAATTTCTTGAATAGCAGCTTGGTTTTCTGTTGCACCACTTGTTACCATTTCACTACTCATCGCTACTTCTTGAATAGCACTTGAAATTTGATTGATCACGTCTGTAACTTGACTAATACTTTGTGACAGGTCATCAGAACCGGATTCAACATGAATAGAGGTAGTGGAAACATGATGAATTGTTTCCTTTAATTGTTGTTGCATACGATTAAAGCTATTTGCTAATTGCCCTATTTCATCCTTGCTATCCATTGTTATTTCTTTTGTTAAATCACCTTGTGCTACTAATTCCGTGAAACCTACAAGTGTAACTAATGGTTTAGCTATTCTTCTAGAAAGAATTAGAGCAGTAACATAACTAATCGCTATAAATAAAACAGAAAGACCTATGCATAAGATGAGAAGCATTTTCTCTAAGTCTAATATAAAATCTGCATCCTGATCTAGACCTAAAACTGAATCAGTTCCTTCAATTTGTAAAAAAGTAGATTTATGTGCTCCATAATCATCTTCATAAAAGTCACTTATGACCATATCCGTTGTTGTAAGTGCTTGTGATTGGTCCTCCGTAAATGCTAAAGGAGTTAAGTGATCCTCTGCATTGCTAAGGAGTAAAATTACCTCTTCTCCGTTCACTTTACTCATAATATAAACACTTTCTAGATTCATCTTTTTCTGGAAGTCATTTGCTTTAGATAGCATTTCTTCATATGCTGTTCTATCTGTTTTCGCTTTATGGACCATGTCCGCGTCAAATAGCTCATTATATTTCTCCATCTTCATTGTCAGACCATCCTCAAATTGAGGAACGAGATGCCGTTGGATTATAAAGTCGGAAACCATAAAAAGTACTAAGCTAAAGATGATACTAAGTAAGGTAACTGGAATTAGGACAGCTGACATAATTTTTTTGCTAACAGATTTTTTTCTTTTAAACATTGGTAAAAATCTCCTTTAAATTAAAAAGCAATTATTTCTCTCTAAATAGTAGGATATATAAATATGCGCTAACTTTTAAACGAGCTCAAGTTCTTTCATTGTTAGAAAATCGCTTAAATCAAGACTGAGAATTCGTTTGTTTTCCTCAAAATTCGACGCTTTATGAAATACGACGGAGAAGGTTGAATATGCATTAAAATCCATCGGACGATATGCAAGGATCTCTTGAAAATGTTCCTTAAATGCTTCGTGATCAACGGATTCAATCGCCTTGCAATCAATCGAAGGATCAAATTCTGCACAGCAAAAGCTATAAATAGAATCATCCATATTCTCCATAATACTATCCCAATCTGGTTCTAATTGATTGAAGTAATATTCGTAAACATTTACATTGTATGCATATACACCAAGCTCAGTAGTACCGATTCCTGCAAAACGTAGTGGGTTTGCTTCGATTGGAACAACGAGTCCTTTGCTATTGATGCGAACTTCAATATGCACGGGCACTGATAGTAACCCAAATATTGGACCTATACTCTCAAGAAAGTCCTCTACTTTATGTAACACTTCTTTTAACACTTGTTTACTCGTATAGTAAATTCTATCGCTCATATCTTTCTCATGACTGAACATTCTTTTGAAAAGATTCAGAATGACGGGTTTACCATCTTCTGAATAATAGGCATCGATTGCGTATTCGTCGCCTTCGATTAGCTCCTCAATAATCAAAGTTTGACTGTCAATAACATCCTTTGGATAGGCACTACCAGCCATCGACATATCTTCTTTAAGCATGTTAATCGAATCGATAAAATCTTCCTTTTGATCAATACGATAAACACCAATGCTTGAATAGCCCACAACAGGTTTAATAATGATTGGGAATGGAACGGAATTCATGTCTAAATCATCTAGTTCTGCAAAAGTAATTTCTCGAAAAAAGAATTCTGGGAAATGTTTTGTTAATACTCTTCTAAATTCAGCTTTATTTTTTAATGTCGCTGCAATAGTAGTTAAGTAATGATTCGGCAAATACTCATTTAAAATACGTAACCCATTCTCTGAATTAAAAAGTAGAGGCGATTGAGTATTTTGGAATTCCCTTAGAAAGTCCTCTTTTTTAGTAATAGTTAATCCCGATTCATTTGGAATAGATACATCGTTCACTTTAATAATAGGAATTTGAAGATTTTTAACCGATGTAGAAAGTAGAATAGATACGTAAGGCTTATCAAGTATAATCAATTGTTGTCCTCCTTAAGTGTTTTACCTAGATGTAAAAAAATATTAGAACACTATTTGGCAGCCCGGCTATCATAGTAGGTAACTACTTTAGACCCGTAGCTTTGCGTCCCTATTTTTCAATAGGTTTGCCCCTTCGAGGGATATGGATATATGTATATAGCCCCTTTAACAAAGAAACCAATGGATCTATTATCCCAGAAAAATATTGGTAAATATATGTTACACTAAAAATACCAAATTATTGTTATTATCAAATATTCTTAATCGTTAAATTATAATAATTTCCACCTTAAGAAAAGCGCAGATGTCTTTTAAACAACTTTAAAGGGTGATGCTACCATTCATAAGTAGTAGATCACCCTTTGTTATTTACATCAAAATGAAACGACTTTATTATCCTTATAGAACGGAAATCGGAATAGTTGCTTTCGGTACAACGACTTCGGTGAAGATCGATCGATTCTACATTTTTACCTAAATATAAAAAATGAGCGAAAAAAAATAAGCCGTTGCATATGCAACGGCTTATACTTTTACCTTTTCGATAGTCAATCCATCGTTATATCATATTTAAACTTGTCACTGCGATACATTATTTTCGTATGTTCCAATACTTTACCGGTTTCCAGATCTATACAGTCACTTTCCACGACGATAAGTGGCACCATACTTTTACAACATAATAATTGTTGTTCATTAGAAGTAGGAAACGTAATACTTAACAAGCTTTTTTTACTTGTAAACTCCATGAAACCAAGTTGCTCATAGTAAGCAAACATTGACTCGATTTTTGGTCCGTCTTTCGCAATTGTTGGGAACATTGTTTCACTGACATACGAATAATGAATGGCTATCGGTTCGTCGTTTATATAACGAATTCTCCCAACATTATAGACATTATCTTCTTTTCTTGCATTTAGCTTTTGAAAAAGTTGCTCGTTATAAGTGACTTTCTCACATGCAATATTATGTGTTTTTAAATCATGTCCCGCTTGTTTCATTTTTTCCGTAAAGCTCGTTTTTCCTGTTAAATGTAGCTGAATTTGAGTAGATTCTTCTTTTAAATATCGACCTTTTCCTTGTAACGAATAAATGTATCCCCGTTCTTCTAATTTCGTCAGTGCATTCCTTACCGTCATTCTAGGTACTCGATATTTTTTAGAAAGTTCATTTTCAGAAGGCATTTTTTCCCCATGTTCAATAGTCTTTGAAACAATTTGATCCATTATGTCATCAATAATTTGAGTTTCCATATCCGCTGAAATTGGAATCATCTCCCCTTAGATACATCCTGTACACTTATTTTTATTATAACTATAACAAGGTAGATGAAGCTTAACTTTTTTTATAATGTCACCCTAGTTTACGGCATAGGATTGATAGACCATGCAAAGCCAATCATAAAGAAGAAGAAAAAAGTGATGAAACCACTTATTGCTAATCCCCAAAGTGCAAACGTCCGATTTCTCTTATTTGTGAAAAGGCCTGCCAAACCAAAAATCATAGCCCCTATAAGACAATTTCGAATAATTCCAGTTGGCATAAAAGAAGAATTCACGATTAACGCTACATTAATCATGAAAAGAGCAAAGAGAGCCAATAGAATAGAAATAGTGCCTGTTACCGTTTCTTTCGTTCGAAACGGTTGATTTTTCTTTCCCTTTACGAATGCCAATTCCATAACCTCACTTCTCCTCTTTTCATTCCTCTAACAAAGGATTCCTCTTGTAACTTCAAAACTTCCTTAGTAGGACCTGTAACTACTGCCCCATAAACTTTAATACCATTTTGTTCAACATACTTTAATCGTTTTGTTAAATCGAGTTCCTTTGATCTTGCAACCATTGTCGCCACATCTTCATGCTTTTGTAAAAACTTCAAACTATCTAAAAAGTTCTTTTCATTCGACTCTTCTCCGTTAAATGGAGACCAAGAATCTGGATCAATTTGTGCTGGGAATCCGATTGGAGAAACGTATACTCCATTATCAGCTTGTTGAATATGCTCATTTCCCGTATAAACTGCATACCAACGAAGCTCCATATTTTTTCCTTCAAATAATTGCTCTAGTTCTTCTATTGAATATTCTTTATCAAATGATAAGTATGCTTCGGCTACTGTACCTTCCGGAAGACCTTTCAGCTTATCCCATTCCTCATTTTCATTGTAAGTCAGTGATGCTTTTGGATGGACTAACTCATCGTTGAAATAAGGAATTTTCTTTGGAGGTGAATCAACATTATACTGACTAGCCGGTTGGTCCGCTTTATTGAATAAAAAAGGAATGGACGTATCGCCAAATCGAATCATCTCTTTTCCAATTTTTTTCTCCAAGTTTAAGTGAACATCCATTGAAAAAATGTCAATTGTCGTTTCTACTTCTCTTTCTTTTACACTTACATTAGGCTCAGTCAAATATATTGTTTTATCGGCTACTTCTATTAATTCGTTTGCTCGCCCTCCAATAGCATAATAACTAAACGAAAAAAGTGTCAAAATAGGCAAAATCAATAAAAGGATCGCAAGTATCGTTACAACAATCGTCAACTTTGCACGTGTCTTCCCTTGCTTCATGATTTTTTGCTGTTGTTCTTCAGAGATTCCAAAATTCTGTTCTTCCAAGTCTTTTTTTGCTCCATTAATTAGATTCTCATACGCTTTATCCTTATGATTCATGTATTTCCATCCTTTCTTGTAGCATCTTCCTTAATTTTCTTCTTCCTCGATGTAAATGACTTTTCACTGTATTAATATTTTGAACAAGGATTTCTGAAGCCTCTTTATAAGAAAAATCATGTACATCACAGAGCAGAATGGCTTGTTTCTCATTTATCGGAAGATCTTCTATCAATGTCAATAGTTTTCCATATCCATCTTTCTCCAGAACTGTTTCTTCCGTTAAATCCTTTGCCACCCAACTAGATAGAAGTGGCGTATCCGTAAGCACTACCCTTTGATCTCTTCGTATCGAATCGATGAACACATGATATCCTGTCTTAAACAACCATGGTTTGACGTATCCTTGATAATCATCTATATGAAGAAAAGCTCGATAAATTGTTTCCTGTACTAGCTCTTCCGCTCTATAATGATCTTTTGAAAGGGATAGCAAATAGCGGTACAAATCATTCACATACAACCGATAAATGTCTTCAATTTCCATGTACCCGCCTCCATTCGTACAATCAACGCAGAACTACATCTAAAAGTTGCAAATTTTTTTATTTTTTAATAAAAAAAAGCCAAAAACACGTTATATGTTTTTGGCTCAATTGAAATTAGGGTTATCGACGATTGAATACATTAATATCATTCCAATCAAAACTACTACTCCAAAAATAAGCGCGAGCAGGCTTTTATCTGAGAAATATAGCGCAGCGGCTGCAAAAGCAAATATAACGAATTGCAGTATGATTCGCACTGGAACAGTCACTGGAAAAGTTGCTTTTGGAGATATAAATGTACCCCAAAAGATCGCGATTATAAGAGGGGTCGCTATACCGAATAATATTTTGAAAAACCTGCCTCGGTCTATATGAAATCCCCAAAAAGCGAAGGCCGCTAATGCGCATATTTCCATCAAGAAAAATATACTAAGCACGGAGTATTGAACAATTAGCACGTTTAAATGGCACCTAATTTCTTCTCTACTTTTTTAACATACTCATCTAACTGTTCGGCGGGATGAAATACCGTGCTTCCATGGCATACTTCTAATCTTAAAGGTTTTAGCTCCCATACAATGTTACTACTTTTAACCGCTTCAACCATATTAGCTGTAAACATAGGGGGACGAAGCTTTCCTTTTTTAGAGGTAAAAAGGTCACCGGCTAGCAACACTTTATCTTTTTCATGGTAATACACAACATGCCCCGGAGAATGACCAGGTGTTAGAAAAGGTATAAGTCCACCTATGGTTTTCAAACTTCCAATTTCGTCTTCTAAAAGGGGCTGAGTTAGTTGTTTCGGTAAGTTTTGTTCTAGTTTCTTTCGTTTCGGATAAAGTAGTTCCCCTTCTAAATATGGAATTTCTATTCGATGTGCAAATACTGGCACTTTACTTTCTCTCAATATTTTCTTTACAGCTCCAACATGATCAACATGACCATGAGTTAAGAGAATTCTTTGCAAAGGTCCAGCGTTTAATTGTTTAATAAATTTCATAATTCCTTTAGCCATCATCGGCATCCCTGCGTCTACTAATGTAATTCCATCCTCTTCTACTACAATCCACACATGAATGGGAACTAACATCCACGTTTTCAAACTCCAAATATGCTCAGAAACTCTTTTTATCTTCATCATCATGTCCCCTTACTTTAATTTTTCTTTGAAGCCTAATAAAAGAATTTCTATAGAGAGGTCAAACGTTGATGTCAATCTGTCCATTAATATTTCGAGCGGTTCATGTTGATACGAATATGTACTTAAAATACCATTTAGGTGGTAGTAAAAAATACGGGAAAAGGTCAATAATTGCTCACCGTTTGGAAAAGAAAGACATTCCTGAATAACAGCCTTCATAAGAGCAAAAATTTCCAAACGAAGCTTATTAATTTCCAGCTCAGGTACTTCCTCGTCTATTCTTGAGGATTTTGCATTGAAAAAAATATCGTACATATTTCGGTTGTTTAGGCAAAAGTAAATATATTCACGACTAATTTCTTTTAGTTTTTCTTCCGGTGATTGCGCTTTTACATTCGAAATCCTTTGCAATTGTTGATGTAATTCATGTAAGGAAGGCATTGAAAGTTGGTGTAGCAATGCTGCCTTATCTTTAAAGTAAAGATAAATCGTTGTATGTGAGCATCCTGCATCCTTTGCAATTTCTCGTATCGTTACGGAATCGTATCCTTTTTTAGCAAATAATTTTCCTGCTGATTTTAAGATTTGGTTTTTCGTTTCTTCTGATCGTTGTTCTTGTTTACTTTTCATCATCAAATCTACTCATTTCTCCTTTAGGTAACTAACCACTGGTTACAATATAACCAATGGTTACCTAATTGTCAATATTTCTATTGCCATATTTTTCATTTGCCTAATGCAGCAAATTGAAATAAAAAATAAAGGATAAAGATCAGATGTTATTCTGAACTTTATCCTTTTCTATTTGGAACATACTAGATGGTGAATCACTTTACTTCATTAGGAAAATATCGCTAAAACTTTAGGTTTATTTAACATTAAAGGTATTTAGAAATAACTTGTTTTAACTTTTCTTTTAAGTACGGTGCATCTTGTGCGGATATGGAAAGGCGGATATGGCTTTCATCCATTTCAAATGCTTCGGAAAGGAAACCTCCAAAGCCTCTCGCCTTACGGTCTACTTGCATAAGAAAATCTGCTGATTGCTCAGATTGCGATATAAAAACTATCTCTACTTCATCTAACTTTCCTCTGAAAGCACCGCTTGTAGGAACAAATTCAAATTCCTGCACAAATGGATACTGCGTGCGAATTTTTCTGGAAGCCTGTTCACATTCTGCTTTTCGTAGCTCAAAGCCTAATTGCTCTACCGCTCCTAAAATTTGACCGGCAAGCTTAGATGGACGAACTTCTATGAAATCTTTATCTTCAGGGTCTGCTGCATTTTTAATATCTAAACCTGTACTCACCCATACTTGTGTTTTTCCAATTGTAACTGGAGTGTTAATCGGAAGCTCAATAGTAAATGGTATTACTTTTGTTTCGTTTGCGCCAATTGTAAATGGCTCGTTAACTTTATACTTTTGTACTGCAGCAACTTGCGTGTATTTTCTATCATCCGACTCTCTAATATATGTTGTATTTACTGTTAAATAAATAGAGTCCACTTGCTGCTCTAAACTTCCTCCATAAACCTCCACTTCTCCTTTCATTGTTTCTCCGGCAGTATACGTAGACTTTTCTAGCTTCGTATCTACTTTTGCTCCACCTATTCCAAAGCTAGCGAGTACTTTATTAAAAAATGACATCTATTCATGCTCCTTTACATTGTTTTATTACTGTACGAAAACGACATTTAAAAGTTTCAAGGAAAGAAATATTTCTTGTCACACTGATTTGAAAGGTCTATCATGAATAAGTTCCCTATGTCGAATAGGGTTTATTTATGTAGAAAGTTTGGTGGAAGAAAATTGAATACGAAAGCTTTCATTTTAGCGTCTATGACGGTTCTTATATGGGGGTCCTCTTTTGCAGCTATAGGTGCCAGTTTAAAAGGTGGCTATTCTGCAGGGCATTTGGTCTTAATTCGTTTTATCATTGCTTCATTAATATTTGTCGTTATTGCTTTATGGCCAGGCGTTAAGTTTCGATTGCCGAAAAAAGAAGATATTTTTAATATTTTACTACTTGGCTGGGTAGGAATTAGTGTTTATCATATATGCATCACTTTTGGTCAATTAGCGATTTCTGCCGGAACTGCTGGTATGCTTATAGGATCAGCTCCGATTTTCACGACAATTATTGCTGTTATCGTTTTAAAAGAAAATCTGGGGACGACCGGCTGGCTTGGACTCGCAGTTGGCTTCACGGGAATTTTGCTCATTGCATTAGGTACCGGTAGTTCAGCTTTTAGTATTTCTCCAGGTGTTTTTTTGGTTTTTATTTCTGCTATTGCAACATCCATATTTTTTGTCTATCAGAAACCATTATTCAAAAAGTATAATCCGATTGAATTAACAGCTTACTTCACATGGGCTGGCACGATACCATTTCTCATTTTTTCACCTGGTCTTGTGCAGGGCATTCAACAGGCAACACTAGAAGCTAATATTTCAGCGGTATATCTTGGGATTTTCCCTACTGCTGTTGCTTACCTTACTTGGGCTATCGCGTTATCTCTTAGCAAAGCTAGCTCTGTTTCGAGCACATTGTATCTAGAGCCGGTCATTGCCATTTTTATAGCATGGGTTTGGTTACATGAATTGCCGACACCGATTTCCATTATTGGAGGAACTGTTGCTATTTCAGGTGTACTTATTGTGAATATATTCGGGAAAAAGCAGAGTTTAGTTCGAAAAGGAATTATGAAATCTGTATCTAATGAATAGACCCCAAAAGACCTAGGAACTTGTTTCTTGGTCTTTTTATATTTAGACCATAAGCGCAAGAAAGAGGACGAAATTTACTCCCACTACTTGTTAAAATGAATTACATCATTCATTAGGAGGAAGTAGTATGAACAAAATTGAAATGTTTAATAAGCTTCATCATTCAGAGGAATTTTTGTTTTTAGGCAATGCATGGGATTTACTTTCAGCTTTAACTTTAGAAAAAGCTGGGTTTCAAGCAATTGGTACGACTAGTTGGGGCATTGCTAATTCACTTGGTTTGCAAGATGGTGAACTTGTAGACTTTGGTGAGCATTTACGCATTATTCAAACGATCGCTGAGCATGTAACAATTCCAGTCTCAGCAGATATTGAGGCTGGTTACGGGGACAATGTTGAAAGGATTGTGCAAAATGTTTTACGCACAGCAGATGTAGGAGTTGCCGGTATTAATATTGAAGATTCCTTCAAAAAAAAGAATGGACTAAGAGATATTGCCGAGCATGCACACCTTTTATATAAAATACGTCGTGCTTTAGATGAACGAGGATATAAAGATTTCTTTATTAATGCCCGAACGGATACATATCTTCAAAAGGAACAGCCACTTTTAGAAACTATCGAACGTGGAAATGCATACGTCGAAAGTGGAGCAAGTGGAATTTTTGTTCCTGGTGTATTATTAGATGAAGACATTCGTGAACTTGCAGTAAAAATTCAAGCACCACTGAATGTTTTATCTTTACCTGGATTAACTAATTGTAATAAGCTTAAAGCATTAGGAGTGCAACGATTCAGCTTTGGAAATGCATTATCTGACAAAATCATTGCTTTTATGGACATGAATGCAACACAACTATTCGAGTTAAAGGATACAGAATCTTTATATTCATAACTGAAAGGGTGGGAAGGTGCATGCTAGCTACAGTCAATCTTTCATTCGAAGAAAAATGGGAAAAGATTATTGCTTGTGACCAGACATATGACGGATTATTTTATACCGCTGTGAAAACAACAAAAATATATTGCCGCCCTTCCTGCCGTTCTAGAAAACCGAAGAAGCAAAACGTCAAGTTTTACCTCGATCGAAAACAAGTAGAAATAGATGGATACCGAGCTTGTAAAAGATGTAAGCCAGAAGTAGATCACTCACCAAATACCCAGCTAGTTCAAAGCGTTATCGCATTTTTGATCAACCATTCAAATGAAAAGATTATGCTAAAAGATATCGCTAATCATGTTGGATTGAGCGCCTATTATTTAGAACGACTTTTCAAACAAGAAACACTCGAAACGCCACGTATGTATTTAGAAAAAATAAGAATAGATAAGGCAGCTTATCTGTTGAGAAATACTAATAAAACAAATTTAGAAATATGTTATGAAATAGGCTTTCAAAGTACATCTAATTTTTATAAAGTGTTTCTCCGTTTCAAAAATTGCACTCCAAGTGATTATCGGAGAAAGGAGGTTTCAATATGACAACGTATTTTCAAGTAGATTATCCAACTCCAATCGGGGTTTTAGAAATTGTCGGGACAAGCAAAGTTATTACATCTATACTTTTTGCAGATCAAGAGGTGGTTGTACATACACTTACCGCGGAAACTCCGGCAGTTTTACAAGATTGCTATAATCAAATGGATGAATATTTTCAAGGAAAGAGACAACAATTCACTTTCCCACATACT
Organism: Psychrobacillus sp.; assembly: GCF_032154225.1. Taxonomy (GTDB): domain Bacteria; phylum Bacillota; class Bacilli; order Bacillales_A; family Planococcaceae; genus Psychrobacillus. Next base: position 38,734 of record NZ_JALDYF010000008.1, read on the forward strand.
AGCACTGGTACTGAATTTCAAAAAGGTGTGTGGAATGCATTAATGACAATTCCTTACGCTGTAACTGGATCTTATAAAGATATTGCTATTGCAATTAACAATGAAAAAGCGATTCGTGCAGTAGGGAGTGCGAATGGTAAAAATAAGCTAAGCATCGTAGTTCCCTGTCATCGAATTATTGGTTCAAACGGAAAGCTGACTGGCTATGCAGGTGGTCTTTGGAGAAAAGAATGGCTACTGGAGCACGAACAGAAGTTTCAATAAAAATAACCGCCTACCTCTATTAAGGTAAGCGGTTATCTTTCATTCTATATACGGGACTTAAATACTTGATGCCAATCGAGCAACTCGTCTGTTTTCAGTGGCTTCGAGAAATAATATCCTTGAATAATTGGCTCATCACATGTAGACGCTAGAAACTCTACTTGTTCCTTCGTTTCAACTCCCTCGAAAACAATCGATAAGTTTAATGAACTACCTAACGCTATGATCGCTTGAATAATTGAAGAATCCTTGGAGGACTCTGGAATACCATCGACAAATGACTTGTCTATTTTTAGTGTAGAAATAGGCATTTGTTTTAAATAGGAAAGGGACGATACCCCTGTGCCGAAATCATCTAACGCTACCGAGAAACCTTCTTGACGGAAAGTACTTACAGCACGCATTGCTTCTGCAATATTTTTCACAAAACTAGTTTCTGTAATTTCCAGCTCTAATTGTTGCGGTTCCAGCTTATAGTCATGTAGCGTACGTTTCAATACTTGCAATAATCGTGGTGCAGTAACATACTGACCTGGAATATTGATTGCTACTTGCCCAAAAGAAGTTTCCTCACTACGCCAAGCAGAGATTTGCTGACATACACGCTCAATAATCCAATCCGTCACATCAATCATTCGGTCATTCTCTTCCAGTATTGGGATGAAGACTGCTGGTGAAAGCATTCCATATGCAGGATGATGCCATCTAAGCAATGTTTCAACACCCATCACTTCATGCGTATTCACACTAATTTTCGGTTGATACACAAGGAATAGCTCATCTTCCTTCATTGCACGTACAACACTATCAGCAATTTCTCGTTCGAAAGTATATGTATGGATTGCTGGATCATAGTAAATTACTTCATGATTAAATTGAATCGAAGGGTAATTTAAAACGGCTAGTGCATTCGAGTAAATAGTTACTGCTTCTTCTTCATTAGATGCAGTTGATACTGCGCAAACTGTCGGAATAATAATTTCTTGATTGCGAATAATATGTGGTTGATGAAGTGCTTCTGCCATTTTCATCAGACCTTCACGAAATTGCTTTTCTCCCGTTTTGTCTCTTGTTAACAATGCAAAACGATTTCCTTCAATACGATAAAGGTCAATTAAAGGAGGTGTTAACGATTTTAGTAAAGCAGCTAACCGCTGAATGACTTCATCACCAAATTGATAATCATATTCTCTATTTATATACTCCAAGTCATGTATATGTATAATAGCTAGATGCTCGGGAAATAATGCCTTCTTTAATTTCTGTTCAAACAATCGGCGATTCGGTAGTTTTGTTAATACATCGTAATAATTTGCCCGATATTCTACATAACGATCTACTATACTTGAAATTAGTAAAGAGCCAAGTAACATTGCCATGCCAATTGTTACACTTATCGCTATTCCGTACATCCCCTCCATATGGGCATGTACTGGATCTGGTACAAAACCTTTCGGAACATAAAATGTAATGGCTGCCATTCCTGTATAATGCATACTTGAAACTGCTAGACCCATAACTATCGACGTAATAATTTGGATGAAACGATTTTTCATATACCTTTGCAAAGTAGAAAAGATATAAATAGCTACTACCGAAACAACAACTGCAATGAGAATGGATGCTGCAAATAGACTTTTATCATATGCGTAAATAATATCCATTTTCATGGCGTACATTCCAAGATAATGCATCGAAGAAATACCTATGCCCATCGCAATACCAGCTAATGTATAAGACCAAAAAGTTCTCTTTTTGAGATCAGCCAAATAAAAAGCTAAAAATGAAGCAAGCATCGCCGGTATAACCGAAAAAACCGTTAAAAGCTTGTCATATTTCATATCTACTGGTAAAGAAAAAGCACTCATCCCAATAAAGTGCATGGACCATATACCAAATCCCATTGCGATCGCTGCAAGTATAAGCCAAAAACTTTTATGAAAAAAACTATTTTGCTGCGCCCGTTCATTCATTGATAATGCAGTATAAGAAGCTACTATCGCAACAAAAATTGATAAAGCTACAAGAGAAATCGAATATTCTCCATCTAGTACTAGAAAACTAGTTTGTGAAGGGCTATTAAACACAGCTGCCTCCCCCTTTCTGCGAACATTTTTGATTTTAAAACTATACCACGTAACGTTAATACTGTGTAGTTAAAACTATGTAATAAAAAAAGAGAACTACTAAAAGTATTAACACTTTAGTAGCTCTCTCAGGTATATAGATATATTACTAATTTATTTTAGTAAGCAGTCCAACCTGCATCTGCAGTAATTACTGTTCCATTTACAAAACTAGAATCATCAGAAGCTAGGAATAATGCAACTTTCGCAATTTCTTCTGGTTCTCCCGATCTTGGATTAAAGCCAGCTCCAGACATTGCTTTTCCCATTCCAAATTCATTTGGGTTGCTCATTGTCGTTCCAATGTTTGTATTTACTCCACCTGGTGCAATCGCATTACAACGAATTCCAAGTGTCGCATACTGGAATCCTACACTTTTCGTTAATCCTATAACAGCATGTTTCGATGCAGTGTATGTCGCCCCTGCTCTAGATCCCATTAAACCACCCACAGATGCAACATTTACGATCACTCCGTTTTCTTGTTTAAGGAAGATTGGGAGTACTTTTCTAATTGCACGCATTGGTCCAGTTGTATTGATCGCAAATACTTTGTCCCATAATTCATCTGTTACTTCAGCTGCTGGAACAAAGTTATCCATGATACCAGCGTTGTTGACTAAAATGTTTACAGTTCCGTAAGTACTTACAGCTGTATCAATTAGATGTTGAATATCTTCTTCTTTTGCAACATTTGCAACTACTGCTATAGCTTCGCCGCCATTTGCTTTAATTTCTTCTACTGTGACATTAGCTGAATCTGTATTAATGTCAGAAACGACTACTTTTGCACCTTCTTTTGCGTAAAGATTAGCGATTGCTTTTCCCATACCTGAACCTGCACCTGTTACTACTGCAACTTTGTCTTGAAGTTTCATTGTTTTTTTCCTCCCAATCAAATTGTATGCGCTTTCATTTATATATTAAGGATGCAGCTAATGAACATCCTATCTTTATTATATTAGAACTAACATACTATATTCAATTAGTCAGCAAAGTATTTTATGTTAATTATGTGACATATTTATTAAGTTTAATAAGAAAAAACTACAAATGAAAACGTCTAATAAATTCATTTTTAAAGCGTTTATCAGCAAAAATGAACATTCCTACAATAGCTAAAACGGAAAATAGTGCGGCCACTGCACTTGGCCAAAGTATATTAGAAACCCCTATAAGAAACAGGATAATAGGGATGAAACCAACAAGAATCATGGAAATAGTGTATCCAATATACTCATTCCACTGCATCTTCCTAGTCGACATTTTAAATGTGATAAAGAGAATACCTACCATTACAATAACTGGTATAACGATATTGACAGACCATTTACCATAACCAGAATTGAGATCTATTGCGAACAGTAAAAATGATGCACCAAGCGTTTGTAATAAAATTTTTGACCCTATGCTTCGTTTCGATTTAATCGTATGACCTATGAAAATCCATAGATAAATAACAATTATTAAAACATAGATAAACCATAAAATTGGTGCTATCTGGAATGTTAGTATATTTACTAATGTTAAAATACTACAAACAACGATGGATAAAAATAGAAATATTTTAAACTTTAAATTCTTTTTTTCAATACCATTGTTATAAACAGGATATAGACTTTCCCCTGTATGATCAGATTCAAATTGAAGAGCCTTTAAACATAGAGGACATCTCGATAGTTGTCCACCAAGAGTTACGTGGCAATTTTCACATTTGGTCATTTCCGTATACCCCATTCATTCGAATAAATTGTAACATCAAGTTTCGTGACATCTGCCAAATGACGAAAGAAATATTGAATAATTTCCGTTTCAACGATTCGTCTTGTAAAAGTTATCGTTAACTGATCATTTACCGAACAAATCCCACAATTGATAGGGCTTTTCGCTGTCGGGTACACGACAGTTTCCATTCGATCCACATGTTTGCTCATCTCTTCTGGCAAAACAATTCTACCTAGATTCGAGAGCGTAACCGTTTTTCTACTATCCCCCAAGCTGTCAAAACTATATTTCAAAAAGGCATGTTTGATAAAAAGAGGAACAATCTTAATCCAAATACTCTTTTCCATTAGGACATTGCTCGATATGTTTTGCTGTAAATTTTCTTTTTCGGTCTTTTGAGTAAGCTGTTTAATAACTTCTTCCAAAATCATCGAAAATGTTGTATTTTCAGTAACTGTAGCTCCAATATTTACGACACTAAAAAAGTTTCTCAATGTCTTAGAAGGGAATAGTTTTCTTAAACTAACTGGAACTGCAATAATTATTTTTTCTTCGTCTTTCTCATATTTCATCGTTTCGGAATAAATACTGTAAATCAATAAAGCCGTTAAGTAAGCTGTAATTGTAGCTCCCTCTTGCTTCGCAATTTTATTCAATTGTGATGCACTTACAACCCCACTTATGACATTATTTCCAAAGGGTTCGATAGGTGTTCCATATAGTTGGAATGCTTTTTCTTCTTTTAATCGTTGTGACTGTGATGGCTCATAATATCTTAAATAGCTATCTTCTATTTCATGCTTAGTAGGCATCTCTTCTGGAAGTATGATTAATCCTTCGCTTTTTATGTTGTGACCAAGCAATAGCAAATATTGATGCGCCAATGTTTTCAGAAACTCTACTGCCCCTGCTCCATCTGTAATGCTGTGGAAAACTTCCACTGATATTCGTTTGTTATAGTATAAAACTCTCAATAATCGGCCGTCAGTTATCGGATAACATGGATAGTCCTTTTCCTGCTCAATCACTACTGTTCCATCTTGTTCACTCAAATAGTTCCAAAAAGTCCCCATTCTAATTTCTACAGATAACATAGGATACCTTTGAATTGTTATATTTGCTGCTTTTTGCAAAATGTCACTTTGTATGGCTTCATGAAGAATCATAGCAACACGAAAGATAGATGTATTGGATTCATTTTTTACTGCAGGAAATATCTTTGCAGCATTGTCTAATTTATGCCATTTATTCATAGTGGTGCTCCTTTATTTTAGAGAATCATTCACATAATGACTAATAAATCTCTATATTTCCAACTGAAACAGATATCGACAATTTATTCGTTTCCTCAGGTCGTATGTTCAACTTTTGACCTGTAGTTTGTTTTTGAATGCTATCCCTTGGAAGTTTCATAGATTCGTCTTTGATTTTCCCATTTTTAGTTTTCAGGTTCAATCCATATCCTAACCCATTCTCATCACTAGGTAATGTAAGCTTTATTGTACCATTTCCAGATGCAATAGTACTCTCACCTTTTATTGTTAATAGTCTGACCACTTTTATTTTTCCTATCCTATTTTTCACATGAACTTCCCCATCTATTTCACCTAACTCGATCGAACCATTTTTTGCATTTATATTCAGTCGATTTCCTTTGAAAGAATCCAATTGTATTCTACCAACATTTGATGCCAAAGTTAGTTCATCTAAACCTGTCATGTCTTCCAGATGAATATTCCCAACTCCTGTATGTATTTGAACACTCTGTACTATATTCGGAGGAATATTTATGATCATTTCTCCTTTACTATGAGTTCCGGGAATAATATTTAGCCATTTTCCAATCGTTCCTTTTATCTCAACTTCCCCATCGTTGTTAGTTACTTTTAATGAAGGATTTTTGAAAAAAGGTTTGTTCCCTTTGAATGTGACTTGGAGTTCCGACCCTTCCGAAGTTACTTTAATATCTGCTACGTCTGTATCTATCCGTATTTTAGTTACTTCTTGTACATTATCTTTGAGTGTTTCTTTATATTGAAATGAACCTTCTATCCTACTAAATAACAAACCACCAACAACTGCCACAACACCCGCTCCAATCATAATAATTTTTTTCACTTGAAATACATCTCCTTTTATATATTTTAACAACTAAAACATTTATTCGTTACAATATATAAATACTGAAGTTAAAAGTCAATAAAAAAAAGACTATTTTCGAAAAAATAATCTTTTTGCTCTTTATAATTTGCTAAACAGGACATTAATCTCTGCTAATACTTTTGAAATATGTTCTAATTCTGCTTGTGAGTACTTCACAAAGATCGATTCCACTTTTTGCTCTCCTTTTTTTGTAAGTGAAACTCTAACAACCCTTCTATCGTCCTTTATTCTTACTCTTTCTACATAATCCAACTCTTCAAGCTTATCGCACATATTAGTTGCTGCACCAGGAGTTAGCATGAATGCTTCTGCTATTTCCGTGATTTTCATGTGTCGATAAAGTCTAAGGTGAAATAATAACATCATAAGATTTTTCGAAATATGTTCATCATAGTTGAGAGAAGCCATAAATCTTGTTGATTTATCTTGAATCCCAAACATTTCTTCCAATACCTTGTGTGAAACTTCTTGTTCCATGTTTATCATCCTTTTATATGTTTAATAACTAAAATATATTGTTTTTATATATTTTATTATAATAACATATTTTTATCTTTATAAGTGCCCATATATGAAATGCTATGAGTTGAGCAAGAAAAGTGCCTATAAAAATAGGTACGTTTTATTAGCCAAAAACAAACTTATGTTCTATACTATTTTTAACTTTCAGTTTTTTTCATATAACAACTGAATTTTAAAGGAGGATATGAAATGGTTGTGAGAGAAGACATTCTTAATAGAAAAGGTGCCAGAAAAGTAAGCGAAATCCCGAAGGAAGTTTTCACGTTACTTAATCAAGGAAAAATAGAGAGTGCTAATCTAACAGAGTGGCTAGCTATTAATCATATTTGCTTACTAGAAAATGTTTTGCCATCGATAGGTTTAGAACATAAGTTAGAGTTTATAATAGCTGAATTGAGAAAGAACGAAGTGGAAACTGGGATGAAAGCTATACGCATGACTGGAGCTTTATTAGATATAGCTATTATAGAAGAAAGTAATAGTACAAGAGAAGACGTTACGGCGAAATGCTCTAACCATGTTTCCGACAGTGTCAGATGTTGGGCAGCATTTATGAATAAAAACCCAAATGACTCCTTAACAAATAAATTACAATATATCCTTCCTTTTGCTGCAGATCACCATTTTGGTGTGCGAGAAATTGCTTGGATGTCAATTAGAGAAGATCTTTCGCAAGATATAGACAAAAGTGTGGGGTTATTAGTAGATTGGGCAAAAAGTGAAGATGAAAATATTCGCAGGTTTTCTGTAGAGTCTATTCGTCCGCGAGGTGTATGGACCAAGCATATTGACATATTAAAACAAGAACCTCAGAAAGTACTTCCGATTCTTAGTCTACTCAAATCCGATTCGTCCAAGTATGTTCAAGATTCTGTTGGAAACTGGTTAAATGATGCGAGCAAAACGCAATCAGAATGGGTGATTGACCTATGCAAACAATGGGAAAAACAATCTGACACAAAGGCAACGGCAAAAATTATTAAAAAAGCGAAAAGAACAATCATGAAAACCTGCTAGTAAAAATGGAGGGGCGTAATGTCATACGCCCCTCATTTCCAACAACTATATCTTTTTAAAGCTGCTTTTGTAATTTCATTGGTATACTTCAGCAGCCTCTTTCCATCTATTCACATAAGCCTTTTCTATAAACCCATCTTTATTTGCATATAGTCGAATGACGTCTTTGATATGCTCTGCACGATATTTTTCGTTCCGATTATGTGCAAGACACTTATAACCTGAGCCTCTTTGTAAGTAATCTGAGCTCGCCACTGTATACCAAGCCTCCTCTTCAAGAGGTTTAGTGCCCATATAGATTGCATGAACTGTTTTTCCATCATGCACTATTTCAGCACCAGCAATGTGTAACCTTCCAACAAATCTCCCTCTAAATCCTGCTCCCCGTCCGTCACCAAGACAAATCTGCGCATCTAGTGATTGTTCGATAGCCATTTTAATATATTTCCCTTGCATCTCAAAGGAAGTAGGATTTAATGGTGATGGGCATATTTCAATTAGTTTTTTATTGGATAGATTGTTGAACGCACCTGCATTACAAATACCGCTATTAATCAGTCCGATATCACAGTTCAGCATATCTTTTAAGCCATCTGCTATTAAATTGGTAATTGGATTTTCTTCGACAACGTCATGCCATAACGGTCTTTCGAGCTCATAAAGTGACTGACTTAGCACTACAATTGCTTTTTCTTTATTCACTTTCAATAAAGATATTATCTGCTCATCCTTTTCCACATTTACTGTAGAAATAGTTTCAGAATGAATCAGCTTTACGTTATTATTCATTATTTCAAGTTCAACTATTCCAACATGTTCTCCGTATTGACCCGCGCTGTTCGTAACTATGTTATTAATGACCCTTGCTTCAGCATATAGCTTATGATCATGTGCAGAAATAATAATATCGATTTCTGGTATTTCCTCTGCAAGTACTTCATCGACAAAAGTTCCAACATGACTTAACAAAATACAAATATCGTATTTTCCTTCGTTTCTTTTTATTTCATCGATAATTGCTTCTTTATAAGAACTTATATAAATACCTAAACCATCATTGAACTCCCCCATATCAGGAGAGGAACCAGTAATTAGAATTCGCAGACCATTTTTCAGTAAAATAGTACTCGGGACAATCCCATTAATAGCTGTTTTATCTTTTTTAAATAAGTTGTTACTAATGAAAGGAAAAGGGCTATTGCTTGCCATATGCTCAAGCGTGTCTACTCCGTTAAACATTTCATTGTTTCCAATAGTCAATGCGTCATAACCGACTGATTCTAATAATTCAATCGCAGCTATTCCTCTCGTCCCTTGAAGTTCGATACTTTTAAAATCAGCGAAATCTCCACCGTCCAGAATTATCGTGTCATGATCTTTATGTTGCTTAATAAGCGTTACGGCTTTTGCAAAATTATCAAAGTTACTATGTACGTCATTCGTATGTATAATTTTTATTCTCATGATTCCCTCCCAAGATACTATTTTCAATTAAGGTTAATACAAAATTTTACATTAGTCTATACAAAAAAAACCGAGAATTGATCAATTCTCGGTTAATGTATTATAATTCTTCGCCATTATCGCTTATTAAACTTGCAAGCACGTGGACTCTCAAAATAATTCCTTTTATCGTTTTGTCTTCATCAACTACAACAAGCGGATATTTGGAGTCTAGGACATATTGAATAATATCTTGTACGTACTCATCCGGACTTACCGTTTTTACATCCGTAGACATTACTTCTAGCAGCGTCTTCTTTTGTTTGATCCCCTCAATTGCTTGGTCGATTGTAACAATTCCTTGCAATTGACGTTTTCGGTCCGTAACAAACGCACTAGATATACCATTTTCTCTCATTACTTGAGTCGCTACATTAAGACCATCTTTTAACGAAACTAAGCCATATGGTTTTGTCATAATATGCTCTGCTTGCAATATTTTCGATCGATCGATGTCTCGAATAAACTCAGAAATGTAATTGCTCGCTGGCTGATCCAAAATTTCTTCCGGAGTGCCTATTTGCTCCACTTTTCCATCCTTCATCACCGCTACACGATCACCGATTTTAAATGCTTCATTAACATCATGGGTAATAAAAATAATCGTTTTTTGAAGTCGAGTTTGAATATCTAGAAGTTCCAACTGCATTTCTCGTCGAATCAACGGATCAAGTGCACTAAAAGGTTCATCCATTAATAAAATATCTGGATCATTTGCTAGTGCTCTTGCAATACCTACACGTTGGCGCATACCCCCAGATAGTTCATCTGGATACTGATGTTCATATCCTTTCAGACCAACTGTTTCTAAGTGCTTTTGTGCAATTTGCTGACGCTCACTTTTCGACATTCCTCTTACTTCAAGTCCATACTCGATATTCTCGAGAACTGTTCTATGGCTAAATAGTCCAAAGTGTTGAAACACCATTGCAATTTTTTTCTGTCTATAGTATTTCAATTGTGTTTTATTATAACCAACTACATTTTCTCCATCAACGTAAATTGCACCGGATGTTGGGCGATTTAGTAGATTTAAACAACGAATTAATGTAGACTTCCCGCTTCCAGAGAGCCCCATAATTACGAAGGTTTCTCCTTCTAAAATCTCCATAGATGCATTATAAACTCCTACTGTATGGCCTGTTTTGGCAAGTATTTCTTCTTTGGAAACACCATTTTCTATCATAGGTATGACTTTTTTGGGTCTTGCTCCAAAGATTTTAGATACATTTTCAATTTTTAGTTTAACTGTCATGCAGCATCCCTCCTATGTTTCTGAAGGCGCTTCGCGATTCCCCCGGTAATTCGGTCAATAATAATAGCTAAGAAGACAATACTAATTCCCGCTTCAAATCCTAGTGAAATATCAATTCGATTGATTGCGTAAAGTACACGTTCTCCTAAACCTTGTGCTCCAACCATTGACCCAACAACTGCCATAGATAGGGCCATCATTGTTGTTTGATTGATACCTGCCATAATCGTTGGTAATGCTTGTGGCAACTGTACTTTCATTAACATTTGTCTATTAGACGAACCAAATGATTGTGCAGATTCGACCACATCCTGATCAACATTGCGAATTCCTAGTTCTGTTAAACGGATGACAGGGGGGAGCGCATAAATAATCGTCGCAATTACTGCAGGTACATTTCCTAATGGAAAGAAGAAAATAACAGGAATTAAATAGACAAAGCTTGGCATCGTTTGCATAGCATCGAGAATTGGCCTCATAAGAGTTGACATTACTTTACTAAATGCCATTCCAATTCCAAGCGGTATACCGAGCGCAAGAGATAGTACAACGGAGATCAATACAATTGAAATCGTAGTCATTGTTTCTGGCCACAAATCAAAAGTACCTATAAGGAAAATAAAAAAGGAAAAAAGTAGACCTCCGGACAGAGTAGTGAAATACCATCCCAATAAGAAAATAATGATGATAAATACCCACCATGGAGTAGCAAGTAAACCTGCTTCAAGTCCCTTAATCAGTGTAGAGGAAATGATAAAAATAAAATCAAAAAACGCTTCAAAGTTTAATGCTAAAAAATCTATAAATTTTTCGACGCCATCGCCTATTGGCATTCGTATATCTGGAAATTCATTCATAAGTGTTGGACTGTATCGTAAGATCAGCCGCACTCACCTCACATTTCATAGTCGGATTACTTCGTTCATAGGCCATTAATTTAAAGCTGCTTTTACTTTTTTAGCAACTTCGTCGGACACCCAAGTTGTCCAAAGGTCCTCATGTTCTTTCATCCACCAGTGTGCGGCTTCATCAGGCTCAACATCATTTGTTTCCATATAATCAAGTGCGCTTTCTGTTAATGCATTACTTGTTTTATATTTACTTAAAAAGTCCACCACATCTTTTGCTTGTGTTGGTAAATCTTTATGAACTGCAATTACAACATCATTCGGAGGAAATGCTGTTCCTTTCGTCGCTTCCCATTCAGCTTCGTCATGTACACCATCTTCTAATAACGTCAAATCATAACTAGCTGTTACCCATGTTGGTGACCAATAATACCCGACCCATGGATTTCCCTTTTTGTACGCTCCAGCTAAATTGGCAACGATTGCTGAATCTGATCCAGGTGCTAGATAGTTGTATTGCTCGTCAAGGTCATATGTTTCAAGTTTCGTCTCCAAGTATTCACTTACTACCCAACTTGACGGTGCACCAACAATGCGTCCTTTGTTGCCGTCTTCGGGATCTTGGAAAATTTCAGGATATTTCTCTAAGTCTTTGACAGTTTTCAAATCTGGTGCAACTGCCTCAATACCTCTTTCTGTATCCCCTTTTATCACGTAAGTTGGAACATATAATCCTTGTGAATTATCATCGAAATTAGTAGCTACCTTAATGATATTTCCACTTTCAATTGCTTTTTCGTAGACTTCTTTTACGTTATCGGACCAAACTTCCATGTAGACATTAATGTCTCCTTGTTCAAGGGCTTGCATTGTTGTTGCAGTAGTTCCACTTGTAACTTCAGTTTTGTAGCCGTAACCTTCTTCAACAATTAACTGTGCGATACTATTGTGGACACGAATACTGTCCCATCCTGCATCGGCAAATTTAATCACCTTAATACTGTCTTTGCTAGCCTCATTGCTACATGCGGCTAGTACTAAAAGCGTGCATAGTGAAAAAAACAACATCATTTTTCTCATAAGAATTACTACCTCTTTTCATTTATTTTAAATTAGACGCTCGGATCGTGCCTCCTTTCATTAACCTTAAGATTTAGAATAATCGCCGAAAAATTAACAACAATTAAACCTCCAAAATTACCAAAATTTTGGGACGTCTAATTTATAAGTGTTAATACTACTAGACTTACAGAGCCATTGCAAATAAAATTGGCTGAAAAGTGTTGAAATTAAGTCTAATTCTGAATATTCAATCCACGTTTAATTGATTGGTTATTATAGAATTAAAAACAGCTTCAAACCATTGTATTTACTGCGTTTTATAGTAATTGAATGTAAAATCATAATGTGTTGATATTAGGCAGTAAATCGTTAATATTAATTTTAAAAATTTTTTTATTTTTTTGTCGATTTCCTGGGAAATAAATCGAGTTATTTGATTGATACATCCGACAAATTAAACGCATCAGAGGAACGATTATTACCTTTCGGATTTTTTCGTAGTCATCAATCTTATATTGTAAATTCACAAAAAGTTCGGGAAGTGATTACGTGGACGAGAAATAGTTCTACTCTTGTTTTTGAAGACAATGAAAAATAATTTGTTCCAGTTATCTTAAACAAAAATGAAGGATTTAAAGAGATTGTTGGACCTTAAATAAGCTCCATTCACCCCAAAAATAACTCCTTTCACCGAAAATATGCTGTGCTTAATCAGAAAAACTCTTAATGTAAAGCTATCGAACAGAAATGTTCCGCCAACACAATTAGGAGGATGATTATGGAAAATGCAATCGAAGTAAAAGGTTTAGCGAAATATTTTTCGAATTTTAAAGCTGTTGAAGGTGTCGACTTTCATGTGAAAAAAGGAGAGATTTTTGGTTTCCTTGGACCAAGTGGATCGGGTAAAACGACGACGATAAAAATTTTAACTGGTCAATTAGATCAAACAGCCGGATAAGCATTTATTTTTGGTGAAAAGGTTTCTACATTAAAAAAATCGAGTGCACGTAAACGTTTTGGTGTTTTAACAGATAATAGTAGCCTTTATGGAAGATTATCCATCCACGAAAACTTGAAGCTATATTGCCAGCTATACGATTTACCTGTTTCGAAAATAGAAGAAGCACTTGGATTTGTGAACTTAAAAGAAGCGAGTAAAAAGAAAGTATCCGAATTATCTAAAGGAATGACGCAACGTGTATTACTAGCGAGAGCTACTCTTCATGAACCGGAGCTGTTATTTTTAGATGAACCTACCTCAGCGTTAGATCCAGTTAATACGCTGCATATATATGAGGGATTACGTGCTTTAAACAAAAAAGGAACGACCATTTTTTTAACGACGCATGATATGCAAGAAGCCGATACATTATGTGACCGAGTTGCTTTTTTAAACAAAGGGAAAATCCAAATAATGGATGAACCAAGTGAGTTAAAAAAGAAGTTTTCTGATTTAACCCTTACAGTAGAACTAGAAAATAAAGAAAAAGTGGTACTGCAAAAAGATGCGACAGGAGCTGAAGAAATGTATCAATTAATGAAGGAAAATCGAGTAGTGACGGTACATTCAAATGAGCCAACTTTAGGGGATATTTTTGTCAAAGTGACAGGAGGAGAATTAGTATGACTTTTTCATGGAAACGCGTAAACGCTATTTTTCAAAAGGATTACAAAGATTTTTCAAGGAATATGGCCGTATCAATCGTCATTTTCTTACCACTTATTATGGCAGCTCTATACAGTCGTATGGGAGTAGATTCGATTCAAGGACATTTTATGACGATTAATATGACTTTTGCAATGGTTGGAACGTATGTGCAATGCTGTTTAATCGCGGAGGAAAAAGAAAAAAATACATTGCGTGGACTTATGTTATCGCCAGCGAGCACTTTGGAAATCCTAGGTGGAAAGAGTTTATTATCATTTGTCTTAACAATCGTCATTATATTTTTCAGTGCATTTTTATCCGAGTACAAACCTGCAAATATCGCAATCGTGGCAGTTGCTATTATTTTATCTAGTTTATTTTATATTGGAATTGGGACGTTATTAGGGCTAGTTGCAAGATCCGTGATGGAGTCCTCTGTCATCGTACTTCCTGTCATTGGTATTTTTTCGGTAGGTTCATTTGTAACTGTTTGGGCGGAGAAGTATCCAATACTTAAAGTGGTGGAATATATGCCGAACGTCCAACTGATTGATTTAGCTGAAAAAGTTGAAGCTGGTGCAGGCTTCGCAGACGTCTTGTCGAACTTTGGAATTATTAGTGTTTGGGTAGTTGTCGTTTGTCTGTTAACAGTATCTGTATTTAAAAAACGTATGATGGACTAATATAGAACACTAAAAATATTAAACCTGCAGAAAAATGTCCTAAAAGTTGATATTCACTCGACTTTTAGGACATTTTTATACATTACACGACTCGATTTTCTGGCTCTTTATTTTCAAAAACTGCTTCAATTGCTTCTACGTTCATTTGCATCATTGCAAGTCTTGTACGCACGCTTGCGCTGCCGATATGAGGTAACACAGTGACGTTCGGTAAAGTTAATAACGGGTTGTCCATAGGAACTGGCTCCGTTTCAAAAACATCTAACCCAGCTGCCCAAATTTTGTTTGTTTTAAGGGCGTCATATAATGCTTTTTCATCAATGATTCCTCCGCGAGCAACGTTTATAATAGTTGCCGTTTCTTTCATCAAGTCTAGTTCACGTTCCCCGATTAATCCCTTCGTTTCAGGCGTTAGTGGTGTCAATAAAACGATAAAATCAGATTCCTGAAGCAGTGCATCTAGCTCAGCATAAGTGAATCCAAACTCTTTTTCAGCTTCTATTTTTCGTGTACGATTATGGTAAAGGACATTCATATCAAAGCCTTTTGCACGTCTTGCTACCGCTTCTCCAATGCGCCCCATCCCAATGATACCTAGAGTTGCACCAAAAACATCCATTCCTGTATATTGCATAGGTGACCGTGATTTCCAAAAACCTGCACGAAGATCACGTTCTGCCTCCGTTATACGACGAGCACTAGCTAATAATAAGGAAAATGTTAAATCTGCAGTAGTTTCAGTTAACACTCCCGGAGTATTTGTCACGATAACTCCATGCTCTTTTGCTGCTTCAACATCGATATTATTGTATCCAACCCCTAAATTACTAATCACTTTTAAATTTGGCAAACTCTCAATCAGCGCTCGGTCCACTTTATCTGAAAGCATCGTCCAAATTGCTTGAACATCTTTTGCTTCTGACTTTAGTTCTTCATAAGTCATTTGCACATCATCACTATGCCACATCTTTATTTCAAATTTATCTTTTAAAGGTTTCACTACTTCATCCGGCAACTTGCGGGTAATTAATATTTTATTCAAATTTGTAACCTCCAAATATTCTGATAGCTCAAGCATGGATTAAAACACAAAATATTGCAACTCCATTTACAATGATAATTTAGTAGGTTATACTGATGGCACATAAGAAATCAGATTGTCTTGAAAACGCTTGCCAGTCGAGGCGCGCCAGTACGAGGCGGAAGCGAATTGAACTTAGGTTCATGAGCTTACAACGAAGTACAAGCAACGAAGAATGAAAGCGTTTGTCAACAATCTGCAAAACTACATACCGTTTTTTTGCACTAGGGGTGCCCACTTTGGCTGAGATGCGAGCTTTTTGCTCCGATCCCTTATAACTCGATCAGGATAATACCTGCGTGAGGAAGTGCGGTGACTTTCCGAATTTTTTCATATTGGATAAGTGACTGCGTCTTCACGGATGTGGTCTTTTTTTTATGAAAATTTTTCGGGAGGTTTTTTTATTATGCAATGCGGTTTAAGCCCTATCGTCGGATTTCGATTTTCTCTTCATCCGATGACCAATGATTTTATTTCGGTAATTAAAGGAGCACTACAAGAAACAGATACTTCAAATGTATGGATGCATACGGATGACGTGTCTACTGTTATTCGTGGTAAACAAGTACATGTGTTTAATGTCGCAAAAGCACTTGCTTTACACGCTGCTAAAACTGGAGAGCATATTGCGTTATCTGGTACTTTTTCTGCTGGTTGTCCTGGAGATACCGCTGGAGATGTGTTTTTAGATAAAGGGGATGAAGTTGCGAATACCGATACAACAAAGCAGTATGTTTCTTCCCAATTCGCTCTTTATCCAATGAATAATCCTGATTATATGAATGTTATTTATGCTGAAGTAGATCGAGCTAAAGCTCATGGTGTTTATAATGAGTCCATGCATTATGCAAGTGGAATTCATGGAGATATTCATGATGTGTTTGCGTTTTATGAAGAGTCGTTTACACATGCGCGCTCGGAGGAACATAAGCATCTTACAATGACTGTTTCGATGAGTATTAATAGCCCTTCCCATGGAGGTCGTTAAAATGCTGAAGTCTTGGAAGCTAAAAGAGATTGTACTAATGTCTTTATTTGCAGTTGTGTTTGGTATTGTTTATTTACTTTTCCTCCATGCCGGAAACATTTGGGCAGGATTTATCGGTCCAATTGCGTATGAATGGATTTTTGGCATTTGGTTTATCGTGTCTATTATTTGCATGTACATTATTCGTAAACCTGGTGCTGCAGTCGTTTCAGAAACAATTGCCTCTGCTATTGAGGTTTTATTGGGGAATGCAGTTGGTCCTCGTTTAATACTTGCAGGCCTGATTCAAGGTTTGGGTGCAGAAGCAGTTTTTGCGGCAACACGATACAAACGTTTTGATCTATGGGTATTAATGTTAGCAGGTGTCGGCTCATCCGTTTTTAGCTTTGTATATGGCTACTTTTTAGGAGGATTTGCAGTGTACAGCACTGGCTATGTCATGCTAATGCTCGGAATTCGTATATTAAGTGGTGCTATGATTGCCGGTGTCGGTGGAAAAGTTTTAACAGATGGATTGCTCGCTACTGGCTCTCTACGCGGATACGCCATTTCACGCACGAAAAAAGGTGAAGTACGTGCATGATGTCATCCGTTTCGAAAATGTCTCTTTTTCTTATCCAGACGAAGAACAGCTTGTTTTAGAGAATGTTTCATTATCTATTCGTCGCGGGGAACGTGTTGTAATCACGGGTCCTAGCGGGTGTGGGAAAACAACATTACTGTACTTATGTAATCGGTTGTATCCAGATAATTGTGACGGTGTATTAACTGGCTCATTAGAACTTTTCGGGAAAGACAGTCTTTCTTTTATTCCTGGGGAAATAAATCACCGGGTAGCGACTGTTTTTCAAGATCCCGATGCACAATTTTGTATGCAAACCGTAGAGGAAGAACTTGCATTTACACTGGAAAATTTGCATATACGACGAGAAGAAATGGAGAACCGAATTGGTGAAGTGTTGGAGTTGACGGACTTAAGTGAATATCGTCATTCCGTTATTCAAAAGCTTTCTGGCGGACAAAAACAGCGTATCGCTACTGCTTGTGCACTTATTATGGAACCTGAAGTTTTATTATTAGATGAACCGATTGCCCACTTAGACCCTTATACTGCACAAAAATATGTGCAGTGGCTGGATCAACTTCAACGAAAACGGAAAATGACTATTGTTGCTATTGAGCATCGATTAGAGCTTTGGGGGAACTTTTTTGATCGAAGCATTCCATTGAATAAAACCGAAGAAATTGCACCTTTACAAAAGCGGAAGAGTTCACTGCAAAAAGATGCCTCTTTTATGGCGAATAACGTAAGTGCGAATCCATTTCTTCAAGAGCTCTCCTTTTCTTTAAATCACGGAGAAGTCGTGGTTCTTGCTGGTCCAAACGGCAGTGGAAAGTCAACATTATTGAAGGCATTATGTCGGCTGATCCCTTCTAGTGGAACCGTTCAACCAGAGCGTTTAGGATATGTGCCACAATCACCAGAGTTTTTATTTCTGACGAAAAGTGTACGGGAGGAAGTAGCATTTGGTGGAGGAAATGATGTCGATGAAATGATAACTCGGCTAAAATTACTGCCAATTTCCGATGCCCATCCGTTTGCAGTCAGTCATGGGCAGAAACGTCGAGTTGCCATTGCAGCAATGCTTTCCGACGGCAGGGATATTATTTTGATGGATGAGCCGACTTCAGGTCAAGATGCCGCTGCTTTGTCTGAGTTATTTCAATTAATAGATGAACGCTCAAAAGAAGGAACCACTTTCCTCATCGTCACACATGATATGGAGTTTGCTTATTGCATAGCGGATTCGATTTTATTAATGAATAATGGGCGACTTACTGGGAAGTTTCCAGCCACTGAAGTTTGGCAAAATGAAGATTTGTTAGTAGAACATCATTTAGTACCGCCGAAAGGATGGATGACTCGTGAAGCATGCTTTGCATAAGATGAATCCCTCGGTGAAGTTTTTATCTATTACTATTTGCATGTTTACGATGGCTTTCTTTTTTGATCCGTGGACACCTTTTGTGTTTTGGATAGGTGTACTCCTTTTACAAATTGGATTTAGCCGAGTTGATTGGAAGAAGTGGCTGTTGTTTATGATTCCATTTTTTGTGACGGCTTTCGGTTATTTCTGGACGACAATTGTATTTGCGGAAGATCAGACAGGACCAATCATTTGGTCTATGGGAACAATAGATATTACAGAAACACAGTTGTATCATGCTTTATCATTAAGCTTTCGTGTTTTGGCATTTTCAAGCCTTTCTCTCTTATTCGCTTTTACGACTAATCCAACTGCCTTTATTATGAGCTTAATGCAACAATTAAAGCTATCACCTAAAATTGCTTATGGTGTAATGGTTGGATATCAATTTTTGCCTGTTTTGAAGGATGAATTTATTCATATTCAGCAAGCTCACAGGTTAAGAGGGGCTACTCAAGAGAAAAATGTTATGCAAAGATTGCTTGGCGTTCGAAGAGTTTTGATCCCGATGCTAGCAGGGGCTGTTCGAAAAGCCGAACGAGCTGCCTTTGCGATGGAGGCTAGAGGATTTACAGGAGAACGAAGAAGCAGTTATTTCAAAGTTATTTCCATTGGTAAAGTAGATGGTGCATTAGCTGCTTTGTTTCTAGCAGTTCTTGTTGTTAGCTGTACGAGTAAACATTGGCTTAGTTGATAAGGTGCTCCTCGTTTTGCAGGAGCATCTTATTTTTTCATTTAAGATTCGTAAAGATCTTTTGAAACTTTTTCACGGTATTCCTCATTCGTGAGCATACTAAAAATGAATGAGTCAAAGTTTTCATATACTAACGTTCCATCCTCCATGGATAGATCATCTATCATTATTACTAACTCTACTTTTTGTCCATCTTTGTTTTCTACATACATAGCCTGATTAAGAACAAATGCAGTAGAACCACCTTTTGCACCAAAATGAGCAAATAATTCACGGTTACTTTCATGTAATTCCATCGGCCATTCCAATAAATCTCTTAAAACTTCCGTGACAACAGGTGAAAATTCATCTCTTGAAATAGTCGAAAGTAGTTTGCCATACTCCGAAGCAGATGATCCAGTTAAGCGATCTGACCATACACGTTGTACATCTAAGGATATATCTCCAATATCATTCGATTGAATTGTTCCATCTTTTAATTTCCCGCTCAATTCCATCGCTAATGCACGATATGAATCTATCGGCATATTCGTCAGTTCTTCAATCAATTGCTCTTCTGTATGTTCCTTTTTAATATAATTTGAAATAAATAAAGCCCCTACAATCGGATAAATTTCCTCATGCTGTATTATTCCTATATTCTTTAATCGATTATTTATCGCATTTGCTCCTAGCAGATCAATTAAAAAATCAGTGTTTGCATTGGAGCTATATAAAATCATCCCTTTAGCTGCTTCATGCAACGTGACTTCTTTATTTGGCTCTAAATTGCTCACCCATGCTTCATGAGCGCCTCCATCAGTTCCTTCAACATAGTAACGACTTAGTTCATCTAGCTGCACGACCATGTTTTGGTCTATTTTTCCTTCTTCAATTTGCATTGCATACTCTAAAGCAACAACAATTTTCACAACACTTGCAAGCGGTCTAACTACATCCGATTGATATGTAATTAGTTCTTCTCCATCTTGGGCTACATATAAAGACGTCGTTTCCGGATTATCCTTCAAATATTTCCAAATAACATCTGAGCTTTCTATCATATCAGGCTCATCTCTCATCATTTTATATATCGCTCCTCCGAGTAGTAATAAGATAAACAAATACATAACTATTCGTTTTTTCGTAAATGCTTTCTTGTTTACCATACGATTAGCCATTTATAAAGTTCCCTCCATACTAATATTTTCTTTTCAAAATAGTTATATTAATAGCATGTAAAATATATAAACCTGTTAGTAAAAACCAGATGGCTGATTTATATGCGGAATAATCTAGGGCACTGATATAATCATTGTATAGCTCGATTAACAACCATCCTAAAGGGATTAGCGGAAACACTATACTATATGACTGTTGGGAGATGCTACGACCTCTTTCGTCCTTTCCTTCACTTCCCCATTCAAACTTAAACGTCCAATACATTGCAAGGAAAAAGATCAACACATATGCAAGCCTCAAAACAACAAATAAATTTTCTAACATTTCATTATTCCTCCTCTGATCCATATTGAAAAACTTCATGTAAATCTACTTTGAACAACAAAGCAAGTTCAAAAGCCAACTTTAATGAGGGGTTATATTTGTTTTTTTCCAATGAAATAATTGTCTGTCTGCTTACTCCTAGTCGATCAGCTACTTCTTTTTGCGACATTCCTCGTTCTGCTCTTAATACAACAATTCGGTTGGTTATTTGTTTTTCATTTAAAAATGCCAAATTTTATCACCTCTATTCGAGAGTAATATATTTTTTACATAATGTAAAGTATTTATTACTTTATGTAAAAAAACTTTTACCTATTTCACAATTTTAAGTTATTCGTTATGATAGTAACAGGAGTTGATTTTTGTGGATTTATCAAAAAAATGGGTAATGGTTGTCATTGCTATTTTTTGTTCTGTACTATGGGGAAGCGCCTTCCCTGCATTAAAACTTACATATGCTGAGCTTCAAGTAGAAAGCAGTGACGTAACAGCGCAAATGGTATTGGCGGGTATCCGTTTTTTGATCGCAGGACTAATCGTTATCATTGGATTACTTATATTTAATCGTTCTGCTTTAATCGTTACACGTTCTCAATGGGGAGTATTATTGTTATTCGGAGTTATTCAAACTTCTTTGCAATATCTTTTCTTTTATATTGGTGTTTCTAATACGACTGGTATTCAGTCCGCAATCATTACATCAAGCAATACTTTTTTCACGATTTTAATCGCTCATTTTATTTATTCAAATGACCGCCTTAATTGGCAAAAATGTATTGGGTTATTCGCTGGATTTATAGGGATTATTGTAGCAAACTGGGGACAATCATTTGATGCTAATTTCACATTAACTGGCGAAGGATTTATGTTCTTGTCCGCGTTTACTAGTGCAGTAGGAACAATTATGGCGAAACAAATGGGGAAAGGAATTCATCCATTTGCTCTTTCTGGATGGCAGCTTACGATCGGTGCACTTATTTTACTAGTCATTGCTGTTCCATTTTTACCAGCAGGCTCGTTTCATTTTACTCCTTTGGCAATTGGGCTTTTAATCTATATGGCGCTATTATCCGCCGTTGCATTTGCTTTGTGGTATTCCATTTTGATGTATCATAAAGCGAGTCACGTAGGGATTTACAAGTTTTTCGTGCCCGTTTCAGGTGTCGGACTTTCTATTATGCTTTTGCCAGGTGAAAGCTTTAGCATCCAAATTGCTTTTGCATTAATATTTGTTGCACTTGGTATTTATCTAGTGAATAGAAAATAATTTTCTTGAGACAAGATTTCACCACCTCCATAAGTATTTCTTATACCTAATCATAATTACAATAAAATTTCCAAATGATATTATTTAAGATAAGCTTAACCTAGAAAAACAAGGGAGGATTTATCATGTCATTTATATTTAAATCAATCGACCATGTTCAACTAGCGGCTCCTAAAGGTTCAGAAACAATTGCAAGAAACTTTTTTGGTGAAATTCTTGGATTACAAGAAGTAGAAAAGCCTGAAAAACTAAGACGAAAGGGTGGAGTTTGGTTCGCATTTGCAAATTACCAGATTCATATAGGTATTGAAGAACCATTTGCTCCCGCCAAAAAAGCACATCCTGCTTTTCAAATAGAAAATTTAGAAGCATTAAAAATACATTTAACGAAAAATGAAGTCCGTTTTACTGTAGATAGTGATTTGCCAGGAGCAAATCGAATTTATATTCATGACCCTTTCGGAAATCGGATTGAAATTTTAGAGTGGATATAACACACTTATAGGGGGAGTCCATATGCCGTCTGTTGCTTTGCTAAGAGGTATTAATCTTGGGGCTAAAAATAAAGTCGATATGAAATCATTGAAGATATTATTTGAAGAAATGGGCTATGAAAATGTGCGGACGTATATTCAAACGGGTAATGTGATTTTTGATAATGCTTCCCATGATGTCGGGCAAATTGAATCTGTTCTTCGAGAAAAGTACGGATTCGATATTCCAGTTGTTATTCGAACGAAGGAAGAGCTTGAAGAAATACAAAAACATCCCATTTTCTCAAAAGACCAAGTGTATGTCATGTTTTTAGAAAAAGAAATTACAGACGAGCAGCAAGTGCTTCTTAACAGCCTAGTCGACGATGAATTTATCGTTTGGAATCGCCGAAATGTCATTATCAATTTATTTAAAAACTATCACCAAACAAAGTTTACAAATGCTTTCTTTGAAAAGAAACTCGGCATGACATCTACTGCGAGGAATCAAAATACGGTGAATAAAATATCGTTGAAAATGTAAACTAGTTTTGGCGATTTATTAGTGGATTGTCCAATTTTAGAATCCGTTTGTCCAGTTATGCAAAAAGATTGTCCAATTGTCCTTAATAACGTCTTTTCCATTGGAAAAGGCAGGCACTTTTTAAACAGTGCCTGCCTTCTTTTATTACAAATCATCAAATCCATTATCAATCGCATTCACTTTTACGTATTGGCGTGATTTTTGTTCGAAGAAATCTGTCTTTGTACCATCGATATTATCTGCATACGCACGAATCCATTTCATCGGATTTTCAACATATTCAGGGTAGATTTCCTCAAGACCAATTAGACGCAGCATCTTGTTTGCACGATATTTAACATACCCGTGCATTTCTTCCACATCAATTCCTTCAATATCTTTTAAAACATAATTTGACCATTCGATTTCTAGTTCTACAGATTCCTTAAACTGATCATAAACCCAACCAATTAACTCATCATTATTATGCTCTGGATTTTCAGATAAAGTTGCTCTAAATAATTCGGAAATATAGCGGCCATGCTCCAGTTCATCTCGGTTAATATAACTAATCATCGTTGACGTACCAACCATCTTATTATAGCGAGCTAAATTATAGAAAAATGCAAAGCCAGAATAGAAGAATAGTCCCTCTAATAAAGTTGTATACGTTAATGTTTTCAATATGTTTTCGGTTGTAGGATTTTCTACGAATTCATTATAATATTTTTCGATATTTTTATTTCTTTTACGCAAAATAGCATCCGTTCTTCCAAGTTCAAATGATTTATTTTGCTCATCCAACGACACGATTGATGATAAAACGTAAGAATAGCTTTCATTATGCACAGCTTCTTGTTGTGCAATGACTGCCATAATCGACTGAACAGAGGCATCTGTTGCATATAACGAGAGTAACAATGCCGTTCTTGTTTGTGGTGCGTCTAGCGTTGCAAGCAAGCCAATAATTTTTAAATAAGCATCTTGCTCTGCTTTTGTTAATGAAGGGAATTGCTTCACATCACTAGACATATTTACTTCATCTGCTTGCCAGTAGTTCCCTAATAATCGTTTATAAATTTTATACCAGTGCGGATATGCAATGTCGTTCCAATTTAATATTCCGCTGGATTTCCCGTTAAAAATTCCCGTTGATTTATTCGGATTTCTCGGGTCTAATGTTTTTGCCTTTTGCATTTTTTAATACTCCCTCTAACCATGTAGTTACTATTTTCTCTTGGCTTCCTCTTGGCGATTGTTCTATTTTCAAACCACGAATATCACTATTAAAAAACTTCACTAGTTTATCAACAGCTCCACAAAAAAGATCATCTCCACCAAACTGCGTGTCTCCAGAACCAAATACAAAGACGTTATTCGGTTTATAACCAACTTCCCGAACAAAGTCTTTCATCTCATCTGGCGTACTTCCCCTATCCCATGTGAACGTTCCTAAAAATACTTTGTCATATACAGATAGGTCTGGCACTAAGCCATAACCTATCATGTACATATCTACAGCATAATCGTTCTCGATTAGCTGCTTTTGTAGCAATTCCGCTACTTCCTCTGTATTTCCGCTATAGCTCAAAAAACAAATAATTGCTTTCATTAGCTTGAGCAAGAATCACAATCAATCAATTCAACAGATGTGGAACGAACGTAATACGTTGTTTTCAAGCCACTATTCCATGCATCTAAATGTAAATCTAATAACTCTTTTGCTTTAATCGTATTTTGTACATATAAATTCAGCGAAACACCTTGGTCAATATGGCGTTGACGTGCTGCATTTTGTTTCAATGTCCAGTGCTGATCAATGAAATAAGCCGACTTGTAAAACCATGTTGTTTCCGAATTTAAATCTGGAACAGTAACTGGAATTTTATAATCCTTTTTCTCTTCGGAGTAAGACTTTTGGAAAATCGGGTCGATACTTGCCGTACTTCCAGCTAGAATAGATGTCGAAGAGTTCGGTGCAACAGCCATTAGATAGCCATTACGCATGCCGTGCTCCGCTACTTGATTACGCAATTCATTCCACTCATTGCTCTCGTACTGACGCTCTTCAAAGTAAGCCCCTGTTTGCCAGTCTGACCCGTCGAATAAAGGATAGGCCCCTTTTTCTCTCGCCAACTCCATAGAAGCCTGGACAGTTAAGTAAGCAATGTTTTCATATAATTTATCCGCAAGTTCTACCGCTTCATTGGATTCCCAACGAATACTGCTTAACGCAAGTAAATGATGCCAACCGAACGTACCAAGACCGATTCCACGATATCTCGCATTTGTTCGCTCCGCTTGAGGAACTGGAATCATATTCAAATCAATTACATTATCTAGCATGCGTACTTGGATTTTAATCAAACGCTCTAGCACGTTTTCTGGAACCGCACGTCCTAAATTAATAGAAGACAAGTTACAAACAACAAAATCTCCTGGTTTGCGTCGTGTGACAATCACGTCATCCTCTAAAGCAATCGATTCAAACGAAGTAGCGCTCATGTTTTGGAATATTTCCGTACAAAGATTACTACTATAAACCATCCCTGCATGCTTATTTGGGTTGCTGCGATTCACTTGATCACGATAAAACATAAATGGTACACCTGTTTCTAATTGACTTTTCATAATGCGTTTCATCAAGTCGATTGCAGGAACTGTTTCGCGCGATAAACGACTGTTATTGACACATTCCTCATATTTCTCTCGGAAAGAACCTTGGCCACGCTTTTCATCATAAAAATCTTCCAGTGAATAGCCCATTTCCGTACGCACTTCATGTGGATCAAACATATGCCACTCCCCACGTGCATCAACTTTTTCCATAAATAAATCCGGTAAACAAACACCTGTGAATATATCATGTGCACGAAGTCGATCATCCCCGTTATTTAGCTTCAAGTCTAAAAACGTAAATATGTCCTTATGCCAAACATCTAAATATACTGCAATTGCTCCTTGGCGTTGTCCAAGCTGGTCTACACTAACCGCTGTATTATTTAGCTGTTTAATCCAAGGAAGCACCCCACTTGATGCACCTACAAATCCACGAATAGAAGAACCTCGACTGCGAACTTTCCCCATATAAATTCCGATTCCGCCACCGAACTTAGAAAGTGTTGCAACATCTGTATTGCTATCGTAAATTCCTTGTAGGCTATCATCTACCGTATCAATGAAACAACTAGACAATTGCCCATGCGGTTTACCTGCATTAGAAAGTGTCGGCGTTGCGACCGTCATATATAAATTACTAAGCGCCCAGTATGCTTCTTTTATCTTTTCGATTCTATTCACTTTTTCCTGTTGCATTAAAGACATTGCAATGATGAGCCATCTCTCCTGTGGCAGCTCCGCAGTTGATTTATCAAAGTCTTTCGCAACATAACGATCGATTAATGTTTTTAAAGCAATGTATGTAAATAAATTATCACGCGCTGGTACAAGCACTTTTGATAATTCTTCTAGTTCACTTTGTGAATATGCCTGCAGTAAACGTTGATCATACAACCCTTTGGCAGATAAACTATTCACATGCTGTGCAAAATTATCGTAAACAGTATCGGCAGTCAGCCCACGAATACCCGCTTGTGTTTCATACAAATCTGCTAAATAAATTCGAGCCGCAACAAATGTCCAGTATGTTTCTTGCTCATCTAAAAAGCTTAATACCTCAAGTGCCATCGACTTCGACCAGTCAGATGACGTTCCTTCTGGAAATTTCTTCACCCATTTTTCATGTGATTTAATAAGTGGAGCTATATTTTTTTCACCAAATTCTTTCACTAATTGCTCTATTATTTCTTGTTTGACTGTATACGTAATCGACGTCATTATTTATTCCTCCTTATTTTCAAAACACACAAAAAAACGATGCCCCTAGCCACTTCGGCTGAGTCATCGCTCATGTTTAAAAAGTAGGAAACAATAAGACACTTCTATCCATGTAGACAGAGAGAGTCCTTCGCCCCCACCTCTCAACCCCCGAAGAAAGTGTTGCTTCATCGATCAAAAGGCAGGTCTACTGGCTCGTGTTTCATCCTCCCGTTGCCCTTCCCACGAATTTTCGCAGTGGCTGTTTCAACAGTCGTCTACACTTACAGTTGCGGGGACAGCTTCGGCATTTTACCGAATTCCCTATTAAACCATAAAGGTACCTTTAAATCGTTCACATACTATATATTGTGTTTAATTCACTTATTTAATCTAACATATTGTGTTTATGCTTGTACATAGGAAAAAAGACTATTCGTTTTTAATAAAAAAAACACGTCTGTTGATTATCCTATTTTTTGAAAATTTGTGCTAATAGGCGTCTTAGTGAATAGCCACTATACCTTCGCGCTTGCCGCACCTTGCATTAGCCAACTTGTACTGCGCCAAATTAGGTCTAATACTTCGGCTCATGCGGCCCGACGCGCTACGGCATTAAGTAAATCTCTATCTGTCACTCTACGTTTTAGTAAGAAACTTTTTTAATAGAGGGATAGCCTGAAAGCTTCCGATATGCTCCAATGGATTAGAGCGAAAGAATCGACAGAAGCAGGCCCGAGATAAGCGTCCGACCCTGTAGCGCAAACCCCTGCAGAAACCACTAAACTGAATAAAATACTTAATCAACACGCGTGTAAAAATTCTCGGCATAATTAATGAGTCTAAATACCCATTTTCCAAATAGCGCATCAAGAACACCACATAAAACTCTATAAGTACTACATATTTTCACTAAAAGCACACATAAACCACTACGAGCACCGCATAACCTAAGCAATAAAAAAACAGACACTCTAAGAATGTCTGCCTGTTTAAACTGACAAGAAAGAATACGCTTCCACTTTCTTCTTATAAAAATAAAACAACTGCAAGCACTGCGGCTAACACTAAGCGATAAATTGCGAATGGTGTTAACTTAATCCGGTCAATAAGTTTTAAGAAAAACTTGATCGAAAGAAGTGCGAATATAAATGCACTTATAAATCCAACAGCATAAAAACTCATATGATCCATATTAATAGCATCCCAATTTTTCAGAAGGGATAAAAAGCTTGCTCCCGCCATAATTGGCACGGCCATAATGAATGTGAAGTCTGCAGCCGTTTTATGGTTCATTCCGAAAAGTACACCACCTGAAATGGTAGCTCCTGAACGAGAAAACCCTGGCCATAACGATAGACATTGCACAAGACCGACCTTTAATGCTTGAGAATATGTAATTTGATCTAGTGTTTTAGTTTTTGGATTTTTTGGACCAAATTTATCAGCAAAAATCATCAAAATTGCTCCGATTACTAAGCCAACCAATACAGTTTCCGTTCTAAATAAGTACTCATCAATATAATCTTCAAACAATACTCCAAGTACTCCCGCTGGAATTAAACCGACCAATACGTGCGTTAGTTTTAACTGTCCACCAGACGCAGTATCTTTCATCTTATAAAGGCCAACCAAACTGAATAATCGTTTCCAAAAAACAACTACTACCGCTAAAATAGACCCTAACTGCACAACGATCTTAAATGTATTCGCAGAAGGTCCACCTAGAAATTCCTTCGTCTGCAACCACATATCATCCACAATAATCATATGTCCTGTAGAGGAAACAGGAGCGAACTCTGTCATCCCTTCTACAAAACCTAATATAAGTGCTTTTAACAACTCTATAAATTCCATATGATCTCCTTACGTTCGTTTTTTAAAATACCAAACAAGAAAAGCTACTCCTACTATTGCTAAAATAATATACACTATGTTCGAGTAAATATCCATATACTCTACTATATCCGTCCAATTATCACCAACTGCAGCTCCAACTGATACTAGCGTCGTATTCCAAATTAACGTTCCTAACGTTGTGAACAATAAAAACAATGGAAATGTCATCTTCGACATACCTGCTGGAATCGAAATAAGACTTCGCACGATCGGTACGAGCCTACCAAAAAACACTGCCCATACACCGTACTTATTAAACCAAGATTCCGCTTTATGAATATCTTTACTCGTCAGTCGCAAAATCTTTCCATACTTTCGAATTATTTTCTCCAAACGCTCTACATCTAGCAGCGTCCCAATCCAGTATAAAATCACTGCACCTATAACCGAACCAGCAGTCGACGCAAAAATCATGCCAACTTTCGTCATGCTAGTCGTAGTCGTCATAAACCCTCCAAGCGTTAAAATCACCTCAGAAGGAATAGGAGGGAAAATATTCTCGATTAAAATTAATAAAAATACACCTACATATCCAAACTGGTTCATCCAGTCGGTAATCCATGCTTCCACTACACTTCCACGCCCTCTAATAGAATGTTTACTGACCATAATTCCGATTGACTACCTAAACGGATAGGGGGACCCCAAAAACCAAATCCGGAAGAAACGATTGCATGTAAACTACTTTTTTGTTTATAGCCATAATCTAGTTCAAATAATTTTCGCGTGAATAAATGATTGGGCCACATTTGCCCACGATGCGTATGTCCCGACACATGAAAGTCTACCCCTTCTGTCTCAGGGATTAACAAATTCGACGGAGTGTGATCCATCACTAGCCAAGGGAAATTTCGTTCCATTGGTGCTAATTCTGAAAGCTGTTTTCTCTCTTTATTCGTCAAATCTTCTCTACCAGTTATATAAAACGAATTAGCTACTAAAATAGTTTCATCTAATAGCATCTGTACGCCCGACATGCTCATTTCTTCTACTAATAGCGGAATTTTCTTTCCATAATACTCATGATTTCCTAGTACTCCATATTTACCATACGTTGAAGTGAGCTGCTTCATAACCTCAGACATTCCATTTTTCACAAACCAAATTGGATCATCGTCTACTAAATCCCCCACGAGTAATACAACATCTGGTTTTTGCTCGTTCGATTTTTTGACAAAGCGTTTTAAATGCGCCTTATTGGATAATAAACCAAGATGGAAATCGGAAGCAACGACTACTTTCAATTGCGTTAACTTCGAATCTCTTTTAGGCATTTTAATCGATAGCTCTCGAACTACTGGAGTATATGCGTTGTATGTTCCTACTATAAGAATCAAAGCAAACACGGTAAGCACAAGTCCACCAATTATTTTTAGTTCGCTCGGAAAAATCCACGCAAAAATAGTGGCAATCGGAAATAAAATTAATCCATACTGCATAATAATCATCCAATAAGAACCTACTATATTAAATAATCGTAGTCGATGATCTATTCTCCCTATTATAATTGCATATGCAATCAATCCCCATATAATACTAAAACCCCACACGTTTACAGGTGTGAATGCTTCAAGCCATGTGTAAACACTCCATCCAAAGTAAAAAACAATCGCTGAATAGAGGAGAACTACTAATATACCTGCGCCAAGTTTTTTCATTTCTAGCTCCCCTTTTTTTCATTTAGTATAGCAGATTTTGAAAGCCCGACCTCATCTAAGCCTCTAGACCGAGACGAAAATCGTTTCCTAGACCGTTTGGAATCATTAGTGGAATTGATAAGCTATAAATACAAACGAGAGGAGGAACAATCATATGAAAAAATTTGGTTTATTAGTACTTGGTATTACCGCTGGAATAGTAGCTCTTGCAAGCTTAGGTTCTTTATTGGGACTTGGGGTGTCTGCGTTAATCGTATTTGCTGGTATACACTTCTACCTAAAGAGTGAATCTACTTTCTTGAAAATTATTTGGGCAATCGTAGGTATCATCGGATTACTTACTGCTGTTTCTAACGTACCTGGTTTCTTCGGAATTTTAGCAATCGTAGCTATCTGGTATGTAGTGAAAAAATGGAATAACGAATCTGTGAGCTTTTCAACACCTACAGTAAAATCGGATGACCCTTTTGTTAATTTCGAAAAACAATGGAACGAACTTTCAAAATAAGGAGGAAAATTAAATGACAACACTTTGGAAACGATTCAAATACTCGGTAGAGGCTGATTTACACAAAATGTTTGATAAAAAAGAAGAAAAAAATCCAATTTCTATGCTGAATCAGTACATTCGTGAGGCTGAAAAGCAAACAGAACAAACTGGTAAATGGTTAGAACGCCAAGGAAAGCTGAAATTAGAGCTTGAAAAGGAGCTTGCAGAAACAACACAAATGGTGGAAAAACGTCAGCGACAAGTAGAACTTGCAGTAGCTAACAATGAAAAAGATCTGATCGAATTCGCACAAGCTGAAGTACACGCATATAGCGAAAGAACAACAGTACTACAAAACAGCATTCAACAAACAACAGAAGAACTTTTCGGTTTAGAGCGTAAATACGAAGAGATGAAGCATAAAATTAAAGATATGAAAGTTCGCCAACTGCAATTGATGGGCAAAGAAAATGTAGTACGTGCACATCATCAAATGGATCGTATGCTACAGCCTGAACAAAAAGAAAAAAACTTCGGTACATTCGAAGACATGGAAAACTACATCGAACGCCTTGGACAAAAGATTGAACAAGAGCACGAAATCACATCGATGGAACAACGTTTAGAAATGTTAGAAAAAAATGAACAACCAAAGAAAGAAATTGTGTAAACTAAAAGAAAGAGGAGAAGAAAAATACCTTCTCCTCTAATTTTTTCTATCATCACGAACAATAAGCTATATACTTAAGGTATTAAATATATAGCTTACTGTTTGTTCAACAGAAGGAGGAATACGTATATGAAAGATGGTCAAACAAACAAACTTGCTTTTATCCTTATTTGTTTTGTTTTTCTTATGTTCATAGAAGCTACAATTTTCGGAAACGGCAGTATTGTATTAGTCCTTCTTGGCATTGGGATGATTTATTTTAGCCTCCGAAGAAGAGCTCGCTTTTTATTTTGGACTGGATTCATTTTTATTATTATGGCTATCTTTTCTATGTGGAGCCTGCGTTTATTGCTCATCGCCATTATGATGTATGCACTTTACAAACTATGGAAAAACGAACCAATTCGTCAAATAATAAAACCTTTTGATACTGTATATAAAGAAACGCCTAATAGCATTATTCAAAACAAGCTTTTTTCTGCACAAACAACACCATTCAATGCCTACGAATGGCAAGATGTACATGTGCAAAGCTTTTACGGAGAGCATATGGTCGACGTAACGCAAACCGTTTTACCGAAAGGCACTTCTTTCATATCCATCCGTCAATCGCTTGGAAAAGTAACCATTTATGTTCCTTATGAAGTCCCAGTAAGAGTACATTATGCGACGATTATTGGGGAAGCAAATATTTTTGGTCGAGGCGTTCAACGTCTGTGGAATCAGTCTGTCGTATTGAAAGATGGTTATTTAGACGATGTAACTTATGCTTCTGAACTAGTCATCACTGTATCTACTTGGATTGGAGATATCGAGGTGGTTCGTAAGTGAAGATATTTTTCGGTCAAGGATTCTCTATTTTCTTCACTTTATTAGCATTGGCAACGGCGCTTTTATATGGTCTTTGGGGTTGGCCCAATGATAATGCTTGGTGGTCTTTACTTGATACTGCTTATGCGAATATTCCGTTCGGCGCTTGGATCATTATGATACTAGCTATCATAAGCTTTAGTTTTTCATTGAATACGCTGCAAAAAGTTCGTGATCAGGAGAAAAAAATCGAAGTTAGCTTACGACCGCTACTAGAAGCTGAAACATTCGTACCGACCAATAAAAAATATGCCTACTCTAAACGATTACATATGACCACAAACCAATTAGAGCAGCTTATTTTGACCCAGCGTAAAACGTTGCAACGAATTACAAACGAAAAAGCTGAAGCACAGGATAAGCTTATTCAGGAACGAATCGTGCAAGAGAGGCAACGTTTGGCAAGAGAGTTACATGACTC
Source organism: Psychrobacillus sp. (assembly GCF_032154225.1). Lineage (GTDB taxonomy): Bacteria > Bacillota > Bacilli > Bacillales_A > Planococcaceae > Psychrobacillus. The sequence goes on from NZ_JALDYF010000008.1 coordinate 71,873, forward strand.
TGTATCTCAGCAATTATTTGCCGCATCCATGCTCCTTTCTACTATGGTTGAAATTGAAGAAGCACAGCACGGTGAAGCACATAAGACATTGACACAAACAGAAAAAATTGTGCAACAAGCACAGCTAGAAATGCGCGCTTTACTGCTCCATTTACGTCCAGCTGCACTGCATAATAAAACATTGAAACAAGGTATGGAAGAATTATTAATAGAATTACAACAAAAAGTATTTTTCACGATCCGTTATCGATTAGAAGAAGTACCTTTGCCAAAAGGAGCCGAAGATCATTTATTCCGCATTGCGCAAGAAACATTATCGAATACGCTACGACATGCAAACGCAACAGAAGTGGATATTTTATTCGTGGAGCGAGATGGTCTTGCAATTTTGCGCGTACAGGATAATGGTGTTGGATTTGAAATGGCAGAAGGAAAAGCTGGCTCGTATGGCTTAGAAAGCGTCATGGAAAGATCGGTAGAAATCGGGGCTGCTTGTAAAGTGGTATCAGTTCCGTCGCAAGGAACGATTGTAGAAGTGAAATTGCCGATCGAGAGAGGAGATGTAGACAATGATTCGAATATTATTAGCGGATGATCATGAAATGGTGCGCATTGGCGTGTCCGCTTATTTGCAAGCTCAGCCGGATATGGATGTTGTTGCAGAAGCAGTTAACGGGCAGGAAGCAGTTGAACTTGCACTTCAGCATAGGCCGGATATTATTTTAATGGATATGGTTATGCCCATTATGAACGGGGCGGAGGCGACTCATGAAATTGTCCAAAGATGGCCTGAAGCAAAAGTGATGATCGTGACAAGTTTTATCGATGATGATAAAGTATATCCTGCTCTTGAAGCAGGTGCTATTAGTTATTTATTGAAAACATCGAAAGCCTCTGTAATTGCAGATTCGATTCGTAAGACGTTAAATGGAGATGCTGTTTTAGAGCCTGAGGTTACGAATAAAATGATGAAACGCATGCGCCAAGGATCTTCTCAGGCACTACATGAAGATCTTACAGATCGTGAACTTGAAGTATTGTTACTGATGGCTGAAGGCAAAGCGAATCAAGATATCGCCGATACATTGTTCATCGCACTAAAAACTGCTAAAACACATGTGAGCAATATTTTATCGAAACTGGAAGTAAGCGACCGCACGCAAGCCGTCATTTATGCATTTGAACATCAGCTTGTACCATCGAAAAAATAACGCATATGGCCCTGTTATCATATGCTATGAAAAAGACGGGGTAAAGGATGTTTAAGTAGATGAGACCTGAAGATCTGTGTAACCAGTTTCTACCTGTAGATCTGTGTAACCAGTCGGAACCCGAAGATCCGAGTAACCAGTTACCACCTCGATTAGGTGCCACAGTAGGATTAATTGGAGCTATTATTATTACAATCGGCTTTATCGTCGATACCTTAGGTGAGGGAATCGAATTATCTGAAACGATTAAAAAAGACAAGATCGCTACGAAAGAAGCTGGACAACAACAGTCACAGCTTCAACAAATACACAATAAATTAGATTACTTAATGAATGAAGTAAATGAAATAAAGAGAAGAGGATGACCTAATTGATTGGGGCATCCTTTTTCAATTCTAGCCATTCTTCTAAAAAATCACTATAATCCCCTTGAAAATACTCATTGAAAAAAACCGAGAACGAATAGCTATCTACATATTTAAATTGAAATTGTTTAAAATATGCTGACAAGAATTTTAATGCCTCTTCTTGACCTCCAAGCTCTTTAAAGAAATCCCTTAATAAGATAGGGACTTTACCGTATATAGTAGAAACATAACCTTTTCCAAATTCCTCTTGAGCAATATTTACAATTTTTTTATTAGACTGGTACGCTGAAATGCGGAGCGCTCTTTCAAACCCAGTTGTCTCATCCCCATACTTATTTAATAAATACGTAGACGTTAGAAACACAGTTAAACTTTCATCCAACCAGGCGTCATTATATGGATTATTTGAAACCATAAAATAAAACCATTGATGTGCAATTTCGTGAACAAGTGTATTCTCGTAGTTTTGCTCGTTGTTCGATACTTCCACAATGTTTGGATATTCCATACCTCCATTGTTTGCTATAATATCTAATTCAGAGAAAGGATAATCCCCTATGTTTTCTTCAAAATAGGCAAATGCATCACTGGCATCCTTAATCATGAGTCCAGCAACGTTGGTTTTATTACTTGGAAAAAATAATCTCAAAGTGGTACCATTCACTGTCGATGTCTTGCTAATCCAATCTTTTGGGTCCAACAAAGCCATATAAAAGTCTTTAATATTATTCCCTTCAATTTTTCCTGCTGAAGTTTGTTTTATGTCCCCTTCATATCCTGAACTAGCAACAAGAAATTCTTTTGGAAGATCATAATTCACTACATAGCTCCCATAGCTTGTGTCGTACGATTCCCCTTTTATCAAATAATCATTAATATTCCATCCATTTTGGTAGTGTCCTAACATTGGATACCAATGGGCTAAGTAATAACTATCATCCACTCTTGATAATCTAAAACCATTTTCTGGGAGTTCCAGTGTATATTCTATTTTTACTTTCGTTGATTTTCCAGGCTTTAAGCTTTTTTCAAGTTTAAGAAAAAGTTTATTTTTTGTTAACTCGTATGGTATCTCTTTGCTAGATTTAGTAATTGAAATGATAGAGACCTTTCCTGAGTTTGGTAGAAGATATGGCTTATTTTCCTTTGTTAGTGCATTTGGAATAAAATCGAATCCAATATCCTTCCACGACTCTTTTGAATCATTCGTCACTTCAACCTCAGCACTAATATGGAATTTCTTATCATTATTTAGCTTTATATCTATAACGTAGGCTCCTCTTGCACCGGGAAGAATATTTTCTGAAGTTTCTAGTTTCACTTCTCCCGATGTTTTCTTTTCCTCACCTTGAGTTGTATACGCAAACAGACACAGAACACCTGTAAGTAAAGCTAACCCAACAAAAATGGCTACCATCTTAAATCGATTATTAGTTTTCATATAGTTACTAGCCCTCCGTATCCCACGATTGGTTGAAATTCTTCTATAACAGTTTCGACATATTCAAAGAAAACCCCTCTCTAATTTCTGAATTATGGAATAATTCACAGCGAATAAAAAAAGCCGACCTTGAAAATTTTTATTTTCGACAGTCAGCCTCATCTTTGTAAACAATTATTTGGTTAGACACTTGTTGATTTGATCGGCATTTAATAATATCGCATCCGTCCAATCTATATGAACTCCTTCTATAGCCCAATGTGGTGACCGCATTGCCTCTTCAAGCAACTGATCTCGCAAGAGTTGTTTTGCCGCTTCCAACTGCCCCGGCAATAAGACCTTCATCCCTATTCAACAATTGTTGCACGATTCAATGCGTGAATAATGCCTGAGTGGACGCCTTCGTGCCAACTTAAAAATTGGACTATCGCTTCTACTGTATTCATTTGATGATATTTACCAATAGACACTGGCTCAGCTAATACGTTTTGAAGGTTTCCTTCTAGCGCTGCTTTAATTCGTTCTGATTGATTTTTAAGCGCATTTACTAATTCCTCATTCGTTGGCGGTTCAACTTCCCATCCTTTTGGTGTTGTTCCAGGCGCGAATAATGGAATCCATTCGGCGTGTTCTAGCTCGTAAGTTGGGATTGCTTTTTGCGTCAGTTTTTCCACCAATACAAAAATATGCCCGATGTTCCAACGAATTGTATTGTTAAATCCTTTTGGCTGTATGTCCCAAGCTGCCTCATTGCTTTGTCTCAGCTTCCCCAATGTATAAGTTCGTGCAAAGTTTAACTGTTTAATCGTTTCCATCCTAACATCCCCTTTAGGTATTTTATTTAGTATAACAAAAGTTTGAAAATTCTGTTTTCCAACTAACCGAAAAAAGCGAGAAACCCTCACTCGGATTCCTCGCTTTTATTAAATTACGCCTATTTTCACCGTTACTTTAAACAAATCACCGTCTACTTCAACTCGTAAAATGCCTCCATGTAAATCCACGATCGATTGTGCAATCGCAAGACCTAGGCCTGATCCTTCTGTGTTTCGAGATGTGTCTGCACGTTTGAAACGCTCCGCTAACTCATCTACATCATCCCCTAGCTCATACTTTGTAATATTTTTCACTACAAAAATAGCTTCTTTGTCTACTTCATCTAACGCAATATATACGCGTGTTCCAGGAAGTGTATATTTAATTGCGTTCAAGATTAAATTGTCTAGTACTCTCCACCATTTTTGTCCATCTACATAAGACATAATTGGTTTCGTTCCAATCGTTACTCGGAAATCTAATCCGGACTTATCAATTTCTTCTTGATGCTCTGCAATCGCTTGCTGCAATAATTGAGTAAGATCTACTTTTCGTCTGTCTAACTCCATATTGCCAGAAGCCATTTTCGACACTTCAAACAAATCTTCAATAAGTGTTTTTAAACGCATCGATTTTTTATCCAAAATCGCAATATAGGATGCTCGCTCTTCATCCGTAACATTTGGATTTTTCAACAAATCTGTATACGTAATAATAGATGTTAATGGTGTTCGTAAATCATGACTTACATTCGTAATTAGCTCCGTTTTCAATCGCTCACTTTTTGCTTGTTCCGAATGCGAAGACTTCATTTGATCACGAAGGGCATTTAAACTTGCTGCCTGGTCCGCAAAAACTGATTTCCCCTTTACTTCCATTTCATTGCGAAGTACACCTCTTGCCATTTCTTCCGTTTTGACGAATAAACGATTCAAGTATGCTGTTTTTGACAATAAAACAACGAGCACAGGAATACCTATGAATAAAGTCGCCGGTATCCACACAAGTATTGCTGCTCCAGCCACAAATACAAGCATCGTTCCGAAGCCCCAGAAAAAGACAACAACTAATAAAACAAGTATTTGAACGCCAATTGATCGCTTCAAAAAGAACCCTTTTAACGAAAGACTCCATTTATAAACTAAACTATTTTCCCATTCTCCTAAAAACGACTGCACAGTTCGATTATTACTAATTAGCCATTTCCACTGATACAATGCGAATAAAGTTAATACAATTGCACAAAGAGCATTAAAAATGATAGATGTGAAATTGAAGTAATGATTATTATTCAGCGTGTAATTAGCATACAAATAAAAAGCACTACTTGATAAGCTAGAAATAAAGCCTATTGCCGCCACAATTATTACCATGATGACCGCTAACTTCACATCAATTGGCAAGCGACGGTACGTTTCTTCCACCTCTACTAAACGGAAGCTATCTTTTGTCTTTCTCCAAAGAACAATAAATGCGATACCTGCTATAAGTCCAATTGCCGATACTGCATAAAAGAAGCGTTGCTGTGCAATAAATGCATTATAATCACTCGATCTTGCTCCATTTAGAATACTTGCATTGGGAATAGCAATCGTTCCTTCAAAACGTCCCAACCGATCTCCCAGTAGATCGCTCATATCAGTATCAGCTTCTACTTTTACAGTTGTTGTTTCACCAGTAACTGCTGTATAGCTAGTATCAAAAGAGTTTTCCACATATTCACTAAAACCTACTGAATAGTAAATTCTAGATTCATGTAAATAACCTGAATTACCGGAATATACTTTCTTAAATGCATTTTTTGCTTCCATTTTACCATTCGTATAATGTTCATTTGTCTCCACATTTTTCAAATCATACACAAAATCACTGTATGATTTTTCAAAAACACTTTTCTCTCTAGCAATTGATTTAAAATAAGATTCTATTTTCATTTCTTTTTCTTTTCTTATCTTCTCTTCAATATGCTTGTCATCTGTAAAGTTTTTTGAAATATCATCGATTTTTTTATCTCGTGCAGCAATCGATGCCTCATCTGTTCTACCTTCGTATTGAGATTTAATAGAATCCAATTGCTCCTGCATATCCCCATATCTGTAACGATGTTCTTGGATATCATCCATTGATACAGTAATGTTTTTTATCAATTCGTTTTTATCTGGTGTAGCAATAATTAAAGGTACAAGTCCTTGCTCAAAATTTACAAGTTCGTTTTGAAACCGGTCACTTTTAAAATAGTCTTTCCCTATATATTGACCCCCTCTGTCTAATACTGTAAAAACAGAAAACACTGTTATAACTGCAAGTAGCGCTAATAATATATTTTTCCCTATAGAATGCTTCATTTCTACACTCCCCCCTTTACAATTCGTATAATTTGAACAAAGCTTTGGTTAACTTCCAAAAAGGGAAGTGCATTGATTAAGCAGTAGGACAAGCTAATGATCCCGCATAAAACAGCTGAAATGGATAGGATTGCATTCCATCTATTTCTCGATTTTATAGCCAACGCCCCACACCACCTTTAAATATCTTGGACTTTTTGGATTTGTTTCTATTTTTTCTCGTATTTTTCGAATATGAACTGCCACTATATTTTCTGCGTTGTACGCTGGTTCATTCCAAACACGCTCATATATTTCATTTATGGAAAAGACACGACCGGCATTTATCATGAGCAACTCGGTAATTTTAAATTCAATTGGTGTCAGCTTTACGATTTCCCCTTCAACGGTTAGTTCCTTTGCGTCTTGGTTTAACGTAAGCCCATCAATCTCAACTACTGCCTGCTGTCCTTGATATGTGCCTAGTTTTGTATAGCGTCTAAGCTGGGATTTTACTCGCGCAACTAGCTCCATTGGATGAAATGGCTTTGTTACATAATCATCTGCTCCAACAGACAATCCATGAATTTTATCCGAGTCCTCTGCTTTTGCACTTAGCATAATAATCGGGATATTTTTTTGCTCCCGTATTTTAAACGTCGCCGCAATGCCATCCATTTTCGGCATCATAATATCTAAAACAATGACATGCACTTCATTTTCTTCTATTAACTGTAGCGCTTCTAATCCATCCGCTGCTTTTAGTACATTGTATCCTTCATTTTTCAAATAAATTTCAATACCATCTCGTATATCCTGATCATCATCCGTCACTAAAACGGTAAACTGTGTCATATTGTTACCTCCTCACTTGGCTTTCTTATGTTTCTTATTGTACCCTTCATTTATGAACATTCCAGTAGGATAAATATGAAGAAATTCTTAAGAAATGAAAAAGAGCACCCAGATGGATGCTCTTGATGTTTAATTAATATCTTATCGTACTTCAACCGTTGTGCAGGTGCCTTATTTAATTTAAAATTTCTACTCCTACGTTAAAATCTATAGTTATTTTCCTCCCATCTCGATCAATAACATATCCTTCTTTATCGCCTGCATATATATATTGAGCATAATCAAGATTTTGTTTACTTTCAACAGTAGTTGCTAGTTCAAAATTTGACATTATTATTTTATTGTCGTCAATTTTTGTAATCGGATTGAAATAACCAAAGAAAAAACGAACCGCATCAGTAGAACTAACCCTCCAGTATAACTCACCAGAAATCTTTGTTGTAATGTCTGCTCCATCATCTCCAAGATTATCGAAACCATTTCCAATAATGGTTAATTCATCTTTAACCCTATCATACTGAAACTTAGTAACTTCAAAACCTCTTTCTACCTTTATGGTTGGTCGACTTATGGCTTCTATTCCTCTCGTTTCTCCTACACTTTCAACAGGCGTTACTCCAAAGAAGATATATTTTCCTATATCATCCGCTTTTAAAGTGTACTTATCTGAAGTAGCACCACTAATTTCTATTGTGTTCGTACCAGAGGCATCATTTGCACGATACCATTTGAATAAAGATGTACCTTCAACATCCTGTTCATTATCTGAATACGTATAAGAACCAGTTAACGTATATCCCGCTTTCACGATTCCACTTATCGTTACATTTGTTGCTGTTGGTGCATTATTGGCTGCTACAGTTATATTTACTGTATATGTGGTAGTAGTTCCGTCTTCCGAGGTAACTACTACTTGCCACGTAGATCCGTTATTCAATGTTGTTGCTTGGCCTATAACTGCTTTTGTGTCTGTTGGTGTTGCCAAGATATTTACGATTGCTTTATCAGTTCCTGCTGGGAGTGTGACATTATAAATCTTTGAATCAACCGCATCCTTCGTAGCGAGGTCGCCGTTCACAGTAATTTCACTTACAGAAGAAATGCTCGATTTTACTTGAATTAAATCAATTGCTGCTTTTGCATTAGCTAATGCTAGTGTAACTTCTGTTGTAGTTTTGGCAGAATTGATAGCAATTACTCCAGTTGCTTTGCCCTTTTCTATTTCTGCCCAGTTCGCAGCACTATAACCGGCTTTTACATCCACTTTATATCCAGATAGTACTTTTATCGCATCTGCCTTCGCTAAACGTAATGCTCGTTGCGCCGAATTTTCAGATGAACCTCCTCCACCGCCGCCTGTTGGTGGTGGTGATGTCGGAACTACTGGTGGTACTGGCAAAACGATTGCTTGGATTCTTTTCAATTCTTTTAGTAACGCTTGATGGAATGGATTTGTACTTGATAGTTTAGCTGCTAGAGCTTGGATTTCTTCTATCACCTTTTGTGCTTCTTCTTTTTTTCCTTCAAGTAATAATTGCTGTACATTTGCAGCTTTCATGATGATCGTTACAGGAATAATTAGGTCATCACGTTTTGCATCTGCTGGATTTTTATATTTTTCTAGCAGTAGATCACGAGCTGCTTTTCCTGTGAAACGATATAAAATAGACGATCTTGATTTTAGTTGGACCGAAAGCTTGTGATACGCTTTTTCCACTGCTAAGAAATCATTTTTTGCTTCTGCTTCTTTTATTTCTTTTAGTAAGGGCTCTAAATATTTTGTTGCGTAGTTGTACGCATCAATGTACGGAATGAGCCCTTTGCTAATTTTTTCTTCGTACAATGCTTCTAGTTCTTTCAACTTCGCTTGTTTTTCTTTTTCTGACAAATTAGATGCCAGAATGAGTTTTTTCGTTGCTTCGTAGTTTTTCTTCACACTGTTTAATAGTGGATAAAGTGCAGAGCTTGGTGCAAGTTCCCCTTTTAGTGTTGGATCTACATAAGCTAACGCCGCTTGTTCCATTTCCATTTTCACGGTATCCATTGATTGTTGGACGGAAGTAGTTTCTCCGTAGGCAACTGGTGAAAAAGATAGGATTGTCGAAATGAGTAAGACAGCTATCACTATTTCTTTCCATCATTTACTTTTCATAATTCCCCTCCTCTTATAAAGGTAGTTTTTTACATACTATCTTTAATGATAAACTAGCTATTGATTATAACAATATTGACAAATGTTAGTGATCCAAAAGCCACACTTGTTATATATGGTTTCAATGAGCTTGTGATTCCCCTTCTTTTGGGAGATGTTTTAAAAAAGTAAAATCCCCTTAAGTCCTAAAAGGCTTAAGAGGATTGTTAATACCCATAAATTTACATCACTTTTCAAAATGATATTCCATGTCACCAGCCATTGCTTCCGGAGTATCGCCTGTTTTACGGAAATCATGTGTATAAATTTCTTCAAATGGACCAAAGTCAATTTGTTTATAAAATTCAAAGCAAGGGAAACCATCGTGTGAACCTTTGATTGTTACAGAGCCATCATTCGATGCAGAGACCTGAAGTAAGTAATCGACTGCTGGTGCTATAGGACTTAAAGGATTAGATGCGCTAGCGTGCATATCAAATGTCACTGAATCGTCTTGCCATACAATATTCTCACATAAGATTCCATCACTACTTGCCTGTCCTTTATGTAGTTCTACAGAACCGTCAGCATGTGTAACTTTTAACGTTGTAATACCAGTATTGGCATAATTGAAAACCTCTTTTTTATAAAAATCGATTGTGACATCTTGCTCGACACGTGAACGCATCGTGTTGACCGTATGCGGTGTAAATTCTCGAGAATCCCCTTCAAATTCAATAACATCCTGTGTTTCTTCATTTTTAAAAGGGGGTAACCAGTTTAGCGGGATAAAAACGCTTGCTCTAATTTTTAGTACATTCATTCATATGACCTCCTAAGGTACAAATAGTAGACTTTGATCCTTATTTTTATAAAAATCTCTTTCACTATAAACTAAAAAAGGACTATGCAATACTGAGGAATGTTAATGTTTTGACTCTTAACACTACTAAATTTAAACTTTTTGTACTAAAATGAAAGATAATAATGCTTTCTATTAATTCAAAAAGAAAGGAGGGAAATGAGATTCTTAGCACTTTATTATCTTCTAAAATAAACATACCTTTCAGCACGGCAGAAGCTTTGGAAAGACCTAGATTATACGATAATTTCAGCAACAGTACGCTTAAAAAAATAACGATTCTTCGTGCACCTGCGGGTTATGGAAAAACAACACTTTTAAGTCAATGGCTCAAACAGACAGAGGAACCAATCGCTTGGCTATCAATCGATCGTGCAGACAATGATCCGATTCGGTATTGGACATTCCTTTTCCAAGCAGTAGCTAAAACCTGTCAATCAGATGTTGATAAAGTAATCGCGCCACTTTTGCATTCACGAGACGCAGCTACATATGAATTTTTAATCGACTCCTTTTTAAATGAAATTAGTGTTACTGAAAAAGCCTTACATATTGCGATTGACGATTACCATTTAATAGAGAATGATACAATTCACCAAATGATGACTAGGTTAATAGAACATCTACCTGCACATGTACATATTTATTTAGCTACTCGGACTGTCCTTCCATTGCCAATTGCTAAATGGCGAGTAAAACAATGGGTACAAGAATTCAATATTGAACATTTACGTTTTACTTACCAAGAAACAAAGCAATTTTTTTCCTTAAAAAATTCAACTTTCGTCAATCAACTACAGTTACAAGATATCCAAGACAAAACAGAAGGATGGATAGCTGGATTATTGTTAACGAATCTAGCAAATGTAAATGAAACACACCCAAACAGCGAACTAGATCAACCGTTTGTTTCTGAATTTTTATGGCAGGAAATTATCCACAGTCTCCCACAGGAAACACAGGATTTTCTATTACGTACATCTTTATTACACGAATTAGAACCTGCTATATGTGACCAATTAACAGGGAGAACAGATAGCGCAGAACTTTTGGCTTATTTAGTAGAAAAAGGACTTTTCACAGTACGCATTCAATTTTCGAAACCTGTTTTTCGCTACCATCATTTATTTGCAGAAGCTTTACAAGCGGAGCTTTTTAAACAGTATTCTTCTCAGGAAATAAAGCTAGCTATTGAAAAAGCTGCGCAATTAATTTACATGCAAGGGTATTACGTTTCCGCTATTGAACTAGCATTGAAACATAAACTTTATGAACAAGCACAGCTTTGGATAACAAAACACCTTATCGAGATTTCATCATCAGGACAAACTGCTACTTTCATGCGTTGGTTGCATCAGCTTCGAAGTAATCACCTTACAGTTCCTTATGAAATGCTTATAATAGGATTTCAAAATGCCATTACAATAGGAGAAATTGAAACTGCAAACTCGCTTATGCAAGAACTAGAGATGCGTCAACAAACGGAACAGTGGATGGAACAAAAGGAACATGCGGCAATGGCAAGTATTTTTGAAAGAGCAAAAGCTTATGCGATTGTTGCGTTAGGTGGGGATTTAAAAGCGGCAAAAAAAATCTTGAGAAAACAGCTTACTAAACAGTACGAGGCCTCTCATTGGGATAAAACGCCAGTTATCTATAATAGTTTTGAATATAAGCTTTTACGAACAAGTTTAGCTTCGAAAGGAAAATTGCCTTCCATTGAGGAGTCCGAAGATGTTGCTAAGCTATTTCGGGATACAGATTTCAACACATTATACGTTACTCCGTTCATCTGCGGAGTTTTCGCTGAAAATTTATATGAGCGGAATTTTTTAGAAGCTGCTCAAAAGGAGCTTGAAATGGTCATCCAATTAGGCCATCAATCTAATGATCCCGGTTTATTTATCCCAATGTACTTACTAAAAGCAAAAGTTTATGTACAACAGAAACAAATAAGTTCAGCTCATGGGCTGTTAATAGAGGTAATTGAAAATGTTTCCGAAAAACATTGGAGGACATCCCTTCAAATCATGCAAGCATATTGCTATATAGCTGGTGGAGATATTCTAAATGCAGAAATGCTCCTACAAGCAACAAAATCCAAACAACCTTTTTGGATGTTAGTGTATGCACGTTTATTGTTAAAAAAGGAACAACCTAACGATGCCTTATCTATTCTGATTCAAGTGAAAACAAAAGCACTGCAAGACCAGCAAATAGCAACAATTTTGGAAGCTACGGTGCTTGAAGTAATTTGCCATAATCGATTAGGTAATACACAAATCGCTTTAGATATTTTACATGAAGCATTAGTGTTGGCAGAAAAATTTTACTACGTTCGTACTTTTTTAGATGAGAAGGAAATAATTCCTCTTTTAGATACCTATTTCAATTTGGAGATACTTGAAACGAAATGGGATGCTATTCCGACGCATTATTTTAGCTATCTCCAAGAAAATATCGAGACAAGTCCTGTTATAAACAAATTACTGACACCTCGTGAAAAAGAAATTTTCGATATTTTAACAGAAGGTTCCTCCAACTACGAGATCGCACGCCAGCTTCAACTATCGGAAGGAACCATTCGTGTTTATTTATCAACTATTTATAGAAAACTCGGCGTCAACTCTAGGGCAAAAGCAATTCTTCTGAAGAAGCAATGAAAAGAACGCTCTGTATTCCTGTCATATTTCAATAAAAGTTCTTCCCTCTTTTTCCTTTAGAATATATAAACGCTAATAAAAAACAGAATCCAAAAACAGATAAGGAAATCACAACATATATAAGAAGACCCATAAATCTCCCCCTTTTTACTATTTATAATATCATTTTTTCAATATAAAAAGCTCAATCCTTCAAGAGAGGATTGAGCTTTTTTAGAACTTATTCTTCGTTCATGCCGATGCAACGTTCGCATTCATATAAGGATGATTCTACTTGCTCGTTAATCACGCATCCACATTCACGACAATGTTTTGTGTTTACATCTTGAGTAGCTATTATCATGCAAATCCCCTCCTCATTTAGCTAATTTTTTCGTAACCAGGTAAAGTAAGAAACTCGATAAAATCATCTTTATTAATTAATGAAAGAAATAACTCCGCTGCTTCACCATAGCGACCAGTGGTGTAGTTTTCATTACCAAACGTACTTTTTAACTTATCTAATTCTTCCTGTAATATTTCTTGCACTAGCTCTTCGGTGATTTTGCGACCATCCGTGATTTTTCCTTTTGGATGGCGTATCCATTGCCACACTTGAGTCCGTGAAATTTCCGCAGTTGCAGCATCTTCCATCAAATGATTAATCGGTGCTGCTCCATTTCCTCGTAGCCATGAAGCTATATATTGAACCCCTACACTACAATTTAAACGAAGCCCTTCTTCTGTAATAGAACCTTTTGGAATTTCCAATAAATGCTCTGCCTTTACTAGCACATCTTCTCGTTTACGATGAATTTGGTTAGGTGTTGGCATTTGCTCATCGAATTCTTTCCACGCTACTGGCACTAAACCTGGATGCGCAACCCATGTTCCATCATGACCATCCGTCGCTTCTCTACGTTTATCTTCCCTCACTTTGGCAAACGCCGCTTCATTCGCAGCTTCATCATCTTTGATCGGAATTTGCGCTGCCATCCCACCAATTGCAGGTGCATTCCTGCGATGACATGTTTGGATGCATAGTTGTGTATACGCTCTCATAAATGGGGAGGTCATCGTCACTTGGCCACGATCCGGCAAAATAACATTTGGTTGATTGCGAAGACGTTTAATATAACTAAAAATATAATCCCAACGACCACAATTCAACCCCGCCGAATGATCTCGCAGCTCATATAAAATCTCATCCATTTCAAACGCAGCCATAATTGTTTCTATTAAAACAGTCGCTTTAATCGTTCCATTTTGAATACCTAATTGCTGCTCCGCAAAAACGAAAATGTCATTCCACAATCTTGCTTCTAAATGACTTTCAAGCTTTGGCAAATAAAAGTAAGGGCCTGTTCCGCGTGCTAATAGCTCTTTCGCATTGTGGAAAAAATATAATCCAAAGTCGAAGAAACTTCCTGCAATAGGTTCACCATCGATGAGTATGTTTTTCTCTAACAAATGAAAGCCTCTTGGACGAACCATCAACACTGCCGTTTCCTCATTTAAGCTATACTCTTTTCCATTGTCTTGCTTAAAAAAGATTGTTTTGCAAACAGCATCTCGCATATTCACTTGCCCTTCGATCATATTGCCCCAAGTTGGTGACGTGGCATCTTCAAAGCAAGCCATAAATGTTTTCGCACCAGAGTTTAAAGCATTTATGACCATTTTGCGATTCACAGGTCCAGTTATTTCTACGCGGCGATCTTGCAAATCATGAGGAAGTGGAGCTATTGTCCAATCTCCCTCTCGAATTCCCTTTGTTTCTTGTAAAAAATCGAGCGTGTCACCTGCGTCAAGCTGTTGCTGACGTACTTGGCGAGCTGCCAATAGCTCTTTTCTTCTATTATTAAACAAGTAATGAAGAGAAGACACAAAATCGAGAGCTTCCGCTGTTAGTATTTCTTTACTCTCGTCTGTTTCTCTTCCTACTATTTCAATCTTTTTAGCAGTTGTTTGTTCCATCTATCGTAACCTCCCACCCATAGGATTTATCAAGCAAATTGAGCGACTTCTGTAGAGCCTTTCATTGCCGTAGTTGAAGATGTTCCTCCTGAAATTACTTGTGACACATCATCAAAATAGCCTGTTCCTACTTCACGTTGATGCTTAGTAGCAGTATATCCTTTTGCTTCATTCGCAAATTCTGCTTGTTGAAGTTTAGAATAAGCAGCCATTCCATTTGTTTTATAATCATGTGCAAGCTCGAACATACTGTGGTTTAGTGAATGGAAGCCTGCAAGTGTTACAAATTGGAACTTATAGCCCATTTTCCCGAGCTCCACTTGATATTTTGCAATGGTTTCCTCATCTAAATTTGCTTCCCAGTTAAATGAAGGAGAACAATTATAGGCAAGCATTTTCCCTGGAAATTCTGCATGAATAGCATCTGCAAATTGCTTCGCTTCTTCTAAACTAGGATGAGACGTTTCGCACCAGATTAAATCAGCATAAGGCGCGTATGCTAAACCGCGTGCAATTGCTTGCTCAATTCCTGGTTTTGTGCGGAAAAATCCTTCTGGAGTTCTTTCTCCTGTTATAAATGCATGATCTCGTGGATCAATATCACTTGTTACCATATCTGCCGCATCTGCATCTGTACGAGCGATTAATACAGTAGGTACGCCAGAAACATCTGCAGCTAAACGAGCTGAGATTAAATTACGGATCGCATTTTGTGTAGGAAGTAAAACTTTTCCACCAAGATGGCCACATTTCTTTTCCGAAGCAAGTTGATCTTCTAGATGCACGCCAGCTGCTCCAGCCTCAATCATTCCCTTCATTAATTCGAACACATTGAGAGGGCCACCGAATCCTGCTTCTGCATCTGCAATAATTGGTGCGAACCAGTCAAACTGATCTTCCCGTCCCTCTGCTTGGTCTATTTGATCTGCACGTTGTAATGCTTGATTGATACGCTTCACAACTGCCGGAACACTGTTTGCCGGGTAAAGACTTTGATCCGGATACATTTGACCAGAAAGATTTGCATCTGCTGCAACTTGCCAGCCACTCAAGTAAATTGCTTGAAGTCCAGCTTTTACTTGTTGCACTGCTTGATTTCCGGTTAGAGCTCCAAGCGCATTAATAAAATCTTCCTCATGAAGCGAATTCCATAAACGCTCCGCTCCTTTGCGGGCTAGCGTATGCTCGATTTGCAAAGAACCTCTCAGTTTAATCACCTCTTCTGGTGAATAAGGGCGTTCGATTCCCTTCCAACGATTTTCTTGGTTCCACTCCATTTGTAATTTCTCCACTTGCTGTTGTCTCGTTAACATACTCCACACACCTCTCGATTTTTTGAAACTGTCTGAAAAATACAACTTTTACACTGTTCCATAACAGTTCGTTTTCTTGTATATTAATATATAACAGATAGAAGGTTTTTGTATCGAGATTTGGATAAGTGACCTTTTTTGAAAGATGAAATCAGAATAGGATGGACAAATGATAATTGGAGGGGAATCGATGGAAATATCAAAGGAGCAATTAAAGCAATACAGCACTTTATTGGAAGAATGGATCCCGAAAGAAGCATCTATCGCTATAGCGGTGGGCGATCAGTATGTTTATTACTCTGCAGGAGAACATGACTTACGATTAAAGGAAGGACAAAAGATTCAAGCGGGAAGTATAGCAGATGCTGTACTAAAAAAAGGAATTCGAACAGAAGCCGTGATGAACGATACATTATTTCAAGTCCCTTATTACGGCGTTGGCTATCCGATAGACATTCAAGGAGAACGAGGTGCACTTGTCATCATTTTACCTCCTAAACACGCCTTGCAAAATGCCGCTCCTTATCGATTCCTAACAGGCAAGCAAGAAGAAGAGTGGCGACCAATTCCCATTGAAAAAGTCTCTTACATGGAAAGTCTCCAGAAAAAAACATGGTTTTATGCAAATAAAGAGCCGTATAAAATAAATATTCCTTTAAAAGAACTACAACAGCGACTGCCAGACAATTTTTTGCGTATTCATCGCTCTTATATAGTAAACGTTTCATTTATCGATCGAATTGTCCGAGATTTTTCCTCCAATCTGTTAGTCCTTCTTCACGATGGCACAGAACTACCAGTCAGCCAGTCATATATTCCGGAGGTGAGGAGTGCTTTGGGGTTTTAGCCGTTTTTTTGCTACGCGCAACATTTGAGAGCTTACTCGCAATATATAGACAATTTCTCGCAACATTATTTTCGGGTGGCGCAATATTATGGGCTGTTCTCGCAAGTTTTTCGCTATGCGCAACATACTTCATTCAAAAAACGAGCTTCGCCATTTATTGTGGCAGAGCTCGTTTTCTTAAGATGTTTTCTTTATTCTCCTATACACCAAATATGGACCGAATGGAATAAATGCTGCAAGAAATGCAACTATAATACGCAAAATGGACCATCGATTAAAAATAGCTGCAAAAATAATGGAGACTGCATACAAAATAAATAAGAAACCATGCGCTGCTCCAACAAAACTAACCGGTTCTGGTATGTCCATCCAATATTTTAACGGCATAGCAATCGCTAAAAGAATTACATATGACAAACTTTCGATATTCCCTATAACTCTAAAAAGATTTAAGGTTTTTTCTTTCCAACTCGTCTTTAACATGTGACCAGCCTTTCTATTTTTCACAATTTACTATAAGCTTTTTGACCTTGCTCCTAAAGTTAGTACTACAATTCCGCCCAATAAAAACAATATTCCAATCCAAGACGTTACACTAAGCGCTTCTCCAACGATAAACACACCTAACAAAGCCGCTGTTGTCGGTTCCGCTAAAGATAACGTCAACGCAGAAGACGCAGGAATTTTAATAAGCCCTCTTCCATATAACACATATGCCACACTCGTTGTTGCAAGGCCTAAGTATAATACAACGCCAACATTACTTGTTTCCTGTAGCCAGCTAACATCATATAAGAAGAAAAACGGCATTAACATAACTGCACTTGTTGAAAAAGTCATTGCGATAACTGGAATCGTCTCTTCTTTTTTCAATAAAGATTTACTAGCAATCGTATATATTGCAAATCCAAGCCCAGCAATAAGTGAATATAGGACGCCGACTGGATTGATCGTAATTTCACCTTTATTCATGAATAAAAATAAACACCCAGTAATAGCGAAAGACGTCGATATTCCCCAAACTTTAGTTGGTTGCAGTTTTAAAAATACCCACTCAATTATTCCGGAAAATACGGGCGCGCTTCCGATTGCCACTACACTTGCAATGGCTACTCCTGTTAATCGAACAGAAGAGAAAAACAATAGTTGGAAAAGTGATATACAAATTGCAGCATAAATTGTTTCTTTCCAGGGCCATGTTTTGAATTTTATTTTATTTAGTAGTACCATAAAAATTAATAAAGAGAACCCACCAACTGTGGAACGACTTGCGCTAATAACAAATGGATGAGCGCTTTCTGGTAAAAAGGTTTGTGCAGTTCCTGTCGTTCCCCAAAGAATTGCACCAAGTAAAACAAGTATGTATGGAATAATAGCCAAGTTTTTCACTCCTTTAGGAAATCTTTGCGTTAACTTTCAATATAGCACATATTGAGATAGTCACAATCGTATCTTATACTATTAAGGATAGGAGGCTTTTACATGTATATGACAGTAGAAGAAACTGCGATTTATTTATCGATGCCCGTTGAACAAGTAAGGCGGTATATTGCGGAAAAAAAAATCCGTGCCGTTTACAATGGGGAAGACTTTTACGTAAATAGCAACCAATTTCAAACTCACTTAGAGCAAGTGGAAGACCTGAAACGCCAAATAGATGAATGGCGAAACACGCCGATTCCTGATGACATTGACGTCAAAGATGAAGACTAACTAACGCAAAAAGGACTTTCTCCGAATGAGGAGATTGTCCTTTTTTTGTCAGAAGAGGATGGGCTAATGGTTTTCCAAATAAATGCTCTAAAATTTCCAAATAAAAAGTATTCTACCCCCTCAAATCAATCGACATAATACATATAATCCATTTTATTACACACTTTGAACCGATTAAGTAACTATTTCACACAAAAGCACCTAATGATAAAAAAACAGGACAATCCTCTACAAGTAGGGATCATCCTATCACTTCTCTTACATCAAATCGTAATAAAGAATCCTGCACGCTTCCCGATAATTTCTGCATAGTCTTCTACCATAACACTTGCAGTTGGGTACATTCCTGCTCCAGGACCAACTAATGTAAGCGTACCGATATAATTTGTATCTAGTGATACAGCATTGTTTACTCCTTCTATCGCATATAAAGGATGATCTGGACCTACTAGCTGCGGACCGACAGAAGCAAATAGCTCACCGTTTTCGTCTTGTGTAATTTCTGCTACATGGCGATAACGCAGTCCTTCTTTTTTTGCTTTTTTCACATCTTCTAATGAAATTTCCTCGATTCCATCTACTCGGACATCATTCCAATTTGGCTGTTTGCCGAAAGCAAGTGCACTTAAAATCATCAATTTTCGGAAAGCATCTTGACCAGAAACATCATTGTACGGATCTGCTTCTGCATAACCAAGCGCTTGCGCTTCTTGAAGAGCATCGTTGAACTGACATTCATCTAAACGCATTTGCGTTAAAATGTAGTTAGATGTTCCATTTAAAATTCCTTGAATTTTCTTTACTGTATTCACTTGAAGTAAATTTTTCAGCGTTTTAATAACAGGAACTCCACCAGCAGTTGTTGCTTCATATCCAATAAAGACTCCGCGTGATTTTGCACGCTCTTGAAGTGGAATACTATATTTAGAGAACATCACTTTATTCGCCGTAATGACGTGACATCCTTTATCAATCGCTCTACATAAGTAACCATAGGCTGGCTCTTCATTGACAATAGCTTCAAAAACGACTTGAAGTCCTGGAATATTAATAATGTCCTCAAAATCATCTGTTACTAACACACCCGGTGTTTCTGGTCTATCCTTCGCTAAGTTATTAATAAGAATGGCACTGATCTCGATGTCCAAGCCCAATGACTTTTTCAAATCCTCTTTTTTCTCGTTAACGATATGATAGATTCCTTGACCAACTGTTCCAAAACCTAAAATTGCTGCTTTAATTTTCGCCATGCTTTCTCCTCCAAATGAATCAGTACAATTGAGCTTCTAGAATACATACTCTACTAACATCCTGATTGACTATTTTACATATTGTAGACTATTTCTGCCCAATTAACAACAAAATTCTATACAGAGAGGACATTTGTTTTTCTGACAAGTACTTTATCGAGCGCATTTTGTAAATCTTCTACTGCCTCAAGCCCTACAGACAAGCGGATTAAGTCTTCTGTGACGCCCGATTTCACTAGGTCTTCTGCTGTCAGTTGCTGATGTGTTGTCGAAGCAGGATGAATAATTAATGATTTGGCATCCCCTACGTTCGCTACATGTGACCATATTTCTATATTATCAATGACGTGGCGACCCGCTTCCCTTCCGCCTTTTACTCCAAAGTTTACGATTGATCCAAAGCCGTTTTGCAAATACTTTTTCGCTAGTTCATGGGATGGATGGTCCTCTAACCCTAGATAATTTACCCACTCTACCCCTTCATGATTTGCTAAGTATTCTGCAAGTACTTGCGCATTTTCGTTATGCTTTGGTACTCGAAGGTGAAGCGTTTCTAAACCTTGTAAAAGTGAAAATGCACTTTCTGGACTTAATGCCGGACCAAAATCACGAAGTAGTTGTACGCGTAATTTAATCGCAAATGCTACATTCGGTACATCGATTCCATAGCGTAAGCCGTGGTAAGTCACGTCTGGTTCTGTAAATCCAGGGAATTTGTCTGAATTCCAATTAAAATTTCCACCATCGACTACTACGCCACCTATCGTCGTTCCATGTCCACCAATCCATTTCGTTGCAGAATGAATAACGACATGTGCACCATGTTTGATTGGCTGAACGCCATATGGTGTAGCGAATGTGTTATCAACTAATAGTGGCACTCCTACTTCATTGGCAACTG
The DNA here is from genome assembly GCF_032154225.1 of Psychrobacillus sp. Lineage (GTDB taxonomy): Bacteria > Bacillota > Bacilli > Bacillales_A > Planococcaceae > Psychrobacillus. Next base: position 92,524 of record NZ_JALDYF010000008.1, read on the forward strand.
CTGCTACTTTTTCTACATCTAATATATTTAAACTTGGATTTCCGATAATTTCAGCAAAGATTCCTTTTGTTTTATCCGTCACAGCTGCTCGGAAATTTTCCGGATCCGTAGAATCAACAAACTTTACTGTAATGCCGTAACGAGGTAATGTATGTGCGAATAAATTAAAAGTACCACCGTATAAGTTTTCTGCTGCAATAATTTCATCGCCTGCTCCTGCAATATTCAAAATCGAAAATGCGATAGCTGCCATTCCTGAAGATAAAGCAACTGCAGCTGTTCCACCTTCTAATAGCGCAACTCGTTGTTCAAATACATCAACCGTTGGATTACCGATACGTGTGTAAATATTCCCTGCTTCCTTTAATGCAAAAAGGTTTTGTGCATGCTCTGTGTCGCGAAATACAAAAGAAGTTGTTTTGTGAATCGGAACTGCTCGTGAACCTGTGATTGGGTCTGACTGTTGACCACCGTGTAAAAGTAGTGTTTCTGGTCGAAGATTTGTCATTTGAATTCCTCCTGTAAAGTAGTTTAGATGGATGCTTTGGGAGGCGGGAGAGGATTAATTGAACAAACAAAAAACCCCTCTTCGCTTAAGAAGAGGGGTGCAGTTTCGCATGTTCCTCCTCTTATCTTCCAAATTCATAGCATGAATTTGTAGGAATTAGCACCTTTTCAAGTTCAAAACTTGTTGGTTGCCGGGCATCGTAGGGCCTAGTCCCTCCGCCACTCTTGATAAGAGTATTAGATTCAGTTTTCCATCTTGTTACACAGTATAAGATTTTACGAATCTATTCGTCAAGTGTTTTTTATAAAAATTCTGAAACTTCTTTGTTTTACGTACGTTACAATATATGGGGAAGTTTTTTAATGGAGGTGAGGCAATGACAATTTGGATTATTAGTGCAATTATTATTAGTTATTTAGTTGGATCGGTTCACGGATCGAAAATTGCTCAATTTTTTAGCGGAATTAATGTTAAAAATGAAGGGCTAAAAAATTCTGGTGCTTCTAATGCAGCTATCGTTCTCGGTTTGAAATACGGCATACTAGTGGCGATGATTGATATTTTGAAAGGTGTTTTTATCGTAATAGGCTTCCGCTATGCTACTCAGCATTTTGCAACGTTTACGGAAGCAGAACAGGCAATGATTCTTTATTTAGCTGGCGCAGCTGTGATTTTGGGACATAACTTCCCCATTTTCACTCGTTTTAAGGGAGGAAAAGGTACTGCTTCTATTATTGGCATATTGCTTGCAATTAATTGGCCAATCGGACTTATCGGATTTTTATTATTAGTAGTTACTACTTTGTTAACGGATTATTTATTAATCGGCGTATTTGTTTTTTATTTCGTTTTCATTGCATCGTCGATTTGGTTTGCAGCAGGCTCAGCACCCGTGATTATTGCTTGCTTCTTATTTATAATGGCTAGCTTACTGCATATAGAAAACTTCAAGCGACTGTTTCGTAATGAAGAGATGAAAATTTCAACATTTTTGAAGCGGAAGAAACCAGCTGCTTAATAGAAAAGAGTGAACGAGATGAAAAAAAGAATGAGGTGGATTGTGGTTATTCCTTTATTAGTTACTGCTTCTACTGGAATTGGTTTATGGGTTCTCACTAGCTACTGGCTTAACGATGGACTCGAACCAAAAGCAGACGGCACGAATGAATATGCAATTGTGCTCGGAGCAAAAGTGAAAAAAGGGAATATCCCTTCGCTCGCATTACAATATCGACTGGAAACAGCACTAGCGTACGCTATTGAAAATCCACATGTGAAAATTGTCGTGTCTGGTGGACAAGGATCGGATGAAGATATTGAGGAAGCTGTAGTAATGAAAAATTTCCTCTTGGAAAATGGGATTCCAGAAGATCGACTCATTGTTGAAAATCAGTCGACTTCTACTTACGAAAACTTATTGTTTTCCCAGGAAATATTGCCGGATAATGTGAAATCGATAACAATTATTACGAGCGACTACCACTTGAAGCGTGCGAAAGTTCTCGCTGAAAAGATTGGTTGGGATGCTGACGTTGTAGCAGCCAAAACTCCAAAAGTGGTGGAGATGAAAGTGCGCTTACGCGAACGTGCGGCGTTGCTGAAGACTTATATTGTAGGGAAATAACTCCGAATTTGTTCGGAGTTATTTTTTGTTGGAATTCAAAGTCTCCTAATGAAACTTCATTCTATTCCCTGTTCTTTCAAAATGGCTATAAATTTATTCAACTTCCAAAGTAAATCTAAAACTACATCAATCTCTAGCAGTTTGTTTTAATAGGATGGCCATATGTCATTCTCAATTATCCACGAGAAAAGAAAATTTTTTTCAAAAAAAGTGATAATCTTATAGAAATCTATGAAGACAAATTAATTACAAAAATGATATACAAGGAATATAAAATATATTTCAAACCTAACAATAAAAAGTAAGCGTAAGTTTAACGCTTACAATAAAAACATACCCATTAATTAACTAAAAAAATTGTAACCACCTATATATTGCTTTGATTCATTTTCATCATTTCTTTCATCTCTATGATGTAGAACAAACTTTTTATTACAGACAATACGGTGTTGTTTATCGGTACGGCTGCGACTTCCGCGTTAACAGTACTAGTAGGGAAGAGCCCGACATACGTCAGACTCTTACTACAACTTATTTATTGTTTAATCTCTTTTTGCGATCTATAACAAAACTCCAGACTACTAATATTAATATTACTACTGATACGATCTTTACAGCTAATTGATACTCATAGTGTGAAAAGAGAACAAAAAACAATGTTAATACTCCAATAACAATAGGATATTTAATAAATTTTTCCGCATTATCCCTTTCTTTATATGCATAAATAAAAAGCAAAAATGCACAAATTATATACCCAAACATTATTTTATCCGCTCTCCTCTCCCTTACATTGGCTTATCGCTAAACCACCACGAACCAGTTGTCCCTTTGAACGTCCATGTCGGTGATGTATAGATACCTATCTTAAATTTAGCAGAGACTACTCCATCTTGATATCTTAATGCTGTTTGATAGGAACCATATCCCGTAGGTACAGCTTCTTTAGTCTTGTATAACTTGTACGTGATTTTACCACCTAACATATCTCCCATAAGAGTTGTTGCAAAACTAAAACCAAAACTTGTTAAATAGGCCTTAACACTGGCTAACACTGCTGGCACAGTAATACCCATTCCAGTTAATATTGCTACTCCTACAACAATTAATGCAGTTGTGTAAATAGCTGCCTTACTAAGATCTCCACCCAGATTTTGTAAATCATAATTATAAGTTGCTACATATACAGGATCATATGCTCCCCTTACTAATTGATTTCTTTTTAACAATTCTTCTTCAACTTCCACCGTTTTATGAACTACTTGACCAAGATTTTCACCATCAACAATTAGTTCACTTGTTTTAGTATCAATTACTAATAATATTGGGTTACCTTCACTATTAGTAGTTTCTATTTCTATTTTATTACCTTCTAAAACCTTAAATAGTATTTTTTCTCCAGTCCCATCTAGAACCTCTTTCTCTACTTCCTTTAAATATGATTCTAAATCAATATTCTCTGAAAAATTCGAACCAAATATTTCGTAATTAGAAACCTGTGATTGAAACTCTGCTGATACCTTATTATTTAATGATAAGCTTGAAAGAATCAACACAAAAGATAAAGTTAAACAAATTAATCTCACTATACTAAATTTTTTAGACATTCTTTTTCCTCCTTTTTATATCTGAATACATTCAATCATCTTTCAACTAGAGATATTTAATTAGGCATTTAGTAAAATTATTACTGTCAAATGAAGAATACTAAATTCTTTATAAATATCAACTACTAATAAAAATGAGATTCTCTTTTTTTGAAAATCAATTTTATCCTACTCAGAAATGATACATAAGAATTAAAAAACTACCGACAAACAAAAGGTGAAACATTGTAAATAAGACTAACTAGCTGATATAATCCAAATATCGACAAGTACTTGTATCCATTCCACTATTCAAATCCCCACCTTTCTCCAATAACTATAAAGGATAAATCAAATTACACGACAAAATATTCCATATGGAATAAAAGAATAGGGAGATGAATATGTATTTTGGAAAAGAATTTAGAAAGATTCGACAGAATAGAGCATATAGCCAATCGGAAGTAGCAAGCAGCATTATTTCACAAAGTGCCTATTCTAAATTTGAAACTGGAATAAGGGATATAGATGCTAGCATCTATCTCCAGTTGCTTAATCGGTTGAATATTTCAGCGGAAGAATTTGATTATGTTCGGAACGGTTATAGTTATGGACGAAAACAAAATCTTATACATAAATTATTTTCGATAAATTACAATCATATGGAACTCCTACGAAGTTTAAAACAACAAGCAGTCAATTTTTTAGAGGAACAGTATGATCAGGATATAAAGAAGGTTTACTTGATATGTGAGGCATTTATTCAAATCCACGATACAAAAGATATAGAAAAAGCTCAAAATATAGTAGATCCTATCTGGCGAGATATGTCAAAATATGAACAATGGTATCTAAACGATATCCGTATTATCAACACCATTTTATTTTTATTTCCAGTAGATATTGCGATTAAGTTCACAGAAACAATACTAATAAGATTAGATACATATAAAGACTTTCGGGATGCGCCGAGATTAAAGATAGCATTTAAGATTAACCTTTCTTTGTTACTTATAAAAAATAAAGATTATGTAATAGCACTTAAAATTATCGAAAATTCACTTCAATATGCAAAAAAAAGAATGGATTATTCCCTTTTGGCCCTCCACTTCTCAAGAGAAGCTATTTGCAAAGCTAATATACAGGGAGAAGGATCATCAGAGCCCTTGAAAAAAGCACGGCAACTATTAACGTTCTATGAAGATTACGACTATTGGGAACGTATTCAACAAGAATTTAATCATTATACTTCTTGAGAAATTGATGGTCTTGTGAAACTAGTCGTGTCTGGTGGACAAGGATCGGATGAAGATATTGAGGAAGCTGTAGTAATGAAAAATTTCCTCTTGGAAAATGGGATTCCAGAAGATCGACTCATTGTTGAAAATCAGTCGACTTCTACTTACGAAAACTTATTGTTTTCCCAGGAAATATTGCCGGATAATGTGAAATCGATAACAATTATTACGAGCGACTACCACTTGAAGCGTGCGAAAGTTCTCGCTGAAAAGATTGGTTGGGATGCTGACGTTGTAGCAGCCAAAACTCCAAAAGTGGTGGAGATGAAAGTGCGCTTACGCGAACGTGCGGCGTTGCTGAAGACTTATATTGTAGGGAAATAAAAATATGACTCCAAGCGACTTTGGAGTCATATTTTTTGTTGCTTATTTTTGAATTGCTCCTGTTACCGTGGTACATAATTTATCTTCTGACATAAATAGAGTATTTTATCGGATTTTCAAATCCTAATCTTTCTGCCATCTTTATTGATGCTACATTATTTATATCGCAATCCCATTTAGGATTTATCCTTTTTTCAATACAGCGTTCCATAAAAATCTCTGCTACTTTTTGACCTAATCCCATTCCTCTATACTTTTCCTGAGTTGTAATATCAATCTCAGCATATTGTGGAGAGCAAAATATAGAAGTGCATTCACTCACAACGGTTTCGCTATGTAGAAGACAATAACCAAAACCGTTTTCAAGAAATTTTGAAACAGATCCCCAATACTCATTAAAATAAGATTCATTAAAATCAATGCTTTTAGTAATTGTTTTTTCATCCATTTCTACTAATGTAAATTCTTTTGGGATTTCACTCTTTTTTATAGAAGAGTAAGTTCCCTTATTAAACTGAAAAGAATATCTGTATATTTGCTTTAATTCTTTTCCAAATAATTCATTTATAGCTTGGTCCCATTTCTGTGATGGAGAAAATAAAGTAAATCGCTCATTCGCATTTTTTCTGATGTTATAGTTTTCTTTAAGTAATTGATAAAAATCTTTGTTCATTTCATCTCCAGCAACAACAAAAATACCTGAATCGGTTCTGATTAATAGGCTTTTCTCCAACTCATCCAAATAAAACTGTCCGTTAATATATTTGTTTAATATTGAATATGCAAATACTGGGTAAATTTCCTCATCATTATTTTCAAGTAATTTTATAACCTCTTTCAAATTTTCATTCATTACATTTATTCCCCTATTTTTTCTTATGATAACCTTTTTCCCCGTATGGCTGTAGCTGCTCCATCCATTTCGTCAAAAGCTTTTCTAGTTCTTTCTTTTCATCCATATACTCATTTTCAGGTTTTTTCAACACTTCCACTGGAGCAATTTCAAACCCCTCTTCACCATATTTTTTCCACTCTTCTTGAAGCACACGATTTGTATGCGTGCCTGTTTCCAATGTAAATCTGGTGCCATTTAATGTTTTGAAATTTCGAGTAGATGCTACAAATTTTTTACCATTTTGCTTATTCGTAATGGCATAGATACCACCTTCTACTTTAACCTCTTTGAATTCTTGCTTTAGTTCCTTTTTACGTTCCATATTCACTCAACCTTCTCTTTAGTTTTTCACCCAATATGAACTACAATCATCTTTTCTATCTAAAAAACCATACTCTATTAAATAACGTCTTAAAGTGACGAAGTCAGCATATATATTTTTGAGTACTTCATTTATTTCTTTTTCGCTATACATCTTTTCATGTTCAAATTGCTTAATAATAACGCGTAACGTCGCCAATTTTTGTTTTTCTTTTCTAGGGAATTTTAATAAGAGCCCATCTAGAAAAAACTTCTTTTCTACATCTGCTTGTTCTTCTTGCGTCATGTTATATCGATCGTCTACCATCGTCGCATTTTTATGAACGGCTAAGAAAGTAGGTGCATGCTCATCTTTTTCTGTTAACAGCTCCATCATCGTTAAGAAAATTTTTGCTTGGCGTTCTTTTTCCTTTAAAACAAATCGATGATTTCTAATTGTCGAAGCACTGCCGATACCTAGCTCCTTCTGAATGTCGGTATCGCTCTTCCCTTCATAAAATAAGCGCAACAAGCTATTTTGATGATCTGTTAACCCTGTAATTTTTTTATTTAAGCTTATTAAATAATGAAACATCGATTCATGCTCCAGTTCAATATGCGTTTTCATAAATCGCTCTGCTTCCAATAAAACGTTATTATGCGGATAAATAATCCCTTTTTCCACTTTTTCACTGCAAATCAAACAAATAAAAGCATCTTTTTCTTCAATAAACCCTTTTTTCAACTGTTCTATACTAGCATTCCAAAGTTCTTCCGAATTTGACATTTCATAAACACAACCATTCATTGTTTGTTAATTTATAAACATAATATAATATTGTTTGTAAATAGTCAAACACCAAAAAATACAGTTGCAATTTTTCTGAAAATAATGAACAATTAAATGGAAAACGCTTCGTGTATCGAAGAAGCGTACGAGAGGAGAATAACATTGGTTACATTTAAAGATTACGAGTACAAACGACCAAGTTTTGAAGAAGGAAAGGCAAAATTCACAGATTTACTGGAGAATTTTAAAAGCGCAGCAACAGTAGAAGAACAGAGTTCAGCTATCGAGGCAATTAACGCTTTTCGGAATGATTTTTCCACAAACGCAAATTTAGTTTATATTCGTGCTTCTATTGATACAAACGATGAGTTTTACCAAAAAGAACGGGATTACCTAGATGAGCTTAGCCCACAAATGGACGAGCTAATTACGGAATACTACAAAGCACTTGTTGCTTCTCCATTCCGTGAAGAACTAGAAGCAAAATGGGATAGCCAACTTTTTGATCTTGCTGATTTTCAAATTAAATCATTTGACCCAGAGCTTATTTCACTTATGCAGCAGGAAAACAAATTGACTTCCGATTACTCGAAGCTTGTTGCTTCTGCACAAGTAGAATTCAACGGGGAATTTTTAACACTTGCACAGCTTGGGCCATATGCAGAATCTACGGATCGTGCTATTCGTAAACAAGCAAAGGAAGCAAACTTCAACTTTTTCCAAGAGCATGAAGAGAAATTTGATGCTATTTACGATCAATTGGTGAAAATTCGTCATGAGATGGCAACGAAGCTTGGGTATAAAAACTTCGTAGAGCTTGGATATGTTCGGATGAATCGCATTGATTATAATGCAGAAATGGTTAAAAAGTTCCGTGACCAAGTACGTGATTTTATCGTTCCTTTAGCTAGTAAGCTATATGAGCGCCAAGCAATGCGAATTGGTGTCGATAAACTGAAGTTTTACGATGAGTCTCTTAATTTCCTAACTGGAAATGCAACTCCACAAGGATCTCCTGAATGGATCGTGGAAAACGGGAAGAAAATGTATGAAGAACTTTCTCCTGAAACTGCAGAGTTCTTCCAATTTATGATTGACCGTGATTTAATGGATTTAGTTGCGAAGAAAGGGAAAGAATCTGGTGGTTATTGTACATTTATCGATGACTACGCATCACCGTTTATCTTCTCGAACTTCAATGGAACTTCTGGAGATATCGACGTATTAACACATGAGGCTGGCCACGCGTTCCAAGTGTACACAAGCCGCAATATCGGAATTCCTGAATATGTTTGGCCAACATTTGAATCGTGTGAAATCCACTCAATGAGTATGGAATTTTTCACATGGCCTTGGATGGAACTATTCTTTAAAGAACAAGCAGACAAATATAAATTTGCCCATTTGAGCAGTTCACTTTTATTTTTACCTTACGGGGTTGCAGTAGATGAGTTCCAACATGCAGTATATGAAAATCCAGAAATGACACCTGCTGAACGAAAAGCTGCTTGGAAAAAAATCGAGGCGATCTATTTACCTCATCGTGATTACGATGGCAATGAATATTTAGAAGCAGGCGGATTCTGGCAACGCCAAGCACATATTTACGCTAGCCCATTCTATTATATTGATTACACATTAGCGCAAATTTGTGCATTCCAATTTTGGAAGCGTTCAAGAGAAGATCACGAAACTGCTTGGAAGGATTATTTACATCTTTGCCAATTAGGTGGATCTAAATCTTTCACGAAGTTAGTAGCTGAAGCAAATTTAATCTCGCCATTTGATGATGGTTGTGTAGAATCCGTTATTGGTTCTATTGACGCCTACTTAAGTAGCGTAGATGATTCAAAACTATAATCCACAAGCTAGCCTGTAATATTTGTTACAGGCTAGTTCGCTAAAAAGGAAGAATGTATAATGTTAAATCCAGTTGGTTTTTGGAGACGATTAGGTCCAACCTGTTAGATGGTATTAATGTCGGAATTACTGTATCACTTATTAGTTTTCTCATTTTGGGCGAATCTGTTGAAACTTGGATTGCCTCAATGGGTCAACCTGTTTATGCACTCATCTTACCGCTTGTGTGGACTGGATACACAATTGGGAAGCGAATGATTGGCATACGAATTGTCAAAATAGACGGAACAAATGTAGACGTTTGGACAATGGTAAAGCGTGAGATTATTGGCGGACTTGTATATACGCTTACGCTTGGTTTCGGCGTTATTGTTAGTGAATTCATGGTTGGTCTTCGAGAAGACAAGCGAGCTATTCATGATTTTATCGCGGGCACATATGTTACAGACAATCTACCTGAGAGCAAGTATTAGTTCACCTAATGCTTGTTCTTTTTTATTTTTAATATACATAGTTTGATGCAGGACATTTTCATATTTTCACGAACAATATAAGTAGAGGGGGTATTAATCATTTATGTGGAACAAAATTATTGCTACTTTTATCGTAATTATGAGCATTGTGTATATTTTCTTTATACCAAGTGATCCAGTACTTGTGAAAATTGCATTTAAGCTTATTCCGATGCTGTTGATTCTTTTATTTGCGTGGTTACAACCTGCTGGAGCATCTAGTAGGTATAAAACACTTATTCTGATTGGCCTTTTTGTTTGTATGCTGGCAGATGGTTTAATTTACTGGTTTATCATCGGACTTATTACATTTTTAATCGGGCATATTTGGTATATTTTCGCTTTCCGTCACGTGAAAAAAACGACTATTCCGAGATGGGCTGCGATTATTTTAATTGGATATGGAATTCTAATGGCTGGTTGGTTATCTGGGACACTTTGGTCAAAAGGGGAAACTATTTTAGCAGCTGCAGTTATACTTTATATTGTCGTTATATTACTAATGGGATGGAATGCTTTTCAAACTGCCAATAAATTCGCTATCATCGGTGCCATTCTATTTATGTTTTCAGATTCAACACTTGCTATTAATAAATTCATTGCAGATGTTCCTTTTTCAGACGTCATTATTATGACTTCCTATTATGGCGCTCAATTTATGTTCGCCCTTAGTATTAATTATTCCGCAGTTCGAAAGAATCTGTTAAAATAGAAACATACTTTGCACTAAAGAAAGGGGATTTATTCTCATGAAAGAAATATTAATCGAGCGTTTAACTCGCTATGCAAAAATAGACACACAATCGGATGCGGCAGGTACTACTTGTCCAACAACAGCAGGACAATGGGATTTGCTACATGTATTAGAAAAAGAGCTAGCAGAGATTGGCTTAGTCGAAATAACATTAGATGAAAATGGCTACTTATTTGCTACATTACCTGCTAACACAGACAAAGATGTTCCGACAATCGGATTTTTAGCACATGTCGATACAGCAACTGATTACACAGGGAAAAATGTGAATCCACAACGTATTGAAAATTATGACGGGCAAGATATTACACTAAATGCTAATACAGTTATGGCTGTGAAAGATTTCCCAGAGCTTAAAAACTATGTAGGACATACACTTATTACAACAGATGGAACGACGCTTTTAGGCGCGGACGATAAAGCAGGAATTTCAATCATTATGACAGCAATGGAATATTTCGTACAAAATCCAGATGTTAAGCACGGAAAAATTCGCGTAGCGTTTACGCCAGACGAAGAAATCGGTCGTGGGCCACATAGTTTTGATGTAGAAAAATTCGGAGCAAAATTTGCTTACACAATGGACGGAGGTCCACTTGGTGAATTACAATTTGAAAGCTTTAATGCTGCTGGTGCAAAAGTTGTAACGAATGGCACGAGCGTACACCCTGGTTCTGCCAAAGGAAAAATGGTGAACTCGATTACAATCGCTACAAAATTCCAATCACATATGCCAGTAGACGCTGTTCCTGAAAAAACAGAAGGTCATGAAGGCTTTATTCACTTAATGAATATTAATGGCGATGTAGAAAAAACAGAGCTAAGTTATATTATTCGCGATCATAACCGAGAAAGTTTCGAAGCGAAAAAACAATTATTCGTAGATACTGCTGCGAAAATTACAGCAGAATACGGTGCAGGTGCTATCTCTGTCGAATTAAACGACCAGTACTATAATATGGGTGAAAAAATTACACCTGTAATGGAAATTGTAGACGTGGCGAAAGAAGTAATGATTTCATTAGATATCGAGCCATTAATCATCCCAATTCGCGGTGGTACAGATGGTTCACAGCTTTCTTATATGGGATTACCAACTCCAAACATTTTTACTGGTGGGGAAAACTATCACGGGAAATATGAATATATTTCAGCGGATGATATGAAAAAATCAACAGAAGTAGTAAAAGGAATTATTCAATCATTTGAAAAACAAGCATAAGTAGGTGTTTTCATGCGGGCAATATTACTCGGTGTTCTTGCTTCATTGTTTTTTGCAGTAACCTTTATATTGAATCGTTCTATGGAGGTATCGGGAGGAAGCTGGCTTTGGAGCTCTTCCCTCCGCTTCTTCTTTATGATTCCGTTTTTATTGCTTATTGTGTCGTATCGCAAAGGCCTTAGTCCTACATTTAAGGCGCTAAAATCATCGCCTGCTCCGTGGCTTATATGGAGCTTTGTTGGTTTTGTATTATTTTACGCACCACTTACATTTGCAGCGGCTTACGGTCCTGGCTGGCTCATTTCTGGAATGTGGCAGTTTACGATTGTCGCAGGGGTTTTATTGGCACCATTTTTCTCTGTAAAGATTAAAGATCGTATCATTAAGCAAAAAATACCGATGATTTCTCTTTTAATCTCACTTGTTATATTAATAGGTATCATTCTTATTCAAATCCCGAACACAAATTCACTTCAAATGAGTGCCATTTTTCTTGGCATATTACCAGTCGTTATTGCAGCATTTGCATATCCATTAGGTAATCGTAAAATGATGGAGCATTTAGACGGCAAACTCGATACATTTCAACGAGTACTAGGCATGACGATTGCTTCACTTCCGGCTTGGATTGTTCTCGCGATTTATGCGATTAGTACAGTTGGCCTTCCTTCTATGAGCCAAGTCGTCCAATCATTAATTGTTGCGATTAGCTCTGGCGTTATCGCCACTATCTTGTTTTTCATGGCAACAGATAGCGTTCGCAATCATCAAGGCAAACTAGCTGCAGTAGAAGCAACGCAATCAACCGAAATCATTTTCGTTATTCTCGGAGAAATGCTTATCCTACATATTCCACTTCCAGAACCAATTGCACTTATCGGACTTGGCATAATTATTTTAGGAATGTTTTTACATAGCTACTATACGAAAGTTTTAAATACGAAAGTTCCAGTGGTTAAATCAGAAAAAACGTAACGGGTCAGAATCCGTTGATTTCCGCTACGGCGGACGCTTTTCGCGGGCATGGGTTGAAGGGAATGTTCGGATGATACGTAACAAGAGTTTAATATGAATTAGTGAAATTAAATATTAAATAGAAACTACAAAACATAGAAGGTAGTACTCCGTGAAATCAATAAATAGAAAGAACATGATTATATTTCTGTAAAATAGATGGATGGAGTGAAAAGTGGCGACTCCAGCGGAAACAGCAAATGTTTTCTGCGACGAGTAACCGCAGGAGCACCGAGCTGAAGACCCTGGACTGAGCTTATCGAGGGAAGCGGCTGAAGCCGTGCCCGCAAAAAGCGTCCGCTTGAAACGAAATCCACTCTCTATATATACTTGTCTTTCCAGAAAAAACGCAAGGTTATGAATGACTTCCCTTCATAACCTTGCGTTTTTTTAAACCATATATGTCTCTAAAGCTCTTTCTACACTGGTTACAAAGCTATCTCCAGCTCCCCAGTCAAATCGTAAAAAAGCGCCTGCTCCTCCGCCCGATGCCGCAGCATGCACTTTCGTATTTTCTTCTAAATTATCAATTGTAATAGTCACTGAAGCACGGTTACTTGTGCGCATATAATACTTCTCTAACACACATACAACTACTTGCTTATCCCCTACTATGCGCTCATAAACATCTACCATTGCCCCGGAAATGGTTCCTCGGACTAATGATTCCTCTAGAACACCTAATGCAGATTTCGGTGACAATGAAACATAAAACTCCCGTACATCCATTACAATCCCCCCCTCATCCTCTACTTATTTCTACGTTTGAATGAGGGAATGGTTTCTATTTTTCATCAAATTCATTTGGCTATTTATACAAGTGGGAGACTTCTGCTAGATAAAGTTACTGCTTGGAAAAGATCGGATACCCCTGATTCAATAGCTGCATCGCTAACCGCTTGCGCTACTACGTTTACAACTCGCTCATCGAACGCACCTGGAATAATATAGTCTTCTCTTAATTCACTTTCATCAATAAGAGCAGCAATTGCTTGCACCGCAGCGAGTTTCATCTCTTCATTAATATCCGTTGCCCTTACATCTAACGCACCTCTGAAAATTCCTGGGAATGCCAACACATTATTCACTTGGTTCGGAAAATCCGATCGCCCTGTTGCAACGACTCGAACACCCCATTCTTTCGCTAAATCATACGAAATCTCTGGTGTTGGATTAGCCAATGCAAAAACGATTGGATCATAATTCATCGAGTCTATTAAGTCTTTCGTCAATAAATTCGCTACAGACACACCGATAAATATATCTGCACCTTCCATTGCCTCTTTAAGTGCTCCTTTTAAGCCATAAGGATTAGTCACATTGGCGATTGTTTCTTTCACCGAATTCATCCCTTCTTCTCGGCCCTCATAAATAATTCCAGTTGAATCGCACATAATAATTTCTTTATAACCGAGTTGGAGAAGAATTCGCAAAATAGCCATTCCAGCTGCTCCGGCTCCATTTATAACAACTTTCATAGACGAAATATCTTTGTTCACAAGCTTTACGGCATTTTGAAGACCTGCACCAACGACAATTGCCGTTCCATGCTGATCATCGTGAAATACTGGTATATCTAATTCATGACGTAGGCGGTCTTCTATTTCAAAGCAACGTGGAGCTGAAATATCTTCTAGATTAATCGCTCCAAACGTCGGACTTATCGCTTTTACAATTTGAACGATTTCATCGACATTTTTTGTGTCGAGACAAATCGGAAATGCATCGACATTCGCAAACCTTTTAAGTAAGATTGCCTTCCCTTCCATAACTGGCAAAGATGCTTCTGGACCAATGTCTCCAAGACCAAGTACAGCCGTCCCGTCCGTTACTACTGCAACGAGATTTCCTTTCGAAGTGTACTCATAAATAGTAGATGGGTTATTTTTAATCTCCATACATGGTTCTGCTACTCCAGGCGAATAAGCTAAGCTTAGATCCCCCATGCTCTCCACTTGAACCTTTGAAACTAATTCTATCTTCCCTTTACTCTCCCGATGTAAATTCAACGCACGTGTCTTCAAATCCATCTTCTCACTCACCCATCTTCTAATTTTTATTATATTCTGAGAATTATAGAGTTGTACGATTTTAATGTCAATAGTAAAGTATTAGTGAATTTCTTCACATATAATTTCCTTTGTTTATATTTATATGTAAAATTTTGTTTTAAATATAATAAAAAAAACCGGCAGTCAATTTTGACTACCGATCAACATGAATGCACTATCTTAACGTTGAGGGGGGTTAAGTGTGCGATTAGTCAGCTACAATTTGGAGAAAAGTCGCTGTAAGAACCTTCTCGCATATAAGAGTAAGTTTCTATACGATAATGATAATCATTTTCAATTAAAAAGTCAACAGTTTTCATAAAAAATTGTATACTAAACATATGACAACTTTAACGAATGACCAAATCAGACAATTTAATAATTATAGCGTGTATTTTGAAGCTTCTAGCACTCCACTTTTCAATGTAAAAAGTTTAGGCAATACTCTACCAATGATTAAACTCATTTCTGGAGCATCTAATGACCCAATTGCTGCGTCTTTTTTCATGCGAAGGATTGGGATGTTTATTTCTATGCAGTTTTATATGATGACTGCATACGACGAAATTTGGGACGGTCCACTCGAACAAATACAGTTTTTCGCAACGACTGAGTATGGCAATAAAACAATTAGCACATATATACCTGTAGAATATTTTCGAGAAGTTGATGAAAATAGAGGCGCGGATGTTCAGTTAATCTGGGAGCAACAATGCAACGCCATTATAAAGCTGCTGCGAGCACAATGCAGCATTTCTCCCATAACACTTTGGGAAAATGTTTTTGGCTACTTATTATGGCATTACTATGTTTTTTTAGACAATCCTGTCCTTTCCGAGCAAGCAGAAAAAGACTGGGCACTTCTTCAAGATGAATCCATTTGGAAAAAATTCTCTTCCAAGTCTCACTTAGCTGTGTATTTAAAAGGGAAACAACCTTCCGAGTTAATGAACACAACCGTTCGAACAACTTGCTGTTTTTCTAAAGACGTTCCAGGTTTGATAAAGTGTGGATTTTGCCCACTTGTATAAATGCATGATTTTATTTTTTATGGGAATAGCTAATAAAGATCACACACTAAAGGAGTGAGGAAATTTGGGAAATAAAATTGATGAACGAGTAGAACAAAAGTTAAACAGTATTGGCACTGAAGAAAAAGAAGAGATTTTGAAAAATTTTTCAACCTTTACATCATACTTGTCTGGAAAGGTAGCTGCTGGTGAAAAAATGGGTTTAAGCGATGAAGTGCTAGCGAAAGCGACCGAAAAAGTTGCCGGATATTTAGCAAATCATGAAGAACCCCGTAATCGAGAAGAACATCTCTTGCAACAATTATGGAAAAATGGCGACAAGGAACAACAACACGCACTTAGCCATATGCTTTTAAATCTCGTAAAAAATGGATAGTAAACGGAAAGATGCTGCAGGAAGATTTCTGGACAATCCAGATGGTGTAAGGACGACAAAAGAAAGCTTATTTGATATGCATGAAGATATGCAGACTGTTGATCCCATTCCAGTCGAAGAGCTGAATATTCAAGTACAGGACGAAAAATTCCACCACCATACAAAAAATCGTTCACTAAGCGAAGAACGATACCCCTAATAAAAATAGCTTGCCCCAAAATTCAGCTTTGGGGCAAGTTTTTTATATTAATTTTGCCGAAACTAAACGATTTCGTATAATAATTCCGATTAACGCTGCCACGACTGCTTTTGCAAGATCCGGTAATATAAATGGAAGCATACCACCTTTAAATGCTCCTACCCAAGGTAAATCAGCTACGAATTTAAGCCAAATTGAGCCAAGTATTAATATGATAAATACTGCAATAATATTAGCCGCTATCGCTTGCACCTTCGTATATCCAAACTTTTCTAAGTAGACTCCTACTAAAAATGCAGCTGGAATGATCGCTAAAATATATCCACCTGTTGGGCCAAGTACGATTCCAAGTCCACCCTTCATCCCAGCAAATACAGGAATCCCTATAATGCCCATTAGTACATAGACAGTAACCGCCAATGTCCCATATTTCCCTCCTAATATCGTCGCAGTTAACATAACTGCAATCGTCATTAAGGTGAAAGGTACTGGTGGAATATTGATCATAATTTGTGCTGCAATCGCAATAATTGCAGAAAATAACGCTGCGACAACCATCATTTTCAAACGCTTATTTCTCATTTTATTTCCCCCTAAGTAAAATGAGTTAACTATTATATTCAATTAGTTAACACAAAACTAATCGTAATAAAAAAACAATGCTTCGTCAATATAAAAATATTGGCTAAGCGCTGTTTTCCAACTAAATGCTCTATTTTTCCAACTAAACCTTAAAAAATTCCAATTAAAGGTCCATTTTTCCGATTAAATGTAATTCCATCAAAAAAGCAGCACCTCTTATGAAAACGAAGTGCAGCTTTTTAGTTAACATATCCACTTTTAAAATCATTTTTTCACAAAATTAATATGCGGTGCTTTTTCTAATAGAATGTTCAAAAATTCTTCTTGACGTTCTGGAGAAATAATAACACTCCCCAATAATGATTTTGTATAATGAATTTCAATCGCATCTTTCGACGATAGTATTCGGTAGCCTGCTATAATATTTGATGTATGATTTACTTTTGTCATATCTTCATATTGAATTTTACTTTTGAATATCCCGCCACGAACAAGCAGATAATCAGCCTGAAATGTATATTCAATATCTACTACAATCCAAAGTAGGAAACCAATAGTCAATAGACATAGGGCACTCATAATAGTTATTGCTACAAGGTCTGGTTTCTCTGTGAAAAATAATTCATATACTACTGGCCAAAGTGTAGCTATTGCAATCAGCACAATTGCACCAGTCATTAACCCCATAAATGTACGATCTCTTTTTGATTTAAACTTCATTTTATCACCTAACTAAACTGATTTTACCGCTGCATCCTTTATTCCTTCCCGGTGTGCATATAAATTTTTCAAAATCGCTTTTATTACTGCATATGTTGGGACTCCTAAAATGACCCCACCTAATCCTGCAATATTTCCAGCAGCCAAAATAATCGTAATGACTGTCAGCGGATGGATATCTAAAGATTTCCCCATAACATTTGGAGTAATAAGGTTGCTCTCAATTTGTTGTGAAACAAGCATAATTATCGCTACATATATAGCCATTTTCGGCTCTTGAATAAATGCAATAATTAGAGCTGGAACAAGCGCAATATACGGTCCTAAAAATGGAATTACATTCATCATCATTCCAAACAAAGCAAGTAACAGTGCATAGTCGAGGTCGATTACAGAATAACCAATTAGCAGCATTACACCAACTAAAAAACTAACAAATAATTGCCCTTGAATATAAGCACGTAATGTATCATCAATATCTGATAGCGTTTTACGTATCCATGTCTTCTTTTCCCCTTTGAAAAATTGAGCAACAAAAGGAGCAAACTTTTCATGATCCTTCAACATATATACAAGGAAGAATGGAACTAATACAAATAAGAAAACTCCTTGGAATACACCTTGGATGAATTTTATTAAAAGACTACCCGCAGTCGTTGCATATGCACTAAGCTTTCCTTCCGCATCTTTAATATATTCTTCCACAAAATCAGGGAAGTTTTCTCGCTGAGACATCGTGTATTTTGTTATCTCTTCTACTTCCTTTATAATTGCAGGAGCATTTGCGGCAAGCGCATTCACTTGTTTGGAAAGAACTGGTCCTACTAATCCGTAAAACATCCAAAACACAAGGCCAATAACGACAAAAACAGACACCATACTAGCCCATCTTGGAAATTTTTTCGATTCCAACCAAGTTAAAAGAGGTTTTGTTAAATAAAACAAAACACCCCCAATTAATAAAGGTAAAAATATTGTTTTCCCAATTATAACTAGAGGAGAAAAAATGCTTTGCACTTTCATAAACATATAAATAATAACTAGTGTAAGCAGTACTGCTACACCTACTTGGAACCAAAGCTTCTTCGCCACCTAATCCTCACATCCTCCATCTATTTGATATACTTTAATCCATTATACGATTCTCCATGACTGAAGTTTCACTTTAATACGTATCTTACCATTTTTTCTGCAAACTTATAATAGAAAACGAGCTGGAGATTTTATACGCCTCAGCTCGTTCAAGTATTATTTATGTGCAATATGCACTTTTAATAATTTTCCTTTTATAGTTGTGTTTCTCATTGTCTTTAAAACGAGAGAGCCTTTACCATTCAAAATCTCCACATACGTTACATTGTCTTGAATCGTAATGATACCGATATCATCAGCAGTCATCCCGTCAATTTTTGCGATAGTTCCTACAAAATCAACCGCGCGAAGTTTCTTTTTCTTTCCACCGTTGAAATATAGTTTCGTAATGTTTGCATTTAACTGCTCACTTTTCGATACTTTTGCTTCCGGCTGCTCTTTCATTTTCGCATTAAATGCTGCACGATTTTGCGCTACTTTATCTGCGGATAAATCTATACCAGTAGGAATGCTAAAGCCAATAAATGCTTCAATTTCTCTCACAAACTTATCTTCATGAGGAGTTGCAAACATAATCGACTTTCCACTGCGCCCAGCTCGACCAGTACGACCAGTACGATGCACATAGCTTTCTTGCTCAAGTGGTACATCATAGTGAACAACATGGGTAATATCTTCAATATCAATTCCACGGGCAGCTACATCCGTAGCGATTAAATATCGGAACTCACCCTTACGGAATTCATCCATTACTTCAAAGCGGTCTTCCTGCATCATACCACCGTGAATTTTGTCAGCTGTGTACCCTTTTTCATCCAGAGAATCTACTAACTGATCTACACGTTCCTTTGTACGGCAAAAGATAATACAGCTATCTGGATTTTCAATAATTGTTAATTTCTCAAGAAGAGAAAGCTTTAATTCTTCCATTACTACATATTTCACATGCTCAATGTTCGGTGCATTTTCTTCTGCAGAATCAATTTCTATCGAAACGGCTTGCTTCATATATTTGCTACTTAGCTTTTTAATCTGGTCAGATAATGTTGCAGAAAACAGCATCGTTGTACGATTTTTTGGTAGTAGCTTAACAATCGATTCTACTTGCTGTAAGAAGCCCATATTCAACATTTCATCTGCTTCATCAATGACAAGATACTCTATTTTCGATACATCTAATGTACCTTTTTCGATATGGTCAAGTACTCGTCCAGGCGTTCCAACAATAATATGTGTTTTTTGTTTAAGTGCTAACTTTTGTTTAGAAAAAGGAGACTTTCCGTATAATGCCAATCCTTTTATTCGCTTAAAGCGCCCTATGTTTGTTATGTCTTCTTGCACTTGAACCGCTAGCTCTCTTGTTGGAGTTAATACTAACGCTTGTGGCTTATTTTCTTCCCAATCGACAAGTTCACATAATGGAATCGCAAATGATGCCGTTTTTCCACTACCTGTTTTTGACTTTACAAGTACATCCTGTTTATCTAACGCAACTGGAATAACCTTTTCCTGTACTTCTGTTGGCTCTGTGTATCCTAATTGTTCGATGGCACGTAAAATCTTTTCTTCTACTTTTAATTCATTAAAATGCATTATGCATAATCTCCTCTTTAATTACTTATCTTAATAACTACTATATCCGAATCTTCCATTGCTTTTAGCGCATGCTTTTCAAGTGGGTCCATATGCAGCATATTGCCTGTCGTTACCACTTGTTCTACACCTTCAACCGTAAATATAACTTTCCCTTTTCTTACAACAATCAATACATGCGCATTTGCATCATGCTCTTTTATTTCTTCATTTGTTCGTAATTGAATGTTTAACACATTATGCCCATCAAATTGAAAAACTTTCGACACGTTCTTTTCTTTTTCTTCCAATAAATATGGAGTTTCGACTAGTTTCATAACTATTCCTCCTTAAATAATGTCTATATCGCCTAATTACCCATCATCTGTGGTATAATTGAAATATCGCTATTTGCGTGAAAACAACTAGAAAAGAGGTATATACATGAGTTTCCAACGACAACCAAAGGAAGTTTCACCCTTCGTAGCAGCAAGGACAATTGATGAAAAGATCTCTTTTACTCGTAATAGTCACGAAGTGCAAGGTACTATTTTTAAAATTTTAGAACAATCGGTTATTGTCGAAATATCATCAGATGATGCTAAAAAGATTAATTCACCATCTAATTTAACTGTTGTTTCACATAAAAATTATACAGTACTGTAACGAAGAATCTCTGCGAGAAAGGCTTCTCCATATCTTTCTTGTTTATTAGCACCTACACCGTGTACTTCTAGTAGTTCTTCTTCGGTTTGCGGACGCTTTATACACATATCCTGTAGTGTTTTATCAGAGAATATGACAAACGGTGGTACACCTGCATCGTCCGCAAGTTTTTTCCGAAGCACTCTTAAATCCTCAAATAACGGATCATTCGTTGCGATTTGTTTCGTTGCAACTACTCCTTTACGCATCACTTGTCTTTTCCCAAGCAATACATCCTTCCCTTTATCCGAAACATAGATTGTCGGTAAACTTCCATGATTCACTAATAGTAATCCTTCTGAAATCATAAACTCCATTAGTCCAGAAACATCTTTTGTCGACATATTTTTTAGTATTCCGTATGTGGATAGTTTGCTAAACCCAAAATCAATTACCTTTTTATTTTTTGAACCTGTTAGCACTTGCGCAGTTAATATTTTTCCGAATTTCTGTCCCATACGTACAACACATGATAAAACCATTTGTACTTCTTTCGTGACGTCCATTACTTCTCTTGAATCGGTACAGTTTCCACATTGCCCACAAAGCTCTCCGTTTGGCTCTCCAAAATAATGAATGATGAATTGCTGTAGGCAGCTTTCTGTGTGACAATAATCGACCATTCCTTGTAGTTTTTCCAACTCTTGCGGAATTCTATCACGATCCATTGCTTGATCGATTAAAAAGCGCTGTGTTTGTACATCTTGTGATGCATACAACACGATACATTCACTCGGGAGCCCATCCCTTCCCGCTCTACCAGCCTCTTGATAATAGCTTTCCATATTTTTCGGTAGTTGATAATGAATCACATATCGCACATTGGATTTATCAATTCCCATACCAAACGCATTTGTGGCAACCATTACCTGTGCTTCATCTGTTAAAAAGCGCTCCTGCTCTTTATTGCGAAAAGCTTCTGGAAGTCCTGCGTGATACTTCGCTGCTGAAACACCACTCTTATTAAGCATGTCATACATATGATCGACCGTTTTTCGTGTTGCCGCATAAATGATGCCAACCTCTTGTGCATTCTTTTTTATAAAGTCTTTCACAAGACGGTCTTTATCTTGTCCTAACACAACGGAGAAAGACAAATTGGATCGAGCAAATCCTGTAATAACTGTATTATCTTCTTTGATTTGCAGTAATCGACAAATATCTTCGCGTACGTCGGGAGTTGCAGTAGCTGTTAAAGCAAGTACCACTGGTTGCTCCTCAAATAATTCCTTTAAACGATGAATTGCTCGGTAGCTTGGTCTAAAATCATGTCCCCATTGTGAAATACAATGTGCTTCATCAACTGCAATAAGCGGAACTTTCAATTGTTGTAGCTGACTTAAAAAACCTGGTGATTCTAGTCTTTCTGGTGCTATATAAAGAAGTCGATAATGCCCGTTCATCACTTCTTGCATCGTTTCTCTTACTTCTTCAGCAGTTAAGGTACTATTAATAAAAGTCGCTGGTATTCCCGCTTCTTTTAATGCATCTACTTGGTCTTTCATAAGAGAAATAAGCGGAGAAATAACAATCGTTGTGCCGTCTAGTAGCAGCGATGGAATTTGATAACAGACTGATTTACCCCCACCTGTTGGCATTACACAAAGACTCGATTTATTTTCTAATACAAAATTAATGATTGTTTCTTGGCCTTCACGAAAGGAATCGTATCCAAAATATTGTTGTAATAATTGTCGTGCATTTTCAAGCATCCCGGTCACTCCTATCCTACTAAGATTAACATATAACATAAGAAAAAAAGGAAAACAGATTATTTTCCGCTTTCCTTCTTGTTAGGTTTGCTATTCGCTGGTTTTGGATCCACTTTGTCTACATCTGCACCAAGTAAAAAATACCCTATAACAGATGACAGAATGGAAGCTCCAGCAATGATGAATACTTTATTTATGATAGTTACTTCAGTATAATCATTTTGGTTTAAAATAAATGTTGCCAGTACGGCAGAAATAATCATAATCGGCACAACGACTTTCGACTTTTTCACAATGAACTTCCTTCCCAAACTTTTTCTATGTATATTGTACCACAGGAAGGAGTATTGCTCTTCTTAGAAGACGTTACTTTTTTAAAATCGTTCTATATGTAATAATAAATAAAAACGAACTTGAGGATGACAATCATGCGAAATGAAATAGATGTAAAAATAATGGATGCACTTGCACACGATATACAAAAAGGTGTACCGATTTTATTAAAGGATGGGTTTCATGAAACGGAATCTCTTCAAGAGGGTTCTATTCTAAAATTGCGAAACTCTGCTAATAAATTTATCGGAAAAGGTTATGTTGGCAAACAAAATAAAGGCGTTGGCTGGCTCCTAACAAAAAATGAAAACGAATTAATTGATGTGAAATTTTTTCAAAAGAAAATTGCGGCTGCGATTACCCATCGTGCGGAATATTTTAATAGTAGTGATACAACTGCTTTTCGCGTTTTCAACGGAGAAGGAGACGGAATTGGTGGGTTAACAATTGATTATTTCGATGGTTTCTATTTAATCAGCTGGTATAGTGAAGGGGTTTATTCGTTTAAAGAGATGATTTTAGAGGCTCTTGAAGCATCTGCTTCATATAAAGGAATTTATGAGAAGAAGCGATTCGATACGAAGGGGCAGTACTTGGAAGACGATGATTTTGTCAAAGGTGATCGCGGAGAATTTCCACTTATCGTAAAAGAAAATGGACAAAACTTTTCCATTTACTTGAATGATGGCGCAATGGTTGGTGTGTTCTTAGATCAGCGTGACGTTCGTAAAGCAATTCGTGATACTTATTCTGCTGGGAAAACTGTACTAAACACATTTTCGTATACAGGCGCTTTTTCTATTTTCGCTGCTGCAGGTGGGGCAACGAAAACGACGAGTGTAGATTTAGCGAAACGAAGCTTAAGCAAAACGACGGAGCAATTTGAAGTGAACGAAATCGACGTAGAAAAACAAGACATTATCGTGATGGACGTGTTTGATTATTTCAAGTATGCCAAACGAAAAGAACTCGCTTTTGATGTCGTTATTTTAGATCCACCAAGCTTTGCGCGATCGAAAAAATATACATTTAGCTCTGCAAAGGATTACACAAACTTGTTAAAAGATGCACTTGCGATTACCGAAAAAAATGGAGTAATCGTCGCTTCTACAAACAATGCTACTTTCGGAATGAAAAAATTCAAAAGCTTTGTTGAAAAAGCATTTGCTGAAAGTAATCGTAAGTTCGTAATCGAAGAAGAGTTTTCTCTTCCTAGCGATTTTAAAACCTCTCCTCTTTTTAAAGAAGGAAATTACTTAAAAGTGTTGTTTGTGCGGGTTAAATAGTCCCGCACTTCAAACATCCAAATTCATAGGCCTTTTGTGAGTTTAATAAATTCATAAAAGGCCTATTTGTGTCGTTTTATAGTCTATTGACTACGTAAATTGCGGAGCAGTCTACATCTTCTGCGAACCAAATTAGTACACTTATGAAAGAAATTCAAAATGACTCTCAAAATTCTGTTTCTGCTATGACGCAAGTAGTCGAAGATGTGGAGAGAGAATCCGAAATCGCGCACGAAGCAGGTAAATCATTTACGACTATTTTGAATCGTATTTCTCAAATTACAGAAAAAAATCAGTCAGTCTCTGCAACAATTTAAGAGATATCTGTTGGCTCTGAAGAGATACTAGCTTCTACTAATGAAACGGTTCAATCTTTAGAAGAGACATCATCTCATACGCAAAATATCGCTGCTTCAATGGAAGAACTATTAGCTTCCATTGAAGAAACAGTTGGAACGGCAAACTCTCTAAATGAAATGGCAATCAGTTAGAAAGACCAAGTGAAGGAGTTTACGATTTAATAAAATACAGTGGATTCCGCTTCAAGCGGACGCTTTCCGCGGGCACGGCTTCAATCTGCTCGTCGCTGAAAGAAAACATATGCTCCTGCGGTTACTCGTCGCAAAGAAGCTGGTCAAATAAAGTTTGGCTAGCTTCTTTCCTGCGGGGCTTTCAGCTCGCCGCTTTTCACTACATCCATACTGCTTATGGGAATGTATTCATGCTCTTTCTACTTAATCACTTTCATGAAAGAGGAAGAGAAAAAAAGTTCATTCGCACTTCTAGTTAGAAATAGACCATCAATTTTCCTACGAAGTAAATTTTTTATCTACTTCTCCACTTTATGTAAAAGTGGAGAAGTGTCTCTTTCTAAAAACGTACAAAGAGTATAGAATGTCACTTGCTTCTTCTATTGTCAAAAGTATTTAACAACTTGGCACGGAAGTTTTTGGCGAGCGAAAAGTGAACATTTGCCATACGATGACCAACAAGCTTTTTAAATTTTCGGTTCATCGTATAGCCCAATGCGTGCCTAGAGTGAGCGAGAAACTGGGTCACTAAGATGGTGTCCGGGCATCATTTTTCCTGGTTTTTCTTATCCGTCATTATATGACAAATCTATCTTTCAACATCACTCACACATCTAAATCCAATATTCCCTGTAGCACTATCCATTGTGTTCGAGCTTCTTGCAGCCACCCTATACCGATTACAATAAGAATGGTGACACAAATAAGAGCCCCCACGCATTGATTTTGGAGTTTGGCTATGGATACTTGCAGAGTCAATTAGTCGTTCTGGATGACTCGTGAACCAATCCGAACACCATTCCCATACATTCCCCGCCACATTATAAAGACCATATCCATTCGGTGGAAAAGACTGTGCTGGTGCCGTTCCGTGATAGCCGTCTTCTTCTGTGTTTTCATACGGAAATGACCCTTGCCAAATATTGCAGTAATGCTTGCCATTCGGATTTAATTCATCGCCCCAAGCATATTTTTTCTGCTCCAATCCCCCACGCGCTGCAAATTCCCATTCCGCTTCAGTCGGCAATCGCTTGCCCGCCCATTCACAAAAAGCCATTGCGTCGTTCCAAGAAACCTGAATAACTGGATGATCCAATCGATTCTCAATCGTAGATCCAGGTCCCTCTGGCTTATACCAATTTGCACCTTCTACAACAAGCCACCACGGGGTCCCGGGTACTTTCTGAAGGTGTTTGTGCATCTCCTTTGAGATGAATTGATAAAAGACAAATGACCATCCAAACTTTTCTGCTTCCGTTTGATAACCTGTTTCCTGAACAAATTGCTGAAACTCAGCATTCGTTACAGTATGACTATCTATGTAAAAAGGGTCCACAGTAACTTTTCGAGCAGGTCCCTCGCCATCCGTCGGAGATCCTTCTCTGTCGTTTGTACCCATGAAAAAATCTCCACCTGATAAGTAAATCATTTTTTCTTTGAATTTTACTTCCTTCGCTATTTGAATTGTTTCTTGCTTGCTATACTCCTCGTTCCGTTCCAGTAGATTAGATCTTTTCACGGAACAACAAGAAGATTGCTGAATGACTTCCTTCTCCATTATTTCCATCCCCCCAATAAATCGATTAACTATACAATATAACCCCACAAATACCTGATAATATAATGACCAGTATTGGGTGTACATGCAGTCGAATGAGTGCAAATAAAGATAAGCCAAAGATGGCGACTAGACTAAATGTATGCCAGGAAAGATCCCCAATTACATCGTTTGAAATGGCAAATTGTATCGCAGAATAAGCGATAAGCCCCGTAATAATAGGCCGCAATCCATAAAATGCAGATTTCACATATTTATTGTTATTGAATCGGAAAAAGAACTTAGCGATGATTAAAATAATAAGTAAAGACGGAAAAACCATACCTAGCGCAGAAGCGATAGCACCAGGTAACTCTGCAGTATGGTAGCCAACAAAAATGGCACAATTAGTCGCTATTGGACCAGGAGACATTCCAGCAACGGCAACCACATCTGTGAACTGCTGCGTAGTCATCCAACCATGAGCTGTTACCTCTGCTTCAATCACTGGAATCATCGCGTAGCCACCACCGAAGGAAACGAAACCAACCATTAAAAAAGTCAAAAACAACTCCACTAATTCCATATAATTCCTCCTAGTCCATCCGCTCCGATTCCTTGTCTAATTTCGTAAAAATTCCAAGGTAATTTCTAAGACGAACAACCCCAAGTCCTGTAATAATCCCACCTAGAATGACGAATACCGGATGTATTGGAAGAACGTATAAAATAACGACAGACAATACAGCAATCACCCAAGTTGCTTTATCATATAAAGAAGTTAAACCAACCTTGTAAGCAGCATATGCAATAATGGCCACAACAGACGCTCGTATTCCTATAAAAGCTGCTTCTATGTAAGGATTATTCTTAACAAGAAAAAATACAATACTTAATAACACGACAATCCAAAACGTTGGCAACAATACACCGATTAATGCGGCTATTGCACCTCTAAAACCAGCAAGTCTATATCCTATAAATATGGCTGAGTTAAGCGCAATTGCACCTGGTACAGATTGAGCAATTGCAAAAATCTCCGTTACCTCTTTAGTAGTAATCCAACCTTTTTTGCTGACCACTTCTCGTTCAATCATCGGGATCATCGCATACCCACCACCAAATGTTACAGGGCTAATTTTTAAGAAGGAAAAGAAAATTTGAATAATCAATTTCCAATCTGTGGTCATGAATTATCATCACTTGTCCTCCCTCCCTTAAGCATCCATTACGTAAATCAAGAATGCCTTTCAACAATGCAATTGGCTTCTTAATTTCAAAAAAATGAACAGACCTTTAAAGGAAAAAATTCATTAGCAACACAGTCTTTGACTCACTCCAGGCTTCACACTAAGCTATACGATGAACGGAGAAATATTAAGCTTATTGGAAGTGGCTACGCCTCTTCCAACAAGCTTTTTAGTCGTTCATCTTATGGCAAATGTTCGCCTTCCGTTCGCCGAAAGCTTCAGTACTAAGTAGTTAAACACTTTTAGCAATAGGAGAAGCAAGTACTTTCTATTTCCTCTCAAGGCAGCCAAAGATGCAATTTTGGCGGCTTCTTGTAGATTTTTAGAAAGAATCACTTCTACATGTCAATCCATTGTGTAGAAATACAAAAAGTATTTGCTGGATATGAAAATGGTCTTTACACTTCTAACAAGAATGATTGAATGACAAATTATTCTCTTTCTCAAAAGATTTCATGCACCGCTTGCTGCCTACTAAACAGAGAAGAAAGTACTTCGTAAAAGTACTAGTTTAGAAAGAACAAGACGACATTATCCTAAACTAGATAGATGTAGTAAAAAGTGGTGACTCCAGCGGGAATAGCAGTTGGATTTTACACCGAAAGCGAAGCGGCAGGTGCATGAGCTGAAAGCCCCGCAGGAAAGACACTGGTCGAACTTTATTTGGCCCGTGTCTTTGCGACGAGTAACCGCAGGAGCATATGTTTTCGCAGCGACGAGGAGATTGAAGCCATGCCCGCGGAAAGCGTCCGCTTGTATCGGAATCCACTCAATAATAATTTATTCCGTATCGCCAACTCGCTCTTTATAGCTATATAATTCCTCTTTTAACGCCTCAAGTGTTGCTGCATAACTAGGATCATGATATACATTATTCATCTCGTAAGGATCTTTCACCAAATCGAAAAGTTCCCATTCAGGAGTTCTTGAATCTTCTATAGCATCTGCACAACCTAACGCTTCTCCGTAATAATAGATCAGCTTGTATTCGTGCGTTCGCAATCCATAATGAGCTCCTACTTGATGCTCTACACTTAAATGCTCCCAATAGCGATAATACATCGATGTCTGCCAATCGTCTGGTGTGCGCCCTTCTAAAACTGGTCGTAAACTTACCCCTTGCATAAATTCCGGAATTTCAATTCCAGCATAATCAAGAAACGTTTCTGCAAAATCGACATTCATTGCAAAATCTCTCGTATCGGTTCCAGCTTTAATGGCCCGCGGATAACGAATAATAAATGGCATTCTAAGTGACTCTTCATACATAAATCGCTTATCATACCAACCATGATCTCCTAGGAAAAATCCTTGGTCTGATGTATAGACTACAATCGTATTTTCTGTAAGCCCCTCTGAATCTAAGTAATCTAACAGTCGACCTACATTATCATCAATGGATGCAATACATCTTAAATAGTCCTTTATATAACGCTGATA
This sequence comes from Psychrobacillus sp., assembly GCF_032154225.1. Lineage (GTDB taxonomy): Bacteria > Bacillota > Bacilli > Bacillales_A > Planococcaceae > Psychrobacillus. The sequence goes on from NZ_JALDYF010000008.1 coordinate 121,627, forward strand.
GTACCAGCTTTTTAGCTCCTTAGGAGTTAAACCTGTCGGCGGCTCTGCTTTTACATCGCGAGTAACCAAATCCCGATCAATTCTCATTTTAGCTTCTTTCGCAGCAGAGGATTTACCCGAATAATCATCATGGAATGTTAATGGTTCTGGGATATCTACATCCTCATACAAGTGAGCGTGCTTTTCATCTGGATCCCACGGACGATGCGGTGCTTTATGATGACACATTAGCATGAATGGTTTATCTTTTTCTCGCTTATCCATCCATTCAATCGACATATCTGTAACCAAATCCGTCGCATAACCTTGAACTGTTTTCTCTACACCCATCTCAATCATTACTGGATCATGGTAAATTCCTTGACCAGGAAAAATGTTCCAGTAGTCAAAATCAGCAGGATCATGATTGCCTCCATGTCCTAAATGCCATTTCCCAATAAGTGCAGTCTGATAGCCATTTTCGCCAAGAATTTTTTGAACAGTCGGCTGACGGCTATCAAAATTATCACCAAGTGTTTTGACTCCATTTTTATGATTATAAAGTCCAGTTATTATAGTGGCTCTACTTGGTGCACAAATGGAATTCGTACAAAAACAATTATCAAAACGCATTCCTTCATCTGCAATTCTGTCCAAATTAGGCGTTTCATTGATTCTACTTCCATAACAACTCATCGCATGTGCAGCATGATCATCACTCATTATAAAAATAATATTTGGTTGATTGCTCTTTTCCATTAATAATTTCACTCCCTAATTATGTTAGAAGCACTAAAATAAGTGCGTAAGCTTCAAATCATTTATTTTTTTTACTACTTCCTTCGTTCTCGAAGCACCAAACTTCTTTAGCAATGTACTGACTTGAGATTTAATCGTGACTACTTCTACACTTCTTTCCAAAGCAATTTCCCTTATTTTCATCCCTTGTACTAAATAACCGATTAACTCTCTTTCCGTCATCGTAAGATTCGAGATATTTTGGATAAAAAATAAAAGCCCTCTCTCCGATTGCTGCAATCGTGTGTACTCCTGCAAAACAATCTGCTGGATTTTCCCTTCTAGTAGCGGATGTCCTTTGTGGGCACTTCTTATATGATTTAATATTTCTTCCTCTGCTATACCTTTCACCATGTAGTCAACTGCACCCGTTCCCATGGCCGTCAGTATAAATTCGTCTGTTTCATGTGCTGTTAAATAAATAATTTTCTTATCTTTATCCCAATCTCTAATTAGTTCTGTAGCCACTATGCCAGCAGTTGTGTTTTCCATTTCAATATCCATTAAAATAATATCGTGGTCTACACTCTTTGCAAGCTCAACCATTTCCCTTCCGGTCGTTGCAGTTGCAACAACTTGCATATCGGTTTGGGCATTGATTAATTCTGACAAGTCTTCTAATAGCAAATGAAAATCTTCCGCAATCATAATTTTGATACATTCACTCATATATATTCACTTCTTTACACTTAAAATTTCGGAAGTAATAAATAGAATGTACTCCCATTATCCTTTTCACTTTCATATCGGAGACTTCCAAAATGTTCCCTCGCTATCGTACGTACATAGTGTAATCCCATGCCCCAATTATAATTAGAATTCTTTTTCGTAAAAAATGGCTCACAAATTTTTTTCACATCTTCCTTGCTAATGCCTATGCCATTGTCCTTCACTTCTATCACCGTATATTGCCTAACGTTGTAGCAGCTCAAAATAACCATCCCTTCATGATTCGGAAGGTCATTGATCGCCTCTTGCGCATTCGTCAAAAGATTATAGATAGCTTCACTCAAATGATTTTTATCTGCCAATACATTGCATTTGCTTATTAGCTCTACATGCACAGTTTTGTCTGGGTACTTTTGGTGAAATCGTTCCATTGCACTTTCCGTCACTTCACTCAAACGAAGTGGAATTAAATGGACAGCGCTTGTTTTCACAGATCGATACAGTTCTTCGATGCGCATTAGAATATTTTCATTTTGCTTAGACAATGCATCGGTATATTCCTTCACCTTTTCGATATCATCCAAATTACTGTTAATTCTCTTGAAAATAACACGGTTTGCGAGTAACTGATTTTTTATACTGTGCACAAACACAGATGTACCAGTACTAATTGCATCAAACTTCCTCTGTATAATAACTTCCTCTCTACTCGATTGGACGATATCATTTGTGTACTTTAACAAGCCCGTAAACCCAATGACTGCAAAAATCACATTAATAAACACGATAAAAATATACGTCCGAATGGATAAAACAGTGTTCATATAATAGATTCCCGTTTTCGAGGCATAAAATTGATACACCTGAGCAGGGTCCTGACCAAAATATAGAAAATAGAACAAAATTAACGAAAGGATGAAGGATACGATTAAGATAAACTTCCTTCTAAAAAACTCCATTTCAATAGAATAAGCTTCGTATACTAATAAGAAAATGGAAAGAATCGTATATAAAATAATCCATCCCATAGTCCCTATGGCAATAATCTGCTGAAACCCTTCGTGTATATTCGTTAAATAAAGAAAAACACTTGGATAATAAATAATAAGTGAAAGAACTGGCATTAAAAATGTAAACCTTTTCAGCCAATAGTTTCTTTGTAGCCATGGAATCATTGAAAAATGTAAAGCTAAAAAAAGTAAAAACATTGGAAACATGTATCTGCCAATTGCAATTATGTAACCCATCTCGTAGACGGTTATAAGGAAGTATTGAATCTTCGATTTTATTTCTAAGTTAAAGAAAAGAAATTCTTGCGTTTCTCTGCTTATGCCGCCTTTCTTAGCTATATACAGTAAAACACCTGAAAACATGATTGCTAGACTCATACACATTCCAAAAATGTAAAAGGTTTCTTTATTTCGTTTGAGAATTAACACTAAAATCGAAGACAAAAAAAGAAATAGCATCAGAATAATAAGCATATAGAAAATCACCCGTTCAATATACAAGAGGTCTATCCCTTTCAAAAAAGAGATAGCCCTTATATTTTATTTATTAAGATAATTCTAACTTAATTGAGTTAATAAATATATGCTTCTATTTTGCGGCGTTTTTCATCACATCAAATAATACGTATTCTTCTACTGGTCTCATTTCTTCTTTTGTTAATCTTCCCGCATCAACAAAATTCTCTTGTTGTTTTTTATAGTAACCTTCTAACGTGCCATCTTCGATCAATGTCATTAATTGTTTCGTAGTAATCCAATCACCATCACCAGTTTGTTGTAATACAGAATCTGGATCTACAGCAATTTCTTCTGCAACCCACTTAGCTACTTCACCTAAGTTGTCTACTCTGTAATCCATTGCTTTGAATAAACCTTTTGTAAATCTTAATAAAACGTCCTCATTTTTCTCAGCATATCCCGGTTTTACTAACCATGATGCGATAGATGGGAATTGATCAGCATATCGAGCGTTGTTTGATAGCATTACTGCATCATCGCCCATTTCATTTTTAATAGCATTTGTATTTGGAGACCATGTTGCTACTGCATCGACGCTACCTGAAATCATAGCTGTCACGATAGCAGATGCATCCATATTCATCAGTGTTACATCATCTTTCGTTAAACCTGCCTCTGCAAGCGTTAAATCTAGAATCGTTTCACTTGAAGTACCTGTTGCTACTGCAATTGTCTTTCCTTTTAAATCTTCTATATTCCCAACACCTTTTTTCGCACTTCCAATAACTTCATCCGCATTTCCTAATTGTGAAAATGCAAAGATTTCCGCTTCCCCTTGAATAGGTAGTACGTGCGCACCAGGTCCGATATATCCTACGTCAATGCTTCCTGATTCTAACGCAGCAATGATTGTTGGCCCATCTGCGAACTCAACTAGTTCGACTTCAATTCCTTCATCCTTGAAAGTACCTGTTTTTATACCAGCGACTACCGTGTTTAAACTTGCATAGTTCGGCATATACGCTACTTTTACTTTCGTTGTTTCTTCACCTTTAGCAGCCTCACCAGTTCCCCCATCATCCGAGCAGCCAACCAACATTAATCCAATTAGTGCGATAACCATGAAACTAAATAACTTCTTCATCGTTGTTCCTCCCTTTGTATACTGGTATAAGATGTCTTTCCTATTTCCTAACTTCAAGATACTCTTTGTAAACCTGACTCCATATATAATTCTTTGCCTCTAAAAACTCAGGAGTAATTTTCGTTTCCTGACTACGAGGATAAGGAATATTTATATCTACTATTTCTTTTATTCTCCCTGGTCTTGCGCTCATAATAATAACTCGTTGACCTAAAATGATCGCTTCATCTACATCATGCGTGATAAAAAAGCATGTTTTTTTCTCTTTTTCCCATGTATGCAGAAGTTCTTCTTGAAGCTGAGTTCTTGTTTGAGCATCCAGAGCTCCAAATGGTTCATCCATTAATAATACGCTTGGATTTGCCGCATAGGCTCTTGCTATAGCAACACGTTGCTTCATCCCACCAGATAATTCCTTCGGGTAAGAGTCTGAAAAGTCCTCCAAGTCTACCATTTTAATGTATTTCATCGCAATCCGCTCTGCTTCTTCCGCTTTCATGCCTTGTATATTTAAACCAAACTTCACATTTCCCTTTACCGTCAACCACGGGAAAAGAGCATACTGTTGAAAAACAACTCCTCTTTCCGTTCCTGTATCCTTGATTTCATGATCATCACAGAAGACTTTTCCAGATGTTGTTTTTTCTAATCCAGCAATGATATTTAATAAAGTAGACTTTCCACATCCAGATGGTCCAACGACTGTAACGAATTCATTTTCAAAAATATCAAGACTTACTCCATTTAAAGCAACAACTTCACCATTTCGGGAATTATAAGTTTTGCGCACATTATCAATCTTTAATTTCACTACTCTCTTTTCTCCTGCCATCCTGTAAACCTCCTTTCTAGCAGCTTCACCAAGCGTTCAAATATTAACCCAACAATACCAATGACTATAATGTATAAAAGCATTGGGGCCGATTCAAAGGTGTTATTTAAAGCTCGTATCCGCATTCCAAGCCCCGCAGAAGCTCCAGTAGATTCTGCCGCAATCAAAGAAGTTAAGCCCACAGCTGTACCAAGTCGAATCGCAGTCATAATAAAAGGTAATGAAGCTGGAACAATAACCTTCATGAAAATATCCTTGTCCTTCGCACCAAGTACTCTAGCCGCTTTAACCAATGTCGGATCTATATTCCGTACACCATGATAAATCGTAATAGACATTGTTAAAAATGTAGCAATAGTTATAACGATAATCTGTGGAGTTCTCCCAACACCTGCCGAAATAACAACTAATGGAACATAAGCTAATGGAGGGATATTTCGTACAAATTGAATCCAAGGCTCAATAATAAATCGAATTGGACGGTACCATGCCATCAACACAGCTACTGGAAGTGAAATCACAAATCCAATTAAAAATCCAGCCACGACTGACGTCAGACTACTTGCAATATCTTTCCAAAAAACACCACGTTGTAGCATTGTTATAACAGACTCCGAAACTAGAAAGATATTCGGAAAGCTTCTAGATGTATTTGGAATTACCGATAAAATAGTCCAAAATAAAATTGCAACTAGTAAGGATATAACTACCCACAGTTTACTAGGAACCATCTCTACCCAGCTAGATGCCTTAATTTTTCTCGTTTTTGTTTTTGTATCCGTTTTTTTTAACGCTGCATTCGCTTCTATTTTAATCACCCAATTCATTCACTTATTTAATAATTCAAATGTTATCACCAAAAAACAGTTCAAAATAGTATGAATTTTCTTAATACCTTTTTGTAAGGGTTTACATTGGGATGTGCTGAGCACTTTATTTTATATTGAATATTCTGAATTATGGTCATATAATATTTTTAAAAGGGGTATGATGACAAATGAGGAAATACTTGAAGGAGTTTGGGACTTTTCCTGACATTGCTGTGATGTTAATTATTTTATTGGCTTGTGCTGCTTTTACTGTTCCGCATGTGTTTTATTTTTGGACGTGGGTTGCTATGGGCGCAGGAATGTTGACGTATGCCACAAGTGAATATATGATCCATCGATTTTTATTTCACATTAAAGCTCCGAAAAATCCATTCATGCTGAAGATGATTAAACGATTGCATTATGATCACCATGTCGATCCTGATGATTTGAAATTATTATTTTTGCCATTATGGTTCAGCATTCCAGGGTTTGTCATTGCTGGACTTATCGTTTTCTTCCTAACAGGAAGAATGAGTTTGACGTTTGCATTTACTACCGGCTTAGTCGTTTATTTCCTTTATTATGAATGGAAGCATTATATCGCCCATAAGCCGATTCAGCCTCGCACAAAAATAGGGAAAAATATTAAAAAGCATCATCTGCTTCATCACTTTAAAAACGAAAATTACTGGTTCGGCGTCACGCATACTTCATTCGATAAAACATTAGGAACTTTTAAAGAAGGCAAGGAAGCAGATAAGAGTCCGACTGCACGTAATTTGGAAAATAGGATATAAGAGGAGGTGTACCTTTATGGGGATTAGAAATTTAGTGGTTGACCTGTAGTAGAAACACTATTACAGGGAGATGAAAATAATGGATCAATCATGGGTAAGTAATTTTTATAAAACACAATTTGAATTAACAACGTATGATTTAGAGTGGGAGAAGGAATCACTACTGGATGCTGCTCATGAAATATTTGAGCAGGTAGGTATTTCATTTTCTACAGCTTTAGATATAGGTGCTGGTGCTGGTGTTGGCGGTTTAGCAAGAGCAATGTCTAGGCTAGGAATACACATGACGACAGTTGAATTAGAGCCTAGTCTAGTAAAATTTTCGAAAACACATTCACCAAGTGACATAAATATTCATTGCGATAGCTTTTATACGATTGAGTTTGATAAACAATTTGATGTTGTTAGTTATACAGACGGTTTTGGGGTCGGGGATGACGAGGATCAGCTTCTGCTATTGAAGCGCATTGCTAATTGGATGAAGGATGATGGTTGTGCATTGATCGACATTTACCAACCTTTGTATTGGCAAAAAGCAAACGGGCAAAGTATGCGTTTTGGTCAAGCTGAGAGAAAATATGAATATGATTTTCAGTCTAAAAGGATGTTGGATCATTGGTGGCATACTGAGAAACCAAATAACATTGTCACTCAATCTTTGCGCTGTTACACAATAGATGAAATTAGTTTATTATGCCAGCAAGTCGGGCTAATAATAACAGGCATTTTTCCAAGTGGAGCATTTGATTTTGACGAACAGACTTATCAAAAGCATGCTTCACTGAACGAGTGTCTATCTTATCGGATCAAAGTGAAAAAATAAAACCTCGGTGCTGTCACAAAAGAGATTTTTATGCCGAAACGTTGATTAAACAGCGTTTCTTTATTTCCAAATTATAGTAATTTTATTGTAAAAGGGACTTATTTGACAGCCCCGTTGCGATTGATCGATTATCTGTATAGATCGATCGATTCTTCATGATATTCAACCTGTTTCCAATCTAAAAAAGGATTGGGGATAAGTTTTGCAGAATAGTATTAAAGTGAAAATAATATATATGGTGGGATATGAATGATAGAAAGAGCTACTGAAAGTGACCTGGAATTTATTCTTTCTAGGGCTGTTGAGTCGACAATGGAAGGTGCACAAATAAGAGGTAGTATTAAAAAGGAAAAAGCAATCCAAATGTTTCAATCTATTTTAGCAAATGGTGGACTTTATTTAGTGGAAAAAGATGAAGAAGGTGCTATTTTAGGATGGATACTAGTAGGAGAAAACACGGATTATTTCACAGATAAGAAGCATGGATTTATTTATGATTTGCATGCGCTGCACGAACATAGAGGAAAAGGACTTTCTAAACAATTATTGGATGAGGGCATGGCATTCTTAAAAAGTCTTGGGCATGATGAAGTGCGCTTAAATGTATACTCATCCAATTTTGCCAAAGAAATATATGCAAAGATGGGCTTTACAGAATTGAATTGTATTATGGTCGCTAGTCTTAACGAAAGTTAGGAATCTAAAAGTACCTTATTTACTTTGGTAAGGTACTTTTATTTTGATTCTAAAGAAAAGTTATTCCTTCATAATCGACGTGACGATGTGGATGGAATCCCATTCACCACCTGAGAATTTTGTAATCGGGTATTTCTGCGGAAATAGCTTATTGCGGATTACTTCAGCTGAATCTCCTACATTTTGTAAAGCTAATACATTAAGTTGGACGGATAGCAAATTGGCTAATTTTCGTTCGAGTGCCAAACGACCATCTTCTACAAATCCTTTATGGCTGCAAAAAACATCCTCAAAGTCATACGTGAGAACCCGTTCTAATGAGTGAATAATTGTAGGAATACTCTCTTCTGCTAATATGACTTTTGTCCGTTCACTTACTAGTAAGTCCCCCGTAAATAATTGACCAGTATCTCGATTTAAAAAGGCTTTATGATCATGCGCATGACCAGGGGTATCAATTACATCCCATGTCGCACTTCTCGATGTAAATGTTTCAGGCATAGATTTAGCATGAAATGGCTTTCTTCTCCCCCAAAAAAGTTGCCGATATAGAGGATAATCAGCACGTTGCGTGCAATACTCAATCGTTTTTTCATTCAAATAAATTGGAAGTTTTTTCGTTTTTTCAATATAAGCGGCGCATCCAGTGTGATCTTCATGAAAATGAGTCAGCATCACTTGATCAAAATCTGCTTCATCAATAAATGATTCAAAGTACTTATGTAAGGATCGCGATCCAGTGTCAATTAAGACACCGTCTATTAAATAACTGTACACATTTAATGACACACCTTGAAATTTAACTTCGCCATTCAAATAAGATACCCCATGTCTTTCTCCAAAGTTGGATCTCTTCTTCAACAACATATCGCCATCTCCTTTCATCAACTTAAAATATACCATAAAAGGAATCATAAACGTTATAATAATATGAATTTTCCGTCATCAAAAAGTTGTTTTTATTACAACACTGAAAAGCTAAAAACCTCCAAGAAGACTTACTCATCTTCTTGAAGGTTCCGTATTTTTCTATTTATTATTCGATTATGCTTCGTCCGGTGTGAATGTTCGAGTTGCTAAATCAGAATCTAGCATAAAGATTGCATTTGAATCGCTTTCGATTCGTTTGATTTTATTGATAAGCGTATCAAAAGTCGATTCTTCTTCTACTTGCTCGTCGATAAACCATTTTAAAAATGCCATTGTTGCATGCTCACGCTCATCTAAGGCGATATCAGATAGGTGATAAATGCGACGTGTCACTTCTTTTTCATGCGATAACGCAGTTTCAAATGCTTCTAAAACGGAAGAAAATTCATTACTAGGGCGGTCGAAACCGTCAATTGTTGCTCTATATCCTAAGTCACTCAAAAAGTTATAAAATTTCATCGCATGGTAACGCTCTTCTTCTGCTTGTACCAAAAAGAAATTAGCAAAACCGTCGTACGTTTCCGCTGTGCAATACGAAGCCATTGCAAGATACGCATGTGCAGAATAAAACTCAAAGTTCATTTGGTCGTTCAATGCTTCATGTAATTTTTCAGATAACATCGCAAAATTCCTCCCTATATGAATATGTATTGAAGGTGCAAATCCACCTGTCTATCTAAGTATACAACTAAGGGCATTTTTAATGCAATCAAGGTTGTTCACTATTTTTACACCAATGAAAACCCCACATAAAAAAATGTGGGGTTAGCAACTTATTACGATATTATTCAGGAATTACTACTTCATCTGTAGATGGTGCTTGTTCTGCTAGATTTTGTGGTTGTTGAACCTGTTCAGGCTCTTGATCAACGGGTGGGTTATTTGGGTTCTCTGGTAACTCAAAAGAGTAAGTATGTTTATTTACACCGTTTTCAGCTGTTACCACCAATCTATCTGTTATTGGATCAATATTCACAGTAAAATCTGTCCATATATCACCATTTCTCAAAAATTCATAAATTTGTTTTGAATTATCTAATGCCACGATTGCACCCAGCAAATCTTCAATTGTAATACCACTATCTGTAAAAATAATTTTGCCTGCACCTTCATTTGGCCCTTCCACTATATCTTCAATTACAATTTGCCCAATTGCTTTCTTTATTTTCGTTACTGAACTTTCTTCCTTCTCTAACTCTGGTTCAGGATCTGAAACAGGAACTGGAGGTAGAATAATCCCTAAAGCTTCAGCATGTTCTATCGTATTCAAAGTAGTTTGCACAACTTCTAGTCCAGTTACTGGGTTTTGCGGATTGAAATTATTTGATGGATCACCACTCATTAATCCATTCGCTACTGCATAACCCACATAATCTCTTGCCCATGAAGAAATAGTATCACTATCGTTAAAAGGAAGTTGCTCTCCCGAACCAGTTGCATTAAATCCTAATGCACTAACAACTACAGTAGCCAGTTCTTCTCTGTTTACAACAGTGTCTGGTGAGTAGCCACCTAAAGAACTTGCATCACTAATAAACGATCCTACTAAAAATTCAGAATGCACACTATCGAAATATCCAAAAATACCCCCAAGCGAATTATCAAAACCAGAACTAGAACTTGCATCACTAATAAACGATCTTACTAAAAATGCCGCCAATTCACCACGAGTTATGGATCCATCCGGTATAAACGATTCGTCAATAATCCCTCTGCTTATTAGTTCTTGGATATCCCCCGGATCACCAGTAAAATCGGTAGCTGCAAACGTTTCCACAGTTTTAAACGAAAGACATAATACAACCAAGCTCAGAAATAATGTTATTTTTACAATAAAACTTTTCATAAATTCCCTCTCTTCCTTTAGTACTATAATCAACTAAAAATATCACTATATTTTTATTTTGTAAATACTTTTATAACACTTTTTAGATATAAAACAATTTTTTCCCAATAACTATACTGAAATAATAACTTTCGATTGATTGCTTTCTTCTTAGCTTTAAAATATTTCTAAAAAGCCTCCTACCAAATCTGCTACCAAATCTGCTACGCATATTTTATACTCAGTTCTACTTTCTTAGAAAAAAATCCAAATAAAATCACTCGCGTGGTTACTTCCCTATGATTCGATAGGAGTATTGTCTTTCTGCTTTCCCACTCTCAGTGACATGGAACAGTACGATTTCTTCTTTTCCCCCGCCAGAAATTGGGACTGTCACGGGATCCCCAGAGTGGATGGGAGATAAAGCAGATCCATTGATGCTCACTTTTACCGTCGTACCTACTTCAAACGTCGGGGTAAGCGTAGTGGTATTATTAAACAACACTGCACTGTAATTTACTTTGTTTGGGTCAAACGCAAAATTTGGTACTGTTGTTTTCATATCGGTCAGTTTAGCACTTCTTTGACGATCGATAGTGACCGTATATACTGTTGGTCGTTGGAATGCTCCTTCAACGGTAAAAGTAAAGTCGTTCGGACCTTCATTATAAATCGTAATCCCAGCCGATTCATTATTTGCCGTTAAGGTATAACCCCATCCATCTATGATTCTCGTTAGTTTGACCCGCTCTCCCGATACTGTTCCTGGATTTACCTTAAAGGAATCCACAGCATTTGCAACGCTTGCCGTATAGGAGGTAACGGCTGGATCAAACTGCTCGTTCAGAGGCAATGTCGTCGTAAAAGTAGATAGTCGAGCGACTCCAAATGAAACACTAGCGGTTAACACAATACTGTTTCCATTTAATGTACCGGAAATGACAGCAGTTTCCTCTATCATAGAAGAGGTTAACTCTGCTGTGTACGTCCCATCTCCATTATCTGTCACGGTACCTAAGCTACCCGCAGTTGTGGTTAAAGTGATCACATCACCACCAGTTATTTTTTGGATTAATCCATCTTCGAACACTAATACCTTGATTTTTGTTGATGATAAACCATCCGCTGCAATCATAGTATTTTGTGCAATTAGTGTAGCCGATTCTGTAGGAATAATGCTATTCCTGTCTTATACCTTTTTGGCTTTCGATCAGGCCTACACCGTGCAAGCGACTTTCATCGCACACGGCGTGCCATCAGCGATACTGAATATCACTGACTGGGCTCCTTCGCTCCTGCTAGTTTTCTCCTTCTCGCATGTTACCATGCAAGTCCAAACG
>NZ_JALDYF010000041.1:0-3303 GCF_032154225.1 Psychrobacillus sp.
TATATAAACCTTAGAGATATAGACAATCTCTAAGGTTTTATTTTGGGAGGGGAGTACGAATAGTTCATTTTTTATACGGAGAATATGAGTGACCCCTGTAAGCCCTATATTATGTTTTTACAATTATAAAGTACGTACACACATTTAAAATGTATGCCCTATTTACCCTTTATTTTGTTAAGCAAATAACCATAATTACATCAGATACCACCATTTCTATTCTTCGAAGCCCAACCTTCGCTTTCCCCCTATCTTTTATATTTATTCGCAACTTTTACGTACATAGAACGACTAGTACAAGAGGACTACTCCACCTCGATTAACTCCTGAATGTCGATGTCTATCACTTTGCATACCGTTTCTAATGTCGATAAATAAACCCTGTCTACGTTGTCTGAACAAAGATGGCTGATTGTATTTGGTCGCAGACCTGTCATTCGTGCCAATTCACGTTGTGAAAGGTCACGTTCTTTCAAGATTTCTTTTTTTTGATAACCATTCGAATCATATGTTGTTTGTACAAGTCGCCGATCTGTTGATATCGTATCTCCTTTTGTACGTGTTGATCCTCATTCTTTTTCCAACGGACAAAACTTCTTTTAATTCTTCGACTAATTGGATAACTCATTTGGCGTCGGTTCTTTTCCAATGCTGCGTACTTTTTTAAAATCTAAATCGACTGTTTCAAATACCGAATCTCTGCCTGCAGTTTAGCAGTCTAGCTGAGCAAGAACGAATTAATAAGTAAGTATAGGGTGATAAATTTGTCAACAAAAGAAGCAATGAAAATATATTTTCAAATGCGGAAAGAGTTAGCATCTGAAGGTTTAGTCGTCTGGACATTTGTAATAATCATCTACGAGATGATTAATGACTCTTTTTTTGGTGAAAAAAACCATTTAATAGAGTATTTTAGGTTCTGATATATTACCTATACATGTTTGCTTTTATACATATTGTGAATGACAGTAAGTTTTATTTCCCTAAAATTACTAGTTGTAAAATAGAACTATTGTTCGTATACTAGTCAAAAGAAGGAGGGAACATATGTGCGTATAAATATTTTAAAATCCATGCAACTCAATCAAATAATTGAAATGATCTACATGAAAAATAATGGTGAAATCAGTAAGCGAAAAGTAAAGGTGTTGTGTGTGGAGGGTAATACATTAAAAGCGCATTGTTTTTTACGAAATAATAAAAGGACTTTTAAAATTGAAAATGTACTCGCATGTGTTCCCATCATCCATAAGGAGCGTGGGGTGGTATGAATCACGGTTTTTATGAGGATGAGCCAATATTTGATTTGTCACGTTTACAAGACAGAGGAAGTAAGAAATGGGTAGCAATGATGCTTCCAGAACACGTAGCTTTATTAAGACAATATAGTGAAGAAATTAAAAGAGAACCTAAACCAGAATTAGACGAATGGGATTATGATGCCATTCAACATACTTTGGATGCAGCCATTAAAAGTAAAGCTGATACAAAAATTAAAAGATGGAAAAATGGAGAATTTATATACAACAGAGGTACGGTAGAAAGTGTGAATTTGCAGAAGCGAGAAATCGAATTGAAAGATCCTTTTTATTTGTTATCATTAAAGCTTGATGAAATAGTAGACGTAACTATAATGGATTAATGAAGAGGGCAAAAATAAAAATAAGTCCGATGCAATACTGACTTATTTATATTTTTGCCTAATGAAAATCATAGCACCTAAGGTAAGTTTATATCGAAGCTAAGTTTTTTAGTTCAAAACTTCAAGTAGATTTGGGCGAATCAATGTGAATCTTATATTTACTAGTCCGGCACCCCTGTAAAAAATTTCAGAATTTCATTCTAATCTTAAGAGCCAATAAGATTAACAGTAAGTGCAGCACTTGAATATTGTGGGATTCCATCGATCGCTTGATCTGGAACTACTGTTATGATATCTCCTGCAATTAAATCGACTTGAATGGTTTTCCCAATAGATATTGTTCCACCTGGTTGTGAGGCAAAACTTGAACCTGGAATCGTTAATGAATTTCTTCTAATACCGTAGCGTACAAAACTTCCTCCCGTATTAAAATTCTCTAAAGATGCTGTTATTTCATAGACACCATCTGATAAGATTGTAATACTATTTGTTTCTGGATCGGGATCCGTATTCAGGATTGGTCCAACAAAATCAAACTCTATATTTACACCTTGTTGAGCAACTCTAGCTGTATTAAAACCATATAATGAACCAAACGTTGGGTTCACTCCCGGGTCAGGTGGTGCAGTCGGTGCAGTTAATAGAGCGACATCATCGACCAAAATATCACTCGTTCCTGCTTGAGGAAGACTATTTATCAAAATAAATGCCTGTGTAGCACCAGGGGGAGATTGAGTTGTCGTTTGATAGATTTCAAGCCATGTATCATTGTCTGCTGTAGGGATTCGGTCCACGGGTACATTAACGAAGATACCATTCCCGAGCGAATTATCCATACTATCCAAATAAATAACTTGTATCTGTACAGGAGCAGCAGGGGAAAATCCAACTTTGGCTAATGAAACAAGTAACTCAAATCCTTCGCCCTCATTAACGGAAACAGTTTGGGCAATAAAAGATACTACATTGCCACCTTGAAGTCTAGCTGAAAAAAAACCAGAATGTGAATATTGGTTAGTAATTGTTGCATTATCCGAAATCCAAGGGGACAGGGTTCCAGTCTCAAAATCTCCATTGATTACTAGATTTTGAATCGTCATGTAATCACCACCTTTCTATTAATATTAACTTTATTAATTAAAGTCTTTATATATTATGTTTTAATTTATAAACTAAGAGGGCAATTGTATTCACTGGAATACTTATCTCTGAAAAGTAAACTATTATTAATTAAAGGTCGTGATTGAAATGGATAGAACGGAAGAACTATTTAATAAGTTACTGGATGAACATCCTCCAGAGTTAGTACTAGGTGCCCTTGAAGAGATGTCACGAATGAACAGAGAAGAACTTATAGCTTTAGGTAAATTATGCGAAGTCATAAATAGAGCGGAAGCTGAAGAAGTAGAGAAAGCTAAAAAGCACCAACCAGATTAATGGAAGGTGGTTTAATTTATTTTATGGAAATTTGTATTGTACAAAGTCCAAAAAACACGTTTTTAATAAATTCGTCACATATCGGTCACATAAGAAGGATTTTCACTTGTTTTATAGGTATTAAATTGAATTGAAAAAAGCCCAAAACCACTGAGGTTAAAGGCTTTTGTTTAGATGGTCCCGACTGGTCTCGAACCAGCGACCCCCACCTTGTCGAATTTATC
>NZ_JALDYF010000009.1:0-133285 GCF_032154225.1 Psychrobacillus sp.
AAGCGGCTGAGGCAACGCCCGCGGAAAGCGTCCACCCCTGTAGCGGAAACTACCACTAAGACGCATTTTATGTAAAATACGAATGAGGAAGTAAAGCAAGTCGAAAACGAGTGTTTTAGTATTAAAGGGTATAAGTTCTTTTTCCTATTAGCACAAATTTTTTAAGAAATAGGATAATCAACAGACGTGATATTTCAACTCTTATTCAAAAGCTACATATTTTCGTTATAATAGAAAAAAGAGGAGGGGTATTATGGCAGAACATTTATTTTATTTGCAAGCGAGTTGGCCTGGGCTTCGAAATGATGTGGGAACAATAGAGGCTGGAAAATTAAAAACGGAAGTGTCTATTCCTCCTGAAATGGATGGGCCGGGGGTGGGAACAAACCCAGATGAAATGTTACTTGGAGCAGCGGCGACTTGTTATATTATTACGCTTGCGGCAATGCTAGAGCGTGCAAGAATTCCAAAAGAAAATTTAACAATGAGTTCCATTGGTGTCGTGGATGTAACAAATGGAGTGTTTACATATAAAAAAATTATACATAAGCCGCATATTGTATTAGCTAGTAGTGTGACTGAAAAAGGGGAAGCCCTTGTAAGAAAACTTGCAGAAAAAGCTGAAGCATCTTGTATGATAAGTCGCGCCCTCAAAGGCAATGTAGAAATTGAGTTAGAAGTAAAAATTAGTAGAGAACAAGGCAAGGAGAGTATATAAAACTCTCCTTGCCTTGTTTATTTTTCTGCTGAAATAATGATAAACATTGGTCTACGAGTTTCATCTTGCATCATAGGATCATTTTCTAACATCTCATTAGATGGCATTGGCTCATTAACAGCTTTTATTGTGAAGCCAGCTACTATCAAATTGTTCATATATGTGGAAATCGTTCGATGATATTTTGTTACATTTTCATTTAAAAATGTTGTTGCGCGTAAGCCTTCGGACTGATAATGATCGACTGGCCAGTGCAGACGATTTCCTTGATCATCGTAATGCCAATCTTGTTCATTTCTTGAAGTGAAAATGGGATGCTCCACAGAGAAAGTGAATGTACCGCCTGGCTTTAAATAGCCATATACCTTCTTGCAAATACCTTCAAATGATTCAATATAATGAAAAGCCAATGAACTAATAACTACATCAAATTGAGAATTGGAGAAGTTGATATCTTCAATTGGCATACGCAAGTAAGAGATTGTAGGATCATCCGTCAGCTCATTAGCCTGTAGAAGCATTTTTTCGGAAATATCGACTCCGATTACTGAACTTGCTTGCTGCTCACTAGCAAATCGACAATGCCAGCCATAGCCGCATCCTAAATCGAGCACATGCTTATTTTGCAATTCTGGAATGAGTGATTTAAATACATGCCACTCCCCTGCACCTTCAAGCCCTTTAATCGAGCGTGTCATTTGTTTATATGCAGTAAAAAAATTTGGATCATCATATTTGTTTTGTTTCATCAGGTAAACTTCTCCTATCAATTAAAATGGTTCATTAAATTATAGAGTACATTTAGTTGGTTAAACAAGGAAATATGCATTCGAGATTATTGGAATTCTTTGAATGTCAAAAAAATTGTCTCATTCAAAATTCTATTATATATAAATATTTATATATAATTATTTATATATTAATTAATATCAATTAAACTGTAAAAAAATGAATGGAGGTTTTTATATGCAGTTATTTCATGAAAAAGCTTTTAGAAATTTGTTTGCTGGGAGAGTTCTTAGTGTATTTGCAGATTCGATTGTATTTTTTTCATTATTAAAATGGATTGAGTTAAATTCAATAAATTCTACATCGTTTACATGGTTTTATATTGCATATTTCTTGCCGATGACACTATTCGCACTTCCGATAGGGGCGTGGATTGAGAATAAAACACTTCAAAAGGTGATGGCTTTTTCAGATGGTATACGTGTATTTGTTTTAGTAATTTTTTTGCTGACTATGAGTTTTATTCAAGTAGAGTGGACATATTTCATGTTGATGATTATTAGTATATTAAGCTTGTTCTTTGTACCAGCAAGCCAATCATTACTGCCATTTATTGTGAAGCAAGACGATCGAGCAAAAGCAAATAGTTTGTTTCAATTAGGTTTTACTGTTGTAAAAATGATAGGACAAATTAGTACAGCGTCTCTTATTAAACTAGGAATTCCAATTCCTATGCTATTACTAATCGCAGCTATTTGTTTATCACTTTCATTACTATTTATTTGGAATGTAAAACCGTGGTCACGAAGGGAAGCGGCAGAGAAAACGGGGCAATGGAGAATGATGATTGATGGAATAGGGTACATAGCAACTCACTCTACCTTAAAGCCACTTTTTCTATTACTAGCTTTTGCCATGCTTATCGCCACTTCAATTGACCTTGTGTTAATCTCCTTTTTAACGGAGTATTTAAAAGTTGGAGTAGAAAATTTAAGTTTTATCGGAACATCAACCTTAATAGGAATAATTATTGGAGCAAGTATCACGCCAAAATGGTATCGTAAGGTAGATAGGAAAAATCTTATTGTTCCTTCTCTATTTGCTATATGTTTGTCATTAGGAGTATTATTTATAGTCCCAACTTGGTGGCTTATTTTGCCTCTATTCATAATGCAAGGAATAGCTTTAGGTGTATATCAGGTTACGTTTGTGACTTATTTGCAAGATGTTGTACCGCAAGAAAATATGACCCGTACATTTAGCTTATTTAATATGATTACGAGCTCCATGGCACTTCCAGGAATAATAGTTTTTGGTATATTACTCAATAAAATAGGAACAATGAACACAATTTCAGTGATGGTAATCGCTCTTTTACTCATAGCAATTACAAGTTGCTTTTCTGTCCCAGCTCTTGGGAAAGGAGGGAGGAGAGAGGCATCGTAGAAGAGGAGAGGAATAAATTGTCTTTAAAATTTGGAATGCTAGGGCTATTAAGTAAGTGGGAAGCCACGGGTTATGATATAAAAAAAGAATTCGATTCTTTTATGAGTATTTTTTGGCATACTCATTTATCGCAAATTTATCCTGAATTAAATAAATTAGAAAAAGAAAATTTAATCGAAAGTAGAATGATTTTACAAGAAGGAAAGCCGGATAAGAAATTATATTCTATTACAGATGCAGGAAAGAAAGAGTTATCTCATTGGCTTGAGAAGCCTCCCGAAACTCCAAATGTGAAGGATTCTTTTCTAATGCAAGCCTTTTTCATGGATAATCTTTCAGCGAAAGATGTTTTGTTTCAGTTAAAGCATTATCAAAAACAACGTGAAGCTAGGTTAGAAAAATTAAAACAAACTTTATACGAGCAGTGGCAGCAAATTAAAGAAAAAAATAAGTTAACTACGCGCTTACTAATGAGTTCGGCTGTATTAAAAAGAGGACTAGAGCAAGAGGCAGAGTATATTGAATGGTGCAAAAGAACAATAGTGCTTGTGGAAACATTCGAGCATGTATGGGATTCAAAACTAGATAATGATGGTACTACTACCATTGATGAAGTAAAGGATATTTTCTATGAATACTTTGATATAGAAGATGAAGAAAGTTTAAAGAATTGATGTAGTCGAGTTCAGACAAAAAATCTCGAACTGCGAAAGTTTACTGAACAACCAAATCCATATATAGTAGTATTATTTGAGAATTGTTTGTTCTGGAGGGTTTTGTTTGGTTTCTACTAGTATGGCGATCATTATTTTGGTAATAACGCTTGCGCTTGTGATTTTACAGCCTAGAAATTTGTCGATAGGTTGGTCTGCGTGTGGAGGAGCAATCGTTGCGTTATTAGTCGGAGTTGTCGATTTTCAAGATGTGCTCGATGTGACGAGTATCGTTTGGAATGCAACACTAGCATTCATAGGTATTATTATAATTTCATTAATTTTAGATGAAATTGGACTTTTCGAATGGTCGGCACTTCATATGGCGAGAGCGGCAAAAGGAAATGGCGTAAGAATGTTTATCTACGTATCTATTCTTGGGGCAATGGTCGCAGCATTATTTGCGAATGATGGGGCCGCACTGATTTTGACTCCGATTGTATTGGCAATGGTTCGGAATTTGAATTTCAATGAAAAAATGATTTTCCCATTTATTATGGCAAGTGGTTTTATCGCTGATACTACTTCGTTACCATTTGTCATCAGTAATTTAGTAAACATCGTGTCAGCTGATTTTTTTGGCATCGGATTCGTTGAATATGCTTCTCGAATGATTGTGCCTAATATTTTTTCGCTATTTGCAAGTATTCTTGTTCTATATTTATTTTTCCGAAAAAGTATTCCGAAAAACTATGAAACTGCGGAATTGAAAAAACCGATAGAAGCAGTGAAAGATATGAAAATGTTTCATCTATCATGGTGGATACTTGGATTATTACTCATTGGATACTTCTCTAGTGAATTTATCGGTATTCCGGTTTCGTTTATAGTTGGATTTATTGCGATTCTCTTTTTAATGTTGGCAAGAAATAGTGCGTCTCTAGAAACTGCGAAGATTGTGAAAGGCGCACCATGGAATATTGTATTTTTCTCAATCGGAATGTACGTCGTTGTATACGGTCTTCAAAATGTTGGTCTAACTTCCATACTTGCGGATATTATCCAAATGGCAGCGGATCAAGGTTTATTCGTCGGGACAATATCAATGGGATTCATCGCAGCGATATTATCCTCTGTGATGAACAATTTGCCGACCGTAATGATTGATGCTCTGGCAATTGCAGAAACTTCTACGACCGGAGTAATGAGAGAAGCCCTCATATATGCGAATGTTATCGGATCAGATTTAGGTCCGAAAATTACACCAATTGGATCTCTTGCAACGCTACTTTGGCTACATGTTTTATCGTATAAAGGAGTCAAAGTATCGTGGGGAACTTATTTTAAAGTAGGAATTGTTCTAACGGTTCCAACACTGTTTATCACATTGGTCGGTTTGTATATTTGGCTGCTTATTTTGGGGAATTAACTTATTAAATAAAGAAAAACAGGGTGCCCATGATCTTCATGGACATCCTGTTTAACTATGTATTATTTTATATTCCGCCTGTATATAATTTTTTTCAAAATCATCAATCGTAATAGGTTTTGAAAAATAATATCCTTGAAAAAAGTTCACGCCAAGCGCGGTTAGATGATCTACTTGTTCTTTTGTTTCTACACCTTCTGCAAGAATTTCACATTTTAATCCTTTTGCTAAATCCATAAATGTTTGGAGGATGTGCTCAGCACTCGTTTCTTCTCCGATTTTATCAACAAAATATTTGTCAATCTTGATTTTATCAATATGAAAAGCGACTAAATCTGCTAGTTTAGAATAACCTGTACCAAAATCATCTAAAGAGACTTTGATCCCGAGTTTTCTACATAATGCAAGATTATCTTGAATAGTCGTTGTCGTGATGAGTTCCGCATTTTCCGTAATTTCTATTTCTAGTAAATGCGGAGGAATTTGATAATCTTCAAGTAATTGAATTAGCTCTTGGAAAAATGGTGCATTTGCTAGTAATTTCGGCGTAATGTTTACAGCAATTATTTTATTGAATCCATATTCCGTGATCCATCTCGAAGTATGTGAAAAAATTTCAGTTAATAAATATTTCGTTAAACTTCCGATCTGTCCCGTTTTCTCTGCTATTTCGATAAAATCGGGAGGAGAAATATAACCGTATTTCGGATGAAGCCATCTAGATAGTACTTCAATTCCAATAACTTCTTTTGAAGCAATACAGTATTGAGGTTGTACAACAAATTGTATGGTCGTATCTTTCAAATCGCCAGCCATTTCATTTTCTAACACTACTTGCCGTTCTAATTTATCGACCATATTAGCTTCAAAAAAGTTATAGCTATTATGTTTTACTCGCTTCGCGTAAGACATGGCGATGTTGGAATATCTAAATAGTGAGTCCGAATTGGGAGCATCATTTGGAAAACGAGCAATTCCCATACTAATTGTTGGAACGGAACTAGCTTCGTGCAAGTCTTGGAAAGAACTAATAATCTTGTCCGCAATTTTACTTAGTTCTTCTTTGTCTACTTCATCTGTAAAAATCATAAATTCGTCTCCGCCAACTCGCGTCAATGTTTTTGGTGGCTGGATCGTTTGTTGAAGTAGATTTGCGACTTTCACTAAAAGTGTGTCTCCATGAGCATGTCCATATACATCATTTACCGATTTGAAACCATCAACATTAATATAAAAAATAGAAAATGGCATATTATTATCAATATTTTTTTGAATAATATCATATGTCATTCGGCGATTTGGTAAGTTTGTTAGAAAATCATAATATGCATACGAATGCAGTTTGTCTTCTGTTTCTTTCCTAGAGTCAATTTGATGGAAAAAAACAGATACTCCCCCTTCGATTCTTGGGAAGGCTTTTATTTCTAGCCAAGAACCAAGTTGAGGGATGAATAGCTCTTCTTGAATAGTTGATTTTTCGTTCATTATCTTTTGAAGAACGGGAAATAAATCAGCTTCGATTATTTTAGGTATTTCGTCGAAATTAGGATCACCTTTTATGTTTTGCTGTAATTTATTCAATAATTTTTTCGCGGAAATATTAAAATATGTAATATTCCAATTTGGATCAACCGAGAAAAAGGCATCTGTCATACTTGCTAATATATTTGTAATTTCCGAGTTTGCAATTACTTTACTTGTAATTATAGAGTAGATAATGATAGCGCCGGTTCGATTGTTTGGAAGGGTTGTTTTAAAAACTCTAAATGCATACCAATAAGGTTTTGAGCCAGTCTGACCGGGAATTTCTTCGTAAACTTCTTCCATTTCTCCACGTAAAACTTGCTGGATAAGTGTGAGCTCCTTCTCATTATGAGTCGCTTCAAGGAGTTCAAAGAAATTTGCATTTTCTTGAATCATTGTATTATGCCCGCTTATTTTACTGCTTTCGTCCATGGCTATATTTTTAAAGACAATCTTGCCATTGTCATCCACAATAAGGATTAAATCTTCTAGCTTATCTACGACCGTTTGCATAAAGTGGTTATTTATACTCAAATATTTCACCTCCATAATAATAACTATTATGTTAATAATACCATTTTTTATTGGAAGTGTAAGTAAAATGTACCCGTACTTTAAAAAAATATGACAACTTCAAGCTCATTGAAATCCATCGGAAATAAAAGACCTGTTATAATAGGAGAATAGAAAAGGAGCGGAATCATCATGGCAAAATCAGTAGTATTAGCAGAAAAGCCGTCCGTTGCACGAGATATTGCACGAGTATTAGGCTGCACGAAAAAAGGAAATGGTTTTTTAGAAGGCCCGCAATATATAGTGACATGGGCATTGGGGCATCTTGTAACACATGCAGATCCAGAACAATATAAAAACGAATACAAAGAGTGGAAATTAGAAGATTTACCAATACTCCCAAAACCATTTAAACTAGTTCCAATCAAACAAACGATGAAGCAGTTTAATGCAGTAAAAGCACAGTTGGCAAGAGCTGATGTGAACCAAATTATTATTGCAACAGATGCAGGACGCGAAGGAGAACTCGTAGCAAGATGGATTCTCGAAAAGGCAAACTGTAAAAAGCCAGTCAAAAGATTATGGATTTCATCTGTGACGGACCAAGCAATTAAAAAAGGCTTTAAAGAATTAAAAGATGGCAAGGCATACGAGTCGTTATACGCAGCAGCGGTTGCCCGTGCAGAAGCGGATTGGGTAGTAGGAATAAATGCAACAAGAGCGTTAACGGTGAAGCATAACGCACAGCTATCATCGGGTCGGGTGCAGACGCCAACACTTGCAATGATTGCAGAACGTGAAAGACAAATTCGTGAGTTCCAGCCGAAACCGTATTATGGAATGCAAGCATTAGCGGAAAAAGCAACTTTCACATGGATGGATGCAAAATCGAATCAGACGAGTTCTTTTCAACAAGAAAAAATAGCTGAGCTTTTCAAAAAGTTAGATAAAGAGAAGGAAGGGAAAGTTTCTTCCATTCAAACAACGCCTAAAAAACAGCCGGCACCACATCTTTTTGACTTAACTGAATTACAAAAAGAAGCACATAAACGCTGGGGATGGTCAGCGAAAGAGACTTTGTCCACACTTCAAGGTTTATACGAACGTCATAAAATCGTGACGTATCCGAGAACAGATTCAAAGCATTTAACGTCAGATATGCGTTCTACTTTGAAAGAGCGATTACAAGCATTAGATATTGCACCGTATCGCCAAATAGCAAACCAAATTTTACGCGCTGGCAAAGTGGAACCACAAAAAGGAGTTATTGATGATGCTAGAGTTAGTGATCATCACGCAATCATTCCAACGGAAGAAACGCCTAATCTTCGAGATTTAACCGATAAAGAAAACAAATTATACGATTTAATTGCGAAGCGATTTTTAGCGGTATTTCTGGGACCATTTTCATACGATCAAACGATTGTTGCAATTTCAGTAGCAGGAGAAACATTCCAAGCAAAAGGTCGAACGATTCGAGATAGTGGTTGGAAAAAAGTATATCAATCGAATGACGAAGAAGACTCTGAGGATGAACGTGAACTTCCTTCATTTGAAAAAGGACAAGTACTTCCGATTCGTGCAATTACGATGACAGAAGGTATGACAAAACCACCAGCTCGTTTCAATGAAGGAACATTACTTGCTGCGATGGAAAATCCAAAGCAATTTATGGCAGGCGAATCAAAAGAGTTAATCCAAACAATCGGAGAAACTGGTGGACTTGGAACGGTAGCGACGCGAGCGGATATTATCGAGAAATTATTTAGCTCCTTTGTATTAGAGAAAAAAGGAAAAGATATTTTCACGACTTCTAAAGGTAGACAATTGCTTGAACTAGTTCCGGAGCAGTTAAAATCTCCTGCACTTACAGCAGAATGGGAGCAACAGCTGACAAAAATAGCAAAAGGCCAATTGAAGAAAGAAGTTTTCGTAAAAGAAATGGTTACTTTTGCAGAAGATGTTGTAAAAGAAGTGAAGCAAAGCACGCACCAATTTAAGCATGATAATGTGACAGGAAAGACATGTCCAACTTGTGGGAAACTATTGTTAGAAGTGAATGGGAAACGTGGGAAAATGCTCGTTTGTCAAGATAGAGAATGTGGTTATAAAAAGAGTGTTGCTGTTCAAACGAATGCTCGTTGCCCACAATGTAAGAAAAAATTGGAACTACGTGGTGACGGAGATGGGAAAATCTTCGTTTGTAAATGTGGGTACCGAGAAAAGCTTTCGGCATTTGAAAAGCGTAGAGAAAATTCAGGTTCTGCAAAAGGAAATAAGAAAGATGTACAAAAGTTTTTACAAAAACAAGAGGAACCTGAAAACAATGCAATGGCAGAAGCATTGAAAAAGCTGTTCCAACAAAATGATGAATAACTAATAGTCACACCACATATAAAGCCGTTTACTCGGTCGAATATGTGGTGTTTTTTTATTTGTGTAACATTCACGCCACATACGTCATTTATTCTAATCGAAGAAGATTACTTTATATGAGGATGATAGGAAAAGATGAAAACATTAATTTGGGCAATTATAAAATGCATCATGATAATTAGTACCGCAGTAGCTGGAATTGTTGTATATTCAGTTAAAATAGAGCCGAACCGCTTGGTCGTAAATGAGTTTGATTTTGAACTCGTATCAGGAGGGGAGGATTCGATCAGAATCGTTCAATTTTCGGATGTTCATTTAGGTCCGAATTATTCGCTAAAGCAGCTAGAAAAGCTCGTACATAAAATCAATAAACTCAGACCGGACATTATCACTTTTACAGGAGATCTTATGGATATACCTTCCCAATTCGACGATCGATCGAAAATAAGTGAGATTTTAAGCAAGTTAAACAATACATATGGAAATTACGCTGTGTGGGGGAATCATGACTATGGAGGTGGTGGCGTCAGATTTTATGAGGATATTATGACAGCATCAGGATTCGAGATACTTAAAAATGAGAACGGTATAATAGAGCTTGAAAACGGCAAAGCATTAAATGTAGTAGGGGTAGATGATGCGATGCTAGGAAATCCCGATATTCAAATGGCATTTGCAGGTATTAATAGTCATCTGCCGACACTTCTTTTATTGCATGAGCCTGATCTTGTAGAGGAAGTTGCATATGACAAAGTGGACTTGATACTGGCGGGGCATAGTCATGGAGGACAAGTAGTCCTACCTGGTATTGGTCCTCTATATACTCCCCCTCTAGCGCAGAAATATGAAAAAGGGCTGTATGCGCTCGAAGTCGGTAAGCATCTATATGTAAATAGCGGAATAGGTACGACAAAGATAGCTATTCGTTTTGGGAATCCCCCAGAAATTTCGGTGTTTGACGTGTTTTTATAAAATGGGAGGAGGATGGACATGAATATTTTAATCGCAGATGATGAACAACAAATGGTGAAAATACTTTCTTCCTATTTAAAAAAGGAAGGTTTCACTGTTTTTGAAGCAAAAGATGGTGAGGAAGCATTAGCTATTTTTGACGCAAACAAGATTGATCTAGCAATATTAGATTGGATGATGCCAAAAATAGATGGAATAGAAGTATGTAAATATATGAAGGAAAACAGTCAAACGAAAGTTTTAATATTAACAGCAAAAAGTCAAAATGAAGATGAAATAAAAGCCTTACATAATGGAGCAGATGAATATATAAAGAAGCCATTTGATCCAAGAATACTCATGTTGCGAGTGAAGAAACTGCTAAGAGTGGGGGAAGATATTCAAGTAAGTAGTATAAGGATTAATGAAATGGAAAAGAAGGCATATAAGCATAAAGAATTGTTACCTTTAACGAAAATAGAATACGATTTATTGCTTTTCTTTATTAAAAATAAAGGCGTTATTTTATCGAGGGACAAGTTAATTGATATTGTATGGGGAATGGATTATGAAGGAGATCATCGAACTGTCGATACGCATATACGCCGATTACGGGCGAAAATTGGCGATGATATGATTAAAACCTATAGAGGCATTGGCTATTGCCTGGAGGTGAAGGAAGATTAAAATTAGGAGCAAGTTTTCCATAGGGATATCATCTGTTGTCATTTGCATTTTTATTTTGTCCATACTCGCTAATATTTTTCTAGTCGACAAATATTATATTTATGAGCAACGAAAAATTTTAGATAAAGCAGCAGAAGATATTGTCCTTGCATCTCATAATGATCTGTTAAACGATTTGAATCGGATAGAAGACAAGTATGGGTTAACGATTGTTTATTCAGATACAAGTGGAAACCTGGAGCAAATTAACGAGCGAATCATATTCGAATTTGACCGGAAAAAAATAAAGTTAAATAAGTTTTGGATTACCGAACATACACTCAACAGTTTGCAGGATAAAACGGTGAATAAAATATATGATCAAGGAGCAAGTAAATATAAAGTTTTAACCAAATTTCTAAAAATAGATCATACTATTTTTGCAATTGGATTACCGTTGGCGCATATGGAAGAAACGATCGGAATAATTAACCGATTTACGATTTTTTTAATGAGCCTTTCTGTCATTGTGATTATTTTACTTGTAGTGATCATTTCAAAAAAAATTACAAAACCATTAGAATCGTTGAAAACGTTGTCTCAGGATATAGCCAATTTGAATTTTAGAAAAGTAGAAATTCAATCGAATGACGAAGTAGGGGACCTTGCCAAAAGTATAAATAGAATGAGTGAAAACTTAGAGAAAGCTCATGATGAAATCAATAGTCAAAATAAGCGTTTGAAAGATTTAATGGCAGATATTTCGCATGAGTTAAAAACACCATTATCGTTAGTGAAAGTGTATGAGCAAGGAATATCGGATGGCTTGGACGATGGGACATTCAAAGACACAATTGAAGAACAGTTAGAAAAAATGGATTTCTTAATAGAGAAGCTGTTGTTCTGGACAGAATTAGAAAGCAATGTATTGAACAAATCGACATTTGATTTGGGGAAAAGAATGATTGATATGACAGCGAAATATGCACTTATACTACAGGAAAACGATATGAATGTATCGATGAATGTAGAAATGGATAAGGACTATTTTGTTCATGCAGATAAAGAGGAAATAGATGTTGTACTGGATAATATAATGACCAATTCTATTAAGTATTCTAGCGATAAAAACATTGAAATCACTGTAACGAAAAACGATAATCATGTGAAGTTGATTATTGCTAACGGCGTTGGCGAAATGGATGAAAGTGATTTAGAAAATATATGGAGACCATTTTATGTATTGGAAAAATCGAGAAGCAAAGAGCTTTCAGGAACAGGTTTAGGCTTACCAATTATTAAGACCATTTTGGACAATCATGAGTTGGATTTTGGATTCGAATTAAAAAATAATAGACTCGAGTTTTTTATCCTATTCGCTTAACCCAAAAAGCTACCTAACACTCAAAATGAGTTGCCAGGTAGCTTTTTTCATTAAAATAAATAAGGTCCTATTGCGAAAAATAGAATGGTAACATTCATGAATGTCGTATATAAAATGATCGAGTGGAACGTATCTTCTGACACCTTGTACTTGAAAATAAGGAATGGTAGCGTTGAAATAATAATCGAAGCTACTAGTACAATCGTGAACTGCCAGCTTTCTGTCACATAAGGCATACGGAAAATTAGATTTTCTAACAAAGAAAACTTATGAAAGAAAACGAACTGCGTACTAAATAATACGATAAGGTGAATCATGTACGCTACTTTGTAAGCAGAAGCTAATTTAATCCTATGCAATATGGAAGATACTCCATACGTAATAGCTAAAGTGATCGTAATCCATATAAACGAAAAAAGGATTAACAGTAAGCCATTAAATAGGTCGCCGATTACTGCATAAGCTGCCGCAAGATAATCACCCTCCATAATTCCATTGCTTGCTTGTTTAATTTGTTCATTGGAAGATGAATATTCTAATGAACGATTGGGACCGGTCATTTTAAAATAGACAACTGTTTGATCGTTTATAAGCATCGAGCGCTCATAGCGATTATCTATTTTTGTGACAGCGCTAACGTCCACTACGTCACCAAAAGAATTACTAACAAAAACTTTATCCACTCGATTACCATCCATATCATTTAACGATGCAGAAAACGTAATAATCGGTCCTTGTTCGCTTTGATAAATTTGTGGAAAACGAATGTTTTTTAGCTGTTTTTCGTTATCGACAAAAGTAAGCTTTGAAAAAGTAGGAGACTGATTCAAAGATAAATCAAAAGGAGCGGCTAAAATTGTTTTCGTACGTTTTCCTCCAGCTAAAATATCTGTATCGAGTAAAAAGGAATAGCCACCATCTGCTAATTGTAAAATGTGCATAGATGAAAGCACTTCAGGTCCATTCACAGGAATCGTAAATAGCTTAGACAATTGATCTGATACATGATGTACAGTAAAATATTGCCCTTTTTTATTTTCCGTGACAATAAAAACTTCGTTATTTAAAATCTTTGCGAAAGTGATAGGTTCCGCTAGTTGAAGACGTTGTTGTTCTTTAGAAAATGACTGATCCAAAACGATAACTTGCTGATCTTCTGTCCAATAAATAAGCGTGTTATCCGTCTTCGTAAAATTCATCACGTTTGCGGCAATTACCACTTCTGCCGTTTGTGAAGTGGAGTGGATAAGCTGGTTATCCCGTATGTAAAAAGAGTTTTCGTGATCGCTCCAAGTATTTCTTGATGTGCTTAATTCGTCGATTATGCGATTCGTTTCACATATCATGTTCGAGTCACAAGATAGTACGACTAGTTTTTTGAAATCAAGAAGACTAATTGTATAACCGTCTTCGTGTGCAACACTTTGTAGTTTCGAGTAATTGCTTTGCTCTGTCGTTATAGGAAAAGATCGACTCCATTGCTCGGACGGGAACGCTGTTTGAACTTGAAGAGCGTTCCAATACTGGAAACTGATGAAAATAGCAATGATGAGCGTACTTATCCAGATGATTTTATTTTTCAAAATGAATCATTCCCCTATTTATAAGTCTATTGTATAAATTTAACACTATTTCATTGAATGTTTCAAATTATCTTTTTATGATGGTGGGTACTAAGGCTAAGGGGTAGGTGTGATGAACAAAAACACTTGATTCTTTTTTCCTACTCATACTGTATGACTATAGTGTGATTGAAATTTCTGAAAATGTGTTAAAATGTTAATTAGGAGAGTTATATAGAAAGAGGTGAATTGTATGAATTTAGTTAAATCCACTGGGAATGGCATGTCTAGCTTAATTTCGAACAATGAGGAAAGAAAGCGCGCGATGCAAAGAAAAGACGCGGGAGATGCATATCGCAAACAAGCGGAGTATTTCCAACCTAAAACACCGTCGTTAGCGCAGTTAGAAGATTTACTTCTTGGGAGAAAAGAAAGAGAAAAAGAAACACCGGAAGTAAGAGCAGCAGTGAGGGAATTCCAGCAAATAGAATATTCTCAGCAACAACAAAGTTTACAAGAGATTAAAGGGCCACATATACCAGTACAAACAATCGGAGGTCCGACGCTTGATAATACGGTAGCACTTTTAGAAAAAGTAAGAAGTTCTGCTTTAGCACCATCTGTACCATCAACGCAAGATTTACGTATTGCTGCCAGTGCATCTGCTAAAATTCAGCAAGTTCACACACAAATTACGTTAAATGAAGAAGCAAACCGTCAAATTTCAAATGAAGTACAAAGACAAGTAGAAGATGAGTTGGCTGTGTCAAATCGCTCTGTTCCATCCGATTTTCAATCGCCGAAAGTGTTAGCAGATGATTTGGCGGAAATACAGAAAAAAAGATTCGTAGAACAAGCAATTGCAAAATACTCGTATCAAGTGCAGATGACGCGCTATGGTTTCGCAGAGCAGCAGCCTAGTTTCTTCCGTGTAGCATAGGAGCTGTAACCGTATGGCAAAAAAACAAAAAACAAATGCAGTTCGAATGTTAGAGCAACAAAAAATAACATTCGACTTAATAGAATACGAGCTGACAGGCTCTCAAGTAGACGGGGTAACCGTGGCCAATAAAATCGGCTACCCCGTTTTTGTTGTGTTTAAAACATTAATCGTGACAGCTGGTCCACAAAAACATTATGTATGCATTATTCCAGTAAACGACGAACTAAACTTGAAAGCAGTAGCTAAAATGGTTGGAGAGAAAAAAGTAGAGTTGTTGCCGCTGAAGGATTTATTGCCAACTACTGGATATATTCGCGGGGGATGCTCGCCAATCGGCATGAAAAAGCTTTTTCCTACCGTCATTGATGCGAGTGCAGAGGACAAAGAGTTTATCATTGTAAGTGGTGGGAAAATAGGATTGCAAGTGAAGCTAGCTTTGCAAGACTTAGTAAAAATGACAAAAGGAATTACAGCGGAAATTAGTAAAACTACAAATGAATAGCTTTTTTTCGATAGAAAGCTATAATAGATAAGTAAACTTAGTCCATTCCAACGATGTTGTGAGTGGTTTTTTAGCGTAGAGAGAAGGATATAAACATGAAAAAAGAATTTGTTTGGCGTTGGACATTTTTTATTAGCGGTGTGCTGTTAATGTCTCTTGGCATTTCGATGACGATTAAAGGACAGCGACTTGGAATTGGTCCATGGGATGTTTTACATGTTGGCCTATTCAAACATTTAGGCTTGACGATTGGTACGTGGTCGATTTTAACAGGTATCATTATCGTAATTGGTACAGTTATAGGGACGAAACAATTGCCGAAGTTAGGAACATGGCTTAACATACTTTTGATAGGTTCATTTATCGATATATTTAACTGGATGATTCCAGATATTCAAAGCTACGGTGGTCAAGTGCTTATCTATTTAGCAGGATTGATCGTCATGGCGATAGGTGTCGGTGTATACGTATCTCCGAATGTTGGAGCGGGTCCACGTGACTCTTTAATGCTTCTTATTATGAAGAAAACGGGTTGGAGCATTAAAAATGTGCGGACAGGCTTAGAAGTACTGGTTGCTTGTATAGGGTGGATACTAGGAGGACCGGTCGGCATAGGAACAGTTGCAATTGCGCTTTTACTCGGACAGCTCGTGCACTATACATTGCCGAGTTCACAAAAACTATTGTTTAAAATAAGTGGTTATTCTCAGTTTAATACGTTAAAAAGTGCGGAAAATCAGAAATGATTTTTAGCACTTTTTTTCATAATGGCTGCTTTTTTTGCATACATTGTCCAAATAGAAAGGATGATTATTTGAGCGGGACAATAACGCATTATATGGGGAAATCATATACTGGACAAGGTGTTAAAAACTTTTATAAAGAAATCATCCAAGAAGCACAAAAGGTGTATTTTTTTAAAGGACCAACTTCTCGCAGGTTAACAGAAGTGTTAAAAGAAATAGGATACACGGCTGCTCGCAGAGGAAGAAATATGGAATGGTTTTATGATCCACTTCATGAAGAAGTAATTGAAGGGGTTTATATTACTGAAACGAAAACACTCTATTTACAAACAGATGCAGTTGATCCTTCCTTTTACGGAGCGGGGCATGAATGGGTTCCGTACTACAACGCATACGATGAAAAGAAACTCCAAGAAATAGGTCCTTTAATTCGTGAAAAGCAAATAATTAATGATATTTGGCTTATAAAAGGTTTGCAATCATTGGCGCGTGCGAAAAAAATACATGACGATTGGGAAAAACTGATTGAGCCAGCGATGAACTGGGAAGGCATTAATACATTGCTAGAACAACTGAAAAAGAAAAATATAGGCAATATTAGTCTGCAAAAAAATCCAAAAGTGACGCACCGACTAATGGGTTCTCTCACTCCACTTGGTGCAAAAGATACGCTCGACTCCATCTCCAAAAACTTAAAAACAAGGCTGTTTATAAAAGGTTTACCAGGGAGCGGCAAATCTTCCTTCATGAGAAAATTTGCAGAAGAAGCGAAAATTCATGGATTAGATATTCGTTTTATCTGGTGTGGACTTGATGCAAACAGCATAGATGGGGTTGTTCTTCCTGAATTACAGCTTTGCATATCCGATGCAACAAGTCCGCATGTATATGAACCAGAACGTGAAGGGGATGCAATACTCGATTTTTTCCCTCATATTGATGAAACATTGTTAGATGAAGAAAAGATACTGGAATTGAGAACCTCATACTCCGAGGAAATGTCTGTTGCACAAGATTATCTTTGTACGCACGCAGAAGAATTGAAAACAATCAAAACATTGTATGACTCTGCTATTAGTGGAGACAAGTGGAGAGAATTGCAGGATAAAATGGTCGCAACAGTCAGCTGAAAACAGGAAACTTCCTAGCTTTCGGGATGTTCTCTTCGTATTTTATATGAATCATGCTAAAATAGAAGAGAATATTTCGGTTGAAAGGAAGATGACCTTGTCGAACGTACTAGATACTTTTTTAACAGATAACCTAAATGATTTAAAAAGCCAAGGATTGTATAACGAAATCGATCCTGTAGAAGGACCAAATGGAGCTAAAATTATTGTTCGTGGATCAGAACTTATTAACTTATCCTCAAACAACTATTTAGGGCTTGCAACAAACCCAACATTAAAGCAAATTGCAAAAGATGCGGTGGACAAGTACGGAGTTGGAGCTGGTGCAGTTCGTACAATTAACGGAACGCTAGATCTTCACGTAAAACTGGAGCAAAAATTAGCTGAATTTAAAGGAACAGAAGCAGCAATCTCGTATCAATCGGGCTTCAATTGTAATATGGCTGCAATTTCAGCAGTTATGGATAAAAACGACGCAATCTTGTCTGACGAATTAAATCACGCATCTATTATCGATGGTTGCCGATTATCTAAAGCGAAAATTCTTCCATTTAAACACGCTGATATGGAAGACTTACGTAACAAAGCAAAAGCAGCAACAGAATCAGGCCTATACAATAAAGTAATGGTTATTACAGACGGCGTATTCTCAATGGACGGGGATATTGCAAAACTTCCAGAAATAGTAGAAATCGCAAAAGAGTTTGACCTAATTACGTACGTAGATGACGCACACGGTTCAGGTGTTACTGGTAAAGGTAAAGGAACTGTAAAACACTTCGGTTTAGAAAAAGAAATAGATTTCCAAATCGGTACTTTATCAAAAGCGATCGGTGTAGTAGGCGGATACGTTGCAGGGAAAAAAGACTTGATCGACTGGTTAAAAGTTCGCTCTCGTCCGTTTTTATTCTCCACTGCTTTACCACCAGGAGATGTAGCAGCAATTACTGCTGCTGTTCAAATAATCATCGATTCTACTGAGCTGCACGACAAGCTTTGGGAAAACGGCGACTACTTGAAAGCAGGTTTATCGAAACTAGGCTTCAACATCGGAGCATCCGAAACACCAATCACTCCATGTATCATCGGTGATGAAAAACTAACACAAACCTTCTCTAAACGATTATTCGAAGAAGGTGTATACGCAAAATCGATCGTCTTCCCAACCGTAGCAAAAGGAACAGGTCGCGTTCGCAACATGCCAACAGCCGACCACACAAAAGAAATGCTGGATGAGGCATTGGCGATTTACGAAAAAGTTGGTAAAGAGCTTGGTGTGATTTTGTAAATAGTGGAATGGAAAAAACGACCCTTTAGGGTCGTTTTTTGGTGGAGAAATAGCGGGAAGAACCTAAACATTTGATGTATTGAAATAACTTTGTATACGACGTATATGGAATGTGCATCATCTTTCGTGCCATTTTGTTTGGTATCAATAATCTTATTGGAATAAAGAAAGGTTGGAAACTTTAATCAATATTAAAAAAGCTGCGATATGTTGTGGAGAAATTATTCGAACTTAAAGCAGATATTCATTTTAAAAAGTGACATATTTTGCTATATGAATTTATTAAACTATAGTAACATGAAGTTATAGATTTGTAGGAGGATTAATATGCCTGATTTTTTACTTGTATTATTTTTGTTTAACTTATCTTTATTTCTTTTGCACGAAATGGATGCGGTAAGACGTTCGGAGTGGACATTATTTATCGTACTTAAAGATATGGAAGATGCTAAAGCATATAAAGTCTTCACATTTATTCACCTTCCTCTTTACACAATAATACTTACTTTACTTTTCAGCCAATATCAAATAATCACTTTTTGGCTCCTAGATATTTTTTTGATTATCCATGCAATTCTGCATCTATTTTTTGAAAAGCACCATCGTAATGGATTTAAGAATACCTTCTCCAGATCAATTATTTATTTCATGGGAGTCCTTGCGGCAATTCATTTATTGTTATTATTTAATAATTGAGTACCAAAAATGATTTGGTGAAGTTCAAAGTAAAAAAGTAGAAGTCTAGATAGGAAATACAATTAGAACTCTGCTAGTTGTTAAACAGTTGGAACATAATGTGCATCATCCTTATTCAACTAACGCAGCAGTTTAGTTGAATAAGCAGGAATGGATATTGTTAATAAATGTAACCTTTTTTCTTTCTAACCGTATAAAAGTAAAGGGGGGATAAATAAATGCGATATAATTTAGTTTTATATATTTTAATTTGTTTGATGCAAGTGATAATTTTAACTAATTTAACTCTTTTTGATGGACAATGGAATGGAATTACAATGTGGTTATGTACAGCCATATTTATTTTCTCTTCCACAGTATTTGGTTTAAGCAGAAAAAACAAAAATCAAGGATGAGGATAATAGAAAGCTTTTCTTCAACAAACAAAGCTATTTAGGGGAAGAAGTGGAAGTTATACAATTAGGGATAAATGATGAAAATAAATACATATCTTATTCAATTAGCAGTTACGATAATTGTTATTTTGGAGGAACTTTTACCATGCGTTACTTTAGAACTACTGAACTTTTATTAGACCAAATTATTGGGGCTTCGATTGGTATTATACTTATTATTGCAAGATAGATTTGGAGAAAAAAATCAAGTAATGTTCTTAAGCTAATGTGTGCTTTACTTCAATTTGGGGTTAAGCACCTTTTTCTTGTTCAACTAACGGAGCAGGTTAGTTTAAGAAAACCTTTTAATTAATAGGGGGGTATAAATGAAATATCGCTATCTTTTTATTTTTATTCTTGGATTTTGTTTAAGTTTTATTTTATCAACAGATTTATTTGACGAAAGTAGTAGAGTTTTAAATACGTTATATAGAGTTTGTTTTGGACTGTTCTTTCTATTCGTAATTTGGCTTGTTAACCTAAAAGAAAAGAATGTGGATGAAAGCGGTTAATGAGTAGCAATATTGTCTTATTCCGTTAAAGGGTGCTTTACTTCAAGTAGGGGTAAAGCCTTTTTTCTTATTGTTCTAACACAGCAGGATTGTTAAAGTAGGAATTTCCGTTTTTACACAAAATAATAACGTAAATGATGATACGATTAAACAAGAACTTGGGAAAGTGACTTGTTGTAAGGGGGAGAAGTATGCTAAAAACATTAAGAATTATCTTATCAATAGTTGGTGTTGTGTTAGCAGGTTTTGGTCTGATAACTAAAAACTTTGAGTTTATGCCTTATTTAATGTTGATATTAGGTATTTCGATATTGATTACAGGAGGAATTGAA
The DNA here is from genome assembly GCF_032154225.1 of Psychrobacillus sp. GTDB lineage: Bacteria > Bacillota > Bacilli > Bacillales_A > Planococcaceae > Psychrobacillus. Next base: position 20,535 of record NZ_JALDYF010000009.1, read on the forward strand.
CTTCAAATAGATAGAAAAGGGTTTACGGGTTATATGTGCATCATTGTTTTTATGTTTGCTTTTAATGTTTCAATACAGGGGTTCTTATTAAGCTAACGGGTGCTTTACTTCAAGAAGGAGTAAAGCTTTTTTTCTTATTCAACTAACGCAGCAGTTTAGTCCAATAAGGAATTCCATTTTTATAACGAATTTAATATTAATTTAGGTGAACCGTATCATAAGTAAGTGCGTTTTTTAGAGGAGTATCATTCACATATAGAATGATGCTCTTTAATTTGTTTTAGAACCAATTTTGAAAATATATTATAAGTGATATAAGATGAAATTACTATTTGTGAATGGATACACTTAAACTAACGGATGCTTTAGTTAAAGAAGGACCACTAAAATAAACAGCCTTTCTTATGAGGTCGACTACTAACTTACAACCAAAGAAAGAATCCATTTTGAAGAAACTATTCAAAATGGATTCTTTTAATTTTGGTTTTATTAGGTTAAAGAGGACTTTTAAACTTAGGATTTTTTTACAGATGTCTTGAAATCTTTTCTATTATATATACTCTCCAAACAACTCCGGTTTCCAACTATGAATAGCATGGTTTTTATTGAGAATACTTTCTCTAAATAGATCTCAGTTGTTTCTAACCGTTCATGCCCAAGGCTTCTCATAATGTCGTGATTAACGCAAATAACCACCTTTACTTAAAAATACTCAAAATCCTTATATACCAGGGGTTTTGGGTGTTTATTATTTTCCCCTAGGATTAAGGAAAGAAGGATTAACGCAAAAACGACTGAGAATCTGTTGTTTTCGGGCTAGTTGAACCTGAATAAAGCGTAACTTTGTAAGAAATTTTGATTTTATATTGGAAATTTATGTTACTATCAATATAAAGATTGTGAAGACCTTCACTTAAACTAACGAAGCAGTTTAGTTGAAGAAAAGCATCATAAATTTTAGCAAAAATAAGACCCTTTGATTTAGATAAATAAAGGGTCTTAACTCATATGAATAATTTAATTATGACTCTTTTCAAGAAACAGTTTCATTCCAAAACCTATTAGAATTGTTCCTGTGATGCCTTCAATAATATTTTGTGTTTTAGGTTTTTTCATAAAAGCATTAATATAATTGATTAAATATACATAGAGTATAGACCAAACAGCAGTCAATAAAGTATAAGTCGCACCCATTATAAGAAACGGTAAAAAAGTATTGCTTCCAGAACTAACGAATTGAGGGAAGAAGGTTAAGAATAAGATAGCAACTTTGGGATTTAGAAGATTTGTAAGGAACCCTTGTTTAAAATAAGAAGTGCTTTTAAATTTGTTTTTTGTGTTCATCTCAACGCTTGCTGTTTCTTCCTTTTTCTTCTTCAGAGACCATAATGTCTTAACACCCAAATATATTAAGTAAACAGCACCCACATATTTAAGGACAGAAAATAATAACGCTGATTTCACAATGATGGCTGAAAGTCCTAATATAGCAGCAGAAGTATGGATAAGAAGGGCACAACAAATACCTAAAGCTGTTTTAAGTCCTCCGACTTTCCCAGCGGTAATAGTATTTTTAGTAGCAATTGCAATATCAGGACCGGGTAAAATGACGAAAAAAATACACATAAGGATAAACAGATAAAAGTTTTCCATTTTATTTCTCCCCTTCTAATTATGATTATTTCTGTATCTGTAATTTTAATATTGTATCATATGTTAATCGTGTAATTAAGTAACATAAAAATTATTTTCTTCTCAGATCCTTATTCAACTAACGGGTGCTTTACTTCAATAAGGAGTAGAGCCTTTTTACTAACAGAGCAGTTTAGTTCAATAGGGAATGCTTGAACAAAAAAGACCCGAATATCGGGTCTTTTTTAGTATTAGAGACATGTGGGATAGTTCATAACTTGGATAAAGGTACTTTAAGTTTATATAGTAGTGTTGAAATTCATACTTTCTTTCTACAATAAATCGTTCCTGCTACGCCAACTAGGATGATAAGGGTTCCAATCATATGATACTTCTCAATTGTTTCATTTAGGAAGAAAACCCCAGCAATTATCGAAATCAAGGTTGCTAGATTACTGAAAACGCTCATCTTTGATGCTTCGATATGCAATAGCGCATAATTGGAGAAGAATGATGTCGCTAAAGACGAAAGTGCACCTAAGTAAAGAATCGCTACAATGAAAGTCCCGCTTGAAAGTGGTTCGATGAATAGAAGCATTGTGTGTGTCATTGTATGATTGCCTATTGCTACTACATTAAAAAATATGAACCCGAAGAATGTCATGACATAGGTCACAGTGAAAAAAGAATACTGCTTCACGAGCCTACGTGCAAGAACGGTATTGCAGGAAGCGGTTAAGGCTGATAGCAGAATTAGGATAATTCCCTTCATATTTTGTGAGTCTATACTCGCTCCATTCATCACGAAAATGTAGATGACGCCGGAAACTGATAATAGAACAGAAATTTTCTGCAAAGGTGTTGTATGTTCTTTCAAAAAAAATGCAGCTAATAGCAATGTGAAAACAGGAACGGTTGCTTGAATGATACCTGCTTCTGAAGAAGATGCATAGACTAGACCGAACGTTTGAAATGTGAAAAATAATATTGGGTAAATCAAAGCTAAAGGTAAAATGCGCCATACTGCCCTTTTCGTCATGTTTAAGGGAACCTTTTTCAAAATGATAATTACACTGGCAATGATTAAAGCAATTGTAAAGCGATGTGCCAACGTATCAAGAGGAGTAGCGACAATAAGGCTCAGTTTTACAAACATGAACGAAAAGCCGACAATAAGCGCATATAAGATTGCAGCGAAATAGGCTTTCGTATTTGTTGTCATTTATAGGAAGACTCCGTTCTTGTAACTAGGAAAATTAACGAAAAACTTGAATACGTTCTTCATCTGCAATGAATTCTTTTTTGCCTGGAACTCCTTCGATACTTCCAAATGGCATTTGAGCGGTCAATTTCCATGTATCTGGCAATTCCCATTCGTTTTTCACAGCTTGATCAATGATTGGATTATAGTGTTGCAGTGAAGCACCGATGCCGTCTTGTGCTAATGCTGTCCATACAGAATGTTGCGCTATACCAGTGCCTTGTTCGGACCAGGTAGGGAATTGTTCTGCGTATAAAGCGAATTGATCTTGTAACTGCTTGATGATGTCCTGATCTTCAAAGAATAAAATGGTACCAAATCCAGCACTAAAAGATGCTAATTTATCTTCCGTTGCCTTGAAACGTTCCGCTGGTACAATAACACGCAGTTCTTTTTCGACGATAGACCAGAGTTTATGGTGGTGTTCGTTAAATAAAATTACCGCTCGAGATGTTTGTGAGTTAAATGCACTTGGGCTATGCTTCATAGCCTCTGTAATTGTGTTTACTAGAGCCTCTTCTGTCTGTTCCACATTATTGCCTAGTGAGTAAACTGTACGTCTCTTTTCCATTAATTCAATATAATTGTTCTTCATATTTGTAATCCCCTTTTTTTGAATGGTTTGCGTGAAAATTTTCTTCCAAAATAATTTATAACATTCCTTTCTTTATCGATATGTACATTGTAGAATTAGAAATATAATAGTTCAATACTATTTTTTCTATCATAATGATAGTAACAGGCTATAAATGAAGGGGGAAACAGAATGGAAATTAGGCAACTGCAATATTTTCTAGTGCTCTGTAAAGAATTACACTTTTCTGAAGCAGCTTTTAAAATAGGCATTTCACAACCAACATTGAGCCAGCAGATACGTGTTCTAGAGGATGAATTAGAGGTGCCTTTATTCGATCGAATGGGTAAAAAAATAGCAAAAACGGAGGCAGGTGAGGTACTTGAATCCTATGCCTTACAAGTGGTTCAACAGCTGAGCAATGCCAAGAAAGCAATCGGTGACTTGAACAATCTACATACAGGAAGTTTACGGATCGCGGTGTTACCATCTGATCTTGACTATCGTTTGACAGAAATCTTGATCGATTTTCGAAAGGATTTCCCCAATACGAAAGTGCAAGTGTTCCCAACTATTGAGAGTTTGACCAGGGTGTTAGATAATGACGTTGATATTGGCATCGGTTTAAAAACGGAAGTGGATAGTCGTATAGAACGTATACCATTCTATACGGAGACGTACAGTCTATTTGTAAATGAAACCCACGAATTTGCACAAAAGAAAAGTGTTATATCAGGAGAGTTGTCCGAAATTCCACTCGTCATGTACCCTCAAGGGAAATGTGGTCGGGATTTAATCGATAAATGGTGCGTAAAGCAAGGTGTCACCATTGATAGTGTGATGGAAACCGGTTCGGCTACTTCTCTGTTTCAGCTAGTTCGAGAAGATATCGGATCCACGATTCAGCCTAGTCAACTAATAGAAAACTTTCATTCACTGGGCATTCGTTCTATTCCAATTGAAAGTGCGCCAACACGTGAACTAGAAATCTTCTACCGCAACGATAGATATTTAAGCAAAGCGGCAGAAGCATTTATAAAACTAATGATAGAAAAGTTTTAGCATGGTCTTTTTTGAATGACTTTGTGTAAAGTATAATCTAGCCAATTTCGAACCCATCTTTTATTCCTTCCAAAAAGCATCATCTCAAAAGAGATGATGCTTTTTGGAAGGAACCCTTCGTTCCTTAAGGGTTCTTTCGGGTTAGGCACCCAATGATCTCGACTGGGTTCGAACCAGCGACCTCCACCATGTCAAAGTGAATTATGCTAGGTTTATATCATAAGATATTTTAGGTAAGACCTAATAAATTGAATGGCACTATTTAGACACCACACCATATTGGCACCAAATAAAAGTCCTCTAAAGGTTGATATGGCAATCTTCTGGGGATTCAGCTTTTGTAAAGCATATCAACTATAAACATCCAGAGTTGATTTTAATTACAACATATCATCATCTAGAATGGGAAGAAGTTATAAAGGAAGCTGGACCAGAAGGACTAAATGAGGTGCATGCAGGCTTGTTATCCGTATGTACTGCAATATGGTTATGTCCTGAATTGGTGAAATTGCAGTCAATGGGTTCTGATGTACCATCAGAAAATAGGAAATTTGCCGATTATATCTTTTTGGACAAGTTAACAAAAGATGGTTGTTGGGGGAAATTTGAAAATAGTACCTACACGAAATGCGAGTGATGTTTTGGACTTCATTTACTTCCAAACGAAGTGAGAATTTGAAATTAATTCTTGAGGAAGCATATATTTAAAAAATGTCCTGAGTTCCAAAATAAAGAAGCAATGTCTTTTTCTTATTCAGGTAACGGAGGCTTTAGTTTACCAGTTAAGCAACATTAAGTAGGATTTTTTGTTGCATATTTGGAAAATAATGTGCATCTTCCTTATTCAACTAACGCAGCAGTTTAGTTGAAGATTGATATACCTATATTTATAAAAAAATAGACTGTAGGCAAACCTGAACTTTCGTCGGGTTTGTCTACAGCCTGAAGAGACCCATATAGGGTCTCTTTCCTTACAAATAAACTTATTTTTAAACTTAAACCTTTATTTGTCGCATGATGTCATGAATATCTACAAAAGATCTTTGCTCAATAATTTTGCTTTCAGAAATACTTAAAAGTATCATAAGTGAAAATCTAGCTTCTTTTCCAGTTGCAGAGACACCGGCAAATGGGATACCGGTATGTTTTCCTTCAAAGATAAAATTAGCGGCTACAAGATTACCTTCAGCTACCATTTCTACAATGGGCATTTTAAAGCCTGGGAAAGCATCAAAGTTTTTCTTTTCTGATTCAATCAATCCTCTCACACCTGGAAATGGGGTATTAATTTGTGGATAAAATACATAGTCTTCATGACAAAAATCTCTAAGAGCATCATAGTTCTCTTCTTCTATCGTTTCAAAAAAACGGCGAACTAATTCTTTATTAGCTTCAACTGACATAATTACAACTCTCCAATTTTTTTGTTTTCACCTTAAAATGAATAAGTTTCCCCGTCATCTGGCACTGACACATTAGACGAGATTCTTTTTTCGTTAATAAAGCTCTTTAATTCTTCTCTGGACAGTCCCCAATGGTTTACAGCTTCCATGTGAACAGCAATGATTTTTGCATCAGGGGCAGCATTGTACACTTCAAATAAATCTTCTTTCCCCATGACAAGAGAACCACCCACAAGGAATTGATTATTTCCTGCATTGGCCACAATGATTTCCGGTTTTTGTGCATCGATGATTTCTTGAACTGCTTCATACCATACTGTATCACCAGTAAAATATAGTGTTTTCTCATTTGAGTGTTTGAAGACAACGCCACACACTTCACCAGCATGCTTTAAGATTTCGCCTCTACCATGTTCGCCTTTTGTTTTAATCAATTGAATAGCTTCATAAACTGTATTCTCTTGTAAAACCTCCACATTTTTGAAACCGGCGTCTCGAATTTCTGTCGCATCGTCATCATTTTGGGCAAATATTTTTATTGCTTTTGGCAATGCATCTTTAGCAGCATCATCCCAGTGGTCAGGATGCAGATGAGTGACAATGACAGCATCAATATTAGATATTATATTGTCAATAGATGTCGGTAAGCTTACCAAAGGATTATTTTGGTATTCTCTTGGCGCAGGGGGTAAACCAACACCAGTTCCAAAAGGCGGCATAGTCCCTTTTTCTGCTAACATCGGATCAATTAAAAACTTTTTGCCTGCATATTCTACAACCGCTGTTGCATTTCGAATGTGATGTATATTCATATTTATTAACTCCTTTTTTGATATTTTCTTGGTACAATGTATAGTCTATACTATGACCCATTGACGGATACAGAGACTAAATAAAGTCTTTTGCTCGTTTGACTTTATAAATGAAAGGAGTTAAATAAATGTTAGATAAGACGGACATTCGGATCTTAGATGAACTATCCAAGAATAGTCGGAGCACGATGAAAGAATTAGGTGAGAAAGTCCATTTGACTGGACCAGCTGTTTCCGCTAGAGTGGCGAAATTAGAAGATCAAGGAGTAATTGAAGGTTATTCAATTAACGTTAATAGAGTAAAATTGGGGTGTTATATACATGCTTTTATTATAATCATTACGCAAAGTACTTATCATGAGCCTTATTTGTCGTTTATAAAAACGCAAGAACAACACTTAATCAGTAACTATAAAATAAGTGGGGAAGGTTGTTACCTTCTCGAATGCAAATTTCCTTCTAATGAAGTAATGAATGATTTTTTGATAGCCTTAAACGAACATGCAAACTATAAATTATCGATTGTTATTGATAAATAGTGGATAAATACAGTGGAGAGCCTGTGAATCAATGTACTTAAACTAACGAGGTGCTTTACTTGAAGAAGGAGTACAGCCTTTTTACTTATTGAACTAAAGCAGCAGGTTAGTGGAAGGAATGGACTGCTAGTAATTTTAGTCTATCCCCATACGGATAAAATCTTCAGCTACAATATTAAAATTGGAATATTATATAATGGTTATGGAGAGTTTATTGAGCTTTTTAGAATACTATTTATAAAGACAAAGGAAGTAGTTTACTTGAATTATTTTATGTATATAGCTTGTATGCTTATATGGGGATTGAATTTTATAGCCGTTAAAATTCAAGGAACAGAAACCTCATTAGAAGCTTCATTATTATACAGATCTATTATTGCATTTGTTCTTTTCTACATATTATTAAAGATAAAGAAAATCAAGATTATGAAAGCGAATGTTAATTTTCTAACGGTTATTGGCTTCGGTGTGTGTAACTTTGCGATAAGTTATCTATTACTTTACTATGGTACAATTTACAGCACTGCTGCTCTCGTGACATTAATCTTTTCTTTAAAAGCTATTATCACACCCATTTTTCTAAGCATCGCGTTTAGAGTGAAACTTGAACCCCGAATATACTTAGGAGGTTCGCTAGGCTTATTAAGCGTAATCATTATTTTATACCCAGATCTTCATACTATTTCTTCAAATTTTATTTTAGGAATTATTTTGGCATTCGTTGGAACGGTTATCACTTCAGTTGGTGATACATTGTCTTATTACAATAATAAAAAGCAAATTGAGCCGATTACAGCTAACACCATTGGTATGTTTTCAGCAATTATTCTAATAACGCTGATAACTTTTGGAAGTGGAAAAGACATTAATTTTCCAAGCTCTTTAGATTATTGGATTGGATTACTCTATTTAGCTATTTTAGCTTCATTTGTAGCGTGGTTATTTTATTTATATTTGATTAAAAATGTTGGTGCTGCTGAGAGTAGTTATATGGTTGCGATTTTCCCAGCAATTGGTGGATTTGCAAGCGTTATGATGGGAGAATCAACTCTTTCTTTTAATCTGATTATAGGAATAATTCTAGCTATGTTAGGAGCTTATATTGCTTTAGCAAAAAAAGTAAACCGTGAACCTTAGAATTTTTCTACTATGTTTTCATCAAACTTTTTTGGAAAACTAAATTTACCTCAAAATCAAACCCAGGCATTTTAAACAACCTCTTTTCAAAATGCCAGGGTTTATAGGTTTTTTCACTAACGGGTGCTTTACTTCAAGAAGGAGTAGAGCATTTTTTACTAACGGGGAGGTTAGTTTAATAAGGGTGTAGAATAAATCGCTAAAAATACAATTTAAAAGAGGGATATTATGGACCACTACCAAATTGTAAAAGAAGTAATTAATGAATGGGACCCGAAGTACCTTTTACGTTACACATCTGAGGATGAATATGATCGAGAAATAAGTCTCATTGTTTCGCTATTACCAACTGTAACTTCTGTTGAAGAATTAGCTGTAGTGATACAAAAGGTCTTTGATAAAATGTTTTCGGTGAGTGAAGCACATTCGATTAATAATTGTTATCCAAGTGCATTAAAAATTTGGAACAAAGTTAATAACAAATTTCCAAATGTAAAAAAACGACATAATAAAAAGTAATATTATTAATCTAACGGTTACTTTACTTCAAGAATAACGCTATTTTCTTATTGAACTAACGCGGCAGTTTAGTTTAACAAGAAAGTTTTTGTTAAGTGAGCTAAATTTATGAAAAGTATAGTGAATAGAAGATGAACAAAGTACAATAATTGAAATTAGGGGAAGAAATGAACAACCAAAGGTGGAGTATGAGAAATTAGACATCTATGAATCTTCTGGTCAAGAAATTTCATCAATTGCTCAGTATTTATTAGCTCCTTTCATATTAGTTAGTTCTAGTGGCATATTGGATATTCCGATAAACGATTACAAGACTTTCAATAAAATTGTAAAAGAAATAGCCCCTCACTTCAATAAAGTTGTAAAAATTACAACTGATGAAAACCAAATAGTAATTAGATTGCAGAATCTTAGAGAAAGCTCAAAAGTACATTTTATGAATCTAAAAGAAAATCGTAAAATTAATGCAGTTGTAAGTGATATATATATTCAGAAGCGACTTCAAGTTGGGGAGAATCATTCACACCAAAAGAATATAAAGTTAATCTAAATCTTGTAAGAAATACAGCTAATCATGATATTTTATCAATGTGGGATTTTTTTGAACATACTTTTGTGCAGGCAAATGGAGGAATGGCTATAATACCAAGTGGGTGGTCATTTGATGAATCCTTTAAAGACAGAATTGCAGTTCAAGCTCTTGCAAGAGTTTGCAAAGAAATGATAGTTACAGTTAATATTGAGAATAATTTAATTACCTCTATTCTAATAAGCTAAAATACTTTCTTATTCAACTAACGGGTGGTTTAGTTTAACAAGCTAAGTCAACAATCGTTGGCTCACATTAGGAACATAACGCGTCGTAACTCTGAATCCCAACCTTAGATGTATTGAAATAACATTTCAGCTCTACTAACCGAGTAATCAGTCATCAAAAAAACATGAATAGTGAACAACTTTGTAGAAACACTAATTACGAAGTTGTTCACTTTTTTATTATTAGGAAAAATTTCAAGGTTCCATCAATTTATAAAAAAAGGAAGTAAAAAAGCAGCCACAATCCGGCTACTTTTTTACTTCTCCATATTCGCAAAAGAATAGACAAGATTAAATTTTTGTACACCTCGGGCATGTTCGATACTAGTATTCGCATGTGTGCGAAATGTAAGCATGTCGTCGTTTTGTTTAGCGATGAGTGCTTCTATTGCATGCGGCATCCATTGTTGTTTTAAATTTGCTTTTAGTGTGCGGGCCTCGTCGAAATTGCCTTTCAAAGCTTCCGCATATGCGATGTAGTATGTACGGAGAGGGTCTTTGCTTATTTGTTTAGCTAGCTGTTCAATTTTAGAGACATGATGTTCGTGTAAGGCTAAATTCGTTTTGTATACTTCCTGAACGTATGGCTGTTTATATTTCATTAAAATAGCTTGAACTGCTTGGATAATTTTTTCCTGATTTCCATCTTGAATTGCGAGTGGATAAGCAAATATTGGTTTTCGTTTGTTTTCATTTAAATAACGTTCGATTCGTTTTAAGTTATTTGATTTGTATATAGTAAACATTTGAGGACCCATCATGATGAGTAAATATAATACAACAATGCTACCGTAAATAATCCAAATTGGAATTTCTAGCATTAACAAAACTACTGTAAGAGCGACACCTACTAAAAAAATCAAAAGAAATCGTAAAAATTTCATATTTTCCTCCTTTTTGTCTATTGTAGCATATCTAATTTGTATTCTTTTATTGTGTTTTAGGAAAGAACATCATATAATAATAACTAATAAAACCTTGTTAAATCAATGATTTTACTAATATAATGTTCTTTCCAAAAATACACTTGTTTTTCAGAAGGAGAAATTAACATGAAGAAGATTATTGTCACCGGAGCTCTTGGTCAAATTGGTTCGGAATTAGTTACGAAACTTCGCAATACATATGGAACAGAAAATATACTGGCAACTGATATAAGGAAAGCATCTGCTGATGTGACAGAAGCAGGTCCTTTTGAAATTTTGGATGTAACAGATGGAGAGAAGATGCATCAGCTTGCAAAGGATTTTGGAGCAGACACGATGATGCATATGGCTGCACTTTTATCTGCAACTGCGGAAGAGAAACCATTGTTTGCTTGGAATTTGAATATGGGTGGCTTGATCAATGCACTGGAGGCTTCGAGAGAGCTGAATATGCAGTTTTTCACACCGAGTTCGATTGGAGCTTTTGGACCTTCTACTCCTAAGATGAATACGCCTCAAGATACATTGCAACGTCCAACGACAATGTATGGTGTAAATAAGGTGTCGGGTGAGCTGCTTTGTGATTATTATTTTCAGAAGTTTGGATTAGACACTCGTGGCGTGCGTTTCCCAGGTTTGATTTCGAATGAAACATTACCAGGTGGGGGAACGACGGATTATGCAGTGGATATTTATTATAAAGCGTTAGCAGAAGGGAAATACACATCGTATATTGCGGAAGGAACGTATATGGATATGATGTATATGCCGGATGCGCTTCAAGCGATTGTGGATTTAATGGAGGCAGATTCTTCTCAATTAATTCATCGAAATGCATTTAATGTAACGGCAATGAGCTTTGCGCCAGAGCAGATTGCTGCATCAATAAAGAAAGTGATTTCTACATTTACACTCGATTATGATGTTGATCCTGTTCGACAAGCAATTGCAAATAGCTGGCCAGATTCGATCGATGCTACTGCTGCAAAAGAGGAATGGGGCTTCCAAGCGAAGTATGACCTGGATTCTATGACGATTGATATGTTAGAAACGTTGAAAAGAAAAGGTATATAAAATAAATGTCGACTTGCCAATTGGTGAGTCGACTTTTTGTTGGTAAGAATTACAAAATTAGTGGTAGCGCTTTCAATTTGTTTTAGGTACAATAATATTATAATAATAGTCTTTAAATTCTGATTATTACAAAAGGGGATGAATGGTTATGATGCAAACACCGCTTTTATTGACAGATTTTTTAAAGAGAGCAGAAAGGTATTTTCCGAAAAAGCTGATTATTTCAAGAACAGGCGAAAATTCGATTCATCGTATTCCATATAGGGAGTATGCGAAGCGAACTCGAAAGCTGGCAGATGCGCTAACGAAGCTTGGGATGACACGGGGCATGAAAGTGGGATCTTTTGCGTGGAATCATCACCGACATTTAGAAGCATATTTCGCAGTACCATGTGCAGGGTCTGTATTGCATATGATTAATATTAGATTATCGCCGGAGCATATTGTGTATATTATCAATCATGCCGAAGATGAAATTATACTAGTAGATGCAGATTTATTCCCATTATTTGAGAAGATTGCACCGATGCTAAAGACAGTAAAGCATTACGTTATTATGAAGGATGGTATGGATTTACCGGAGACGACGCTGGAAAATGTCCATTCTTATGAGCAGTTGTTGGAAGATGCTTCGGATGAATTTGTATTTCCAGAGGATCTAGATGAAAATACGCCAGCAGGAATGTGCTACACTTCTGCTACAACGGGGAATCCAAAAGGTGTAGTCTATACACATCGCGGGCTTGTATTGCATAGTTATGCGCTTGGTCTTGCGGATTCGATGGGGCTTCGCGAAAATGATGTTGCGATGCCAGTTGTGCCGATGTTCCATGTAAATGCATGGGGGATGCCTTTTGCAGCGGTGAATTTTGGAACGACGCAAGTGTTGTCTGGACCAGGGTTTAATCCTGCAACATTACTAGATTTAATCGAACAGGAAAAAGTGACGCTCACGGCAGGTGTACCAACGATTTGGATGGCTGTATTGAATGAGCAGGAGCAGCGACCGAGAGATTTGTCTTCTTTACGTGCGATTGTTTGTGGAGGGTCGGCTTCTCCAAAAGGATTAATCCGTGCGTTTGAGGAAAAATATAAAGTACCGTTTATCGTTGGCTACGGGATGACGGAAACGACTCCAATTGTCAGCTTATCAACATTTACTTCGTCGATGAAAAATATGACGATGGATGAACGAATTGATATGCGTGCACTACAAGGGTTAACGGTGTCAGGTTTAGAAACTCGTGTTGTCAATGAAAACGGTGAAGTACCATGGGACGGCAAAACGATGGGTGAGTTAACGGTTCGTGGCCCATGGATTGCAGACGAGTATTACAAAGATGAACGGACGCAGGAAGCTTTTAAAGATGGTTGGTTATACACAGGGGATATTGCTGTGATGACAAAGGATGGCTATATTAAAATTACAGATAGAACAAAAGATTTGATCAAGAGTGGCGGCGAGTGGATATCGTCTGTAGATTTAGAAAATGCGCTAATGACACATGAAGCAGTCGCAGAAGCTGCTGTTATTGCCGTTCCGCATGAAAAATGGCTAGAGCGTCCACTTGCATGTGTTGTATTAAAAGCAGGTTATGAGGATCGTGTGACAAAAGAAGACTTACTCACTTATTTAGAAGGAGAATTTGCTAAATGGTGGGTTCCAGATGATGTTGTATTCTTGAAAGAAATTCCGAAAACTTCAGTAGGAAAGTTTTTGAAAGCAGCTCTGCGTAGTGAGTTGAGTTCATCTTATAAAAAATAAAGATTGATAAAATCATCTCTTATTTCCTAGGGATGATTTTTTATTGGAGCATTTGCTAAAAAAGATGAATTAAATATAAATTTTATTTAAAAGAACAGATAAAAGTCATGCTGTAAAAATAAAGGAATATTGGTGGTGTATAACGAATAGTTTAAATTGGATCTAAAAAGATATGATTTATACTTTATGGATGGATCTATTTATGGAAAACAGAACATTGGGGGCAAGGAAATGTTAACGAAGGAGCAGGAAGTGTTAATAAGTAAAGACGGATTTTATATTAGTACCGATAAAAGTTTATTGGATGTGGAAATCATTTATAATTATCTTAGTAAAGAATCCTATTGGCTTGAAGGTACGTCTAAGGAATTGGTTATAGCTTCTATTGAAAATTCAACTATTTGTTATGGTATTTACGATGGAGACCCTACTAAAGGGATGCCGAAACAAATAGGTTTTGCCCGTGTCCTATCTGATATGGTTAGGTATTCGTGGTTAGCGGATGTATTTGTACTCCCTGAATTTAGAAAAAAGGGAATAAGTAAATGGTTAATGACCAATATCACAGAGCACCCAAAATTGAAAGGAACGAATTTTCATCTACGTACAAAAGATGCTCATTCGCTTTATGCACAATTTGGTTTTAAGCCTCTAGAACAAACAGAAAAGAGTATGGAAAGACCACTTAATTGGGATGCTATAAATGCAATATATAAAGTAGATAAATAAAAAAAACAGACACTCACAAGTTTCTCTTGTAAGTGTCCGTTTTGCATTATTAAAACAGTAAATGCGTTACTGCAGCAATAATTGCTGTTCCGCATGAAAAATGGCTAGAGTGCTCACTAACATATGTTGTATTATAAGCAGCTTTGCGTAGTGAGTTAAGTTCATCTAAAAAATAAAGATTGATAAAAATCATCTCTTATTTCCTAGGGATGATTTTTTATTGGAACATTTATTTGTCTCAAGCGTTTTTAAGTAAAGGATACGATTGTTCAATAGAGCAGTCGTTTTTCATTAACGAAGCGGTTTAGTACAATCAGGATTATAATTTGGTTATGGGAAAATTGATAAGGTGGTTGTTAAAGTGCAAATAAATGCTATATTTTATAAAATACAAAAGGGGACTGTTTCTACTGAGGACTATGTAAATTGGTCGCATAATTTACTAGAAAACGATGTGTCATCACCAGCTATAAATATAATTTCTTCATATTCATTTGGTGAAAGTATTTTCGAAGTAGAAGTTTATTTTAAAAGAGCTTTAAATGAAATGGCAATAGAGGAACCAGCCTCTGAGATATGTGCTAGAGCCTATATAGGTCATTTAGCAAATAAAATATTAATTGCAAATAACCATTCACTGGCATTTGACTTAGCTTATATGATTTTTTGGGTTGTTTCCTCGGATTTAGATTATCCAGATGATTTGATGGAGTGGTACGAAATAAGTGAAATGATTGATGAATTACGATTTGGTGATATACCTACAGAGTTTAATGCAGACGGGATAATATCAAGGATTAAAAATGAGGCAAATATTTTTTTAGGGTTGAATAATTAGTAATTCATCTTTAACTAACAGGTGAGTTAATTTAAGAAGGATTAATGTATTTTTACTGAGAAGTAAATATCTTTATAGAACTTGGGCTTCAAAAAGTTTAGAAAGATGAGGATCTCTTAACTATAGGAAAAGGTTAGCAGAATAAGTAGATTCTTTGCGGAATTCCAGAACTTCTAATCAGGAGGTAATATAGTGAAAAGAAAACATAATTTATGGTCTTTCTTATTATGTTTGCTATTAACAGCTCTTTCCTTGCAGGCTTTATACGCTTCTTATGCTGCTTCTTGGTCAATAGCGCCATCTACTTCGGTTTTATGGTTGCTCACTGCTATTACTTTTTTTATGGGTGTTTCAGGATTTAGAGACAAAAGCAGCAGGGGAGCAAGATGGAGAAGTTGGCTCACTGTTTTAATCGCATTTCCTCTTTCAGCAATTTTTCTCTTAGGGACAATAGTGAATGCTTCTGCAAGAGAATACATTTCAACAACTCAATCACCAGATTCTAAAACGACAATCGACTTCTACACAATAAACGGCGGTGCGACTACATCTATTGCTGTAGTAGGAATAGTAAATGGTCCACTTTGGTTCAAAAAGGCGATCTACTATGATTACCGTATGGATAAGGCAGATGTAGCTTGGATGAATAACCATACTATAACAATTAACGATCACATGTTGAACTTGGATAAAGGGGAAACTTTTTCGGATTAAAATTCTTTTTACTAATGGGTTCTGGAGTGTTTTTAGTTAAGGGAAGAAACTAAGGAGGGATGAAATGATTAAAAGAAAGACATTAGCATTTATTTTCACAGTCTTACTATCTGCTCCAATTATAGGGTTGGTTTTTATGCTTCTAGAAGGCAGTACAATACGGGAAGTACCTGCATTGATTGCTTTTGTTAGTATGTATACAATTCCTATTACTCTTCTTTGGGGAATTCCTTCATCCATTCTATCTGATAAAGTGAACAAGTACTTTTCTAATAAAAAACGAGTATGCACTGCACTAATTACCCATTTATTTTTTGGCACCAGTTTTGTCATTATATTTATGTTGATTTTCGATTCAAGGTTTATTTTGACAGACAATAATGCTGGTGACGCATACTTCTTAGTCGCATCCAGCCTTATCTCATCCATTGGGTGGTGGATGGACGAAATTTTGAGGGTTTATTTCAAGTGAAGTTATTTTTCTGAACTTTATTACAAGGACATACATTATTTTGTTAATATACAGTAATAAAGGAGGGAACTATTATGATAGCGGAAAATGAAAAAGAAATCCTATTGCTGAATAGCGATAAAAATTTTAAATCATTGCTTGAAATAATTGAATCTGTACCTAGTAGAAAAAGATGCATTTCTATTGAAACAGGGGAAAGAGATAAGAATTTTCGTGATGTACTAATGCATCTGTATGAATGGCATGTAATGCTGGAGAGGTGGTATAGAGAAGGTATGGATGGAGATATTCCTTTTATGCCAGCACCCGGGTTTAAATGGAGTACTATCAAGCTACTTAATATGCAAATTTGGGAGAACTATCAAGATGTAACATTAAATCAAGCTATAAAAAAATTGACGTTAAGCCATGAAAGAGTAATGAACTTAATTAAATTACATAACAATGAAGAAATCATGACGAAAAAATGCTATAAGTGGACAAAAACAAGTAACTTATACAGCTATTTTGCAGCAAACACTTCCAATCATTATATTTGGGCTATAAAAAAGTGTGAAGTTATTGCAAAGTCTATATAAAAAAACAGACACTCACAAGTTTTTCTTGTAAGTGTCCGTTTTGCATTATTAAAACAGTAAATGCGCTACTGCGGCGATAATTGGTAAAGAAATGATTGTACGTAATAAGAAAATAATGATCAAATCTTTTAAATTAACCGGAATTTTCGAACCAAGTAGCAGTCCTCCGACTTCCGACATATAGATTAACTGCGTCACAGACATCGTTGCAATAACAAAACGAGTCAATTCCGAATCAATCGATGCACCTAAAATAGATGGAAGGAACATATCGGCAAATCCAACAACCATCGTTTGCGCAGCTGCTGCAGCTTCTGGTATACCGAATAACATTAATAGTGGTTCAAACGGTTTTCCTAAAATCATGAAGATAGACGTGTACTCTGCAAGCACTAGAGCAATCGTTCCAAATGCTAAAACAACAGGTGCTACCCCAATATACATATCAATTACGTTTTTCAAACCATCTGTTACAACTTTTACAACAGAACGGTTTTTATTCGCAGTAGTTAATGCATTTTCCAAACCATGTGTAAACGCATTGTAATTTTCTGAAAACTTTTCTTTTTCCAAATCTAAAGGACGACCATTTATATAAGTTTCATCCTTCCCTTTAAGTGGATAAATTCTTGGCATTATAAATGCTAAGACAATTCCACAAAGCAAAACAGTTAAATAATATGGTATGAAGTAGTTACCTAATCCAACTTCATCAAGGACCACGATACAAAAAGTAATAGATACAACAGAGAAAGAAGAACCAATTATAGCTGCCTCTTTTTTCGTGTAGTATCCTTCCTCGTACTGTCGGCTAGTTAGTAAAACGCCGATTGTTCCATCACCAACCCAAGAAGTTAGTGCATCAACAGCGGAACGTCCTGGCAATTTGAATAATGGGCGCATAATTTTTACCATCATTGTACCGAAAAACTCTAACAATCCAAAGTTCAATAAAAGAGGTAATAATAAACCAGCGAATAAGAAAATCGTAAATAAGAATGATACTAATCCATCCGGGCTTAATAATAGACCACCTGTATTTTCACTCCAAATAAATTCAGGTCCAACTTGGAAAATGATTAATACTGCAAAAATTGCCCCAACTACTCGTGTAATCGTCCAAAAGATAGACACTTTAAACAAGTTGTTGATAAACGTACTTTTGTATGGAACGAATAAAAATAAAACTGAACCAATAGCGGCGATAAATAATGTTGCGAGTGCAATCCAGTGTACGATAGGCTCTAAAGTACCAGAAAGTAGACTAGCGAAAAATGCAATTGGAATTTTAAGCCCTTCCGAAGTTGGGAGTGGAATCATGAATAAAATAACACCTGCTATTGATGGAAGCAGGAATAACAACCAAGTAGATAATGAAAACTTCTTCAATGAAAAGACCAACTTTCTATATGTGAATATTTATGCATTTATTGTGATCATTTTTACATAATAATTCATGCACATAGAAATGTCTATAAACATAGATTATGTTCTATTATTCGAAATCTTTGCTAAAATCATACGTATAGAAGCGTTCAAAATGTAACCAATTTTCTGCTTCTGGTTCTCCATCAGCTAATCGCTTCTCCATTTCTTCTAGCATCCACGCAGTTTGAGAAATATGAGCTCTCATTGCACCCATTTTTTCTTCTCTAGACTCTTTAATATTATGCACAACATCTGGCTCTCCAAGATCTTCTTTTGAATTGTTAGAGAAAGCAACTGCATAAATAGTTGGTCTACTTTCTTCCGGCATACGACGAATTGCACGAATGACTGCTCTCGCGGTTGCATCATGGTCAGGATGAACTGCG
Organism: Psychrobacillus sp.; assembly: GCF_032154225.1. GTDB lineage: Bacteria > Bacillota > Bacilli > Bacillales_A > Planococcaceae > Psychrobacillus. The sequence goes on from NZ_JALDYF010000009.1 coordinate 39,200, forward strand.
TAGTTTGGATAAAAAGTAATGACCAGAGAAGGATTCGTATCTTCTATTAGATCTTCCATCATTTTAACCATTTTTTCATCGTCTTCAAATTCGATTGTTTTATCTCGAAGTCCCATCATACGAAGGTCTGTAACGCCCATTGCTTTAGCAGAAGCAAGAAGCTCCTCTTTTCGAACATGAGGAAGTGTTTCTCTTGTTGCAAACGGTGGATTACCTAGGTTTCTACCCATTTCTCCAAGTGTTAAGCATGCATACGTTACAGGTGTTCCTTGTTTTATATAAGTGGCAATTGTGCCAGAAACGCCGAAAGCCTCATCATCAGGGTGAGGGAATACGACTAGGACATGTCTTTCATTTGGTAAAGTCATTGTTTTTCCTCCTTAGTAAGTAAACGGTGTTCTGCTTATTTGTAGTGCAACAGCAAGTTTTCCACTTTGATCGTGACCTGCCATTAATAAGCGGCCGTGTTCATCTAACTCAAAATGTGTAATGCCTTGTGCGTAAACCCAACCGTGCGGTAATTTTAGCCCAACACGATGTGGAGACTCTCCAACGACTTTTCCAAGCTCAAATTGAAGCATAACGTTACGGATAAAAGCTCCCGCATTAAATACTTTTTCATCAAAATGTGCAGCATATGCACCATTCGTTGTTTCTAAATGTATATAAACGTCCTCGTTTGCAAATCCGTTTAAATGATTTTGTAATTGTTCTATTTGAACTAGTTCCATTTAAATTGCCTCCTAACATACTGTCTGTTATCAGTATAATGAAAAAAAGTTTATGAAGCGAATGATTGAGATTTTGTTGAAGAAAAAAGTATGTAAGTGGAGGCGGTGAGTTTCGTTACAAGTGGAATGAAAGGTTAATCTAGTATATAAAATCATGCAATTATGTTCAATTTCTATTATTAGGAGCTTGCTTTGTAAAAAATCGCAACAGATTTCGCTTTTTATCGCGTAAATATGAGAATGGTCTGAATGTATTATTTGTGGTGTTTAAAAGTGTGTAATACTTTTTAGTTTGAAAAATGGACGATGTAGTTGGAATTTTAGAGCATTTAATGGAGCGATAGCTCAGCCGATTTCGAAAAGCGTCTGAAGCAGTGGACACCAATGTTTCTAATTTCAATAAAAAAACTCGCAATGCCAAAAATGACTTTGCGAGTAGAGTATTTTTATACAGTTGTTGTCGTAATTTCTGGAGCACCAAATTTACCTTTTGCACCATGAAGAACTGGACCAACGTATTGATTTAATTTCCAACCGTGTGCGATAGCAGCAGAAACGAATTCTTTTGCTTCGAATACAGAGTCAGCTACAGAAAAACCATTTGCTAAGTTAGCAGTTATTGCAGCAGCGAATGTACAGCCAGCTCCGTGGTTAAATGTTGTTTCTGTTTTTGCTGTTTCAAGCAATGTATGAGTTTGTCCGTCGTAAAACAAATCAACTGCTTTTTCGTGTGCTAATTGTTTTCCGCCTTTAATGACAACATTTTTTGCGCCTAGTGCATGAATTTTCTCAGCAGCGGCTTTCATGTCATCAATTGTTTTAAGTGCACCAATACCAGACAGTTGTCCAGCTTCGAATAAATTTGGTGTCACTACTAGTGCGCGTGGAAGTAAAAATTCAATCATTGCGTCCACTGTACCAGGGTTTAATACTTCATCTTCGCCTTTACAAACCATTACAGGGTCGATGACTACATTCGTTACACCTGATGTTGCAATAATTTGACCAGCTGTTTCAATGATTTCTTCTGTGCTTAACATACCAGTTTTAATCGCATCAATACCTGTAGATAGGGCTGTTTTCGCTTGACGATTAATCTCTTCCACTGGAAGAGAGAATACGTTATGGCTCCAACCATTATCAGGATCCATTGTTGCAACAACTGTTAGAACATTCATCCCATATGTACCATGCTCTTGGAATGTTTTTAAATCTGCTTGTATTCCAGCTCCGCCTGAAGTGTCAGAGCCTGCAATTGTTAACGTTTTTTTTATAGACATTTCACAATTCCCCTTTATAAGAAAGTTAATATTTTTCATTGTATCAGATAGGTATAGTTTTGCCATTAAGGAAGTCTTGGCGCAGTCCATAACTTAAATAGTATGTAAATAAATGCACATGCAACGACAAGCGTTATAATAGAACCAATGAAAATATCATTCAAAAATAATGAAACTGTTAAAAAGATAAGAAAGCCAATGACTAGAATTACTCCTATATGGAAACAACCCATACCAAAGGTTTTAACCTGTTCTGGAATTTCATCGGAAGAGAGAGCTGCTTGTTCGATTTTTTTTAACTTTTCGCGATAATGTAAATCTGCCATAACGATTCTCCTTTTCTTTATCCTACCATGTTTTGGAGAGTTGTTAATAGTGAAACTTTTCGGTATTGTGAACGTACTAGAATAAGAGGAAAAGAGGGATGATATGAGAAATAGCGACAAAATTCGCGAAATGGAAAAGCTTTTGGAAGAATTGAAGGCGCAAGATAAAGAGTCAGCGGCAACGTTTGCAGAAAATCCTTCGAGGTCGAGTTTTGGTTTTTGGAAAATGCCTCGTGTTTTATATAAATTAGGATCAAAATCATTTCTAATTTTGGTACTGATTGCTGTACTTTTATTAGCTGCATTACCATTTGCCGCTTTTTGGGCAATTAAAGGAAGTACGTTTACGGAAACGAGGGGTTCTTTCGTGGAACAAGTACAAGCGTTGAATGAACTTTCTACTGTGCAAGCATATACAAAAGCAATTGTTGAACGACAAGATAATGCGTTATTTGGGAAAGAGATTGGGTTGGACTTACCGGGGACGAAGCGACAGCTCCTTGTTGTAGTACCCGGAATTGTAAAAGCAGGCGTCGATTTTTCGGAAGTTTCCGAGGCAGATATAAAAGTAGATGAGAAAAATAAAACGGCGAAACTTATACTGCCGAAGTCAACTTTTTTAGGTGGACCTGAGATTTTATTTGACCAAGTGGAAGTATTTTCGTATGAGGGGCTATTTCGTGAAAAAGCGGATATAGATGAAGCATATGAGCTTGCCCAAACGGCGAAGGATATGATGATTGAAGAAACGACGGGACAAGGGATTTTACAGTTAGCAGAGGAAAATGCGGCAAAATCCGTGCAGGAAATGTTTCGTTTAGTAGATTACGATGTGCAGATAGAGTTTAAGGAGTGAGTAAGTTGCTTAGCTGGAAAGAGGTATTAGCAGAGGAATTGGAGAAGCCGTATATTGCTGAGTTGCGTCAGTTTTTAGACGAGGAATATGAAAATCAAACGGTGTATCCAGCTCGTACGGAGATTGGTAGTGCGTTTCAAATGACCCCTTTCCATGAGGTGAAAATCGTTATTTTAGGGCAAGATCCGTATCATGGCGAAGGACAAGCTCATGGTATGAGTTTTTCGGTGAAGCCTGGTGTTTCTATTCCTCCAAGCTTGCGCAATATGTTCAAGGAGCTTTCTAGCGATTTAGAGGTAGAAATTCCGACGACTGGATATTTAGAAAAATGGGCAAAGCAAGGGGTTTTATTACTTAATACGGTACTAACTGTTCGTGCAGGAGAGGCGAATTCTCATAAAGGAATGGGATGGGAAACTTTTACGGATGCAGTTATTCAAAGGCTTTCTGAACGAGCGGAACCGATTATTTTTGTGTTATGGGGCAGGCCTGCGCAGTCCAAAATAAAATGGATTGATCGATCAAAGCATGTTGTTTTAGAAGCTCCACATCCTAGCCCATTAAGTGCACATAGAGGCTTTTTCGGCAGTAAACCATATTCTACGATGAATGCGATTCTGGAGTCGTGGGGGGAGAAACCAATCGATTTTTCTCTCTAATTATGTTAATATATGGAGTGGAAAGTGGGGAAATATAATGGCTGTGAATTGTTTTAAATGCCGACATTTTTTTACAACATGGGATGCGAGAAATCCACGTGGATGTAAGGCTTATGGATTTAAAACGAAGGCACTTCCATCTGTTGTAGTCAAGCAATCCTCAGGCGTGGAATGTTTAAAGTTCGAACCAAAGCAAGAAGAGGGGCAGAGAAGATGATTTCGTATGATCAAATTGTCAGTCAAATAGAAAAACAGCTTCAAAAAGCAAAAATGGGTAGTAATGAGCAAATGAAAAGAGAAGCTTTATCTGCCATCGGTGCGTTATGTGCTGTTGCGCTAGATACAGAGGTTTCTATACCTACTACTATGGCGAGTCCGACTGCTATTCCTGTTTCTATGCAAAGTACACCTCTACAGGACAGCGGCGCAAACGGAGATTCATTATTTGATTTTTGAGAGAAGGTAGGAGACATCGATGAAGTTATTTATTATTGCAGGGGCTATTAATGGATTTTTAGCTGTTGCATTTGGTGCGTTTGGTGCACATGCGTTAAAAGAGCGATTGTCTGAGAAGTATTTAGCTGTTTGGGAAACCGCAGTTCAGTATCAAATGTTCCATGCACTTGCTTTAGTAGCAATTGGTATTTTGATGAGTAGTAAATTATTCGGATCGGTACCTTCATTAAGTGCAGCGGGGTACTTAATATTAGCTGGTATTGTTATTTTTTCTGGAAGTTTGTACGTATTAAGTTTGACTGGTATCGGTATTTTAGGTGCAATAACGCCAATCGGTGGAGTGGCATTTTTGGTTGGATGGATTATGTTAATCGTCGCAGCAGTGAAATATGCAAACTAAATAAAATCATACGTGAAAAGGCTTATCCGATTTTGGATAAGCCTTTTATAAAGCAAAAAACTAATTTACAACTATGAGTAACTTACTGATTGGAATAAAACACAAAAAAAAAATAGTTTTTTGGAATTTGATACATATTAAACGATAGGTCATTTATTGTATAATTCAAATATTCTAAAATTTCGACAATTAAATAGGAGGATTAAAATGACCGTCCATGAAAAAAAACAGAACGAACCTGCTAGTATAGGTAAAAAGAAATTAACAGATCGTTTTTTAGACGTAATTGAAAGAGCGGGTAATAAGCTTCCTGATCCAGTAACTTTGTTTGTCATCATGTCATTGTTGACATTAGGGGCATCATTTATTTTATCTCAATTAGGTGTTAGTGCTGTAAAACCTGGAACACAAGAAACAATTGAGGTCGTAAATCTTCTAAACCGTGAAGGAATCATAAAAGTATTAACTTCTATGGTTAGTAATTTTATAGCGTTTCCACCTCTAGGTTTAGTAATTGTCGTTATGCTTGGAGTTGGAATTGCAGAGTCATCTGGTCTAATTTCAGCATTAATGAAGCGTACGGTATTAGCAGCACCACCAGCGCTTATCGTGCCAACGATTGTTTTTACAGGGATGATAGGAAATGTTGCAGTAGATGCAGCTTTCATCGTATTGCCACCAATTGCGGCACTTATTTTTATGAGCGTTGGACGAAATCCAATTGTTGGATTAGTTGTGACATACGCAGCTGTTGCAGGAGGTTATAGTGCGAATCTTATTATTAACTCACTAGATGTTTTATTAGCGGGAATTACGCAAGAGTCGGCAAGGATAGTTGATCCTACTTATGTAGCAAATCCGACGATGAATTATTACTTCCTTATCGTTTCAAGTTTTATTCTAGTAGCAGTTGGTACTTGGGTAACAGTGAAGTTTGTAGAGCCACGTTTTGGTAAATATCAAGGTAAAGTCGAAAAGCTAGAATCTATTACCGACGCCGAGAAAAAAGGGCTTCGTTATGCAGGAATTTCTGTAGCAATATACGTTGCTATTGTACTGTTTACGATCATTCCTGAAAACGGATTATTACGTGATGCGGAAACAGGGTCAATTATCAATTCACCATTCATGTCTTCCATTGTGCCAATTATGTTATTTCTTTTTCTTATTCCAGCCCTTGCGTTTGGGTTCGGAGCGCAAACATTGAAAAATGATAAAGATGTAGCAGATAAAATGTTTAAATCGATAGCAGATCTATCTCCATTTATCGTATTAGCGTTTGCTGCTGCTCAAATGATTGCATATTTCGGTTGGAGTAATATTGGACCAATCATTGCTATAAAAGGTGCAGAGCTTTTACAAGCAATGAATTTCACAGGCGTTCCAATGATTATAGGTTTCATCCTTATTTGTGCATTTATTAATTTACTAATTGCAAGTGCGTCTGCTAAATGGGCGTTACTTGGACCGATTTTTATCCCAATGTTTATGTATTTAGGTTATAGTCCAGCATTTACACAGATGGCTTATCGTATTGGGGATTCCGTTACAAATCCAATTACACCAATGCTCGCTTATTTTGCCATATTGCTTGCATTCGCTAAGAAGTATGACAAGTCTATTGGGATGGGTACATTAATTTCAGCGTTATTGCCGTTTTCTTTCTTTTTCGCAATTAGTTGGATTGCTTTGTTTGTAGTTTGGTATTTGTTGGGCTGGCCACTAGGACCAGGAGATCCAATATTTTGGAAACAATAAATAAAAAAATGGAGGGATTTAAATGGAAAAATTATTTTCTATTTTAGAACAGCATTATGATGAAATGGTATCTATCAGACGTTATCTACATGAAAATCCAGAGCTATCATTTGAAGAAGTAAATACACCGGCATATATTGCGGCATATCATGAAAAATTAGGACATGAAGTGCGTACAAATGTAGGAGAGCGTGGGGTAGTTGCGACGCTTCGTGGCGGTAAACGAGGAAAAACAGTTGCTTTGAGAGCGGATTTTGATGCACTTGCTATTCATGAACTGAATGATATTCCTTATAAGTCTAAAGTGGATGGAGTTATGCACGCTTGTGGGCATGATGGACATACTGCAACATTGTTAGTGTTAGCAAAGGTTCTTCATTCGATGAAAGATGAAATAGAAGGCAATATTGTATTTATCCATCAACATGCGGAAGAAATTGCTCCAGGTGGGGCTATTGCAATGATTGAAGATGGCTGCTTAGAGGGCGTAGATGTTATTTTCGGTACGCATTTATGGTCAACAGAGCCTTTGGGTAATATTATGCTGAAAAGTGGCCCTCTTATGGCGGCAGCGGATTCCTTTGAAGTGAAAGTAATAGGTAAAGGCGGACATGGCGCAGAGCCACATTTGACGAAAGATGCAATTGTAATTGGTGCTCAATTTGTATCCAATTTACAGCAGTTAGTCTCTCGTCGAGTGAATCCAATTCATCCAGCTGTCGTATCGGTAGGACATTTTGAAGCACTTAATCCATTCAATGTAATTGCGGATACGGCTTTCTTAAAAGGAACGGTTCGCACATTTGATGAAGAAGTGCGGGATTTATTGGAAGTTGAGCTTGAACATGTATTAAAAGCTTCTTGCACCTTGATGGATGCATCTTATGAGTATGTATATAAACGAGGGTATCCCGCAGTTATTAATCATGAGGAAGAAACAGACTTTTTAATAGAGGTAGCAGCAGATGTCACAGGAGTTGAAGAAGTTCGAATTTGTGATCCGATGATGGGTGGAGAAGATTTCGCATATTATTTACAGCATGTGAAAGGGGCCTTTTTCTTCACAGGAGCGCGTAATCCAGAATGGGAAGAAGTGTATCCACATCATCATCCAAGGTTTAATATTGATGAGCGTGCGCTTTTAATTGCGGCGAACACACTTGGAGCAGCGACATTACATTTTTTAAATAATAAATAAAGATAACCGGTGCCAGTAATTGGCGCCGGTTATCTTTTTTTCAGGCGATTATAGAGAAATAGTGCAGCATCTATATTGGAAATGTCTTCTACGTTATCAAAGTTATAGTTAAGTTTTTCTTGTAGCTGCTGAAGTCGGTAATACACTGAATTTTGGTGAAGATGTAGTGTTTTTGCTGTAAGTACCACGTTTTTATTGCAATAAAAATAAGTGTTTAATGTAATCATAAGTTCATTTTTCTCTCCATTTTCGGTAGTAGAGAGGATAGGGCCTAATATTTCTTTTATAAAATAATGTTGCTCTTCTTCATTCAACTCTAGTAAATGGCGCTTAATTCCTAAATCGCGGAAGGATTGTATTTGTTTGGACGTTTTCGAATCAAATGCCTCAAGTGAAATAAGCTCAGCGTCTGTATAGGATATGGATACATGCTGAAGTGAGTTTACTGCACGACCGATTGATATGTGCGAATCAGAATAGATGGAAAGAAATTTTTCAGCAGTAAGCGTAATTCTAGAAAGTGAGTCTTCTGCATGCTCTGTTCGTGACCCGAGTAAGACGAATGTTCCTTGGTAAGAAGGAAATGAAATGACGTAATAATCTTTTGAGAACATTCGCGAAATGGTTTGTTCGAAAATATTCATGGATTGAAAATCAGCAAAATCCAACTGTTCATTTTTAATGGCTAAAATATTGTAATAGACTGCGTCCAGCATGCCGTATTTTTTTAACGAGTGTTGTACTTCAGACGTTAGGTTTTGTTGTAATAGCTCAGATAGAAGTTTTCCTTTTTCTTCTTTTTCGTATTTATAGTGTTCCTGATACTTTATCTGTTCAATGGCAATGATGGAGGAGGCATGTTTAATCATAAGCTCCTTTGTAATTTCAATAGGTGTTTCTAAGCCCTCGATGAGCAAATAGCCAATTGTTCCAAAAGAGGACTGCACAGCGAGAGCATGTCCAATAATACTATTATCTTTTTTTATAGGTAAAATTTGTTGCGAGATTACTAGTGCTTCACTATTATGTTGAATCCATTGTTTATAGTATGGAACGTTTTCAATGGAACGAGAATTAGTCACTTCTAGGTGCAGTAACGGATCAAAGTAAAAAACACGTCCTTGAATGATCGTTGCAAGTTTATCAAACAATGCTTTTAACCCATTTCCTTTCACTGTAGCTTCGTACAATTGATTATGTAATGTTAAGATCGTTTCCAACTGTTTTGTGCGCTCTTCTTGCTCTAGAAAAGTGCGTGCTGTAACGATAGAAATGGCAATTTGACTACCGATTGCTTCTAAAAAGGTTAGTTCGTCCTCAGTGAAGTAGCCGTCATTTAAAAAGTTATCAATCGTTAGAATGCCAATTTTCTTTTGTTGATGGATGATGGGGACCGACATACAACTCTTCGGAATATAACTATGAACAGTTGATTTTAAATAGTATTGAAGGGACTGATTACGCATACTAGACATTGCTTCCTGGATTTGTTGCTCACCATTTATAAGTGTACTTTTTCCAGTTGCAAATACTTCTCCGCTAATTCCTTCACCAATTTGTAGCTTGTTTTTTAAGTACATTTCCTCTTTGAAATTCACAGCAGCTTCAATTTTTAATAGCTCTTCTTCCTCGTCCCAAAGGATTAAGAATCCTGCATCTGCTTTATCAATCGCATTTATAACTTCTTCAATAATGCTTTGGATAAGTTGTTTTAAGCTTTTGTTAGATGTAATATTTTTTGAAACTTGAATAAAAGTATTCAGGCGAAGAAGTAGTTCTTTCTCTTGATTCATTATAAAACACCTCTATTAATATTCTGAATTTTAAAATTGTTTATTTTATTTTAACAGAAAGTAAGTGTTTGAGTACAATTAGTTATTTATAAAAAGGCATCAGGCTATAGTATGGATTTAAAGGGAAATCTGAACTTACCTCTTGGTTGTATAATCTATTTTGGAAATATGTAAAAAGCACCCATCACTAGGTGCTTTAAACAGTTCTTATAAGTAGTTTATTTCTTCATCAAACGTAACGTAATCTAAGTAAATCATCAGCATTAGGTATCGTTTGCCATTAGGCTCACTAATGATGACATGATCGCGCCCGGCAGCTTCTATATAGCCTTTAACAATTTTTGAATTCCACTCCTTGTTGTTTTCAAACGTAAAGTAGAAAGTACCAAGCTTCCCTTTATTTAATCGTAAAATGTTTTCGATATACGATTCTTCCTGTCTGGGTCTAGTTGGGAGTTGTACATTTGGTGGGACCATCTGCTGTTGCCCCGGTTGTTGTTGTGGGAAATTTCCGCCTGGATACCAATAATATTGAACCATTCCTACATCCTTTCTTTCATTCAAATATGACTTAGCAGATGTTCACCTAACGTACGGGTGAAAATCTGTGAAGTTTTTTCGTGTTAAATGTCTGGGCAATCTTCTGTTGAAGGAGAATAAAAGCAGTGCGCTTTAAAGCGACCAGAATTCCACTGGTTATACCACTGAGCAGGACAATCTCCAGAAGGCTCAAAAAACCACAAGGATCGAGTGGACGGATGAAATCGTTCCCCATTGATAACTCGTTGTGCTAGATTTTTATCGAGCTCCCGTGCACGTTGATAGAAATACGATTTGGTTGTTGCCTCAAAACCACCTGGACTTTGAAAGACCATATCTTCAATAGTGCGGATGTTATTGAAATCTAAGCAAAAGGCACGAACTCGGTTTACACCAACATTTCCGACCATTAGCATACCGAGCTGACCTTCACCTTCAGCCTCTGCACGCATTAGCCTTGCGAGTAGTTCTAATTGTTTCGTATTAGATTTAACTACTGCCAATGCATCACCTCCTATTAATACACTATGCGTAGGGATGAAAAATCATTCGGTTTCCTTCTTTTTTCAATAAAAAAACAGGGCAAAATGACGAGATCACTGAAAAAGTCCTTTTAAATGGGATAACGCTAGAACTGTTGATTTCCATTCTGAGCTGGCGTTTTCCACTCCTATCAACGAGGCTTACCCACTTATAGAGATAAAATAAAACGTAAAAAGAAGCAATTCATCGTTGTGCCAAAAGATAATATGATTCGCTAAATTTATGAACTTGTGGATTTCACATTCATACTAGAGGAATTGAAAAGTAAATATTGCCATGATAACGTTCGCAACGTTGTGCCGTCGATTCGCATGTTTAAATATTTACTGCTGAAGCCCATCTTTGAATTGTCGGATGTGGATGTAGTAGAGCGTTCCAAATATGATATGTCTTTCATACTTTCTTGATATGGCGCCAGAGGATGATGTCATTAATTCAAGTTTATTAATGAAATTGGCTATATCTATGGATCTAAAGGAGAAACGGATTCTACCTAGTAACAGGAGTTATAGACATGCTAGAAGGAGTTCCATAAAAGTAGACATTCTGTTGTTCGTATTGTTTGGAGAAGCGTCCGCTCGAATCCAGCGGGAAAGCGATGCCATTTTGCCCCCGCAGGAAAGACACCGAAGCCAGTTTTTTTGCGATGAGTAACCGCAGGAGCACATGTTTTTAGCGCGAGGAGGAGGCAAAATAAAATGCTTCGCCCGCGGAAAGATTCGGAAAACAACTAGGTAAGGGGAACATGCACTTATTCTTTTTATATCATTTTCCGAAAAAAAAAGGCTGCAACATAGCAGCCTTTTAGAAGTTATTAAATTTCAAAAAATGTTTCACGTTTTTCGTTTTGAAGAATCGTGCCGATGAAGAACGAACCAAATGCAGCGTAGCGAGCACTCACTTCATCAAAACGCATTTCATATACTAATTTTTTAAATTGGAGAACATCATCTGAGAATAAAGTTACACCCCACTCAAAATCGTCGAAGCCGACAGAACCTGAGATGATTTGTTTTACTTTACCAGCGTATCCACGACCAATTTTACCATGACTTAACATTAGCTCACGGCGTTTGTCCATAGAAAGCATGTACCAGTTGTCTTCGCCTTCGCGACGTTTATCCATTGGATAGAAGCACACGTATTGAGAACGTTGAAGTTCTGGGTATAGACGTGAACGTACATGTGGATTTTGATATGGATCTTCAGTAGATTCTTTTGATAAGTAGTTCGATAACTCGACTACAGAAACGTAAGAGTATGCAGGAATAGTAAAGTCTGCAATTGTAAGCTTGTTGAATTTTGCTTCTAATTGTTGAAGCTCATCAATAGTTGGACGCAATGTCATTAACATGAAATCTGCTTTTTGGCCAACGATTGTGTAAAATGCGTGAGCACCAGTTTTTGCATCATCTGCTTGTTGTAGTTCATCTAAAAATGCTACAAATTCATCTGTTGCTTGTTTGCGTAATTCTGGAGAAACCTGCTTCCATGATGTCCAGTCCATTTGGCGGAAATCATGTAAAACGTACCAGCCATCTAATGTAATTGCTGCTTCATTCATTATATAAGACACTCCTTCAATTTAAGAATTTTGCAATTTTAGTGTATCATAAGAATGCTTTCATATCTTGTATTGACCTCAATATTACATGACAATCTGTGACAAATTCGTGTATGCTTGACGTACAACAGTATCAAATAGGAGGAGTATCAATGGCGGATTTATTTCAAGAAATAAAAAGTAAATTACAAGGTGCGAATATATCCATTGTTTTACCTGAAGGAACAGATGAGCGAGTAATTGAAGCTGCAGGGAAATTGCAGGCAGAAGGAATTATTAAACCAATTGTAATAGGAGCTTCTAAAGGGCTTTCTGAATATATAACGATGATCGATCCAGCGACGTATGAAGAAATGGACGAGCTAGTGCAAGCACTTGTGGAACGTAGACAAGGAAAAGTAACGGAAGAGCAAGCAAGAGAGCTGTTAAAAGATGAAAATTATTTTGGGACGATGCTAGTATACACAAAACGAGCGCATGGATTAGTGAGCGGAGCGGCACATACAACTGCCGAAACAGTTCGACCAGCACTTCAAATTATTAAAACGAAGCCTGGGATTTCTAAAACAAGCGGAGCTTTTGTTATGGTGAAGGATGATCTTCGATATGTCTTCGCAGATTGCGCCATTACAATTGCCCCAACTAGTGAAGACTTGGCTGAAATTGCAGTGGAAAGTGCTAAAACAGCTGCATCTTTTGGAATAAATCCAAAAGTGGCTATGCTTTCATTTTCCACAAAAGGATCGGCTAAATCAGACGAAACAGAAAAAGTAGTAAAAGCAACAGAGCTTGCAAAGCAAATGGCACCGGATATGATAATTGAAGGAGAATTGCAATTTGATGCGAGTATCGTTCCGGCGATTGCAGCTAAAAAAGCACCAGGAGCTATCGTGCAAGGGGATGCGAATGTATTTGTATTTCCGTCACTAGAAGCAGGAAATATTGGCTATAAAATTACAGAACGTCTTGGTGGGTTTGAAGCAATCGGGCCTATTTTGCAAGGATTAAATGCACCAGTAAACGATTTGTCGCGAGGCTGTTCCGCAGAAGATGTATATAAATTAGCTTACATAACAGCAGCGCAAGCATTAGAGTAAGGAGCTTTTAAATGGGACAAATAGATACGTTATTACAGCAAGAAAGCTGGCGATTTTGGGACCAATCATTAAGTGGTAAAAGTAGGTCAGCTCTAGAGTCCTTTGCGGCAGATGATTTACTTTGTCATTTAGTTGGACAAGGTATGTCTCCTGCAACTATTCGGACATGGGTGCATAGCAACACGGTTGTATTAGGAATACAAGACCATCGTCTTCCATTTGTGGATGATGCACAAACCTTTTTGCGCACACAAGGCTATTCGCCTATCGTCCGAAATTCGGGAGGACTTGCTGTTGTTTTAGATGAAGGCGTGTTGAATATTTCCATTGTTTTATCGGAGATGCAGCAAGCGATTGATATATCTACTGGATACGATGTGATGGTTGAGTTTGTTCGTCTTTTATTGCCAGAAGCGGAAGGGAAAATAGAAGCTTATGAAATTGTAGGTTCTTATTGTCCAGGTTCGTATGATTTGAGTATTGGTGGGAAGAAATTTGCGGGTATTTCTCAAAGAAGGCTGCGCCAAGGAATCGCTGTGCAAGTGTATTTATGCATAGAAGGTAGTGGCAGTGCGCGTGCTGAATTGATCCGCCAATTTTATGAAACTGGTGTGCAAGGGGAGGAAACTAAGTTTAGTTATCCGGTAATAAACCCCGAGGTGATGGCATCATTAAATGAGCTGCTTGGTACAACTTTTACTGTGGAAGATATCGTCATTCGTTTGCAACAAGTGTTGCAACATCTCACTTCACAAGTAGTTTCTCAATCTGTCACGATGGATGAAATGGAACTCTATCAGTTTTACATGCAGCGTGTACTAGATAGAAATAAAAAAATGCTAGAGAAGTAATAAAAATGGAAAAACCACCAATCGTAGTTACACGGTTGGTGGTTCTTTTGATACTAGGTTTCCGTTTTTCTCCATTTGGAAAATTGGCATTGTTGGTGTGCTTTCGTCATCTAGTGTTACGAGTCTTCTTGCACGGTTCATAATTTGTACGAATTGTTCGTAGTCCTGTTTAATCGCGATATTTTCTTTCTCCAATTTAGCCAATTCACTTTCTAATGTCCGAATTTTTTCCGTTGAAATGGATGCTAAATGTCGATATCTTGTAACATCGGAGTCACTATGTTGCAGTCGAACGAGATATGCAATAATAATGTCGATTGATAAAGCGGAAACCGGTACAGATGCCACACGTTCACCGTTTTCTTGTGGCTTCGCTAAATAAATTCCGTTTCCACGTCTACGGTAATCTTTTCCTAAAATACGAAGCTTTTCTTTTCGCTCTTTTTTTGCTTCTTTTAATTCAGTTTCATATTGATGACGAACGACTGCATTCCATCTAAAACCACATGCTGCTGCAGTTCTATTTAGTTCATCACCAGCTTCTTCAAATGCATTTAATTGTGTGCTACCTTCACGTACATGGCGCAATACCATTTCTGCTAGCATCGCGTCATTTTCGTGCATCCACGCATCTTGTCTAATCTTAACCATATTTTTCCTCCTACCATGTTCATAGTTTCGTTGTTCTATTAACATGATGGACAACATATCGCTCTTTTATTCACTGAAAAGACACTTGATAGCAATATAAACTTTAAGATACAATGACCTGTAGACTATAATGATTAATATAATTCAGGAAAGGGGTTGTTTACTGATGGCAAACCATTTTCGAGTTTGTGATGAGTGTCTGGCCGTGAATCTGAAAACATTAATTCCGAAGCTACAGGCAATTGATCCAGAAGCTGAAATTGAAGTACAAGAATGTCAATCATATTGCGGGCCTGGTCGGAAAAAAACCTTCGCATTTATTAATAATCGTCCAGTTGCAGCGTTAACTGAAGACGAATTAATGGAAAAAGTACGCGCTAAACTAGAAGACTAAACAAAATGTATGCCGCCTTTCAAAGAGCGGCTTTTTTCTTTATAATGAAGTTAATTGTGGGGGTGGATAGATAGATGAGTTATGCAACACAAAAGCTAGCAGAAGAAAAAGTGTTTAAAGATCCTGTTCATAGATATATTCATGTACGAGATCAAGTCATATGGGACGTTATTGGCTCAAAGGAATTTCAACGATTGCGCCGCATTAAACAGCTTGGTACTACTTATCTAGTTTTTCATGGTGCAGAACATAGTCGTTTCCACCATTCACTCGGTGTATATGAAATCGTTCGTCGAATTGTAGATGATGTGTTTGAAGGAAGACCAGAATGGGACGCCTCTGAAAGACTCGTTGTATTATGTGCTGCTCTATTACATGATTTAGGACATGGTCCATTTTCTCATGCCTTTGAAAATGTTTTCAACTTAGATCATGAAGAGTTTACGCGAAAAATATTACTCGAAGATACGGAAGTAAATGAGATTTTAAAACGAGTGAGTGATGATTTTCCACAAAAAGTAGCGGATGTTATTGCAAAAACATATTCCAATAAACAAGTAGTTAGTTTAATATCAAGTCAAATCGATGCGGATCGCATGGATTATTTACAGCGTGATGCTTATTTTACAGGTGTAAGCTACGGTCATTTTGATATGGAACGAATTTTACGTGTGATGCGACCTAGAGAAGATCAAGTCGTTATTAAATCGAGTGGAATGCATGCTGTCGAGGATTACATCATGAGTCGATACCAAATGTATTGGCAAGTGTATTTTCATCCAGTTTCTCGAAGTGCGGAAGTTATTTTAACGAAAATATTACATCGTGCAAAAGTGCTAAGTGAAACCGGTTATCATTTTGAGCAACAGCCTAATCACTTTAAAGGTTTTTTTGATGGAACCTTTACATTGAAAGATTATTTGGCGCTTGATGAAGGTGTTTTATTGACATACTTCCAAATTTGGATGTCCGAGAAAGATGCTATTTTAGCAGATTTATGTGATCGTTTTGTTAATCGGAAGTTGTTTCAGTATATTGAATTTGATCTTGCGAAGGACTATGTGAAAATGAAAGAGCTGGAGCAGCTATTTAAAAAAGCAGGAATTGATCCAGCGTATTATTTGGTGTTTGATTCGTCATCAGATTTGCCATATGATTTTTATCGTCCTGGCGAAGAGGGAGAACGTATTCCAATTCATTTATTAATGCCTTCGGGAGAAATTCGAGAGTTGTCTCGTGAATCGAATGTAGTAGAAGCGATAACTGGTAAACGTCGGACGGACCATAAGCTTTATTTTCCAGAAGATTTCTTAACTGCAGATGGAAAGAAAAAGGCATTGAAGAAGCAAATATTAGAACTGTTAAAGTAAAGGTGGGTTTGAATTGCAAGTAATAGAACATGCAAAAATTGTTCAATTTATCGGAGCAGCTGACGGGATTACCGGAAGAAAAAAACTACAAAAAATGGTTTATATCGCAAAAAAACTACAGTATGCCTACAAAGAAAAATATGAGTTCCATATGTATGGTCCGTATTCAGAAGAGTTAACATTGCGAGTAGAAGAACTTTGCAATATGGGATTTTTACAAGAGGAAAGACAAGATAAAGGCTCCTATGTGCAATATAAATACCAAGCGACGGACGCAGGCGATCATTTTGTGCAAATGGCCCAATTAGAAGAGGCGAGTCCGGCATTATTTACGTGCATTAACCTAATGAAGGAAAAAAGCTCTCGTTTTTTAGAGTTAGTGTCGACTTTGTTATATTTTGAGCATTTGCCAAAAGAAGAACAAGTCGAAAAGCTTCATGTCGTAAAAGGGAAGCTGAATTTCAGCGAGGTAGAAATCGACGAGGCGTATATTTTTGTAATGAATCTTATGAATCAACGAGCTATTCATTAAAAACGTTGTTTTCCTCGTCAAACTGGAGAGGAAAATAACGTTTTTTTCTTAGGGTAGATTGATTAAAAGGAATTGGACAATCTCTACAAGTTACAGAAGTTTCACTTTCTAAAAACTACAAAGAGTGTTGTAAGCGGCAGAACCTCTTGCAACACTCTTTATACATGAATACTTATTTATCGCTAAAAAGTTTTCCAGCTACTGCATAATGATTTTTGGGCATTTCTTCAATAAACACAACTACATTTTCAACAGGAGCATTAACTGTTTCAGAAACTACAGCAGTTACTTTTTCTACTAATGCCCTTTTCTGTTCTTCTGTACGACCTTCAAGCATTTTTACTGTTACATATGGCATATCATTTCCTCCTTTAGTGAAATTTTCTGTATACTAGATATGATAACAGAACGGAGGGAACTTTCGAATGACAAATGAAGAAAAACCAAAACAAAAAATTGGCTTCACGATTATAAAAAATGATCCGACCGATGGACATAAGGGATTTGGTATTGGTTCTCTCTCACTTGAGAACATATCACCAGTCATAGTTGATATAGAAGAAGGCGTCGCAAGAGTAGAAATCGGTGCGATGCATGCGAGAAGTGACACAGAACGGGGCGTTAAATTTACAACTAACCGAGAAGATTCGGAAGGTGGTAAGCGCTACTGGCTAGTATGGGTGACAATTGATCATAGGCAAGAAGGTCCCTATTATGCAGGCGTTACAGCTTGTGAAATGGTTGTAAACCGAGAAAAGCGTCGAGGGTATAAAATTTTAGCAGATCATGTAAACCGCATGGATAAATCAATGAAACGCCATATCATGGTTGATTTCATGGATAATCCATCTAAAGATATTCTACGTGATTTCTTACAATCACATAATCAAGAAATGTGGGATAGAAGCGAAGCGAAATTACAGGAAGATTTAACTGTGTAATATTTGGAAATTTGTTGCTAAATAGCGACATTTATTTATAGTTACTTTATTAGGTTGAATTAAATGCGAAAAGAAAGTACAATTTACTTAAAGCTTACTTCAGAGTAATGCTAGGACACTTAGTGTAATGGTCGGCAATTTATATGTGGAATTTGTGAAAACCCATATCCAATGACTGCTGTTATGTTGCTAAATCGTTTCATTAAGAAAAAAGCCTTTTACGACCTTTTCAGGTAGTAGAAGGCTTTTTTAATTTTAGTTATTCATTATCAAAGAAAGAAAATGGGAAGAGGGACCATGGGTTAAGATCGTCTTCCGAACCATTTGGCTCGAATGTTTGCTGCTTCAACTTAGGATCTGTACATAATTTAGTTGGCACGTCTTTTTCCTTTAAATAGACGAGTCTTTGCTTTTTACAAGCGGATGTTGCAATTCCTCCTGTTTCGATATCAACAATGACCCCACGAACTCCCGATGGTGGAATGAACGGCTCCACTGGTAATCCTTGATGTGCCTTTTCCATAAATTCAATCCATACTTGCTTCGTTACTTGCTTTGCTTCCGCATCACTTACTTGCTTTCCTTGATCAAATCCATTCCAAACACCCGCAGTCAATTGCGGAGAAAAACCGATTAAATATTGGTCAGAAATAGTCGTTCCTGACTTTGCTGCATACGGACGAGTTTGTTTAGAACGAATACTAATACCAGTTGCCGGTGTGTAGTCATTAAAAATTGGATCGAACATGCCAGTTAGTAAATGAGTTAACAAAAATGCATCCTGTTGAATAAGTACTTTGTTTTCTTTTAATTTTTCTTTTTCAATATCGTAAAGTGTGTTGCCTTCATTATCTATAATTTTAGTGATATACGTCGGCTCCTTTTGAATTCCTTGCGCAGAAATAGCATTATACGATTTCGTCATATCGAAAAGGGAAACTTCCGATGTGCCAAGTGCTGTTGCAGGAGTATCTTTCAACTTTAAGTCCACATGAAAACGAGCTAGCACTTGTTCGAATGGCTTATAGCCGATATGCTCGAGTGTTTTCACGGCGTAAATATTATCTGAAATAGCAAGAGCCTGTGCGAGAGATATTGGATGCTCTGCAAATTCACCGTTTACATTTTTCGGTTCATATTCCCTGCGCCCATTGTCATAAGTAAAAATAGTTCGTTCACTCTTCATATAGGTCAAAGGAGAGAAGCCATTTTCTAGTGCTGCCGCATACAAAAGTGGTTTGATCGTGGAACCGGGCTGTCTTTTTGCTTGTGTCACACGATTAAATGGACTTTCTGCAAAATTACGCCCCCCAATCATCGCGGTGACATATCCGGTTTTCGGCTCCATGCTAATAAAACCTATTTGCAGCTCACCTTCTGGCATCCACTTTTTCATAACTTCTTCTGCTGCTAGCTGATGCTGCCTGTTTAAAGTAGTTTCAATCGTCCAGCCACCTTCTTCAATTCGATGCCCTTTTTTGGCAACGATTTCTGTTGCTTCCTTCCATACTTCCTCTAAAAAGTATGGGGCTGTTTTCCTAGTAACAGCTGAATCTTTTGCTTTTAATACAAAATTTTCTCCTAAAGCCGCCGTTTGCTGTTC
Source organism: Psychrobacillus sp. (assembly GCF_032154225.1). Lineage (GTDB taxonomy): Bacteria > Bacillota > Bacilli > Bacillales_A > Planococcaceae > Psychrobacillus. Next base: position 58,743 of record NZ_JALDYF010000009.1, read on the forward strand.
CTCTGTTATAAACTGTTGGGCTTTCATTAGTTTTAAAATGAGCTGCTGTCGGGCTACGGCTTTTTCTTCATTTACAACTGGAGAGTAGTGGGTTGGTCCTTTTGGAACGCCCATTATGAGGGCAGATTCCGCTAGCGTTAAGGAATTTGCACTTTTCCCGAAATAAAACCTACTTGCTGCCTCAATTCCATACATGCCATGCCCAAAATAAACCGTATTTAAATAGCCTTCTAACAAGTCATCTTTTTCATAAAATATTTCTAAACGGTAAGCGTATAATGCTTCGTTAATCTTACGAGTCCATGTTTTTTCATGTGTTAAAAATAAATTTCGTGCATATTGTTGCGTAATCGTACTAGCACCCTCTACTTTTTTACCCGCTTTCACATCTTTCAAAAGAGCAGAAGCAATTCGAGAATAATCAAATCCGTGATGCTCATAAAATTCTTGATCCTCTACAGCAATGACAGCGTCTACAACGAACGGTGAAATTTTGTCCAGTGACACCCAATATCTGCGCTGATCCTCAAATCGATCCCCGATAACATTCCCTTGATTGTCTAAGAAAACGGAGGAAATCGGCACTTGAATAATCGGTGCACCAACGATTTGTGCATAGACCCGAAGTGTAATAAAAGCGCCTAGTAAAGCGCAAGAAGCAGCAATAGTTAGTAGAAAAAATCTTTTCATGCGTTTTGTTCGAACTGCTTTTTTTCTGTACTGTACGCGACGCATAAAAATCTACTCCGTTCTTTAAGGTATTTTCATTAGTATGAGAACAATAGATTCAAATTAAACCGGAATTGAAAAAACTATTGCACTTTTGTGAAAAACCTCTATACTTTCTTTGTATTTCTTTTTCGAAAGTTAAATACAAATTACATAGCTAAGGGAGATAGATGAATGGCTGGATTTTGGTTTACAGAAAAGCAAACCGAGAATTTTGGCATCACAATGAAGGTGAATCGTACACTTCATACGGAGCAAACGGATTTTCAACTGTTAGAAATGGCAGAGACAGCAGAATGGGGAAATATGCTATTTTTAGATGGCATGGTTATGACATCACAAAGAGATGAGTTTGTGTACCATGAAATGGTTGCACATGTACCTTTATTTACACATCCAAATCCTGAAAATGTTTTAGTTGTTGGAGGCGGAGATGGTGGAGTAATTCGTGAGATTATGAAGCATCCAAAAGTGAAAAAAGCAACGCTTGTTGATATAGATGGAAAAGTTATTGAGTTTTCGAAAATATATTTACCAGAAATTGCATGTGAGTTAGAAAACCCACGCGTGGAAGTAAAAGTGGGAGACGGTTTCATGCATATCGCAGAGTCGGAAAACGAGTACGATGTGATCATGGTAGATTCTACAGAACCAGTTGGACCAGCAGTAAACTTGTTTACAAAAGGTTTCTATGCGGGTATTTCAAGAGCATTAAAAGAAGATGGATTATTCGTTGCACAGTCGGACAATCCTTGGTTTAAAGCTGATTTGATCAAACAAGTTCAAAAGGATGTAAAGGAAATATTCCCAATTACAAATATGTATTTGGCAAATATTCCAACATACCCAAGTGGACTTTGGTGCTTCACAATTGGTTCGAAAAAATACGACCCACTTCAAGTGCCGGACGAGCATTTCCATGAAATTGACACGAAATACTACACGAAAGAGCTACATAGTGCAGCTTTCGTGTTACCAAAATTCGTGAAAGATTTAGCAGGTGAGTAAGTCCATGCGATTTGATGAAGCTTATTCAGGAAATGTATTTATTAAAAGCAAGCAAAATTACGAAGAAGCGCAAGCAGTAATTTATGGGATGCCAATGGACTGGACGGTAAGCTATCGTCCAGGCTCACGTTTTGGTCCCCAGCGTATTCGTGAAGTATCGATTGGTTTAGAGGAATATAGCCCGTATTTAGATCGTGAACTGGACGATGTGAATTATTTTGATGCAGGAGATATACCACTTCCATTTGGAAATGCAGCAAAAAGTATCGAGCTAATTGCAGATTTTATTCGTCAACTGATGCAAGATGGGAAAATTCCTGTCGGCATGGGCGGTGAGCATTTAGTGTCGTGGCCAGTGATGAAAACAGTGTCGGAGAAGTATGCTGATCTAGCTATTATTCATATGGATGCACATACGGATTTACGTGTAGAGTATGAGGGCGAGCCACTTTCGCATTCGACGCCAATTCGTAAAATTGCGGAGCATATCGGTCCGAAAAATGTTTATTCTTTTGGCATTCGTTCTGGAATGAAAGAAGAATTTGACTGGGCAAAAGAAAATGGTATGCATATTTCAAAATTTGAAGTATTGGAGCCTTTGAAAGAAGTACTTCCAACACTTGCGGGTCGTCCAGTTTATGTCACGATTGATATAGATGTATTAGACCCTGCTCATGCGCCTGGAACAGGAACAGTAGATTGCGGTGGAATTACAAGCCGCGAATTACTTGCTTCTATCCATGCAATTGCGAATTCGGGAGTAAATGTAGTCGGCTTTGATTTAGTAGAAGTTGCACCAATTTATGATTCTTCTGAACAAACAGCGAACACGGCATCGAAGTTAATTCGAGAGATGTTACTTGGCTGGGTGAAATAACAAACGATAAAAACGTAATGATCCTATTTGGACATTGCGTTTTTTTTGATGTAAAATGAGAAGGTTATAGTAAAAAATGCTCTAAAGGATGAAAGCAATGTCTCAACTAATAAAAAAAACAGTGAATGTTCGTTTATTATCAACGATTCGTCACCCGAATGTGGCAGAAGAAAAATTCGATGTTCAAACAGTAGGGGAGCTCACAATAAAAGGAGCACAGCCCTATTTAGTTTATGAAGAAATACAAAATGAAAAAGCTGTTAAAACAACTGTGAAGCTCCATAAAGAATCAGCTTTAATCATGCGAAGCGGCGGAGTAAAAATGCGCTTACCGTTTCAAATAGGAGAGCTTCAAAATGGAAGCTATGATACAGAATACGGTACATTAATGATTATAACGAATACGAAAAAGCTCGATTTTACAAATGGACATTTTCAAGTGGAATACGAACTTTTAGTAAATGAAGAAGTTGCTGGTACATATACATTAGAACTAATTTACACGGAGGCGAATTGAATGAATGCAGTAGAAAAAGTACAACAATCGATTAAAGAAGCATTGCAAGCAGCAATTATGAAAGCGGAATTGGTAGAAGCAGATCAAATTCCTGCGATCCACTTAGAAACACCAAAAGACAAAGCAAATGGTGATTATGCAACGAATATTGCAATGCAGCTTACAAAGCTTGCTAAAAAAAATCCACGTCAAGTAGCAGAAGCGATTGTGGAGAATTTAGATATGACAGGCACAATGATGGAGAAAATCGATATTGCTGGTCCAGGATTTATGAACATTTCTGTTCGTAAAGATTATTTACAAGAAGTAGTAAAAGCTGTTCTTACTGAAGTTGAAAAATATGGACGTACTACTTCAGGTGCAGGAGAAAAAGTGCAAGTGGAATTTGTTTCTGCAAACCCAACTGGCGACTTACATTTAGGGCATGCTCGTGGTGCATCTGTAGGAGATTCATTAAGTAATGTATTGGATTTTGCAGGATACGATGTAGCTCGTGAATATTATATTAACGACGCAGGAAACCAAATCCACAATCTAGCGGTATCTATTGAAGTAAGATACTTCGAAGCATTAGGGCTAGAAAAAGAAATGCCGGAAGACGGATATCGTGGTCAAGACATTATTGATATCGCAGCAGCTCTTGTAAAAGACAATGGCGATAAATTTGTTCATATGTCAGACGACGAACGCTTTAAGGAATTCCGTGCACATGGACTAAAAGTGGAACTTGCTAAATTACAAAAAGATTTAGCTGATTTCCGTGTTGGCTTTGATAACTGGTATTCTGAAACTTCTTTATACGAAGCAGGAAAAATCGAAGTAGCATTAGATAAATTACGCGCGAATGGTCATATTTTTGAAGAAGGTGGAGCAACTTGGTTCCGTTCTACTACTTTTGGCGATGATAAAGACCGTGTATTGATCAAAGGCGATGGATCTTTCACTTATTTATTGCCAGATATTGCGTATCATGAAGATAAATTAGAGCGTGGCTTTGATCAGCTTATTAATATTTGGGGAGCAGATCACCACGGATATATTCCGCGTATGAAAGCAGCTATTGAAGCGCTTGGATACAAGCGTGAAAAGTTAGAAGTATCGATTATTCAAATGGTACAGTTGTATAAAGACGGCGAAAAAATGAAGATGAGTAAGCGTACAGGAAAAGCTGTAACAATGCGTGAACTAGTAGAAGAAGTTGGACTAGACGCAGTTCGTTATTTCTTCGGTATGCGTTCAGGCGATGCACATATGGACTTTGACCTAGACCTAGCTGTTTCTCAGTCGAATGAAAACCCAGTGTATTATGCACAATATGCACATGCACGTATTTGCTCGATTCTACGGGCAGCTGAAACGCAAAATATGAGCATTTCTACAAACTCACTTGAATTATTACAAAGCGAAAAAGAGTTAGATTTATTGAAAAAAATCGGTGACTTCCCACAAGTTGTAGCAGACGCTGCAAAACTTCGCGCACCTCACCGTGTAGCAACGTATATTCAAGAACTAGCTGCAACTTTCCACAGTTTCTACAATGCGGATAAAGTACTCGATGCAGAAAACGTAGCGCAATCAGAAGCTCGTCTAGCACTAGTAACGGCAGCACGCCAAACAATCGCAAACGCACTTCGTTTACTAGGTGTAGCTGCTCCGGAAAAAATGTAATATTACATGTCCAACACTTCGACTTCGGTCGGAGTGTTTTTTTGTTGGAAATCTTAATTAGTTGGAAAAACGATATTTTCACACTTCAAATTGAGTATAAAAATAAAAATTTGAACATAGATTAAAAAATTGAACGTTGTTCAAAAAAGTATTGCAATTAAGAAAATGCATTGTTAAAATAACTTAAAGTTCGGAATTTACAGGCAATTTAGTGGTGTTTAATAAATGGAGGAATATATGTGAAGGCATCATTTTTAACAGAAGAGCATGATATGTTTCGAGAAGCACTTCGAAAAATGCTTGATAAGGAAGCGTATCCTTACTATGAAAAGTGGGAACAGGAACGTGAAATCCCGCGTGATTTTTGGTTGAAGTTGGGTGAAAATGGCTTTTTGCTTCCATGGGTGGATGAACAATATGGAGGATTAGGACTTGATTTCTCTTATTCTATGATTCTGACAGAAGAATTGGAGAGAGTAGGAGTTGGTTTAGCTAGTGGAATCTGTTTGCACTCGGATATTGTAAGCCCTTACATTTCGGCGTATGGAACTGAAGAGCAAAAACAAAAGTGGTTACCGAAGAGCATCACTGGTGAATTTATATCAGCTATAGCAATGACTGAACCCGGTGCTGGATCTGACTTGGCAGGCATAAAAACAACTGCCCGTAAAGAAGGAAATCACTATATTTTAAACGGTGAGAAGACGTTTATCACAAATGGCCTACATGCAGACTATGTAGTTGTAGTTTGTAAAACAGATTCTAAGGTAGAACCTGCCTATCGAGGTATTAGTTTACTAGTAGTTGAAAATGGGACATCGGGGTTCAAACGCGGGAAGAAGTTAAATAAAATCGGCATGCATTCGGGTGATACAGCGGAACTAATTTTTGAAGATGCAAAAGTTCCTATTGAAAATCTGCTTGGTGAAGAAGGTAAAGGGTTTTATTATCTAATGGAAAAGTTACAGCAAGAACGTCTTGTCGTAGCACTTCAAGTACAAGTGGAAGCAGAAGAAATGCTTAGAATCACAATTGAGTATGTGAAAGGTCGTAAAGCTTTTGGTAGTAGAATTGCTGATTTCCAAAATACACAATTTAAACTTGCTGAAATGGCGACAGAAATTGACTTGGGACGAACATATGTAAATACGCTAACTGAAAAGCACCTTCAAGGGGAAGACATTGTGAAGGAAGTTTCAATGGCTAAATGGTGGATTAGTGAAATGGCCAAAAGAGTAGCGGCAGAATGCGTTCAGCTCCATGGTGGCTATGGTTATATGGAGGAATATGAAATTGCTCGTAGATATCGCGATATTGCCGTGACGTCCATTTATGCTGGGACGACTGAAATCATGAAAGGGATTATCGCAAAACAAATACTCTCGTAGGGGGATGAGAAATGAAGCTCTCTGAGAAAAAGATACTGAAGAAGAAGGAAGAAATCTTATTGTCTGCAATTACTATTGTTAATCGAAAGGGTTATGACGGTGCAACGATGGAAGAAATAGCCGCAGAGTTATTGATGACAAAAGGTTCTTTATATTACTACTTCAAAAATAAAGGCGATTTAATGTATCAGTGTCATAATCTTGTTCTTTCTCAAGCAACGAAAGAGCTAGAAGTAAACTTGAACGAAGAAGGAACGGCGGAGGAAATCCTTCGAAAAATGGTAGTGACACATATAAATTATGCGATTGAGGAAAAAGAAACATTCAACTTAATTATAGAACCAAGACAAATGTTTAACGAAGAACAAATAGAGCCAGTGTTAAAACTGCGAAAACATTATTCTAGTTTATTTGATAATGTAATTGAAAAAGGAATTGCCACTGGGGAATTTCATGCAAAAGAGCCGATTATTGTGAGAATGATAGTACTCGGCGCGATGAACTGGATTCAACAATGGTATAAGCCAACTGGAAGAATGACCAAAGAAGAACTAGAGCAATATTTTGCAGATTATATTATAAAACTATTGAAATAAAGGAGAGTGGGAAATGTTTATTCCAGAAATATTAGGTAACTATTCTAAAAGTCAACCGGGTAAAGTTTTTACATCTTATAACGGAAGGGAGTGGACGTACAGTGAGTTTTACGAAAAAGCCAAAAGAGTTGCTGCATACTTTCAATCTAAAGGATATGAAAAAGAGGATATAATTGCTCTTTATTCATTAAACACTGATATATTCTTAGTTTGTTATTTTGGTATTCAATTAGGAGGATTCTCCGTTATGCCAATTAATACTAAACTAGCTGCTCCTGAGGTCGAATACATTTTCAAACATTCGGAAGCAAAGACGATTGTGTATGATGTGCGTATTGAAAATGTGATTAACGAGACGAAGCACATCTTTCTTGAAAAGTTAACAATTGGCGGAGAGGATCATATCGGAAAGATCATGGAAGACGAATCTCTTGAATTTACTTCTGTGCAATTAAGTGCAGATGATACTTCAGTTATTATGTACACATCTGGAACAACCGGAAAGCCTAAAGGGGTAATGTTGACGAATAAAAATATAGTTGCTGCTGGAGAAATCTGGTCAGAGGTAATGGATATTACGGAAAATGATCGGATGCTTGTCTCCACTCCATTATTCCATTGTGCAGCAGCGCATGTATTCATTGTTCCAGTAACGTATAAAGGTGGCTCATTTATTATTGAGGAAGCATTCTCTACTGATAAAACGCTAACTTTATTGCAAGAGGAAGAGCCGACAATGTTCTTTGGAGTTCCAGCGATGTATACGATTATGTTAAATTTTCCTCATATACAGGACATTAAACTTCCAACACTTCGTTTGTTCGGTTATGGAGCGGCACCAATGCCATATGAAATTTTGAAGAAATTGAAAGAAACATTTCCAAATATAAAGGTACAAAACTTATATGGTCAAACGGAAAATGCACCTGCTGCCTCTTCACTAAAAGACCATCTTGCACTTGAAAAGATTGGTTCGGTTGGTGAACCACTACCTCAAACGGAAATCCGAATAGTAGATGAATTTGGACAACCGCTCCCTGTAGGTTATGTTGGAGAAATTGTAGTGAAAGGCCCACAAGTAATGAAAGGCTATTTAAGCAACCAAGAAGAGACAGATCGAGCGATTAAAGACGGTTGGTTATATTCGGGAGACTTAGGAAGATTCGACGAGGATGGACTTCTTTATATTGTAGATCGTAAAAAAGATATGATCATTCGAGGTGGAGAAAATGTTTATCCAGTTGAAGTGGAAGAGGTGTTATATCAAATTCCCGAACTACTAGAAGCAGCAGTTATCGGAGTACCTCACCAAGTATATGGGGAAGTACCAAAAGCTTTCGCAGTTACGAAAGTAGGAAAAACGATTACGGAAGAGCAAGTGAAGGAATATTGTGCAACACAATTAGCGAAATATAAAGTACCAATGGAAGTAGAATTCATGGATGAATTACCAAGGAATGCTTCTGGTAAGGTGTTGAAGCATACATTAGCGTCGAAATAGGATGTAGAAGGAGAAGTGGGATTATGAGTAACGTATATATTATTGATGGAGCAAGAACAGCATTCACAGCATTTGGAGGTTCATTTGCAAGCGTGGGTGCAACTGAACTAGGAGCAGCGACAGCTATTGAAGCGATGAAACGTTCCAATGTCCAACCAAATCAAGTAGATCATGTCATTTACGGTAATGTCATTCATACTGGAAAGAATGCATCTTATCTTGCACGTCACATAGGTCTTCAGGCAGGAGTCCCACAAGAAGTTCCTGCCTTAACGTTGAATAGGTTATGTGGATCTGGTATGCAAGCTATTGTATCAGGAGCTCAGCATATACTACTGGGCGAAGCAGATATCATTTTAGCTGGTGGTGCAGAAAATATGTCGCAATCACCGTATTCTAACTTTGAGCAACGATTTGGTGGAGCTAAAATGGGTGAACTGAAATTTCAAGACATGCTCCAAGCAACATTGACAGATCAGTATACAGGAAGCGGCATGGGGCTAACGGCAGAAAAGTTATCCGAGCAATACTCGATATCAAGAGAAGAACAAGATGCATTTGCAATTGAATCAAATCAGAGAGCTACAATAGCCCAGCAAAACGGCATATTTGCTGAAGAAATTGTGCCCATTGAAGTAAAAACAAGAAATGGCACAGTGATGATAGATAAAGACGAACATATTAAATCTGATGTAAACGCGGAAGGAATGGCGAAGCTTCGTCCTGCATTTAAACAAGATGGAACAGTAACTGCTGGTAATGCCTCGGGGATTAACGATGGCGCGGCATCTATTATCATCGCAAGCGATAATGCAGTGCAAAATCATGGACTAAAACCATTAGCACGCGTTATTTCTTGGGGAGTAGTTGGAGTTGACCCAACTATCATGGGCATTGGACCGGTTCCGGCAATAAAGCAAGCGTTAGAAAGAGCTAATCTTTCTATAAATGATATGGATGTAATAGAAGTGAATGAAGCGTTTTCCGCTCAATTTTTAGCAGTTGAAAAAGAACTTGGGCTAAGTCGTTCAAAAACAAATGTCAATGGCGGTGCTATTGCGCTAGGGCATCCGGTTGGAGCGAGCGGTGCAAGGATTTTATTATCAGCTGCTTATGAATTAAAGCGCCGCAATGGTAAATATGCTGTAGCAAGTTTATGTATCGGTGGTGGACAAGGAATTGCGGTAGTAATTGAAAATGAAATGAGTGAAAAGTGATGAAAGTAGGGGTTATAGGCTCAGGAATTATGGGAAATGGCATTGCACAAATATTTGCAATGGCAGGGCATGAAGTAATTATCAATGATCTCAATGAAGATGCACTTGCGAGAGCTCGTGAAGTCATTTCTATTAATATAGAAAGAGTGTTAAAAAAGCAGGAAAGCGATAGTAATGGTAGTGAAATATTAGAATGCATACAGTTTACTACGGATAAGAATGTACTTACAGACGCCGATTTAATTGTAGAAGCAATCATTGAAAATATGGAAATGAAGAAGGCTATTTTCAGCGAGCTGGATGAAATTTGTGAGCAGAAAACAATTTTTGCAACAAATACTTCTAGTTTATCTGTAACGGAACTTGGAGCTGTGACAAAGCGTCCAGCTCGTGTATGCGGTATGCATTTTTTTAATCCAGTACCAGTGATGAAGCTAGTTGAAGTGATTCGTGGAGAAGGAACTTCGGATGAAACAATCACTTTTGTGCAAAAATTAACGGCTCAAATCGGGAAAGAAAGTATAATTGTTACGGATGCACCGTTATTTGTTGTGAATCGAATTCTCGTTCCGATGATTAGTGAAGCAATATTTGTATTAAGCGAAGGAATTGCAACTGCGGAAGATATCGACAAAGGAATGGTGTTGGGTACAAATCAACCAATTGGGCCACTAAAACTAGCGGATATGATTGGCTTGGACACGTTACTTTATGTGCAAGAAACACTTCTGAACGAAACTGGCGATTCGAAATATCGTATTCCGCCATTGTTGAAAAAACTTGTGCGTGCAGGACATTACGGACGAAAAACAGGTCAAGGGTTTTACAGCAACTATTAAAATACGAAACTCCATATCGACAACCAAATCTTTTCATGTATAATAAAGTCGATGCATTATTATTACGAATATTTAAAACATAAAGGTGCTTACTAATAAACGAGTAAGTTAAAAGGGAAGCTGGTTCGATTCCAGCACGGTCCCGCCACTGTAAGTGATATACCCTATCACAAGTCAGAAAACCTGCCTTTATGCGTGTACACTTAAGTACCTACGAGGATAGGTTGTGTGTGAGTCAGCTTGGCGTCTAAGAAATACCTAGCAGATTTATACCTATTCTATCTCTCGTTCACTAGGACGAGGGATTTTTATTTGCAGAAAATTGGAGGAAAAAGACATGAAGAAGATTTGGCAATTAGGATTAGCATCCCTATTAGCGGTATTATTACTAGCAGGATGCGGTACAAAAGAAGAAACTAAACCTGTTGAGACAGATCAAACAGCAGAGCAACAAACAGAGCAAGTAGAAGCAGCATTTCCTATAACACTTAAAGATGCAGTTGGTAATGACATTACTTTAGAAGAAGCTCCAAAAACAATCGTGTCCATGATGCCAAGTAATACAGAAATTTTGTTTGCGCTTGGATTAAATAATGAAATTGTTGGAGTAAATGATTACGATAACTATCCTGCTGAAGCACTTGAAAAAGAGAAAATCGGTGGAATGGAATTTAATGTAGAAAAAATCGTTGGGATGAATCCTGATATTGTATTTGCACATGAGTCTGGCCTTGGAATGGGTGAAGCAGGATTACAACAAATTCGTGATGCAGGTGTGAAAGTTTTTGTTGTGAAAAATGCAATCGATTTTAATGAAACATACACAACTATTGAGCAAGTTGGTCGTGCAACTGGGAAATTAGCAGAAGCACAAAAAATTGTTGAAGATATGAAAGCAAAAGTAGAAGATGTAAAAGCGAAAGTAGCGAAAGTAGAAACGAAAAAAACAGTTTTCGTTGAAACATCTGATGTTCCTCAAATTTATACACCTGGTAATGGAACATTCATGCAAGAAATTTTAGATATGGTGAATGCTGAAAATATTGCAGCAGACCAAGAAGGCTGGTTTGAAATTTCTCCAGAAGAAATTGTTAGCCGCAACCCAGAAGTCATTATTGTTATGTATAGTTATGTGCCTGGAATTGTGGATAGCGTAAAAGCACGTCCAGCATTTGATACGATTACAGCTGTGAAAAACAATGCAGTTATACAAGTAGATGAAAACTTAACAAGCCGTACAGGTCCACGTCTTGCTGAAGGATTAGAAGAAGTAGCGAAAGCAATTTATCCTGAGGTATTTGGTGAGTAAAGCCATGATCGGCTACATCTTGTCGATTGCGGCACTTATTGTCGCAATATGGCTAGGTGTATCGGTCGGATCCGTAAAGGTACCGATCAGCACATTTTGGAATACGGAAGCGGATGCAATTGCTACGAATATCTTGTGGCAAATTCGTATGCCACGGGTGGTACTTGCAGGGCTAGTTGGTGCATCGCTAGCCATTGCAGGTGCAGCATTTCAAGCATTGCTTAAAAACCCACTTGCCGATCCTTATACGTTAGGAGTGTCGTCCGGTGCCTCAGTTGGCGCCGTGACTACGCTCTTTTTCGGTATTTCAGTACCTTTTTTAGGGATATATACGCTACCTGTTTTCAGTATGATCGGTGCATTAGTGACAATGTTTCTCGTAATTACTTTTGCAAAATTAGTGGATCGTGCGATGAAAATGGAAACGATTATTTTGACGGGTATTATTTTCAGTTCGTTTTTAGGCTCTGTCATTTCGTTGATGATTGCACTTACTGGAGAAGAGCTTCGTCAAATTATTAGCTGGTTGCTTGGAAGTGTATCGATGCGAGGCTGGAGCTATGTTCAAATGGCTTTACCTTTTGTTATTATTGGTACGTTTTTATTGTGGTTGAACAGAAGAGAGTTAAATGCGATGCTGTTTGGAGAAGAGCGTGCAAAGCATTTAGGTGTAGATGTGAAAAAACGAAAAATGATGATTTTAATCGGCGGCTCGATGCTAACAGGAACGGCGGTTGCAGTGTCTGGAACAATTGGCTTTGTCGGACTTGTTGTTCCACATATAACACGGCTGTTATTTGGTTCTGATAATCGTCATGTGTTGCCACTTAGCTTTATTAATGGTGCGGCGTTATTAATCGTTTGTGATTTAGTTTCTCGCACAATTATTTCGCCAACGGAGTTACCAATAGGTGTGATTACTTCTTTTATAGGGGCACCTGTATTTGCATTTATTTTCTTTAGACAACGAAAAAAAGGAGGCATTTAATATGTTAAAAGTAGAAAATTTATCTGGTGGATATAATGACCGATTAATTGTTGAAAATGTCTCCTTTGAAGTAGAAAAAGGTGAAATGCTAGGTATTCTTGGACCGAATGGTAGTGGGAAATCCACTTTACTTAAGATTATAAGTGGCATATTACATATGGTATCAGGAGATGTCTTGATTGATGGAAAGTCTTTAAAGTCTTATTCATCGAAAGAATTAGCCAAAAAAATGGCTGTTTTGCCACAATTACATAGTCATGCATTTTCACATACGGTGCGAGATACGATTGGGCTTGGTAGATATCCGCATCAAAGTGGCTTGTTTTCCTCTTGGTCAGATGCAGATGAAAGAGCTGTTGTAGAGGCGATGAAGCTCACTGCAATGGAAAAATACGAGCATCAAATGTTAGATTTGTTGTCTGGTGGAGAGCAACAACGTGTATTTGTTGCGCAAGCACTTGCCCAGCAGGCTCCTATTTTATTGTTAGACGAACCGACAAATCATTTAGATATTGCGCATCAAAAACAATTACTTGATACGATCAAGACACAAGCTATTGAAAAAGGAATTACGGTTATTAGTGTGTTTCATGATATTAATCTTGCTTCTTTGTACTGCGATCGTTTGTTGTTAATGGATCAAGGGAAAATAGAAGTAATTGGAGCACCGCATGAAGTAGTAACGACGCATCAAATTGAGAAAGTCTACAAAGCGCGAATAAGTACAAATCCACATCCAGAACGTCCAAAGCCACAAATAACTATTCTTCCAGAAGTGCAAGAAAAGAACAATGATAAGCTAATTACGACTGAAAACTTTCGAGTAACAGGAGATTTAGTTGTATTTCAAGCAGAACACCAATTAAAAACATGGTCATCTGCAGTCATTAATGCAGGAAGTGGCTGGTACAAAACATTTGTAAACAGAAGAGTCGATGCAAATTATGCTTGTGATAATGTACAAGAGGAAATGCTCGAGTTCTTGGCGAATAAAGGATTTTCTGAAACCGAAACAGTCGGCATGATGACAGCTGTTAATACAAAGGACGTTGTCATCAAAGAATATGACATTCCATTTGGTAGCATTGTTATTATGGTTACAGCAGGTGTTGGTAATGCTGTAGACGTATCTAGAGCACATGAAGTGGAAATGCTTCCTGCAATAGGGACGATCAATACTTGGATTATCATTAGCGGAGAGCTTTCAGATGAAGCATTTATTCAAGCAGTTATTACCGCAACCGAAGCAAAAACAAAAGCGCTTACATTTGAACAAGTAAAAGATCCGAGAACAGGGACAATTGCAACAGGCACTTCTACAGATAGCGTATTAGTTGCAGCAACGCAAAAAGGAGCGCATATTCAATACGCTGGCCCGATAACAGAAATCGGCAAGAAAATTGGACTTGGTGTGTATGAATGTACAGTTGAAGCTATTCAAATTTATAAAAAAGCAAAAGGTTGGGATTCATAATGGGTCCACATATTATTGCAATTGCAATAGGATTACTGCTCGACCGACTAATCGGTGATCCACCAAAATGGCCGCATCCAGTACGTCTAATCGGTTTGATTATTACGAAGCTAACTACTTGGTTGAATAAAGGAAGCTCTAGAAAAACAAAAGGATTTCTGCTCGTTGTAATAGTTGTCGGACTAACTTTCTTTACTACTGTTGCGATTTTACTAACAGCTTACTCCATTCATATGTGGGTTGGAATTGCAGTAGAAAGTATATTAATCGCATCTGGCCTCGCACAAAAAAGCTTGAAGGACGCGGCAATGGATGTATACAAACCACTAGTGGCGAAGGATATCCCTGCTGCGAGAGAAAAGCTTTCATGGATTGTTGGAAGAGATACAGCCAAGCTCAATGAACAAGAAATTACTCGCGGAGTCGTAGAAACGGTTTCGGAAAATATAAGTGACGGCATTACCGCTCCACTTTTTTATGCTTTCCTTTTCGCTGGTGCACCTGGACTTTGGGTGTACAAGGCCATTAATACATTGGACTCCATGGTAGGGTATAAAAATGAAAAATATAGTGATTTTGGCTATGCAGCGGCAAAGTTAGACGACATTGCAAACTATATTCCAAGCCGTTTAACAGGCTATCTTATTATGCTTTGGGGCAAGAAAGAAAGTTCTTTATCCTTCAATAAACGAATGAAAGGTTGGTGGCAGGATGCTAAAAAACATCCGAGCCCTAATAGTGGCTACTTAGAAGCTGCAACAGCCTATCAGCTTGGCATTCAACTTGGAGGGGTAAATACATACAAAGGAATTACTTCTAATCGAGCATTGATGGGAATAGTAGAAGTTCCATTAAAACCTGCTCATATCATTAGTACGATTTCGCATATGAACACTTCCGTATTTTTGTTTTGGTTATGGATGATGGTAATTGGAGGGATATTATTTGTCATTACCTAGTCACGGAGCAAATGCCCATCATTTATATGAACGTCTCGGTATATCGATGCCTGAGACTGTAATCGATTTTAGTGAAAATGTGAATCCGTTTGGACCTCCTGCATTTGTGAAGGAACGTTGGGGTTCTTATGCAGCGCTCATCTCGAAATATCCTGATCCACACGGGGAACCGTTTTTATCGGCCGCAGCAGATTATCACGACGTTTCGGTAGGAAATGTCGTTGTTGGAAACGGAGCAGCTGAAATTTTTGCTAGTCTAGCCAAGCGATATGAAAAGAAACGGGCTATTTTGATTCACCCAACCTTTTCAGAGTATGCAGCGACACTTGCTCCTTACCATGTTTATATAAAAGAAATAGTTGCGATCCAGCAATTACCGATGGATTTAATATTAGATGAAATAGAATTTGCGGAAGTTATTTATATCTGCCGCCCGAATAATCCAACAGGATATTTGATACCATTAGAAGAAATTATACAAATAGCGGACTACGCGAAGAGGTATAAGTGCGAAGTTGTATTGGATGAAGCATTTCTGGATTTTATTGATGAAAAAGAATCGTTTATTCCTTTTATACAAGATTATCCAAACGTTATTGTCGTACGTTCGATGACGAAAATGTATGCTATTCCTGGTTTGAGGCTTGGTTATGCTGTCGCAAGCGAACAAATGATTCATGATATTCGTTCGAGAATGCCACATTGGAATAGTAATGCGATTGCTACGACAATTGGAGCGGATTGCTTGAAGGAGGAGGATTACCGGATGAAGTCCATTGCTTTTGCAAAAGAGATGCGAGAGGAGTTCACTGCTTTTCTGGAAAGTTGGCATTGTAATGTACTGTCATCACAGACGAACTTCATTTGTTTTCAATTGCGTAATCCAGCATTTTCGAAGCCATTTTTCGAGCATTTATTGGAACAAGGCTTTGTGCTTCGACATACCGAAAATTTTAAAGGGCTCAATGGTAAGTGGTTCCGTGTGGGAATGAAGGAAATGGCCCAAATGGAGCTTTTACAAAAGGAGATGATTGCATGGTTCAAGGAAAACTTGTCTTCATAACAGGTGGCGTGCGAAGTGGGAAAAGTAGCTTTGCTGAACATTATTTGATGAACGAGCAGACACAACGAAATGTGTATATCGCTTCTGGAGTAGCGGTAGATGGCGAAATGACCGAACGTATTGAAAGACATAAGCTGGACCGGGAAAGTTATTCGGTAGATTGGGTGACGATCGAACAGCCTCGTCATTTAGAGCAAACCATTCCACAAATCGAGCAAGGTGACGGTATTCTTTGGGACTGTGTAACGACTTGGCTCGCGAATGAATTATTCGTTTCAGAAATGGAAATAGTCGAGAAAAAGCTATTTCAAACGATTGATACATTGCTAGAAAAAGCGCAAGTAGTTGTAATTGTATCAAACGAAGTATTGGATGAAACATTATCGACGTATGATGCAACATTACTGTATCAAAAATGGATTGGGCGCATTCACCAGCAGCTTGTAAGTAAAGCAAATCATGCATTTGAAATGGAATATGGATTGAAGCATCAGTGGAAATGAGGAATGGATATGAAGGGATTAATGGTGCAAGGTACAGCTTCTAGCGTAGGGAAAAGTCTAGTATGTACAGCTATTTGCAGACTCCTTGCAAATGAAGGAAAACGAGTAGCACCTTTTAAATCGCAAAATATGTCTAGTTTAAGTATCCACTTAGCGGATGATATGGAAGTAAGCGTGTCACAAGCATTGCAGGCAAGAGCGGCGAAAATTCCTTATTTAGCCGAGATGAATCCGATTTTATTGAAACCAGCTGGAAATATGGAAACAGATATTATTATTCTCGGGAAAAAAATGAACAGACTAAACGGAATGCGCTATAGAGAGCAATTTTTTGAAGAAGGACAAAAGCTGATTCAAAGAAGTTTAGAAAAACTATCTTCATCCTATGAATATTTGATTTTAGAAGGTGCTGGAAGCCCTGTTGAAATGAATTTACGGGATAGAGAATTAGTAAATATGCGTGTTGCTGATATAGCAGATGTTCCGGTTTTATTGGTCGCGAATATTGAGTATGGCGGAGTGTTTGCATCGATTGCTGGTACATTAGCCCTTTTGCCAGAAGAACAAAGAGCGCGGGTCAAGGGGATTGTTATTAATAAGTTTCAAGGGGACATCTCGCTATTTCAAGATGGCGTAGATTTTATCGAAACGTATACAGGTGTTGAAGTGCTTGGGGTCATTCCGTTTATGCAAAATGACTTAGAGGAAGAAGACGGGGAACGAAAAGGTAGCGAGGAAGCATCTGATGAGCAAATAAATGAATGGGCGAACCACGTTAAAAAGTATGTGAAATGGGATAAAGTCTTGGCTGTTTTGGAAAATGATGAGGTGAAGTCATGACCAGTTTTTTGTTAACACTTCAGTTTTTCACGATTATTCCAGTGCATAAAAATTTGCCGATGGAAAAGCGCCATATTACGGGGATGTATAGTCTTTTTCCTTTAATTGGGGCTGCAATAGGTGCTTTTGCTTGTTTGTTGCTTTACTTTGAGTGGAGTCCGCTCATGATAGCGTTTGGTATTGTTCTTTTCGGTATTTTCTTTTCAGGTGGACTTCATCTAGATGGTTTTATAGACACTTCGGATGCTTTTTTTTCGTATAAAGATCGGCTAAAGCGATTCGAAATATTAGATGATCCAAGAGTTGGGGCATTCGGTACAATGGCAGTCGTTTTACTTATTGTTGGTAAAGTGATTATTGTCTCAGAAGTTTTGGCTGCGGAATCGTTTCATTGGGCCTTTGTATTACTCATTCCTTTTTTCTCAAGAGCAACTTTGACGATGTTATTTTCTTTAACGACTAATGCAAAGACGAGTGGACTTGCTCATTATTTTAAAAAGAAGATGAGTGCGGTTGCTGTTCAATATGCTGCTGTTCTTCATTTTGTTATAGGTTTTATTGTGATTGGTTTGCTTGTTAATTGGATGATTTCGGTTACATTCGCAGCTGTGTTGTTCGTGTTTATTTGTTATTTTCGCAGTTGGGCTTTGAAGCATTTTGGTGGCGTTACGGGTGATTTACTTGGGGCTAGTGTAGAAATATCGGAGGTGGTACTTTGGCTGACGCTTTTACTATTACTCTCATAAGACATTTGCCGACGAAAGGAAATCGAGAAAAGCGGTATATTGGTTGGACGGATGAGCCGATTATTGCAGCAGTTCGAACGAAAGAAATGAACGAAGAAGTAAAGCAAGTGGTCGGCAGTGATTTACTTCGTTGCAGGCAAACGGCTAAGCAATTATTCGGTGAAACTCCTTATTTAGCAAATGCAAACTGGAGAGAATGTTCCTTTGGAGATTGGGAAGAAAAAATATATAATGAGTTAAAAGAAAACGTTTTGTATAGGGCATGGATTGCTAACCCAAGAGGAGTTACACCGCCGAATGGAGAGTCGTTAACGACGATGGAAAAACGAGTTTTACAAGGGCTGATGGAGTCGGTGGAAGAAGTTTCATCGCCAATTATACTAACGCATGGTGGCCCAATTCGTTTTTTATTAACGAAGTTTGCGAATAACGAGAAGTCTTTTTGGGAATGGGATGTACCACATGGTTGTATGTATAATTTAAGTTGGGCGAGTAAAGAAGACATACTGGAGGGGAAGCTGTGCACATCATTTTCGGTGGAGCATTTAATGGAAAACGAGCGCATGTAGAAAAGTTATTAATAGAACAGGATATTCAGGTTGTTCAATGGCTTGATGCAGCAGCGGAGGCTCCGGTTTTATTGCCAACAACAGAAGCGATTGTTTTGAGTGGGGTAGAAACGGTAACAGAAAGCACTTTGACGAGATGGATTGATCAGTTAGAGAGTTGGGGTGAAACTGTGCAAGTGTATGTCATTGCAACGGAAATTGGTCGAGGCATTGTGCCGATGAGTGCTAGTCTACGCATATTACGAGATGATGTCGGCAGATTTTATCAACAAATTTTTGCAAAGGCAGAGCAAGTTACGAGAATTTGGTATGGGATTCCACAAACGATAAAAGGGAGATGACAAGGATGAAAATTTACACAAAAACGGGCGATAAAGGGCAAACGAGTTTAATAGGGGCAAGAGCGGATAAAGACAATATTCGTATAGAAACGTACGGCACAATTGATGAGCTAAATTCGTTCATCGGAAAAGCAGTGTCGGAACTAGATCCTACTATTTTCTCGGATATGTTAGAGGATTTGGAAACAATTCAGCATGAGCTTTTCGATTGTGGGGGAGATTTAGCGAATGTATCGAATCGTCGTGTGTATAAAATGTCAGATGAGCCAATTGAAGCAATGGAAAAGCGGATTGATGTGTTAGTAGAAGAAGGTCCAGCTTTAGAACGCTTTATCTTACCAGGGGGTACACCGGCAGCGGCAACGCTTCATATTGCTCGCACGATTACGAGACGTGCAGAAAGATTGATGGTTACGCTTATGAAAACAGAGGAAGATGTTCCTGCTGTTGTTCAACGCTATTTGAATCGTTTATCTGATTATTTATTTGCAGCTGCTCGTGTGGCGAATGCGAGAATGAATGTGTCGGATGTAGAATATGTTCGA
Source organism: Psychrobacillus sp. (assembly GCF_032154225.1). Lineage (GTDB taxonomy): Bacteria > Bacillota > Bacilli > Bacillales_A > Planococcaceae > Psychrobacillus. The sequence goes on from NZ_JALDYF010000009.1 coordinate 78,420, forward strand.
AGTGCAAAAGTGTTTAAAAACGTAGGAAGTGTGAAAAAAGAGGGGGAGTAAGTAGGATGAAACTTCGATTACTTACTCTAGCGGCCATGTTTGCAGCATTATCAGCGATTGGTGCATTTATTAAAATACCAGTTGGAATCGGGAGTGCAGCACTTGATACAGTGCCAGCACTAGTATCAGCTGCATTTTTACCACCCGTTTATGCTGGGGCTGCGTCATTAATCGGTCATTTATCTTCGTCTTTATATGCGGGCTTTCCATTTGGACCTTTGCATATCATTATTGCGCTTGAAATGTTTATCATACTATTCGTGTTTACGAAGCTCCATCGAGCTGGTCATCATGTATGGAAATGGGTGTTTTTCATTTTTGCAAACAGCATTTTAGCGACGCTTCCTTTTTATTGGCTTATTTCGCCAGCGTTTTTTGTAGCGGCAGTACCTGGAATTACGATTGCAACAGTTATTAATGCGGCGATTGCTATAGTCATTTTACCAGTAATTGTAAGAGTGATGGGGCGAGTGAAAATGCATGCGTAATGCGATTTTATTGCCAAATGATTTGGTGCTAACAACTGATAATTCAGCTGGAATTGGTGGAAAAGCGGCAGATGTTGTTCGGGTAGATGATGAAATTGTGTCCTATTTTGCGGCAAGAGTAGCATTGCTCGAGCAATGGGCGGCCAGGGCAACTCCGCTGTCTATCGTTGTGCATAATTTTTCTGGCAATAAAAGTTGGGATAACTATGTAGCTGGTATTGAGCATCTATTTGCGACGATAGGCGAGCCTTGTCCTGCTATTACGGGGAGCACAGAATCTAATATAGAAATGCTACAGTCGGCGGTAGCGGTTACGATGATTGGTGAAAAAGTGTTTGGAAGTAGCGAGGAATTTGTATGGTATGTTTACGGGGTGCCATGTGTCGGAGATGAAGTGCTGAACGAGTCAGAAAAAGTGGCGGATTTGAAAAAAATTTGGGACGGTCTGACGAATGGTTTAGTTGTGCAAGTCTGGCCGGTTGGCTCTACTGGGATATTAGCAGAATGTAAGCGACTCGGGCTGCAGGGAGAAGTAGAAGGCTGGGATGTTTTAAAATCTGCGGGACCAGCAACTTCTACTCTACTTGGAATTGTAACTGATCGAATAGACGAAGCAGTACTTCATTTTGGAAGATATTTAGAGAAAATTAATTGCTAGAACAATATTTGGTGCTAGTTACTGACACAATTTGTGTATTTTGAATTGTGGCAGCAACTGGCACCATTTTAAAATAAGTGTTGACTGAATGCTCATTCAGTTTTATTATTAAAATAATTCTTAAAAATTAGTTATCATAATGTTATTCTATCAATAACGTCATTTTACGTCTTAGAGGGGGAGAATAAGATGAGTCCATTATTAATCGCAAACTGGATATTGTTTGTAGCAGTAACTTTGTATGCAATCGGATTATTTGCGTATTTGTTGAAAACTAGATATGCATATATCAAACTGGGGAAAAAAGTCGAATTTGAAGACAATTTGAAAGAAAGGCTTCAAAAGATTTGGGTGTATGTGTTTGGTCAAAAGAAACTTTTAAAAGATAAAAAAAGTGGAGCAATCCATGTTATGTTTTTTTATGGTTTTTTACTTGTTCAATTTGGAGCAATTGATTTTATTTGGAAAGGCTTAGCACCGGGTTCACATTTGCCATTAGGTCCGCTATACCCAGCGTTTACATTTTTCCAAGAAATCGTGACATTTACCATTTTAGTAGCAGTTGTGTGGGCTTTCTACCGCCGCTATATTGAAAAGCTAGTTCGTTTAAAACGAGGATGGAAAAGTGGACTTGTGCTTATTTTCATCGGTGGATTAATGGTATCTGTACTTGTTGGTAATGGTATGGGAATGGTTTGGCATGGTCATGCAGCAGCTTGGTCAGAGCCAATTGCATCCGCTATTAGTGTAGTTTTTGCATTCGTACCAGAAGTAGTCGCAACAACAATTTTCTATATCATGTGGTGGGTGCACTTATTATTCCTACTATCATTTTTAGTATATGTTCCACAATCAAAGCATTTCCATTTAATCACTGGTCCTGCAAACGTTTACTTTAACCGTTTAGACAATGTTGGGAAGTTACGTCCGATCAATTTTGAAGAGGAAGAAGACGAAGAGTCTGATGAAGAAGTAATGCCTTCGTTTGGTGTCGGCGATATTCATGACTTTACACAAGCGCAAATGATCGACTTCTATGCATGCGTAGAGTGTGGGCGTTGTACAAATATGTGTCCAGCAACAGGTACAGGTAAAATGCTGTCTCCTATGGACTTAATTGTAAAACTTCGTGATCATTTAACATTTACTGGGGCTGTGGAAACAAAACAAAAGCCATGGGTTCCAGCACTTGCTTTCCAAGGAACAAAAGGTAATCAACTTGCAATGGCTGCTGGTGCAGAAGGTGCAATTATCGGAGATATTTATAGCCCATCACTTATTGGGGACGTTATTACAGAAGAAGAAATTTGGGCTTGTACAACTTGCCGTAACTGTGAAGACCAATGTCCAGTAATGAATGAGCATGTGGATAAAATTATTGACCTTCGTCGTTACTTAGTAATGACAGAAGGAAGAGTAGATCCGGATGCACAACGCGCAATGACAAACATTGAACGTCAAGGAAATCCATGGGGCTTAAACCGTAAAGAAAAAGAAAATTGGAGAGATGCACGTCCAGAAGTTCATATTCCAACAGTGAAAGAAGTTTCGAAAGCTGGAGAAGAATTTGAATACTTATTCTGGGTGGGTTCAATGGGATCATTCGACAGCCGTTCACAAAAAATTGCTTTAGCATTTGCACATTTGATGAACGAAGCTGGCGTGAAGTTCGCCATTCTTGGCAATAAAGAAAAGAACTCTGGTGACACACCGCGTCGTCTTGGAAACGAGTTTTTATTCCAAGAGTTAGCAACTTCGAATATTGATGAATTCGAAAAAGCTGGGGTAACGAAAATAGTTACAATCGATCCGCATGCATATAATATTTTTAAAAACGAATATAGTGATTTTGGTTGGAGTGGAGAAGTGCTTCACCATACGGAAATGCTGTATGACTTAGTGCAAGCAGGTCGTTTGAAGCCACAATATGCAGTAAATGAAACAATAACATTCCATGATTCGTGTTATTTAGGTCGATACAATGATGTATATGACGCACCTCGTGAAGTGTTAAAAGCGATTCCTGGTGTGAAATTAGTAGAAATGCAACGCAACCGTGAAACAGGAATGTGCTGTGGAGCTGGTGGTGGACTAATGTGGATGGAAGAACATGTAGGAAATCGCATTAACGTTGCTCGTACAGAACAAGCATTAGAAGTGAACCCAACAATTATTTCTTCGGGATGTCCGTATTGCTTAACGATGTTATCAGACGGTACGAAAGCGAAGGAAGTAGAAGAAACAGTTGGAACGTACGATATCGCAGAGCTACTTGAAAAATCAATCTTTGGAGAAAATCTTCCCGTAATGGAAGAGGAAATTGCAATCGTTCAATAATTAGACAAATTTAGATTGCAAAATATATAATAATTTCGTAAACTTGCATTAACAGAAAAGGGAGTATTGTGCTCCCTTTTTATTTCTCATTAAATCGAGCGAGCGTTCAGTCAACGTTTTTTATTTTATAGGCAATGAAAGCGTATACAAAATGAAGCAAGGGGTGGCTGTGTTGACGAAAACAGTTATTTTGGATGGGGCACGTACAGCATTTGGAAAGTTCGGTGGAGCATTAAGTAGTCTAACTGCTTCTGATTTAGGTGGGGTTGCGATTAAAGAGGCGCTAACTCGAACAGGAATCGCAGCAGACCAAGTAGATGAAGTCATTATGGGATCCGTATTACAAGCAGGGCAAGGGCAAATTCCTTCCAGACAAGCAGCAACAAAAGCAGGGATTCCTTGGTCAGTTAAAACGGAAACGATCAATAAAGTGTGTGCTTCAGGTATGCGAAGCGTTACTTTAGCAGACCAGTTGATTCGTCTCGGGGATGAAGAAATAGTCGTAGCGGGCGGCATGGAGTCTATGTCAAATGCTCCGTATTATTTACCAAAAGGTAGATTTGGACTTCGTATGGGAGATGCGTCAATGGTAGACGGCATGATCTATGACGGACTTTCTTGTTCATTCCATCCAAAACATGTGCATATGGGAACGTACGGAAACACTACAGCGGAAGCTTTTGAACTAAGTCGTGAAAATCAAGATGCTTGGTCATTGCGAAGCCACGAACGTGCATTACAGGCAATCGATAATGGAATTTTTGCAGAAGAAATTGTTTCTGTTAGTATTCCACAACGTAAAGGTGAGCCCGTTCATGTCCAAGAAGATGAAGCACCGCGACGTGATTCATCATTGGAATCATTAGCTAAGCTAAAGCCTGCATTCGGAAGTGACGGAACAATTACAGCAGGTAATGCACCTGGTATAAATGACGGTGCTTGTGCAATCGTTTTAACAAATGAAGCAAAAGCGAAAGATCTTGGAAAAGAGCCACTTGCATATGTAATCGGGCATGCGGAAGTTGCAATTGAACCAGAAAACTTTCCTCAAACTCCAGGATTAGTAATTAATAAATTACTAGAGAAAACAGGTAAGTCACTTGCAGAAATCGATTTATTTGAAATAAATGAAGCTTTTGCGGCAGTAGCACTTGCTAGTTGCAAACTCGCTAACTTGGACGAAGAAAAAGTAAATGTGAATGGTGGAGCAGTAGCACTAGGTCATCCAATTGGAGCCTCTGGAGCTCGCATTATTCTAACACTAGCTTATGAGCTGAAACGCCGTGGTGGTGGTATTGGAATTGCTGCAATTTGTTCCGGTGGAGGACAGGGCGACGCGATCATGATTGAAGTTCCAAAAACAGGAGGAAGCAACGAATGACAATCCAAAAGGTAATGGTTATTGGAGCAGGACAAATGGGAGCAGGTATTGCTCAAGTATGTGCGCAAGCTGGATTTGAAGTAAAACTGAATGACCGAGAAGAACAATTTTTTCAACGTGGTCTTCAAACAATTACGAAAAATTTAGATCGTAATGTCGAAAAAGGTCGTATGACAGAAGACGAAAAACTCGCAGTACTAAATAATATTACAAAATCATTGTCTATCGAAGATGCTAATGACGTGGATATCGTGATTGAAGCAGCAGTAGAAAACATGGAAATTAAACAATCTATTTTCAAACAACTAGACGAAATTACGCCAAAGCATACGATTCTAGCAACAAATACATCTTCATTACCAATTACGGAAATCGCAGCAGTAACGAACCGCCCGGAACAAGTAATTGGGATGCATTTTATGAACCCAGTGCCAGTGATGAAGTTAGTCGAGATAATTCGCGGCCTTGCAACGTCGGATGAAGTGTATACGGCAATTGAAGAAATGACGAAAAAAATTGGCAAAGTGCCAGTGGAAGTAAATGATTTCCCAGGATTCGTTTCTAACCGTATTTTAATGCCAATGATCAATGAAGCAATTTATACACTTTACGAGGGAGTTGCCTCTAAAGAAGCAATCGACGATGTCATGAAAATGGGTATGAATCATCCAATGGGGCCACTGCAACTTGCAGATTTCATCGGTTTAGATACTTGCTTATACATTATGGAAATTTTGCATGAAGGCTTTGGGGACAGTAAATACCGTCCATGCCCATTGCTTAGAAAATACGTAAAAGCTGGTTGGCTAGGGAAGAAATCGGGTCGTGGCTTTTACATTTATGAATAGAGGGACGAAAATATGGAATTGAAATTTACAGATGAACAACTAATGATGCGAAACATGGTTCGAGATTTCGCCAAAACAGAAATTGAACCATTTATCGAAAAAATGGAGCAAGGAGAATTTCCACGCGAAATTATTCGAAAAATGGGTGAACTAGGATTAATGGGAATTACCGTTCCTGAACAATACGGTGGCTCAGAAATGGATTTCACTAGTTATGTGATTGCGATAAATGAACTTTCTAAAGTAAGTGCAGTTGTTGGTGTAATTTTATCTGTTCATACATCTGTCGGCACGAATCCAATTTTATATTTTGGAAATGAAGAGCAAAAAAACAAGTACATTCCAAAGCTTGCTTCTGGAGAACATTTAGGTGCATTTTGTTTAACAGAAGCTTCTGCTGGTTCAGATGCTGGTGCATTAAAAACGAAAGCAGTTAAGCAAGACGATCATTATGTATTAAATGGTTCAAAAGTATTTATAACAAATGGTGGAGAAGCAGATGTAAACATCGTTTTTGCTTCAACAGATCTGACTCAAGGATCAAGAGGGATTTCCGCATTTATCGTAGAGAAGGATACACCAGGTTTTATTGTCGGTAAAGATGAAAAGAAAATGGGCTTGCACGGTTCTCGAACGGTACAAATTACATTTGAAAATATGAAAATACCAGTTGAGAATTTACTAGGTGAAGAAGGCGATGGTTTTAAGATCGCCATGGCCAACTTAAATACAGGCCGTATTGGGATTGCTACTCAGGCACTTGGAATTGCAGAAGCGGCGTTCGAGGCGGCAGTGGAGTATTCGAAAGAACGTGTGCAATTTGGTAAGCCAATTGCTGCAAACCAAGGAGTCGGCTTTAAGCTGGCTGATATGGGGACAGCAGTAGAGGCAGCTAGACTTCTTGTTTACCGAGCAGCTAGTTTAAGAGAGCAAGGACTTCCTTGTGGAAAAGAAGCTTCCATGGCTAAACTATTTGCTTCACAAACAGCAGTAAATGTAGCAATAGAAGCAGTGCAAGTATTCGGTGGCTACGGATATACAGAAGATTATCCTGTGGAACGCTACTTCCGTGACGCTAAAATAACGGAAATTTACGAAGGCACTAGTGAGATTCAGAAAATAGTAATTGCAAAACATCTAACTTAATTTAGCATGTAAAAATTTGCTAGATTAAGTTAGAGCCTCCGGCGGATGTCACAAATTTTGCATCGAACAAGTTCGATGCAAAATTTGGACGCAAATACGCCAAGGCGAATTTGATTAAACTAACAAAGGCGGGATTGACAATGAATTTTCAACTTTCAGAAGAACATGAAATGATTCGTAAAATGGTACGTGACTTTGCGGAAAATGAAGTAGCTCCAACAGCTGCTGAACGTGATGAAGAAGAGCGTTTTGACCGTGAAATTTTCGATAAAATGGCAGAGCTAGGTTTAACGGGAATTCCATGGCCTGAAGAATACGGTGGAATTGGCTCTGATTATCTTGCGTATTGTATCGCAGTAGAAGAACTATCACGCGTTTGTGCATCAACAGGTGTAACGCTTTCTGCTCATACATCACTTGCTGGATGGCCAGTTTTTAAATATGGTACGGAAGAGCAAAAACAAAAATACCTTCGTCCAATGGCAGAAGGAACTAAAATTGGTGGATATGGCTTAACAGAAGCAGGTTCAGGATCAGATGCAGGTGGCATGAAAACAACGGCTAAATTAGATGGTGATCACTATGTACTAAATGGTTCTAAGATTTTCATTACAAATGGTGGAATTGCAGATATTTATGTCGTGTTTGCTGTAACAGATCCAGAATCGAAGCATAAAGGAACGAGTGCGTTTATCGTAGAAGCTGGTTTCGAAGGATTTTCTGTAGGGAAAAAAGAAAAGAAATTAGGAATCCGTTCTTCACCAACAACAGAAATTATTTTCGAAAACTGTCGCATACCAAAAGAAAACCTTCTTGGAGAAGAAGGAGATGGCTTCATCATTGCGATGAAAACATTAGACGGCGGACGTAATGGAATTGCAGCTCAAGCAGTTGGAATTGCACAAGGTGCACTAGACGCATCCGTGACATATGCAAAAGAACGCGTTCAATTCGGCAAGCCAATTGTTGCAAACCAAGGGGTATCATTCAAACTTGCAGATATGGCAACTTCTATAGAAGCTTCTCGTTTACTGACGTATCAAGCAGCATGGCTTGAGTCAAACGGTCTGCCTTACGGAAAAGAATCTGCCATGGCAAAACTAATGGCTGGAGATACAGCGATGAAAGTAACAGTTGAGGCCGTACAAGTTTTTGGTGGTTACGGGTATACAAAAGACTATCCAGTAGAGCGTTATATGCGTGATGCGAAAATTACACAAATTTACGAGGGAACGCAAGAAATTCAACGACTTGTTATTTCTCGTATGTTGACAAAGTAATCAGTGACTATGGAAAAAAAACATGAAGTCCTAACAACCGTGAAAGATGAAAGTCTTATCGAAAAAAGGCGTCAACAAATGATTCGTGCAGCTGTTACTTTATTTAAAGAAAAAGGCTTCCACAGAACAACAACTAGAGAGATTGCAAAAGAAGCTGGCTTTAGTATCGGAACATTGTATGAATATATTCGGACAAAGGAAGATGTACTCTATTTAGTTTGCGATAGTATTTACAATGAAGTGCATGATAAACTATCGCAAATATCATTGGAAAAAGGCACAATTGAAGACTTGAAAACGGCGATCCGTCACTATTATGGGGTAATAGATGACATGCAGGATGAGTTCGTTGTTATGTATCAAGAATCGAAGTCTTTGCCAAGAGGTGCGCTTGAATATGTATTGAAAAAAGAATTAGAGATGGTAGATATCTTCCAAAAAATTCTCGTTGGCTGTATTCAAGTTGGGGAACTTGTGCTAACAGAAGCGCAAATACATCTCTATGCTCATACACTTGTCGTTCAAGGGCAAATGTGGGCATTCCGACGATGGGCTTTACGCAAGGAACATACTATCGAACAATTTACAGAACTTCAAATTCAATTTGTACTCAGTGGGATGGGGAAATGAATTAAAGAAGAACGGAAGTTTTATTTGGGATGGAAGATCTATCACAATCAAAGGAGGAACAACATGTCTACGGTAGAAGTATATCGTCCAATAAATCATGTTCGTTTTGTAACAGCATCTAGTCTTTTTGATGGACATGATGCTTCGATTAATATTATGCGTCGTATTTTACAAGCAAGTGGAGCAGAAGTAATCCACTTAGGTCATAATCGTTCAGTAGAAGAAGTAGTCAATGCTGCTATTCAAGAGGATGTTCAAGGGATTGCAATATCTTCCTATCAAGGAGGACATGTTGAATACTTCAAATACATGAAAGATTTACTCGTTGAGCGTGGAGCACCACATATCCGTATTTACGGTGGTGGCGGTGGAGTAATCATTCCAAAAGAAATAAGAGAACTACAAGAGTACGGTATTTCTGGCATTTTCTCACCGGAAGATGGCCGTAAACTAGGCTTGCAAGGCATGATCAATCGAATGCTAGTCGAGTGTGATGTACCAACGAAAGCATCTGGTGCAAAAGAAGAAATTGCTACAGTTTCGACAGAAAACCCAGAATTACTAGCACATTTAATAACAGTTGCAGAAGAAGCATATAAAACAGAAGATGCCGACGTAAAAGTAATGTTGGAACAAGCGAAAATGCTTTCTAAAGGCACTCCTGTCCTTGGTATTACGGGAACAGGTGGAGCAGGGAAAAGTTCTTTAACAGATGAATTAATTCGTCGTTTCCTTCAAGAGCTTCCAGACAAAAAAATTGCAATTGTTTCAATTGATCCAACGAAACAAAAAACAGGTGGGGCTTTACTTGGTGACCGTATTCGTATGAACGCGATTTTCAATAAGCGTGTATTTATGCGCAGCTTGGCAACACGTGGCTCTCGTACGGAATTATCTGGTGCTCTTGCAGATGTACTGGATGTTGTGAAAGTAGCAGGCTATGATTTAATTGTTGTAGAAACAAGTGGAATCGGGCAAGGAGATGCTGAAATTACAAATGTATCGGATGTTTCGATGTATGTAATGACAAGCGAATTTGGTGCACCGTCACAATTAGAAAAAATTGATATGATCGACTATGCCGATTTAATCGTTATCAATAAATTCGAAAGAAAAGGCTCGGAAGATGCGCTTCGCCAAGTACAAAAACAGTATCAACGAAGCCGTGAGCTATGGCATGATAATTTGGATGGTATGCCGGTATATGGAACCATTGCGAGTCAATTCAATGATAAAGGAACGAATTCTTTATTCGCAGCACTTGTTGCTACATTGAATGAAAAAACTGGCTCTGCATGGGAAACTTCTTATGAGCAATTTATCAAAACACAAAAACAAAATGTTATTATTCCAAACGATAGACGTTATTATCTTCGTGAAATTACAGATGCTGTTCGCGGGTATCATAGTAAATCAGAAGAGCAAGTTAGCTTTGCAAGAAGACTGTTCCAGCTAGAAGGAGCAATCGAAGTAGTCAATGAAAAAGCAGCGGATGATGTACTAGTACAATCTCTACAGTCTTTAGCAGCAGGTGTTCGTGATGAATTAACTGCGGAGTCAAAACGTATATTAGAAAATTGGGCAGCTTTGAAAGAAGCATATGCTGGCGATGAATTTGTAACGAAAGTTCGTGATAAAGAGCTGCGCACGATTCTTCGTACAGAAAGTTTATCAGGCTTAAAAATACCAAAAGTAGTGCTTCCGAAGTTTGTCGATTTTGGTGAAATATTAAGATGGGTGTATAAGGAAAATGTTCCGGGTTCATTCCCATATACAGCTGGAGTATTCCCGTTTAAACGGGAAGGGGAAGATCCGAAGCGCCAATTTGCTGGGGAAGGGACGCCAGAGCGTACTAATCGCAGATTTCACTATTTATCAAAAGATGATGATGCCAAACGTCTTTCTACTGCGTTTGACTCAGTAACTTTATATGGGGAAGATCCAGATCACCGTCCAGATATATATGGAAAAGTGGGAGAATCTGGTGTCAGTATTTGTACATTAGAAGATATGAAAAAGCTTTATGATGGATTTGATTTATGCGCACCATCGACATCCGTATCGATGACGATTAATGGGCCTGCTCCAATTATTTTAGCGATGTTTATGAATACGGCAATTGATCAGCAAGTACGTATCCGTGAAGAAGCACTTGGTCGCACACTTACGATGGAAGAATTTACGGAAGTAAAAGCTGCAACATTACAAGTTGTGCGTGGAACGGTGCAAGCGGATATTTTGAAAGAAGATCAAGGTCAAAATACTTGTATTTTCTCTACAGAATTTGCACTTCGTATGATGGGCGATATTCAACAGTATTTTATTGACCAAAAGGTTCGTAACTATTATTCTGTGTCGATTTCTGGCTATCATATTGCAGAAGCTGGAGCCAATCCGATTTCGCAGCTAGCATTTACACTAGCAAACGGCTTTACGTATGTGGAGTATTATTTAAGCCGCGGCATGAATATCGATGATTTTGCACCAAATCTATCATTCTTCTTCTCGAATGGTTTAGATCCAGAATATACGGTAATTGGCCGAGTTGCTCGCCGTATTTGGGCTGTCGTTATGCGTGACAAATATGGTGCGAATGATCGCAGTCAAAAACTGAAATACCATGTACAAACTTCGGGTAGAAGCTTACATGCGCAGGAAATTGACTTCAACGATATTCGTACAACATTACAAGCATTGATGGCATTACAAGATAATTGTAACTCGCTTCATACAAATGCTTATGACGAAGCAATTACAACACCAACGGAGGAATCGGTTCGTCGAGCAATGGCGATTCAAATGATTATTACAAAAGAGCATGGATTATCAAAAAATGAAAATCCATTACAAGGAGCATTCATTGTGGAAGAAATGACTGACCTTGTAGAAGAAGCTGTTTTGGCTGAATTTGATCGCATGAATGATCGTGGCGGTGTTCTAGGCGCGATGGAAACGCAATATCAACGAGGCAAAATTCAAGAAGAGTCCATGCATTACGAAATGAAAAAACATACTGGTGAGCTACCAATTATCGGTGTAAATACTTATTTGAATCCAAATCCTGCTTCTGAAGAGGATATTAATAATATGGAAATTGCACGTGCAACAACAGAAGAAAAGGAAACGCAAATTGCTAATCTCCGAAACTTTCAAGAGAAGCACGAAGCCGAAACAGCAGAAGCTCTTAGTCAATTGAAGCAAGTAGCTATTACAGGTGGCAATATTTTTGAAGAACTAATGTCAACGGTTCAAAAAGCAAGTTTAGGTCAAATTACGAATGCCCTTTACGAAGTAGGCGGACAATATAGAAGAAATATGTAAAAAAAATGAGTGTCTCGATGTATTTTCGGGACACTTTTCTTCTTTTTTTGTATAATGAAATGAATAAGCAGTGGAGGAGAGTTGGGATGAAAACGTCTATTCACATAATGGTCATTATAATACTCCTACTACTCACAGTTTTCCTATATAATAGACAATTGGGATCAATTCCTTTACTCGTGCTTTCTTTTTATTTATTTACATTAGCGGGAGCGAAGATTTCCCTTTCCAAAAAGAACAAATGAATGTAGCATAGAACATAAATGTTTGTATATAATGGAAAGTATGCAAACGGACAGAGAAAGGACGTGCACGATTTGAATTTTCGTAAAATGACGACAGCACAACTACAGGAAGAATCGCTAATAGATTTAGGATTTGCAATTTTAGAAGATAAGAAAAGTTCATTAACATTAACGGAGCTATTTGAGGCAATCCAAAAGTTAAATGAATTTACAGATGAAGATATGGCAGCACGTAAACCACAATTTTACACGGACATGAATATCGATGGCCGTTTTTTAGCAACTGCTGAAAACCAATGGGGACTTAGAGAGTGGTACCCAGTTGATCAAATTGAAGAAGAAACAGCCCCTACAGTTAAAGTGCGTAAAAAGAAAGCCAAAAATGCAGACGATGATGATCTGGATGATATTGAAGAAGATGAAATTGTATTTGAAGAAGAATTCGATGAATTTGTTGAAGAAGACGATGAAGAGGAAGAGGTAGTCGACTTTGTTGGAGCTGAAATCGATGAAGTAATCGAAGAAGATTTAATCGATGAAGACGAAGATGAGTTCGAAGTTATCGACGAAGATGAGGATTTAGATGATGAAGATTTAGAAGACGAAGAATAATTCTTGACTTCTTCTTCTGTACGCTATAAGATTCTATTGGGCTCTTTTTGAAGAGACATTACTCATGTGCATATGCGCTCCCCTGCCGAACAGCAGGCGGGGCGCTTTTTGTTATTGTATATACAACAATTAGAGGAGGAACAAAAAATGACAAAATTTATTTTTGTTACTGGTGGAGTTGTATCTTCATTAGGAAAAGGAATTACAGCAGCATCACTAGGACGTTTATTGAAAAACAGAGGGTTAAACGTAACGATTCAAAAATTTGATCCGTATATTAACTTAGACCCAGGGACGATGAGTCCATACCAACACGGAGAAGTTTTTGTAACAGATGATGGTGCTGAAACAGATTTAGACTTAGGTCACTATGAGCGTTTCATCGATATTAATTTAAACAAATACTCGAATATTACAACAGGAAAAGTGTATTCTTCTGTTTTAAGAAAAGAGCGTCGTGGAGATTATAATGGTGGAACTGTACAAGTTATTCCACATATTACAAACGAAATTAAAGATCGCTTATTTTTAGCTGCAAAAGAAACGAATGCAGATATCGTTATTACAGAAATCGGTGGAACAGTTGGAGATATCGAATCACTTCCATTCCTAGAAACGATTCGCCAAATGAAACGTGATGTAGGTAGCCGAAATGTTATGTATATTCACTGTACTCTTGTTCCTTTTATCAAAGCTGCTGGTGAGATTAAAACAAAACCAACACAACATAGTGTAAAAGAATTACGCAGTCTAGGTATTCAACCAAATGTTATTGTTGTGCGTTCTGAAATGCCAGTTCCTCAAGATATGAAAGATAAAATTGCTCTTTTCTGTGATATCGAGGCAAGTGAAGTAATTGAATGTATCGATGCAGATACGCTATACGAAATTCCATTAGCACTTCAAGCACAAAATTTGGATCAAATCGTTGTAGATCATTTACAAATGGAAACAAAAGATGCGGATATGACAGACTGGAAAGCACTAGTTGACCAAGTAAAATCACTATCGAAAAAAGTTCGAATTGGTTTAGTTGGTAAGTACGTAGAACTGCAAGATGCATACATTTCTGTAGTAGAAGCAATGAAACATGCAGGCTATAAATTCGACGCAGATGTAGAAGTGAAATGGGTTAATGCGGAAGAAGTAAATGATGCGAACGTTGCAGAAATCCTTTCAGACGTTGACGGAATCATTGTCCCAGGTGGATTCGGTGACCGTGGTGTTGAAGGTAAAATCTCTGCTACAAAATTTGCGCGTGAAAACAATGTACCTTTCTTTGGTATTTGTTTAGGAATGCAATTAGCAACAGTTGAATTTGCACGTTCTATTTTAGAACTTCAAGGTGCTCATTCTTCTGAATTAAATCCAAAAACGGCACACCCAATTATTGATTTATTGCCAGAACAAAAAGATGTGGAAGACTTAGGTGGAACGCTTCGTCTTGGCCTCTTCCCATGTAAATTAACTGTTGGTTCAAAAGCGTATGAAGCATATGGTGAAGAATTAGTATACGAACGTCACCGTCACCGTTATGAGTTTAACAATGAATACCGTGAGCAGTTCGAAGCAGCAGGATTTGTGTTCTCTGGTACAAGCCCAGATGGTCGTTTAATCGAAATTATCGAGCTTCCAGATCACCCATTCTTCGTAGCTTCTCAGTTCCATCCGGAGTTTGTGTCACGTCCACAACGTCCACAACCATTATTCCGAGAGTTCATCAGAGCTGCAGTAGGTAACTAAAATATAGAAAAGCAGTTCGACTTGTCGAACTGCTTTTTGCTTTTTATGGGGAAAATAAACTGAAAGGTGCAAAGAGGCAAGCGAAAGCTCCATAAAGCCAAATAAAGCCTCAAAAAAAACCAAAACACAACAAAAAAATGCCCAAGAACATTATCCCTTAATCTTCTTCCCCAATAAGCATTTCATCTAGCTTCATTTTCACTGCCTCATACACAAACATGGCACTAAGTGCATACGGCAAAACAATACGACTACCATCCTCAGCAGGAAGCAACCCTTTCGCAAGCTTCAATGAAACATACGTATAAGCCAAATTAGACAACTCATTTTCATCACTTGCAGGCTCTGCGGCAGTTACGCTAAAAGGAATAAATGCATCATGTAACTGCTTTGCAAGTGCCAAAACATCAATATCCTTACTTGATCTTGCAATAATCCAGACACGGTCTGCACTCGTCAGCTGTTTATCGGCTGTCCAAATTTTCATACTTGGAAAAGATTCGGCAGCATACTTTGCATTTACCGTAATACTTTCCATTTCTCCAAACGTCGCAAAATAAATAAAACCTTCTCTTGCAGCAGCTTGTGCAAGCAGTCGGGCAGTTTCTTCTATATTTTCTTCTTCGGAAGTAGCAATTTTTTGAATGAGCCCGGAAAGCTGTGTAGTTAACATTTTCATTGTATAATCACCTCTCCTCAATTATAGAAGAGGAAATGAAAAACGCAAAATAAGTAATTTTATAAAATTTATGAAGGAATGTGGAAACTTTTGGCGAATAGGTAATAGTAAGGGATGGGGGAAATAAAAAAGGAGATTAAATATTGTGAAGCACTTATTAATTGTTGATGATCAATTGGGGATTAGGATGCTTTTAAAAGAAGTCTTTTCGCAAGAAGGGTACGAAGTAAGTTTAGCGTCTAATGGTTTTGAGGCGCTTCAAATTATGGAAGAGCAAAAAATAGATGGTGTTTTATTAGATATGAAAATACCTGGAATGGATGGCATTCAAATTTTGAAAAAGTTGAAGGAAAAGTGGCCGAAGCTTCCAGTTATGATGATGACTGCTTATGGAGAGTTAAACTTAATCCAAGAGTCAATCAGCTTAGGTGCAGCTCTTTATTTTACAAAGCCTTTTGACATATTTGAAGTTCGGGATGCGGTGAATAAAGAATTAAATAGATAGTATACATACAGGCAGTGGAAAACATCGCCTGTTTTTGTTATGATGAAAAAAGAATTGAGAAACATAATAGAGGAGGTCCATTTCAATGGCTTTAGTATCGATGAAAGAAATGCTTGAAAAAGGGAAAAAAGAAGGATATGCAGTAGGGCAGTTTAATATTAATAATCTTGAATTCACACAAGCTATTTTACAAGCGGCTGAAGAAGAGAAATCACCAGTTATTTTAGGTGTTTCAGAAGGTGCTGCAAAATATATGGGTGGCTTCACAACAGTTGTACATATGGTAAAAGGTCTGATGGTAGATTATCAAACAACGGTACCAGTAGCAATTCATTTAGACCACGGTTCAAGCTTTGATAAATGTAAAGCTGCAATTGATGCAGGCTTCACTTCTGTTATGATTGACGCATCTCATCATCCATTTGAAGAGAATGTAGAAATTACTTCAAAAGTAGTAGAATATGCGCATGAACGCAATGTATCTGTAGAAGCTGAGCTTGGAACAGTTGGCGGACAAGAAGACGACGTAATTGCAGAGGGCGTTATTTATGCGGATCCTGCTGAATGTGCGGATCTTGTAAAACGTACAGCTATCGACTGTTTAGCACCAGCACTAGGGTCAGTTCATGGTCCATATAAAGGTGAACCGAACTTAGGTTTTAAAGAAATGGAAGAAATTTCTCAATTAGCAGACCTTCCACTAGTACTTCACGGCGGTACAGGAATCCCAACACATGATATTACACGTGCTATTTCTCTTGGAACTGCAAAAATTAACGTAAATACAGAAAACCAAATTTCTGCTACAAAAGCAATTCGTGACTATTTGAATGCAAACTTAGATCAATATGATCCACGTAAATATTTAATCCCAGCACGTGAAGCGATTAAAGCAACTGTTGCTGGCAAAATGCGCGAATTTGGTAGTTCAAACAAAGCATAATAACGGACAAATATAAAAAATAAAGGAGAAGAGTTCGTAACCAAAAGAACCTTCTCCTATTTTTCCATCCTGAGGAGGACATATTAACATGAAATTTTTTATCGACACAGCAAACTTTGAGGAAATAAAAGAAGCGCACGCATGGGGGATTTTATCGGGTGTTACGACGAACCCATCATTAGTAGCAAAAGAGAACATTTCTTTTCACGATCGTCTTCGTGAAATCACTGCATTAGTAGATGGATCTGTTAGTGCAGAAGTAATCGCATTAGATGCTGAAGGTATGATTAAAGAAGGAAGAGAACTTGCTGCAATTGCACCAAATATTACAGTGAAATTACCAATGACTCCTGAAGGACTTAAAGCTTGTTCGGTTTTCCGTGCAGAAGGAATTAAAACGAATGTTACTTTAATTTTTAGTGCAAACCAAGCATTGCTTGCAGCTCGTGCAGGTGCGACATATGTATCTCCTTTCTTAGGACGTTTAGATGATATTGGGCATGATGGTATGGAGCTAATCGCAAAAATTGCTACCATTTTTGATATTCATAATATTGATACAGAAATTATTGCTGCTTCTATTAGACACCCACAACATATTACAGATGCTGCATTAAACGGTGCGCATATTTCTACAACACCATTTAAAGTATTGCAACAATTATTCCACCACCCTCTGACGGATAAAGGAATTGAAGGATTTTTAGCTGACTGGAACAATCGTAAAAGCGAGTAACAGGATGAAGGAGAAACATATGGATGTTTATAAAGTAAAAGGGGGAAATCGTCTGCAAGGAACGATTAAAGTAAGTGGTGCTAAGAATAGTGCAGTGGCACTTATTCCCGCTTCTTTATTGGCGAATTCCCCAGTAACTATAGAAGGTTTACCTGAAATTTTAGACGTTTGGACATTGAAAGAAATTTTAGAAGAACTAGGAGCTCATGTTACGTTTGCAGATGGAACGATGACAATAGATCCGACAAATGTAGTAGACATGGCCCTCCCGAATGGCAATATTAAAAAGCTTCGAGCATCCTATTATTTAATGGGAGCACTTCTTGGCCGATTTAAAAAGGCTGCAATTGGACTTCCAGGTGGATGTCATCTAGGCCCACGTCCAATTGATCAGCATATTAAAGGGTTTGAAGCATTGGGTGCTTCTGTATCGAATGAGTATGGAGCTATTTACTTGCGAGCAGAAGAATTAGTCGGCTCCAAAATATACTTAGACGTTGTGAGTGTTGGTGCAACGATTAATATTATGCTGGCAGCCGTTCTGGCAAAAGGTAGAACGATTATTGAAAATGCTGCAAAAGAGCCAGAAATTATCGATGTTGCTACACTATTATCGAATATGGGTGCTAACATAAAAGGTGCAGGAACAAATGTTATTCGTATAGATGGCGTAGAAGAATTACATGGAACAAAGCATACAATTATTCCAGATCGTATTGAAGCAGGCACATTCATGATTATGGCCGCAGTTGCAGGCGACGGTGTTGTAATTGATAATGTCATTCCTTTTCACGTCGAAGCATTAACTGCCAAGCTTCGTGAAATGGGAGTTAAAGTCGAAGAATATGAGGAAAAGATTTTCATTCCGAAAACGACAAACTTGCAAGCTGTTGATGTTAAAACGCTTGTTTACCCAGGCTTCCCAACAGATTTACAACAACCCTTTTCTGTGTTAATGACGCAAGCAACAGGTACTTCTGTTATTACAGATACAATTTACTCTGCTCGTTTCAAACAGATTGATGAGCTTCGAAGAATGAATGCAAATGGACGTGTAGATGGCAGAACAGCTATTATTACAGGTCCAGTACCTCTAGAAGCAGCAACTGTACGCGCAAGTGATTTGCGTGCTGGTGCAGCACTTGTCATTGCAGGTTTGTTGGCTGATGGAGAAACAGAAATTCAAGATATTTTTCATATTGAGCGGGGTTATAGCTCAATTATCGAAAAGCTTCAAGGAATTGGAGCAGATATAAGACGAGTGGAAATCAAAGAAATAGAAGTTAATAATGAGTAAATTCCATCTTATTTTATTTTAAAAATATGCTACAATGTAACAGGAAGTAAGACAGGACGGATTAATAAACCGTAAAACGGGAGGCATATATTAGATGGAACGTAGTTTATCAATGGAGTTAGTTCGCGTTACAGAAGCAGCGGCACTTGCATCTGCACGTTGGATGGGACGCGGATTAAAAAATGAAGCAGACGACGCAGCAACTACTGCGATGCGTACAGTTTTCGATACTATTCCAATGGAAGGTATTGTCGTAATTGGGGAAGGTGAAATGGACGAAGCACCGATGTTGTATATCGGAGAAAAACTTGGTCATAGCATTGGTGGTCCTCAAGTAGATGTAGCAGTAGATCCTTTGGAAGGAACGAATATAGTTGCAGCAGGCGGCTGGAATGCATTAGCAGTACTTGCAGTTGCAGATCGTGGAAATTTACTTCATGCTCCAGATATGTATATGGAAAAACTCGCTGTAGGTCCGGAATCTGTTGGACAAGTAGATATTAACGCATCTGTTGTTGATAACTTAAGAGCAGTAGCTCGTGCAAAAAATAAAGACATTGAAGATGTGGTGGCAACTATTTTAGGCCGTCCACGCCACGAAAAAATTATCGAGGAAATCAGAGCTGCTGGAGCTCGTATTAAGCTAATTACAGATGGTGATGTAGCTGGGGCTATTAATACGGCATTTGATAATACTGGTGTCGATATACTATTTGGTATGGGTGGAGCACCTGAAGGAGTTATTTCTGCAGTAGGTTTAAAATGCTTAGGTGGAGAAATACAAGGAAGACTTATGCCACAAGATGAATCAGAATTAGCTCGTTGTATTAAAATGGGTCTAGATGTAAATAAAATTTTACGTATGGAAGACTTAGTAAAAGGCGACGATGCAATTTTTGCAGCAACGGGAGTAACAGATGGAGAGCTTCTAAGAGGGGTACAGTTTAAAGGTGCTTTCGGTTCTACTCATTCTATCGTTATGCGTGCAAAATCAGGAACAATTCGATTTGTTGAAGGCCGTCATAGCTTAAACAAAAAACCGAATTTAGTTTTATAAGCTTTAACTTTCCTTATGTATACCCGGTTATTTAAAACCGGGTATCCTCTTAGTAAACTTCATCCCTATTTAACCCAAAAAAGATAACACAATAAAATATTATAAAGAGTGGTGCCTTACCGATGACCCAAACTACAATCAATGAATTAGAAAACATGACGTTAAAAGAACTTTATGCACTAGCGCGAAAATTTAAAATTGCTTCATACAGTAAGTTAACAAAAAAAGAACTTATTTTTGCTATTTTAAAAACTCGTGCAGAGCAAGAAGGCTTTTTCTTCATGGAAGGTGTTTTAGAAATTATCCAACAAGAAGGCTTTGGATTTTTACGTCCAATAAATTACTCTCCTAGTTCGGAAGATATTTATATTTCCGCTTCCCAAATTAGAAGATTTGACCTTCGTAACGGAGACAAAGTAACAGGAAAAGTGCGACCTCCGAAGGAAAGTGAACGTTATTATGGTTTATTACATGTTGAGCTAGTAAATGGAGAAGATCCAGAAATAGCAAAAGAACGTGTACATTTCCCAGGGCTTACAGCATTGTATCCTGATCGCCATATTAAGTTAGAAACGGATGCGGAACACTTATCGACGCGTATTATGGATTTAGTATCACCAGTTGGATTTGGACAACGTGGGTTAATCGTTGCTCCACCAAAAGCTGGGAAAACATTATTAATAAAAGAAATTGCTAACTCTATTACTACGAATCACCCGGATGCAGAATTGATTGTTTTATTGATAGATGAACGTCCAGAAGAAGTGACAGATATTGAGCGTTCTGTAAAAGCGGATGTTGTTAGTTCAACATTTGATGAAGTTCCAGAAAATCACGTAAAAGTAGCGGAGCTTGTATTAGAAAGAGCAATGCGTTTAGTAGAGCATAAGAGAGACGTAGTTATTTTGATGGACTCTATTACTAGACTTGCTCGTGCGTATAACTTAGTTATTCCACCAAGCGGACGTACATTATCTGGTGGTATTGATCCGGCAGCATTCCATCGTCCGAAACGATTTTTCGGTGCAGCGCGTAATATTGAAGAAGGTGGAAGCTTAACAATTTTGGCTACTGCTTTAGTAGATACTGGATCCCGTATGGACGAAGTTATTTATGAAGAGTTTAAAGGAACTGGAAACATGGAACTTCATCTGGATAGAAACCTTGCAGAACGTCGGATTTTCCCAGCGTTAGATATCCGTCGTTCAGGGACACGAAAAGAAGAACTACTTATTCCAAAAGAACAGCTTGATAAACTTTGGGCTATTCGTAAAACTTTCTCTGACACCTCTGATTTTGCAGAACGTTTCTTGAAAAAGTTACGTCAAACAAAAACAAACGAAGCTTTCTTCGAGCAATTAGCAGAAGAGATGAAGGCTCACCGCAGCGGAAAAGTATCACTATAAGGCTTTTTTGTATGTACGAAAGCTTGCATAGAAAAGAATGATATGGTATTATATCATTCGTAAGAATAAATTTTTCTGCTACATATACGATTGGCATTTACGGATCGTGTAAGGTATCAGTTTCATAGCCAACTCTGTTCCAGATGGTTCAGGGCGAGAGGAGAGATACAGATGAAAGCAGGAATTCATCCGGAATACAAAGAAGCAACAGTATCATGTTCATGTGGTAACGCATTTACAACTGGTTCTGTAAAATCAGACATTAAAGTCGAGTTCTGTAACGAATGTCATCCATTTTACACTGGACGTCAAAAATTCGCAGCAGCAGATGGTCGTGTTGATCGCTTCAACAAAAAATACGGCATCAAAGAAGAAATTCAAAACTAAGAACCTAGTACCTGTAAGGCACACTGTGCTTTGCAGGTATTTTTAAATGGCCAAAAAAGTATATGAATTAGTTAGCAAGGATTCCGTTCCTAGCGGACGTAGCTTCAATCTCCTCGTCGAAAAAAGAGTGCTCCTGCGATTACTCGTCGCATAAAACACCCGCTGTTCCCGCCCGAGTCGCTGCTTTCCACTCCATCCAACTAGTTTAGAAGAATGTAATCATATTTTTTCAAATCTAGTTTTTTTTACGAAGTACTTATTTTTCTGTTTTTTTAGATAGTAAGCAGAGAATCGAATCTGTTGGGAACGAGAATAATTTGTCATTCCTTCTTTCTTGTTAAAAAGGTAAAGTTTATTTTTGTAAGTAGCAAGTACTCATACAGCACACTAAATCAAGATGTAGATGTGTCTCTTTGAAAAAAATACAAGAGCCGCCAAAATTGCATCTTTGGCGGCTTCAAATGATATAGAATGTCACTTGCTTCTTCTATTGCCAAAAATATTTAACTACTTGGCGTGGGAGTTGAAGGCGAATATTTGCCATACGATGACCGAACAAAAAGTGCGTTGGAAGTGGCGTAACCGCTTCCAACGCATCCCCGTTCATCGTATAGCCTAATGAGAAACCTAGAGCGAGCCGGAAACTAATGTTTTGGTTTTAAAAGGCACTTACGTTTTCCTTAATAATTTGGGCTAATTTTATACTTGGCCTTATTTTCATTATTTTAAATGAATCTTTTGTAGTTACTCGTCTCAAAAGTATTTTATGACACCTGTCATAAAATACTTTTGACTAATGTGAATGTGATTACAATACATTAATCGGTATCATTTTCTTATAAGAAAAATTAAGAGAAGAGTGATATCGATGATGGAAATTAACAAAAGGTTACCTTTAATAGATATTTTGCGTGGCTTTGCAGTATTAGGAACGCTCGGTACAAACATTTGGATTTTTGCATATTTAGGAGACTTATCTTACATAACGACTAGTAATTATTCGGGTTGGTGGTCATTCGAAGATTTTTTTAGAATGCTCGTACTATTTTTGGTAAATGGAAAACTGCTTGGACTTTTAACGATTATGTTTGGTGTTGGCTTAGAAATGAAGTACCAGCAAGCGATTCGAAAAGGGACTGCTTGGCCGGGTGTATATGTTTGGACTATTTTGTTTTTACTGTTAGAAGGATTCATTCATTTTACACTAGTAATGGAATATGACATTTTAATGAGCTATGCTGTGACAGCGATCATCGTTTCATTGATTTTGAAAGGTGGAGACCGTTTTATAAAACGTGCTCTAATTATTATTGGAAGTTTTCATGTGGCCATTATTGTACTTGTTTTAATAAGCGCATTATTAGGGGCGAATATGTCAGTAGGTAGCTTTGATTGGATTGTAACGTTATATCAACAAGGTGCTTGGTTCGAGCAAGTTCAAAATCGTTTAGCTAATTTTGTTTATTTTAGATCAGAAGCGATTTTAATTATACCGATGAACATCTTTTTGTTTTTACTTGGTGTACGCCTAATGCGTGCGGGTGTATTTTCCCCAGATGAAAATGGTCGTGCATGTCGGAAAAAGCTATTTTCAATTGGGATATATATTGGTGTGCCATTAAATTTGTTCATTTTTATTCCAGGTGGAGCTTTTGATTTTCCTGTTCGTTATTTATTTGCGCCTATCATGTCACTCGGCTATATAGGGCTTTTAGGAAAGTTGATAGAATATAAGAAGTGGGACTGGCTGTGGAAACGTTTTGAAGAAGTCGGGAAAATGTCTTTAAGTTGCTACGTACTACAAAACTTAATAGCATCTACTATTTTTTATGGTTGGGGCTTTGGTTTAGGTGGAAAACTTGGTAGCATAGAGATTATTATTAGTTGGGGATTTATCTCGCTAATACAGCTTTTGTTTGCTCACATATGTATAAAAAGATTTCAATTCGGACCATTAGAATGGGTTCGAAGACGTGCAATCCAAGCTGTCGTGTCTAGATAATTCGATAAGGCTGGTGGTAAAAATTAAAATTTATCCAAGGGAACAAGCGAAACAATATTTAATAATTGATGTAATCACAATTATATTCTTTATTACGATGGTACTAAGCTCGAACTCTGATTTATCACTATTATCAAAGATTGTTCTAATAGTACTAATACTAATTTCATTTTATATTGCATTATGGTATAGAGATTGGCGGCTATTGATAGCTTCATTATTAGGTTTCTCGTTACTTACGATTGTTAGTATTTTTGAAGGAGCCATAATGCTAACCTTTGGATTTCTATTTGCTGATTTAGTCGGAAGAGCTAGAGTGAAATGGCATATCGGTCTAGCAATGATAGTGATTGCGCTTATGTTTGTCGTCGTTTTATGGTTTGAGACTGGTCAGTTCCTAAAAATAGATCCACCGATTTTAATTCCGATTATGATGATTCAAATAGTATTACCTGGCCTTATCTACTTTCTTGAAAAAACAAAAAAACTACAAGGCGAGTTAGCAGAAGTTAACAAACAGTTTGTTCTGCAAGAAGAAAGGCACCGAATTGCAAGAGACCTTCATGATACAATTGGTCATACATTAACAATGATCAAATTAAAAACCGAGCTGACAACAAAACTAGTGGATAAAGATCTGCTTAGGGTAAAAAATGAGCTAGATGATATATTAACTACAACTAGAACAGCTTTAAAACAAGTGAGGGAACTTGTTTCAGATATGAGGTTCATTTCCTTAGAAAGTGAGTTAATAAATTCGAGTAAACTAATGAAAACAGCTGGTATTTCCTTTACCCTTCATAAGAAAGATTCATCCGTTCTTTTATCGAGTGTGGAAGAAACAATGGTCTCATTATGTGTTAGAGAAGCTATGACAAATATTATAAAACATAGTCAAGCAAAGCATTGTGCTGTTCACATTGAAATATCAAATCAAGTTTATACTCTTCAAATAATAGACGATGGTATTGGATCGGCAAGTGAAGGTCGTGGGAATGGTATTACTTCCATGAAGGAGCGTATGCATGCGCTACAAGGAACCGCCTTTATTGAAGATACTTCAATTGGAGGAACTGTTGTAACTATAAAATTCCCTATCCCTCATTAAGAAAGGATGAGTTACTTTCATGATACGTGTGATAATAGCAGAAGATCAACAGATGCTACGCGGAGCATTAACATCATTATTATCGTTTGAGCCTGATATAGAAGTAGTGGCAGAAGTGTCAGACGGGCAACAAGCTTGGGAATATATTCAGAGCGAAACACCTGATGTTTGCATTTTAGATATTGAAATGCCTCATATTACTGGACTAGAACTTGCAGGAAGAATTAGAGATGCTCATTTACCTTGTAAAGTTATGATTGTTACAACATTTGCGCGTCCTGGTTACTTGCAAAAGGCGATGGACTATCAGGTAAGTGGCTATTTGCTGAAGGATGAGCCGATTGATTATTTAATTGAAGCAATTCGAAAGGTAATGGCTGGGGAGAATGTTGTCAGTCGAGATTTAGCTGCTACTCTGTTTATGAAAGAACAAAACCCATTGAATGAACGAGAGATTGTAGTACTAAGATTAGTTAAAGAGGGTTTAACGACAACGGAGATTAGTAAGAAACTATTTTTAACAAAAGGAACGATTCGAAACTATTTATCTACTTCTATTCAAAAACTTCATGTAGAGTCTAGACAACAAGCTGTAAATAGTGCAAGTGAGAAAGGGTGGCTCTAACTATAAAAAGTGACTATCTGCCATGAAGCACATTTCCAGTATAAATAAAAGACAAGATTTTTATTTTTTTTTTAGGTATGATGAGTAAAGGTTATTTGAAAGGGGATTATTTAAATGTTTATTACATCCCAAATGGGCTGGGTAGAAGTTATATGTGGAAGTATGTTTTCTGGGAAATCAGAAGAATTAATTCGTCGTATTAGACGTGTACAATTTGCCAAACAGAAAATTGTCGTGTTTAAGCCGATGATTGATAATAGGTATAGTGAAGAAGCAGTAGTAAGTCATGATGGAACATCAACAATTGCGATTCCCATTCAACATTCAGAAGAAATGTGGCAGCATATTTCAGATGAAGTCGATGTCATTGCAGTTGATGAGGCACAATTTTTCGATGAAGGCATAATAGAGGTTGTATCGCAATTTGCGAATCACGGCTATCGTGTAATTGTTGCGGGGCTTGATCAAGATTTCCGTGGGAAGCCGTTTGGACCGATGGCAGCTATTTTATGTATGGCGGAGCAAGTAACAAAGCTTCATGCAGTATGTGCGGTTTGTGGTTCAGAAGCTAGTAGAACGCAAAGACTTATTAATGGACAACCTGCGGGAGCAGAAGATCCGATTATTCTAGTAGGTGCAGCTGAAGCTTACGAGCCTAGATGTCGTCATCATCATGAAGTACTTGTTGGGACAACCGCATTAGAACAATAATATTTTGAAGAGTAGCCGTCGCTGCTCTTTTCTTTTGATTTATGTGAAAAAAGTAGCGGTTACTACTATTTTTCTTTATAATAAGAATGTTAAACACTTGAAACGAACGAGGTGAGCTCGATGTTTGATCGATTACAATCGGTAGAAGATCGTTATGATAAATTAAATGAAATGCTAAGTGACCCAGATGTGGTCAATGACACAAATAAACTAAGACAATATTCGAAGGAACAATCGGATTTGCAAAATACGGTAGATGCTTATCGTGAATACAAAGATGTCAAATCGCAGTATGCAGATGCAAAGCTTATGCTAGAAGAAAAGCTAGATGCTGAAATGCGCGATATGGTAAAAGAAGAAGTAAATGATCTGGAAGAACAAATCGAACAATTAGAAGAGCGTTTAAAGATTTTATTGATCCCGAAAGATCCGAATGATGATAAAAACGTAATTATGGAAATTCGTGGAGCAGCTGGTGGAGATGAAGCGGCGTTATTTGCTGGTAATCTATTCCGTATGTACAGCCGTTATGCGGAAACTCAAAATTGGAAAGTTGAAGTGATGGAAGCTTCTCCAACAGGGCTTGGTGGCTTCAAAGAAATTATTTTCATGATTAACGGAAACAACGCTTTTTCAAAAATGAAATACGAAAACGGAGCGCATCGTGTACAACGTGTTCCAGAGACAGAATCAGGCGGGCGAATACATACGTCAACCGCGACAGTTGCAGTACTTCCTGAAGTAGAAGAGGTAGATGTGGATATTCACGAGAAAGATGTGCGTGTCGATACATTTGCATCATCAGGTGCTGGTGGACAATCGGTTAATACGACGATGTCGGCGGTTCGTATGACGCATCTTCCAACAGGTATAACGGTTTCTATGCAAGATGAGAAATCACAAATTAAAAACAGAGAAAAAGCGATGAAGATTCTTCGTGCGCGTGTTGCAGATAAATTCCTACGAGAAGCACAAGCGGAATATGATGCTGTTCGAAAATCAGCGGTAGGTACTGGGGACCGTTCAGAACGAATTCGCACATATAATTATCCACAGAATCGAGTAACGGATCATCGTATAGGATTAACGATTCAAAAACTTGACCAAATCTTGGAAGGTAAGCTAAATGAAGTAGTTGATGCATTAATCCTAGAGGATCAAGCAGATAAATTAGATAGATTGAATGATGCGAATGTCTAAGACAATTTTTGAGGCCCTAAAACGGGCTTCTTCTTTTTTAGAGGAGAAAAATAGAGAAAAGGAAGTAGCGCGCCACTTATTGCAGCATATACTCCAAAAAAGTTATTCACAGCTCGTGATGGGAATGCAAGAGAAGATATCCACAGAAGATTACGAAACATTTTGGACCTATGTGGAGGAGCATGCAACAGGGCGACCTTTTCAATATATTATTGGGCAGGAAACATTTTACGGTCGAGATTTCTTCGTCAATGAAAATGTTTTAATCCCACGACCTGAAACAGAAGAGTTAATAGAAGAAGTAAAACAACGAGTACAATCACTTTTTAAAGCGCATGAACCACTACAAATTGCCGATATAGGGACAGGCAGTGGTGCAATTGCTATTACGATAAAAAAAGAAATTCCATATGCCCACGTTACTGCAACAGATATTTCCGACGGAGCACTTGAAATCGCAACAAAAAATGCACAACTTTTAGAAGTAAATCTAGAATTTAAACAAGGTGATTTACTTGCACCTATTGCTGAACGTAAGTGGGATGTTATTGTATCGAACCCACCATATATAGGAAATCATGAAGCGGAAACGATGTCTGATACGGTTATTGACTACGAGCCACATCTTGCTTTATTCGCTGAAGAAGATGGTTTGCAGTTGTATAGAAAAATGGCAGAACAGCTACCGCCTCTTATGAATAATCCGAGTTTCATAGCATTTGAGATTGGTTATGAACAAGGTCCGGCAGTCCAAAAAATGCTTCAACACGCATTTCCTACTGCTTTGGTAGAAGTAGTCCAAGATATTAATAAAAAAAATCGTTTTGTATTTTGCACAATCAATGAATAAAATATGAATCTACTGGTAACAATGTTCCTAAGGGGGAATGCACAATGTTACCAGATTACGAGATAAAAAGAGCGACTACTACTAGACAAAAAATAGATTCCATTATTTTCTTTGTATGGGTGCTTCTTATCATACAAATGTTTTTATTTCTTTTATTCCAAGAAGACCAAAATACAGACGGTTTACGTTTCCGACTAATCGCAAACAGCAACACAACGGCAGATCAACAAGTAAAAAATGAAGTGAAGCAGTCAATCGAACCGATTTTAATGAAATACAATAATAATCAACGCGAGACATATGCAGAACTCGAACAAGCTGTGGATAAGTTGTCAGAAAAATTAAACAAACCAATAAATATTTCAATCGGACAAGCATTATTTCCGCCGAAAGAGTGGAATGACGGCATTGCACCGCAAGCATTAGTGGATTCGATTGTCATAAAAATTGGTGCTGGTCGTGGGGATAACTGGTGGTGCTCAGTATTTCCAAAAGCTTGCTTTAAAGAAGAAGTAGAGGAAAAGCCAAAGTTTTTTGTATGGGAATGGTTAAAGAAAAAGTTTTCCACGTAGTTATCCACAAAGAGAGTGAAGTTATCAACAAATTGTGTATAAGTATAGAAGAGAGGAGAAAAAACAAGATGAAAACTGGAATGGTGAATGTGGATAACTTATCCACAAAAGAACAGGGTTATACACAGGCTGTGGATTTGTTGAAATCTGGAGAAGTAGTCGCTTTTCCAACAGAAACTGTATATGGATTAGGTGCAGTTGCGACGGATGAAGCGGCGGTTCGCAAAATTTTTGGAGCAAAAGGTAGACCTCAAGATAATCCACTTATTGTTCATATTGGAGAAGTGGCAGAACTAGAGGCATTTACAACGAATATCTCATCTTTGGCATACGTATGCATCGATGCTTTTTGGCCAGGACCACTTACACTTGTGTTGCCGTTAAAAGAATTTTCACTTGCGAAAAATGTTACGGCAGGTTTAGATACAGTTGGTGTACGCATACCAGAACATCCAGTAGCACTGGAATTATTGAAGCGTTTAAAACAACCAGTAGCTGCCCCTAGCGCAAATAAAAGTGGTAAACCGAGCCCGACGAAAGCAATCCATGTATGGGATGACTTAAATGGCAAAATTCCGTTTATCGTGGATGGAGGTACGACTGGAATTGGGTTAGAATCAACAGTATTAGACTTCACTACGGACATCCCGACAATTCTTCGACCGGGTGGTGTCACAAAAGAGATGCTTGAAAAAGTAATTGGGCAAGTGAATGAATCTAAATTTACTGACGATGTAAAAGCACCACGTGCTCCTGGAATGAAGTACGCACACTATGCACCGAATGCACCTGTGTATTTAATTGAATCTTCTATTGAAGTGGTGAAAAATGCAGTTGCGGACATACATAAGGAACATAAAAAAGTAGCGCTAATTGCAAGTGAGCAGTTTGGTCAAACAGCAGCTGATTATTTTTTTTCATTAGGAAAAGAAAATCAGCTAGAAGATGCAGCGGCGTTATTATTTGATGCACTTAGAAATTGTGATGGTACAGATGCCGATATCGTACTAGCACCCGTTTTTACGAAGCAAGATGTGGGAAGTGCTATTATGAATCGCCTAGAGAAAGCTGCAGATGGAAATTATTATGAATAGTGGTGTATTGCAGAATCAATCAATCCCAGTATGCACTTATTCAATCCCGTCTGTTGGTTATCTAATTTCTTGAAAATTTGTGCTAATAGGAAAAAAACTAATACCTTTTAGTGCTAAAAAACTCGTTTTCTATTTGCGTTACGTCCTCATTCGTACTTTATGTAGAAAACGTACGGAAATACAAAATTGAATAAAATGGTTAATCAACAGGCGTGTTATTCAATAATTGTATTCTCTTCTAGTTGTTTGCATACATTTAATTATGCGAACGAACGGGGGAGATTTTTTTGTGGAAGGAAATTTTAGCTGGGGTTTTGGTGTCTGTGGATGTACTTATTTTATTTTCTCTCGTATCGTATAGAAAACAAGTAGTTTTGCTTGCGATATGGACAGCGATATTACATATGATTCTTCCTTTAATCGGCTATTTAGCAGGAACGATTGTGCAACAATATTTACAATATGCAAGTCCTTACTTATCGGCAGTATTGCTTATTCTAGTTGGGCTACAAATGCTTCTCACACAGTCACCTAAAAAATCTCCTTTATTTTCTCCTTATTTAATTGCGGTACTCGCAAGCTTGGACACCTTTTCAGTAAGTATTTCATTTGGTATGCTTAAATTAGAGAAATTATTGTTTATTATAAGCTCGGGAGTATTTTCGTTTATTGCCGTATTTATTGCACAGCAGTTTATTTTTAAATATACCTTTATGAATCGAAGTATCATTATGAAACTAGCTGGTTTATTATTAATTGTAATGGGTTATTTAGTTTTCAAAAATATTTAACAATTTTCAATCTATTTTAGAACAATTTACTATATACTAGAGATGGGGAAATGATCGATGAATATTTTATTTGTCTGTACTGGGAATACTTGTCGTAGTCCTATGGCGGAAGCGATATTGAAAGCTCGGAATCTTGAAAATGTACATGTTCGCTCAGCAGGAATTTATGCGATGAATGGAGAGGAAATGTCTTTGAATGGGCAATTGGTATTAGAAAATGCCCTCATTCCATTTACTCATGAATCTTCCTCTTTGCAAGAAGAAATGATAGAATGGGCAGATATTGTACTTACGATGACAGCCTCGCATAGACAGAATATTATTCTAGCATTTCCACATGCAATATCGAAAATCTATATGTATAAAGAGTTTGTTACTCCACAAAATGTGCGTGATGTGTCAGATCCTTATGGAGGAAGTTTGCAAACTTATGAAAAAACGTTTCAAGAATTGAACGCACTAACAGATGAACTAGTGAAAAAAATTCAGGGGGATTTGTGATGAGGGAAAAGAAGAAAAGGTATTCGTTTGGAATACAAAAGAAAATTGTGTTATTCGTTGCGATTTTAGCTTTAATTACATACTCAACAAGTGCATTTTTTATTCATTATGTACAAGCGTTTGTCTTTGGGAGCGGAGCAGCAACTGTGCAATTTGAAATTCTGACATATGCTGCGGGTATTTTGTGGTCCGGAATTTTAGCTTATTTTTTCAGTGGCATTATTATCAAACCGTTATTTAGTTTAGAAAAGGCAGCTACTTTAGCTTCGGAAGGTAAAATTGGGGTAGAAGTAGAAGTACCGAATTCAAAAGATGAAATTCAATCTGTAGCTATTGCTTTTCAAGCGATGCTCGTTAATTTAAGAGATATGGTCCAAAGTATTGAAAACAACTTTGATAAAACAAATAATACTGTTCAACAACTTTCGAAGGAATCGGCAATTGCATCTGAACAAGCGGACGCAATAGCATCAACGATCGCACAAATTTCGGAAGGTGCGGAAAACTCAGCAGCGGCTATTCAAGATACAGCCGAATCGATAGAAGATGTACGTGTTCTTGCATCAGAAGTGAATAATAGGGCAGAAAAATCGACTCTTCAATCGAAAGAAATGATCCAAGAGCTTACACAAACAACAGTAGTAATTCAATCCCTTGTTAGTGGCATTCAAAAAATTGCTACAGGTAATGAATCAGCGCTTGGAAATATTCATCAATTAGAAGAAAATGCTGTAAAAGTCGAAAACATTATCCAACTTGTTGGAGATATTGCGGCGCAAACGAATTTACTTGCGCTAAATGCATCTATTGAAGCCGCGCGTGCAGGGGAGCATGGTAAGGGTTTTGCAGTTGTAGCAGAAGAAGTTCGTAAACTAGCAGATGAAAGCGCGAAAGCAGTGCAAGGAATTACAGAATTAATCCAAGCGATTCAATCCAATGTGCAAACCGTTGTGCACCAAATGACAGATCAAGTAAGCTTTGCGGTTGGAGAAGCGAAACGAGTTTCTGAAACGAATGCTGCCGTGGAAGGTATGTCCAATAAAATTCACGAGATGGCAGATTCCGTCGTAGAAATTTCTACATTTGTTGAAAAACAATTAACGAATATCGAAAATACAGCACGTCAATCTCAAGAAGTTGCAGCAATTGCGGAAGAAACATCTGCTGGTGCAGAGGAAGTAAGAAGTGCAACAGACGAGCAAGCTCGTTCAATTGGAGAAATCGATCGTTTATCCGTGGATCTTAAACACCAATCGGAAGATCTGTATAAAGTGATCAATCAATTCGATCGAACGTCTCAATAAATTAACGAACATAAAAAAGAAATAACTATAAAATGTTCGTATTTCGGAGTTTTTTGGTGGAAAAAATGAAGCGTAATTAAAAAAAATGTCAGAAATTCATTTGATTTTTAATATAAAATACAATTCACTTTGTGTGAATTGTATTTTTTTATTCTGAAAAATGGTATGATGGATTAGAATTCAAACAGAAAAGAGGGAACGAGTTGAAAATCGCAATTTCTTCAGATCACGGTGGTAATAACCTTCGTAAAGAAATTATTCAACAGTTAGAAGAGCTTGGGCTTTCCTATGAGGATTTCGGTCCAACAAATAATGATTCGGTAGATTATCCAGATTATGCAAAGCCAGTTTCAGAAGGTGTTGCAAGTGGTAAATTTGATCGCGGAATACTAATTTGTGGTACAGGCATTGGTATGTCGATTGCTGCAAATAAAGTAAAAGGCATTCGTTGTGCATTAGTACATGACGTATTTTCTGCAAAAGCTACTAGATGTCATAATGACTCGAACATCCTTGCGATGGGAGAACGAGTAATCGGTCCAGGGCTAGCGAGAGAAATCGTTGCTACTTGGCTTGCTCAAGATTTTGAAGGTGGTCGCCATGTACAACGCGTAGAAAAAATCACTGCAATTGAGAACGCATAATTTAAGAAGAGGGGATTTCAGATGGAAGCAAAACATTTGTGGAAACAACAAATAGAACAGCTTCTTATCGAAGTAGAGCAGCAAGCTTTTTTAAGAGAAAATGATATATTTGTCATTGGCTGTTCGACCTCGGAAATAATAGGCGAAAAAATAGGAACTGCCGGTGGATTAGAAGTAGCAGAAGTGCTATTCGAACCTTTGTATGCATTTGCCGAAAGAAATAGAGTTCATTTAGCTTTTCAAGGGTGTGAACATATAAATAGGGCAATTACAATGGAACGAAATGCGCAAACACTATATAGATTACCAGAAGTTTCGGTCATTCCAGTTGCTCGTGCAGGGGGTTCTATGTCTGCATACGCGTATACTAAATTCCATGACCCAGTAGTAGTCGAGCATGTTCAAGCACGTGCTGGCATTGATATAGGACAAACTCTTATTGGTATGCAGCTGGCACCAGTTGCCGTACCAATTCGTGTGTCTACAAAACAAATTGGGGAAGCAATTGTTACGATTGCGAAAACACGTCCAAAGCTAATTGGCGGAGAACGTGCATTTTACGGATGATATTGGAGGAGAACAAAAGTGGAGAAAATTTTATCACAAGATCCAGCAGTATATGAGGCAATGCAAGCAGAGAAAAAGCGTCAGCAAGTAAATATTGAGTTAATCGCATCAGAAAACTTTGTATCCGAAGCAGTTATGGAAGCACAAGGTTCTGTTTTAACAAATAAATATGCTGAAGGTTACCCAGGTAAACGCTACTATGGTGGCTGTGAGCATGTTGATGTAGTAGAAGATATTGCTCGTGATCGTTTGAAAGAAATTTTTGGAGCTGAGCATGCAAATGTGCAGCCGCATTCAGGTTCTCAAGCAAATATGGCTGTTTATATGACGGCTTTACAACAGGGTGACACGATTTTAGGAATGAATTTATCACATGGTGGTCACTTAACACATGGTTCTCCTGTTAACTTTAGTGGATTACAATATAACTTTATCGAATACGGTGTTAATAAAGGAACGGAACTAATTGATTATGATGAAGTTCGTGCAATTGCATTAGAGCACAAACCGAAAATGATCGTAGCGGGAGCGAGTGCATATGCACGTATAATCGACTTTGCTAAATTCCGTGAAATCGCTGATGAAATAGGGGCGTATCTTTTTGTAGATATGGCTCATATTGCAGGCCTAGTTGCTGCTGGTCTTCATCCAAATCCAGTTCCACATGCACATTTTGTTACTTCAACAACACATAAAACATTACGAGGACCTCGTGGTGGGCTTATTTTAACGACAGAAGAATTTGCGAAAAAAATTGATAAAACAATTTTCCCTGGAATTCAAGGTGGTCCGTTAATGCACGTAATCGCTGCGAAAGCTGTTGCATTTGGCGAAGCGCTTCAACCAAGTTTCAAAGAATACCAAGCACAAGTAATTGCAAATGCGAAAGTGTTAGCAAGTAGTTTAATAGAAGAAGGAGTTCGTATCGTTTCTGGTGGAACGGACAATCACCTTATGTTATTAGACGTAACTGCACTTGGTTTAACAGGTAAAGTTGCGGAGCATGTATTAGACGAAGTTGGAATTACAGTAAACAAAAATACAATTCCATTCGATACAGCAAGCCCGTTCATCACTTCGGGAGTTCGAATTGGAACTCCAGCTGTTACTTCACGTGGTTTTAAAGAAGACGAAATGAAAGAAATTGCTTCTATTATTGCGAAACTATTGAAAAATCATGAAGACGAAGCAGTTATTAACGAATCAAAAGATAGAGTTTCTGCTTTAACTTCTAGGTTCCCATTATATAATTAATAGAATAGTAAGAAAATAATCTACCTTTGTCGAAAGATAAGGTAGATTATTTTTATGCTATTGATTAGAATAAATTGAAAGGGTATGAATGGGGCGAATGGGGCAATGATAGATACAAAGAAAATAGATAAAGAAGATCTATTTGTATGGCTATGTCATATAGGTTCTCAATTTAATTCTGCTTTTCTTATAACAGATCCAGATTTTCCAAATGAACCGATTGTTTTTGCAAATGAAAAGTTTACTGAAATAACGGGATATACCGAACAAGAGGTACTTGGGGAAACCAATCATTTTTTGAACGGAAAAGATACATGTTTGAACACATTAGTGCAAATTGCAGAAAGTATAAAGAATGATGCAATTGCGAAAGTGGAAATATTACATTATAAAAAAGATGGAACACCTTTTTGGAATGATTTAGTTATCCAAGCTTTACATAATGAAGAACAAAAAAATATATATAATATAGCAATATTTAGCGATATTACGAGAGAAAAACAGCAAGAGGCTATCGTGCTATTGCAACAAGAAATATATAAAGGAATTGAAAAGGGATATGCCCTTAGTATTTCTCTTCAAAAAATTTGTGATATGACCGAAACTTTTTTCCCAGCAGGTGCTAAATGCAGCATATTGCAAATTGCAAACGATGAAACGATGAGAATTGCAGCAGCAAAGTCATTACCAACAGAATTCAATGAAATTGTTCATGGGCTAAGCATTGGTACGAATATGGGATCTTGTGGAAATGCTGCCTATACAAAACGAAATGTAATAGTAGATGATATTCAACATGCTGAATGCTGGAAGGATTTTAGAGAAATTACGGAAAAGCACCATTTAAAAGCTTGTTGGAGTTTCCCAGTTATAAATCATGAGAATTGTGTCATTGCGACATTTGGAATTTATTTTTCGGAAAAAAGAAAAGCGAAAGAATTAGAATTAGAATTTATTCGAAAAGTGACTCCTTTAGTTTTATTAGCATTAAAAAATGCAGAAAATCAAGAGAAAATACTTAATCTTGCATATATTGATCCTTTTTCCAAATTAACAAATTACAATTATTTTTTGTCGGAATTTGAAGAGATGATGAGTGATAAGCCAAGTGGATTTTTATTGTTAATACAGCCTTCGGGATATACGAATATTGTAGATTCATATGGGAAAAAGCAGTTAGCATCTTTACTCAGTCAATTGAGTGGCCGTATTCGAAAGTTAGCGCATAAAATGGAAATAATTATTTCTAGAAGTTCAGAAGCATCGCTTATTATTGCAGGAGAATGTGAGGAAGAAGATATTCCACTTTGCATGAGCAGATTTTTGCAAGCAGCAAAGGATCCCATTATATTGGATGGAATGGAGCTTTTCATCTCGCTAAGAATTGGGGTAGTTTCACTTAGTAAGTATTCGGGGAGCTCAGGGGATATTGTAAGACTTGCGGATATTGCACTTACACGTACAAAATTACAAGCTGGTGAATCTGTTGTATTTTATGAAGATAGGTTCGGCACTGAAATTCAAGAAAAAATGGCAATACAAAATGCGCTGATTTACGCTATTAAAAACAAAGAGTTTTACGTGCATTTTCAGCCTAAGGTAAATGTGCAAACAGGTTTAATAGAGAGTTTTGAAGCACTAGCGAGATGGGATTCAAGCAGTTTGGGATCAGTGAGACCAGATGTATTTATACACGAAGCGGAATCTTTGGGGAAAATACAAGAGTTAGAAATACAAATTATCGAGCAAGTTTTAAGTTGGTTAGTGCGAAGGAAAGCGGAGAAATTACAGCTATTTAAAATCTCTGTTAATATTTCAACGAATCATTTTTATGTCCCTAATTTTGTCAAGAATTTAGTGAGAATGGTTTCAGATCACGGTATTGATCCGAAATATATATGTTTGGAATTGACAGAGAGTATCGGATTATTCGATTTGGCTACAGCAAGAAAAATATTAACGGATTTAAATAAACATGGCTTTGTGAGTTCGGTCGATGATTTTGGGAAAGGATTTTCTTCCCTAAGTTACATTCATCAATTACCTGTTTCTGAAATAAAAATAGATAGAAGTTTTATAAGTAACTTGGAAGAGCCAGGCGCAAAAGTAATCGTTGAGACGATTATTCAGTTAGCGAAAAGTATGAAAATGAGCTCTGTTGCGGAAGGAATTGAAACAGAGGAACAACTGAAAGTACTGAAGCAGCTTCAGTGTCCAATCGGTCAAGGTTTTTATTATTACAAACCAATGTCGCTGGATGAAATAGACGCAATATTAAGAGCGCAGGATTACTAGTATGTAACCTGTGTTTTTTGTTATAATTAATAGAAGTGTAAATTAAAACGAAAAGGAGAAATGTACAATGCCTAAAGTATTTGTATTTGATCACCCGCTGATTCAACATAAACTTACATATATCCGAGATGTAAAGACAGGAACAAAGGAGTTTCGTGAGCTAGTAGACGAAGTAGCTACACTAATGGCTTTTGAAATTACAAGAGATTTACCGTTGAAAGAAACCGAAGTAGAAACTCCGGTCCAATTAACGAAATCTAAAATACTAGCAGGCAAGAAGCTTGGTATCGTGCCAATCTTGCGTGCAGGAATCGGTATGGTTGATGGCATATTAAAACTAATTCCAGCAGCAAAAGTAGGTCATATTGGTCTTTATCGTGATCCTGAAACATTACTGCCAGTAGAATATTATGTAAAATTACCTGCCGATGTTGCTGATCGTGACTTCATCTTAGTAGATCCAATGCTTGCAACAGGTGGCTCAGCAATTGAAGCGGTAAATTCCTTGAAAAAACGAGGAGCGGTTAGCATTAAATTTATGTGTTTAATCGCGGCTCCAGAAGGCGTAGAAGCACTTCAAAAAGCGCATCCAGATGTAGATATTTATATTGCTGCATTAGATGAAAAATTAAATGATCATGGGTATATTGTTCCAGGTCTTGGTGATGCAGGCGACCGTTTATTTGGAACGAAGTAATAAAAAGTGTTTATGGACACTAAAAAGCTTTAAATTTGTCGATAAAATGTCAAAATGTTTGGTTGTGTGAAGTTTTTCACTCTTACTAATTGACATCAAATTGCCCCTATTGTATGCTTACAAAGGATAATCATGATAGGGGTTTCATGCTTGAAACACGAGTCATATCAACTTTCTACTAGATTCACAGTTTTTACTGATATAGGAAAAACATGGGGATTCTTTTATGCGTCAGACAAGACGTCCGTTACATGGAATGGTTTTATATTCTACCATTCTCTCGCAGCTTGTCGGTTCTTTATTAATAGGTGTTTTCACAGGGATGTGGCTAGATAACACGTATGGAACCACTCCGGTATTTTTAGTAATAGGTGTACTTATTGGCCTTCTGGTTAGTATGTTTGCTCTTGTTACTACCATTCGAAAATATGATTCAGGAGACTAAAAACCAATGCTAGAAATGCAACGTATTTTTACGACGCAAAAAAAGTATATGTTATTTTTGCTCGCAGCATGTGCACTAGGTTGGGGTTTGACCCCGTATTCGACAATTTTTGCAGGTATAGCCCTAGGCTCTTTATTTGGTTTGTATAATTTCTGGATTCTAACCCGTAGAATGGAGAAATTTGACCGTGTGCTAAAGGAAGGGAATGGACGAGCAGGTCTTGGCACAGCGATGCGTTTTGCATCAGGTGTTGCAGCTGTAGCTCTTGCGATGACATTTTCGAGTTACTTCCATTTAATAGCCACAGTTGTTGGATTAATGATTCCCTATGTTCTGCTTGTAGTAGAGCGGATTATATTTCATGCAAAAAAGCATGATTAAGGATGCGAAAGAGAGGTGAATGAATCGTGGATCATAAAAATCCAGAATTTGAGTTTCTAGGGATGTATGGTAACTGGTCAAACATTTTAATGCTTGCCATCACTACACTCATCGTTTTCTTAATCGCTTTTATTGCGACAAGAAACTTGAAACTGAAGCCAACTGGTATGCAAAACTTCATGGAGTGGATAATGGACTTCGTGAAAGGAATTATTAAAAGTAATTTCGACTGGCAGACTGGCGGGCGATTCCATATTCTTGGGATTACAATTATTATGTTTATATTTGTTGCAAACGTGTTAGGTCTTCCATTTTCAATTTCTTATGATGGCGTGCTTTGGTGGAAATCACCAACTGCAGATCCTACAGTAGCAATGACTTTAGCGGTAATGATTATTGTTTTAACGCACTATTATGGTATTAAGATGAAGGGTCTAAAAGAATATGGGAAAGACTACTTAAAGCCGCTTCCATTTTTACTCCCTTTGAAAATTGTAGAAGAATTCGCAAATACGTTGACACTAGGTCTTCGTCTTTACGGAAACATCTATGCAGGAGAAGTTTTATTAGGACTACTTGCAACTCTAGCAACATCAAGTATTTTTGGCTTTGTTGGAGCAGTAATTCCGGCAATAGCTTGGCAAGGTTTCTCACTATTTATCGGTGGGATTCAAGCGTTCATTTTCGTTATGTTAACGATGGTTTATATGTCACATAAAGTGTCAACAGACCATTAATATAACTGTTTAGTATTACTAAGCAGAAAAAAATAATAACAACATTCCAAGGAGGAAATTACACAATGATAGGTTCAGTTGGTCTTTTAGCAGCAGCTATAGCAGTTGGTTTAGGTGCACTTGGTGCAGGTATTGGTAATGGTTTAATCGTTTCAAAAACAGTAGAAGGTATCGCTCGTCAACCAGAAG
The DNA here is from genome assembly GCF_032154225.1 of Psychrobacillus sp. Classification (GTDB taxonomy): domain Bacteria; phylum Bacillota; class Bacilli; order Bacillales_A; family Planococcaceae; genus Psychrobacillus. The sequence goes on from NZ_JALDYF010000009.1 coordinate 118,137, forward strand.
CGCGTTCAGCTCTTCAAACTGTTATGTTCATCGGGGTAGCGTTAGTTGAAGCCGTGCCGATTATCGCAGTTGTTATCGCGTTTATCGTATTAAACAAATAATTTGTATGCAAGTCTTTAATGGCGGGGGAAATTCCGCCATTCTCTTTATGCACGTTTGAATTAGAAAATAATGCACAAAACTTTACATTATAGAAGTTAGTTCCCTTATATAGCGTTTGAAAGGAGTGAAACAATCGTGTCTTTTGATTACCTTATACTCGGTGCTGCTGACAGCAAAGGGTTAAACATTTTGGATATTGCAGCTACATTATTCTTCTTTTTACTATTGATGTTTATATTGAAGAAAGTAGCTTGGGGTCCACTAATGGGGATTATGACTCAACGTGAAGAGTTAATCGCTGGTGAAATCGAAGCAGCTGAAAAAAGCCGTCAAGACTCACAGCGTGTACTTGAAGAACAACGTGACTTACTTAAAGAAGCACGTACGGAAGCATTAGCGATTGTAGAAAATGCGAAGAAACAAGGCGAAACATCTCGTGAAGAAATTATTACGACTGCTCGTTCTGAAGCTGCGCGTTTGAAAGAATCTGCTATCCGTGAAATCGATACAGAAAAAGAAAGAGCGATTGCAGCGGTACGAGAAGAAGTCGTTTCACTTTCAGTACTTGCAGCGTCGAAAGTTCTTGAAAAAGAAGTTTCGGAAGAAGATAATCGTGCGCTAATCGAGGCAACGATTGCGAAGGCAGGCGAAGCTAATTGAGTAATTCAACTGTCGCAAAGCGTTACGCAATCGCACTATTCGAGCTAGCACAACAAAAAAACGAGCTTTCTTCAGTAGAAGAAGACTTACGTGAACTTAAACTTGTATGGAATAGCAATGAAGAGTTGAATACATTATTCACTTCTCCAAAGCTTTCTCTAATCAAGAAAAAAGCACTTATCCGTGAAATCTTCGCAAGTGCTAATCCAATTGTTATCAATACACTTCAAGTGTTAATAGATAAGAAAAGATTAGATGAAGTAGGATATATCATTAACGAATTTATGATACTTTCAAACGAAGCACAAGGTGTTGCTGACGCGAAAGTATATACAACTCGCGAATTAACAGAAGAAGAGCGTTCAAGCATTTCAACTGTATTTGCAAAAAATGTAGGGAAACAATCCCTACGCATTGAGAACATTATAGATCCATCTATTATTGGTGGAATGAGTGTTCAAATCGGAAACCGCATTTACGATAGCAGTCTAAGCACAAAATTAGATCGTTTAAAACGTAACTTGATCGGTTAATATTATGAATTTAGAGAGGTGACATACATGAGCATCAAAGCTGAAGAAATCAGTGTCTTGATTAAACAGCAGATTGAGAATTACGAATCTGAGATGAAAGTTAGCGACGTTGGTACAGTTATCAAAATTGGTGACGGTATCGCTCTTGCTCATGGCCTCGACAACGTCATGGCCGGAGAACTTTTAGAGTTCTCAACAGGTGTACTAGGTATGGCACAAAACTTGGAAGCTAACAATGTTGGTATCGTTATCCTTGGGCCATATACAGACATCAAAGAAGGCGATGAAGTACGTCGAACTGGCCGTATTATGGAAGTTCCTGTAGGTAAAGAATTGATTGGCCGCGTAGTTAATCCACTTGGTCAACCAGTTGATGGGCTAGGTCCTATCGCTACTACAAAAACTCGTCCAATTGAAAGTCCTGCACAAGGGGTTATGGCACGTAAATCTGTTCATGAACCACTTCAAACAGGTATTAAAGCGATTGACGCTCTTGTACCAATCGGGCGTGGTCAACGTGAGTTAATCATCGGAGACCGTCAAACTGGTAAAACAACTGTTGCAATCGATGCAATTCTTAACCAAGCAGACCAAGATATGATTTGTATCTACGTTGCAATTGGTCAAAAAGAATCGACTGTACGTAACGTTGTAGAAACACTACGTAAAAAAGGTGCATTAGAATACACAATCGTTGTAACTGCATCTGCATCACAACCATCTCCATTATTATACTTAGCTCCTTATGCTGGTGTAACAATGGCAGAAGAGTTTATGTTTGATGGCAAGCATGTCCTAATTGTTTATGATGATTTATCAAAACAAGCAGCTGCTTACCGCGAACTTTCATTACTTCTTAAACGTCCTCCAGGTCGTGAAGCTTATCCAGGGGATGTGTTCTACTTACACTCACGTTTACTTGAGCGTGCAGCGAAGTTGAATGAAACACTTGGTGCAGGTTCAATTACTGCATTACCATTCGTTGAAACACAAGCGGGAGATATTTCTGCTTATATTCCGACAAACGTAATTTCTATTACAGATGGTCAAATATTCTTACAATCTGATCTATTCTTCTCGGGCGTACGTCCAGCTATCAACGCTGGTTTATCTGTATCTCGTGTTGGTGGTTCAGCACAAATTAAGGCAATGAAAAAAGTTGCGGGTACACTACGTCTAGACTTAGCTGCATTCCGTGAGCTTGAAGCATTCTCTCAATTTGGATCAGATCTTGACCCAATTACTCAAGGTAAACTTGACCGTGGTGTACGTACAGTTGAAGTATTAAAACAAGACTTGAATAGCCCTATTAAAGTGGAAAAACAAGTTATCATTTTATACGCACTAACACGTGGCCATTTAGATGATATTCCAGTAAAAGATGTTACTCGTTTCGAAACTGAGCTTAACAGCTGGTTAGATTCAAACCACACAAACGTTTTAGATCATATTCGTACGACTAAAGATCTTCCTTCAGATGAAGACTTAGTAAATGCATTAACTGCGTTTAAAAAGACTTTCGCTAAATCTGAATAATTCTTAAGTCTAAGTGAAAAAAACAATAAGGTGGTGAAATACCAGTGGCATCATTACGCGACATTAAAAGTAAAATTACGTCAACAAAGAAAACAAGTCAGATAACAAAAGCTATGCAAATGGTTTCTGCTTCTAAATTGAACCGTGCGGAGGAAAATGCGAAAGCATATGTTCCCTACATGTCGAAAATTCAAGAAGTAGTTGGTGCAATAGCATCAGGTACTAGTGATAGTGGACATCCAATGTTAACTTCTCGTCCTGTTAAAAAGACTGCATATCTTGTCATCACAGCTGATCGTGGTTTGGCTGGCGCATATAACAGTAATGTTATTCGTGCTGTAGCTAATGCAATAGCTGAAAGACATTCTTCAAAAGAAGAGTATGTAATCTTCGCAATTGGTCGTATGGGACGTGATTTCTTCCTAAAGCGTGGTTCTAACGTAATTGGGGAAGTAGTCGGCTTACCAGACCAACCTGCTTTTGCTGATATCAAAGAAGTTGCGCACAAAGCTGTTGGTATGTTCACGGATGGTACATATGATGAACTTTATATGTACTATAACCACTTTGTCAGTGCTATCTCCAGTGAAGTAACGGAGAAAAAGGTACTGCCACTTACGGATATTGCAGTAGAAACAGGCACAACTGCTTCTTATGAATTTGAGCCTTCACCTGAAGCAATTCTAGAAGTATTACTTCCACAGTATGCGGAAAGCCTGATTTTCGGTGCATTACTCGATGGTAAAGCCAGTGAGCATGCTTCTCGTATGTCTGCGATGAAATCCGCGACAGACAATGCAGCTGATTTGATCAGCAATTTAACATTAGTATACAACCGAGCACGTCAAGCAGCAATTACGCAAGAAATTACGGAAATTGTCGGCGGCGCAGCGGCATTAGAATAGTTTTAGATAGAAAGTAAGACAGGAGGGAACAGTAGTGAACAAAGGACAAGTACTACAAGTAATGGGTCCAGTTGTTGACGTTAAGTTTGACAACGGCCATTTACCAGCTATCTATAATGCACTAACTGTAGCGATTGAACGTCCAAACGAAGCGCCTACAACTTTAACATTAGAAGTAGCGTTACACTTAGGAGATGACTCAGTTCGTACTATTGCAATGTCATCTACGGACGGCCTTAAGCGTGGTACAGAGGTATTTGATGCTGGTACAGCAATTTCTGTTCCAGTTGGTGATGTAACTTTAGGACGTGTTTTCAACGTACTTGGTGAAGTTATTGACTTAGGGGAAGAAGTACCAGTTGGAGAACGTCGTGATCCAATTCACCGTCAAGCTCCAACATTTGAAAACCTATCTACAGAAGTTGAAATTCTTGAAACAGGTATTAAAGTAGTAGATCTATTAGCTCCTTATATTAAAGGTGGTAAAATCGGTCTATTCGGTGGTGCCGGTGTAGGTAAAACAGTTCTTATTCAAGAACTTATTAATAACATTGCTCAAGAGCATGGCGGTATTTCTGTATTCGCTGGTGTTGGAGAGCGTACGCGTGAAGGAAATGACTTATTCCATGAGATGAGTGATTCAGGCGTTATTAAGAAAACAGCAATGGTATTCGGTCAAATGAATGAACCACCTGGCGCACGTATGCGTGTTGCTTTAACTGGTCTTACAATGGCAGAATATTTCCGTGATGAGCAAGGTGCAGACGTACTTCTATTCATCGACAATATCTTCCGTTTCACGCAAGCAGGTTCTGAGGTTTCAGCACTTTTAGGTCGTATGCCTTCAGCTGCTGGTTACCAACCAACACTTGCAACTGAAATGGGTCAATTACAAGAGCGTATCACGTCAACAAACACTGGTTCAGTTACATCTATCCAAGCGATTTATGTACCAGCCGATGACTATACGGATCCAGCTCCAGCAACAACATTCGCTCACTTAGATGCGACTACAAACTTAGAACGTAAATTATCTGAGATGGGTATTTATCCAGCGGTTGATCCTTTAGCTTCTTCTTCACGCGCGCTTTCTCCGGAAATCGTAGGTCAAGAGCATTATGATGTAGCACGTCAAGTGCAATATACATTACAACGCTACAGAGAGCTTCAAGATATTATCGCAATCTTAGGTATGGATGAATTAGGAGATGAAGACAAGCTAGTAGTTAACCGTGCTCGTCGTATTCAGTTCTACCTATCTCAAAACTTCCATGTTGCAGAACAATTTACAGGTCAAAAAGGTTCATACGTTCCAGTTAAAGAAACTGTAGAAGGATTCAAACAAATTCTTGATGGAAAATATGACCATTTACCAGAAGATGCATTCCGTTTAGTTGGACGCATTGAAGAAGTTGTAGAAAAAGCGAAAAGCATGGGCGTAGAAGTATAATAAATCGGACCAGGAGGTAAAAATATGAAGACACTTACAGTCAATATTGTCACTCCCGACGGCCCGGTATACGATTCTGAAGTAGACATGATTATCGCTAAAACAGCATCCGGCGAACTCGGTATTTTACCTGGCCATATTCCAATGGTTGCGCCACTTGTAATCGGTGCAGTTAAATTGAAAAAAGATGGAAAAACAGAGTACGTAGCAGTAAACGGTGGATTTGTTGAAGTTCGTCCTGAAAAGGTAACGATTTTAGCTCAATCATCAGAAGTTGCTTCAAGTATCGATTTAGCTCGTGCAAAAGAAGCGATGAAACGTGCAGAAGCACGTCTTCAAAGTAAACATGAGGCAACTGACTTTAGTCGTGCAGAACTTGCTTTGAAACGTGCGATGAATCGTATCAACGTTTATGAGGGTAACATTTAATTTGAATGAATGATGAACGGACAGAAAAATTCTGTCCGTTTTTTCTCTATACAATCTCAGTTAATGTTATTGTTTTTCTAAGGAGGAGAATTGATATGGGTTTATTGAATGGGGAACAAGCAGTTATTGCTATTTTAGCAAATGTTTTTTTTATCGGAATATCTTTTTATGCACTACAAGCAATAATGGTAGAAAAGTTTATTAGAAAAAATCGTGTTTTTCAAGCACAATTATTTTATATATTGGCTAGTATTATGATTGGTTCAACAGTAGCGGAATTTTTCTTGAATTTAACAATATGGTCTAATCAGCTACAATACTTATTTTAAGTGAAATGGATTCTATATGCTCATGCAAATAATGGATGTGTTTGTATGATCATGTAGAATTTCATCAAATTTCCCGGGAAATTTTTTGTCGATAAAGGTTTTATATGCCTGTAGAAGGGTAATTTAAGATTATCTACACGAAACGATTAGGTATTACGTATACTATAACAATTAAAAATAAATTCTTCTCAATATGAATTGTGGATGTGCAGGGGCTTAAACTGTATTGTGACTAGATTTGTAAAGCTTCCGAGTTATAAATGAAAAATAGTTTTTTTGATGCTTGTATATAGATGATTTTCATTGTATGATGGATATTGTTTTGATTTCCTAATGATAACATCATACATATTTTATTTATATAAAATGCAAATGAGGATAGAGAACGTGGAGGGAAAGAAGTGGATAAAATCGTTGTTAAAGGCGGTCAAACTTTAAGGGGAAAAGTGCGTGTAGAAGGTGCCAAAAATGCAGTTCTTCCAGTACTTGCAGCAGCTTTGCTTGCTACTAAAGGTCAAAATATTATTAAAGACGTGCCAACACTTGCAGACGTATTAACGATAAATGAAGTATTAAAAAGTTTAAATACAAAAGTAACATATAATCCAGAAAATAACCAAGTAATCATTGATTCACAAGAACCACTTTCAAGTGAAGCACAATTTGAGTATGTGCGTAAGATGCGTGCATCTATACTTGTAATGGGTCCTATTTTAGCGCGTAATGGCTTTGCTCGTGTAGCGCTACCTGGTGGCTGTGCAATTGGCTCTCGTCCAATAGATCAGCATTTAAAAGGTTTTGAAGCTATGGGTGCAGAAATTTCTTTCGGTCATGGGTATGTTGAGGCGAAAACAAATGGTCGTTTACAAGGTGCTAAAATTTATCTAGATGTACCAAGCGTTGGTGCAACTGAAAATATTATGACTGCAGCAGCTTTGGCAGAAGGAACGACAACTATCGAAAATGCTGCTAAAGAGCCGGAAATTGTAGATTTAGCTAACTTCATCAATGAGATGGGTGGAAAAGTAAAAGGCGCGGGAACTGACACAATTCGCATAGAAGGTGTCACGGAGCTTTTTGGTACTGAACATCATATTATTCCAGATCGTATTGAAGCAGGAACTTTTATGGTTGCAGCAGCTATTACGAAAGGCGATGTGCTAATTGAAAATGCTGTACCAGAACATATGACAGCTCTTATTTCTAAAATGCAAGAAATGGGTGTAGAAATTACAGAGGAAGATAATGGTCTTCGTGTGAAATCTACAGGTTCATTAAAATCAGTGGATATTAAAACAATGCCACATCCTGGTTTCCCAACAGATATGCAATCTCAAATGATGGCATTGATGATGACTGCTCAAGGAACCGGCATTATTACAGAAACTGTATTTGAAAATCGTTTCATGCATGTGGAAGAGTTCCGTCGTATGAATGGTAATATGAAAATCGAAGGACGTTCGGTTATTATGGAATCTCCATCTGATTTACAGGGGGCAGAAGTTGCTGCTACTGATTTACGTGCAGCTGCATCGTTAATTATTGCTGGTTTGGTGGCAAAAGGAATTACACGTGTAACTGAGCTATATCATTTAGATCGTGGGTATGTGAATTTCGATAAAAAATTAGCGGCTCTTGGTGCAGATGTTGAACGCATCGGAAGCGAAAATACTGAAAAAGCAGTTCAATTTGTTTAATATATGTAAAACGCCGTGCATACATGCATGGCGTTTTTTTTGATATAATGCGTCTCGGTGGTTTCAGCTAGGATTTAAGCTGCAAGGAGGACGCTTTCCACGGGGCGGGCGGTGAGCCTCCTCGGTCGCTAAAACTCTCCACTGCGGGGTCTCACCTGTCCCGCTTAATCCCATTGGAATACCCTCCATTTCGCTCTACATATTTAGAATGGAAGTACTATTTCTTAAAAAGCGAAAGAATTAATGATTTTGCAACTAAGTTGCCATGATTAATTGCTTACTCAAACCGCGAGACACTTGTTGCCGTAGCGAGTCGGGCCGAATTAGCCGAAGTATGAGACCCACTTGGGCACAGCACAAGTTGGCTCATGCAAGGTGCGTCAAGCGCGGAGGCATAGTGGATATTCGTTAAGACGAACTTTACCTAGAGCATGACACAGAGCATATGAAACATCAAAATAGGCATTTAAACTTTTTTGATGTTTTCATTATAAGCAAGGTATTCGCATATAGTACTGCTATGAAACAAAACCTCCTTTTATTATTCATTTGCATAAGTCTCTTGTGTTTACCACTCTTATTAATCAAAGAAAAAGATGAAGCCAAGTATGTGCCAGAGGTAGAAAAAGAAATAAGTTGTCCAATACTAATCGAAGTGGAAGGGGTCAAAGAAGAAATACCATTGGAGACATATGTTTTAGGAGTAGTTGCCGCAGAAATGCCGATCTCATTCCATGAGGAGGCATTAAAAGCTCAATCAATTGCAGCGCGGACATATGTATTGCGGGAAACAAACTATGGTGACAAAGTAATATCAAAAACGGTTCAAAAACAAGTGTATATAGGTGAAGAAGAACGTAGAAAGAAATGGGGAGCCTCATTTCAAACATACGAAGAAAAACTTCAGCGCGTAGTTGCTTCAACCGAAGGAGAAATTATCGTATATAAAGATCAATTAATAACTGCAATGTTCTTTTCTACTAGTAATGGACAAACAGAAAGTGCTGAAAATTATAGTGGCAATGCCATTCCGTATTTAGTTTCAGTTCCGAGCCAGTCAGAGGAATTATATTCGGCAAACGTCAAAAAACAATTTCAATTTACGAAAGAAGAGTGGGCGAAAGCGTTTGGTTTAAAATGGTCTCCTACTATTGTGAAAACGTTCCGAATGACGCATACAGATTCGAACCGTGTGCAGACAGTCAAGATGAACGGTAAAACCTGGACAGGAAGAGAAGTCCGTACAAAGCTAGGACTACCTTCCACAGATTTTAAAGTTTCGTTCCAGAACGATCAAGTAGTTGTCGAAACGATCGGATATGGACATGGTGTTGGGATGAGTCAATATGGTGCAGAGGTGTTAGCAAACGAATCTGTAGAGGCGCATGAAATTCTAGTTCATTATTATAAAGGAACTGAAATAAAAAGTTTTTCTGCATGTTTAAAATCTCCTTCAAATGCAAAGAATAGCAATTGAGGTGATGAAAATGAGAGAAGAACAATCGAACAAGCCTTCTCAGAAGAATACAAGTCCGAAAAAGCCGTGGTTTTGGCCGCTAATATACACGGGGTTTTCGGTAGCGTTTGTAGGAATGATTTGGGGGTATAATGTCTTTATCACAAATGATAAAGCAGATGACTCAGAATGGACCGATGTTGCAACTAATCCAGACAAAGTGACCATCGAAACAAATGCAGCAACAGAATCGATTAAGTACCCATTCAAGGAAGCACTACTTGAAAATGTAGAAATTGTACAGCATTTTTACGACATGGAAGCGGATGCAACGACGAGAGAAGAATCATTACTTGTATTTGGGCAAACGTATGTGACAAATACAGGCGTTTCGCTGTCGATGAATAGCGAGCCTTTCGAAGTTGTAGCTGCACTGAGTGGAAAAGTGGAAGAAGTAAACCTAGATCCGTTTGAAGGCGATGAAGTTGTTTTATCCCATGCAAATGGCATGCAAACAAAATATCGCTCTGTTAGTGAAATATTAGTAAAAGTAGGGGATACGGTAGAGCAAGGACAAGCACTTGCGACTGCAGCAGAAAACGAATGGAATCCAACTGCTGGAATTCATTTGCAATTCGAAGTGTTTGAAGATGGTGTATTAACGAATCCGGAATTATTGTTAGCGTTTTAACTTTTTCAATAATGTGAGCAGTAATTAAAGCAAGATGAATGAGATCATTCATAATAGCCTATACGTATGCATAAAGTGATGAAAAGTGTTCCTTTACTAACGAAAGGAAGAGTTTGTGCACGAAACGATTCGTCATAGATGCATACGTCTTGGTGAAATGCTCATAGAAACAAAGAAAACTGTGCGCGCCATCGCGAGTACAACAGGTCATTCTAAAAGCACTGTTCACAAGGATTTAACCGAAAGACTCCATTTAGTAGATCCTCAACTAGCAAAGGAAGTAAAAGAAATACTTGCGTACCATAAATCGGTCAGGCATTTGCGAGGTGGAGAAGCAACGAAAAGAAAATGGAAAACAAAAAAGGAAGATAGGAAAGGTCGTGATTTGTAACGAATCACGGCTTTTTCTTATTGTCTAGCTTCAGCGCCTAGCCCCTCGGGGTCAAATGTGAAAAGGTGCTCCTGCGGTTACTCGTCGCAAAAAGATCTTGCTCCTGCGGTTATTCGTCGCAAAAAAAATTGTGCTCCTGCGCAAGCTCGTCGCTATAAAGAAAGCTCCAGTGGCTGAGGAACTGCCTCCTCGCTTTTCCCCATTTGCCTGTCGGGGCAGACATAGGCGCTTACGCTTTTCTTATTGCCTAAAAAAAGTGTAATTACAGATAAACTATGATAAAATTATAAGTTAGAGGCGTATCGAAAAAGTAAAGAGAAAATGGGTTAATGGGGAAGGAGAAACACTGTTAATGTTTGCAAAAGATATAGGGATTGATCTAGGTACAGCAAACGTACTTATTCATGTAAAAGGTAAGGGTATTGTGTTGAATGAGCCATCTGTAGTAGCTATTGACAAAAGTACGAACAAAGTTTTAGCAGTTGGGGAAGAAGCTCGTCAAATGGTCGGTAGAACACCGGGAAATATTATAGCAATTCGTCCACTTAAAGATGGTGTAATCGCAGACTTTGATGTAACAGAAGCAATGTTAAAACATTTTATAAATAAATTAAATGTAAAAGGATTTTTATCAAAGCCGCGCATTTTAATTTGTTGTCCTACAAACATTACAAGTGTAGAGCAAAAAGCTATTCGTGAAGCAGCTGAAAAATCAGGCGGCAAAAAAGTATACTTAGAAGAAGAACCTAAAGTTGCAGCAATCGGGGCTGGCATGGATATTTTCCAACCAAGCGGTAATATGGTCGTAGATATCGGTGGAGGTACAACAGATGTAGCCGTGCTTTCTATGGGGGATATCGTAACTTCTGAATCTATTAAAATTGCTGGAGATGTTTTTGATAATGATATTCTTCAATATATTAAAAAAGAGTACAAGCTACTTATTGGGGAACGTACTGCTGAAAGCATTAAAATAACAATCGGAACAGTTTTCCAAGATAGTCGTCATGAAGAAATGGATATTCGTGGGCGTGATATGGTTACAGGCCTTCCAAGAACAATTACTGTTCGCTCTGAAGAAATTGAACGAGCATTAAGAGAGTCCGTTTCAGTTATTGTACAAGCTGCAAAAAATGTTTTAGAAAAAACACCACCTGAGTTATCAGCAGATATTATTGATCGTGGTGTCATTATTACTGGTGGTGGGGCATTGCTGCACGGCATGGATCATCTATTGGTAGAAGAGCTAAAAGTGCCAGTGTTTATTGCAGAGAACCCAATGGATTGTGTCGCAATTGGTACCGGAATTATGCTGGATAATATAGATCGAATTACTAGAAAGTAAAAGAATGGAGGCTTTCCAATGTTTCGTGGATTTCACACAGCTGCATCAGGTATGATTGCACAACAACGTAGAACTGAATTGCTTACAAATAATATGGCAAATGCGAATACCCCTGGATTTAAAGCGGATCAATCAGTAATTAGATCGTTTCCAGATATGTATTTGTCGCGTATCGGAACTGCAAAAGTTCCGACAGAAGCGCCTTCTAATTATAAGTTTGCAAAAGGCGTTGGTGGACTTAGTACAGGAGTTTATATGCAAGAAACGATTCCATTGTTACAACAGGGCCAACTTCAAGATACAGGACTTAATACAGATATCGCATTGATCGATGGGTCATTACCAGTCGACGAGGCAACCGGTCAAACGGGAGCAGTTTTTTATCGCTTGCAGCATCCAGTTGACGGCGAGGCTTACACTAGAAATGCAAGCTTCACATTGGACGCTAGTGGTTTCTTAACGAATCCACAAGGGTTATACGTGTTAAATGCAGAAGGTCAGCGTATTCAATTGCCAAACGATGATTTTCGAGTTGCAGATGACGGGCAAATTTTTCATAATGATGTTGCAGTTGCGCGAATCGGAGTTTCATTTTCAAACCAACCAGAAACATTAATTAAACAAGATAATGGCTTATATAAAACGGTAGATGGCACAAACTTACCATCTGCTTACAATGTTGCAAATGTTAGTTTTTCCCTACAACAAGGATATATTGAACGTTCCAATGTTGACTCTGGAAGAACGATGACGGACTTGTTAACGGCATACCGCGCATTTGAAGCAAATCAAAAAATATTACAAGCATACGATCAAAGCATGCAAAAAACGGTAAATGAAGTCGGTAGAGTTTAATAAAAAAGAGAGGAGGTTGTACATATGTTACGTACAATGATTACAGCAACTAATACAATGACACAATTACAAAACCAATTAGACATTATTGGAAATAATATGGCTAATTCAAATACACATGGTTTCAAAGCAAAAGATGTGAAGTTTCAAGAGCTAATGTATCAACAGTTTAACAACGATAAATTAGATAAGGCTGATCGTCAGTCTCCGACTGGAATTCGTTACGGTGTAGGGGCAGCACTAGGGCAAGCTACGATGAACTGGAAGCAAGGAAGTCTGCAATCTACAGATCGTGAATTAGATTTTGCTTTTCAACAGCCAAAACAATATTTTAACGTACTAATGCCAGACGGAGAAGCTGGTCAAAAAACTGCCTATACTCGACAAGGTGCATTTTATGTTTCACCAATGGAAAATGGAGATCTAATGCTTGTTAATGGAGATGGCTACCCAGTTGCCGATTCTAATGGACAAGCAATCCTTCTTCCTGACAATGTTTCTAAATTTACTGTAAATGAATCAGGGATACTAACAGCGAGCTATCCAGACGGTTCTACAGTGCAAAGAGAACTAGCTGTAACAGTTCTGCAAAAGCCACAATTGATGGAGCATATTTCTGGAACATATATTGGTCTCCCAGCTAATATGGACGAATTAGGTGTAACTGTACAAGAAGTATTAACAGATTTACAAGGCGCTGATCGAAATCAAATTTCAGTAACGAATGGCGTACTTGAATTATCGAATGTTGATCTTGCAAAAGAAATGACAGAGTTAACAATGACTCAACGTTCTTATCAATTCAATGCTCGTTCTATTACGCTTGCAGATCAAATGATGGGTCTTATTAATGGAATTAGATAATTTCCTTCCGTAAGGAGTTAAGCTTATGACAGAAGAAGTCAAAGTTGCTAGAAGACAACGTAGGGCACAAAGACAAGCCGAAGAAGCAGAAGCGAAAAAAACATATTGGGTGCAAATCCGTATGTTTCCTATTTGGCTACGTATACTATTAATCCTAGCGATTTTCGGTGGAGCCGCAGTTGCAGGTTTAATGGTGGGCTATGGCATTCTTGGAGATGGTACACCGAGTGATGCATTGAAATGGGAAACATATCAGCACTTATTAGATATAAAAGACGGGAAATAGGGACATATTGGAGGGAACTTCATGTTAACAACAGAACAAGTTCAAGCACTTTTACCTCATCGTTATCCATTTTTAATGATTGATCGTATTTTAGAGGTTGAAGATGGAAAACGTGCTGTAGGATTAAAAAATGTAACAATCAACGAGCAATTTTTCAATGGTCATTTCCCTGGCTATCCAGTAATGCCTGGAGTACTTATCGTGGAAGCACTTGCACAAGTTGGTGCAGTAGCAGTGTTGCAAATTCCTGAAAATAAAGGAAGGCTTGCTTTCTTTACAGGAATTGATAACTGCCGTTTCAAAAGACAAGTAAAACCTGGTGATCAATTAAGGCTTGAAGTAGAACTTTTGAAATTGCGTGGGGCAATGGGTAAAGGCCACGGAATCGCAACAGTTGATGGAGAGCTAGTTTGTGAAGCAGATATTCTTTTTGCATTAGGACCAGTTGTAGAAAAGGAATAATAGTAGTATTCCTGCATATGGCTAATGATATTCATGAAAAAACAGGCAATAATGCCATCGGATAGTTCCTTACTTTCTTGGACAACCTATCGTAAGTCACAAATATGTGATGACGATATCCAAGGAAGGAGGAATTTTTTTTATGTGGAAAAAAGCGGTTCCAGTTATCGCATTAAGTTCTGTTTTGTTAGTTGGATGTAATATGGATAAGACTGTTCCATCTACAGATGAAACGCCGATGCAAGATATCAAAGATGACACAAGACGTTTAGCGCCAGATGTGAATACGCCATCTCCTGATACAAAAGTGGATGAAACTATTGTGAACCCGAACGGAACTACGCATGAAGAAACAAACGTTGAGCCAAATGGAACAATGACGAATGAAGGTACAGTAAATGAGCCAAATGTAAAGACTGGCAATGAAGAAATTATTCAAGAAGATGTGAAAGTTAACAACAAGTAATATAAATGAAAAAGCTACTTCAAAGAATTATTTTCTTTGAAGTAGCTTTTTTTAGTACATACAAATTTAATCCCTTTTTAACAAAGGTCGAACTTTCATATCGTGTTCAAAGCGTGACAATAAATCTTCACCAGTTAAACCTTCTTTGATTAATTCGGAAAGAAGAGACTCGGCATATTTTCGTCTTGCGAAATTTAAAGTACCACGTAGCAACACAGAAATTTGTTCTCCAATTTCTTTAACAGAATAAACAACAACCTCAAAATTGGCGGGCTCATTTTCTGGATAAGAAATTACAGCCTTAGCAGTAATCTTTTCATTCGTAAATTGTAAATCAGAAAAAAGCGGTTTATGTTGTTTATCTACAAACAGCTCCAATATCCAAGAACGAGAAGTATTCTCTTGATTGATAATAATACCATCTTCTAAAGGAACTGAGTGAACAACAGAATCGCGAATAATATCGACAGAAATTAACTTAAATGTTTTCATCTGAACACACCCTTCTAAAGGATTTACTCACAATTATAGCATAGAAAGAACAAACATTTTGTAAGTGAAATTAAAAATCACGCCTGTTGATTAACCATTCTATTCAGTTTTGTATTTTCGTTCGTTTTTTACATAAAGTGCGTCTTAGTGAATAGCCACTATGCCTCCGCGCTTGCCGCACCTTGCATGAGCCAACTTGT
>NZ_JALDYF010000028.1:0-32583 GCF_032154225.1 Psychrobacillus sp.
GACGAGTAACCGCAGGAGCATTCTTTTTTGCGACGAGTAACCGCAGGAGCATTCTCCATTAGATTGAAGCGAAAGGGCTGGCGACTCCAGCGGGAAAAGTGTTAGTGGAAGACCCTGGACTGAGGGCATGCGAAGGAAGCGGCTGAGGCAACGCCTGCGGAAACGACGCACTTTACCTAGAGTCCAGAGTACGAATTCAAAAAAAGATCCCCATTAGGAGATCTTTTTTTGTCGATTAAATACCTTCATATAATTCTTGTATTGGTTTAATTAGAACACGATTTACTTCTTCAATCATTTGACTTAAAGTCATTTCTGCTTGAAGCATTGCGAAAATCTTCTCATTTCCTTGCGCAAGCTGAGCCGTTTTTTGTGCGTACTCTAACTCTTCACCAGAAATTTCTTCACCTGTCATTTGTTTTTCTTGAAGCGACATTTGAATTTTACGGAAGCTTTGGAACAACGCTAATGCTCCTTCATCTTCCTTCACTAATTGAACAGCAGCCTTTACGTTAGCAAACTCTTCTGTTTGGCGAAAAGTTGCCTCTAATTTGTTAATGTCATCATAAATATTAATCATCATGTATTGCTCCTTTTTTATTAATTTATGTCGCATAGACTCTTATCAATTAATTAAAAATACGATTAATCCTTGTACAACTCCAATGAGACCTCCAAGGAAACCGCCTAATATCGTGATCATTTTAAACTCACGCTTCGATATTCCAAGAACAATTTCTTCTAAGCGTTCTACAGGAAATGAGTCTACTTGCTCTTTAACCATATCTTCTAATTTCATTTTGCGCAATACTTCTTCCAGTTTGTTCTCTGCTTCCTTAAATGCAAAAGATGCCACTTTTGGCACAAGCTTCGTTTCTGTCCATTCCGTTACGTCCGGGAAATAATGTATAAGTGTTTTGTTCAAACGCTCTTCGATTGCCACTTGCTGCGTCAAATACAACTTTATATTTTCTACAACTGGTTCAAAATCGAACCCGTCTAACATTTCCACAACTGGTCTATCTTTAAGCTTTTCCCACTCATTTCGTACAATGTTTTCCAACATCGTTTTCGTGCCAGTTGCTCTTAAAAACTTCAAAATTTCGGGCTGTACTTTTCCTGCAAGAGAAGAAGATTCACCAACGAACATTTGAATCATGTTCCCAAGGGTCCCTTTTGTTGATAAGAAATCATCGATCAAATTTTTGACCGTCATTTTTCCTTCATCCGACTCAAAAAAGTCTTCTCCTTTTAGAAGGATATAAGAAACGATTTCCCCTACTTTACTATCTGCTTTCTCTTGCCAATCCACTGGTGCGAGATGGCGAATCGTTTCATTTTCAAATCTCGATTTCAATCGATTGAACTGAAAATCTATTTGCTCACCCATTTTTTCATTTGCAATAGCTGAAATATTTTCTATTCCACCAAGTTTTAGCCAATCTGCAATCGTTTTTTCAGATAGAAATATTTTGTCATTTAATTGCTGAACGACAAACTTAGTAGTCTTTTCTTCCATTTCAGCATTGAAATACTTTCTTTTAAAAATATCTGGTGTTAATAAATGCTGAATTACTGTATTTCCTAATTGTTTAGCAAGCTCATCTCTTCTTTTAGGAATTAACCCCGGTGTGAATGGAACACGCCAAGATCCTATATATTTTGCTTCATGTGGTCTAAAAAGCATTTTAATAGCTAAATGATTCGTAACTGCCCCTATCGCTGCCCCAACTATTCCCATAAAAACTAACATCCATATTAAATCCATCTATTTCACCTTTTTCCTCTAACTTCTTATCTATTATAACAGAGGAAAAGAAAACACTAAAATAATAACAAACAGTCTTACAGTGCATTATATATCGTTGAAAAGCGAATGGCATGTTCCATTTCATCATGCATCGCGATAAACAAAGGGGCATACGCTTGTTGAATTGGTATTTGAAGTAGCATTTCTTTATACAACTCAGTAGCTGCCAATTCTTCTTTCAGCGCAATTTTTGCACATTGTTTTAAATCTTGACAAGGCTCTGGCTTCGTTAAGTTTTGAACATATGTCCCAGTCAGCATATAATAAAGTTGTTGAAACATTTCATAATGACTTTTTTCATCCTCATAAACATGCTCGATAAAGTCCTGCCAATATGGATCATCTGTTAATTCATACATAGATTTATAGTAAAAATAAGATGCATATTCTTGCTGTATTGCTTTGTGTAACTGCTCAATAAACAAATTATCTCCCCTTCACTAGTCCTTTTCACTAGTGTATGCGAAAATAGTATGGTAAATGAAAGGTTGGTATTTATGCTACAACATTTTAGCTTCAAATCACTCTATGAAAACAAACAATTACCTGGCTGGACCGTTTCTTTCTTCTATAAGCAAGCTAGGTACACAGGAGAATACGAAGCAGACGGAACGATTAAATGGATTGGTGAAACTCCTGTCGATGAAGAAGCTGTTAAGAAAATGATTCATGAGCTTATGTTATTTCATGTATACGACTAAAAAAGCGTAGAGGGTTTTATTCCTCTGCGTTTTCGTTTAAAAGAAAGTATATGAAAATATACTATGAACACTGGATTTAGGAAATCTTAAATGTAAGAAAGGATGGAGTGGATTTCGTTTCAAGTGGACGCTGGCGTTGCCTCAGCCTCCTGTGCTCCTGCGGTTACTCGTCACAAAACTAAGTTTCGCTTCGCTGTGGATTCTTCGACTAACGCTATTCCCGCTGGAGTCGCTACTTTTCACTATATCCATCTAACTTAAAAGAATGTAGATATTTTCTTTCTAAACTAGTGTATCTGTAATGCACTCACTTCTCTATTTTTAGAAAGTAAACTGCGAATCGAATCTGTTGAGAAAGAGAATAATTTGTCATCCCATCCTTTCTTGTTCAAAAGGGAAAACCCATTTTATTATGTAGCAAATACTCTTTCTCACACTACACTATGCTTCAACATGTAGAAGTGCCATTTTGTAAAAAACTACAAAGAGCCGCCAAAATTGTATATTTGGCGGCCATCAAAGAATATAGAATGAGGCTTGCTTCTCCTATTCCCAAAAGTTTTTAACTACTTGGTACTGAAGTTTCTGGCGAGCGGAAGGCGAACAGTTGCCATACGATGACCGACTAAAAAGCTTGTTGGAATGGCATAGCCACTTCCAACAAGCTAAATTTTTCTGTTCATCGTATAGCCCAATGGAAGCCTAGAGCGAGCCGAAACTGCGTCGCTATGATGTTTTTTCCTTTAAAGTACTGGAGAACTTTTTGCCGTTTTTTCTTAAACCGTCCCCATTTTTTTTCTCCCAAATAAAATATAAAAATACGTAGAGGCAATAATATATAAAGTACCTGTAATCGAAAATGTAATAGCATAACCCCAATATGACCCGTACATCATAACAAGTCCCGCCGACACTGGCCCCATTGCTGCCCATCCAAGATTAAATACCATTTGATTGACCGAATTTGCCAACCCTTTATATTTGTCATGTACAACATCCATCGCAATAGCACTTTGTATCGGATTTCCAGCATTCATTAGAGCCTGCCTGAGCAAAAATCCAGTCGACGCAATTGCTAATGAAGTCGTGAATCCAGTTATAAACAAAAACGGAATTGAAAGCAATTGAAATATAACGAGTGCTCGAACTTTACCTACTTTTTTCACAAGTGCAGGACCTACAAGCATTGCGACTGCAGTCATTGCAGAGCCCAAAGAAAGTATTAATCCAATAAACGCATTAGAAGCATCAAATCGATTCGAAAAATATAAATTTAAGTAAGGAATAACAAGCCCCGATCCTGTTCCAATAAGTAAGTTTGCAACACCAAACAAAATAATAATCTTAATATTGCGCTTAAAACTACTTGGTAATTCTTTTTTGTGTGTATCAGTAGCTTTTTCCTGCTCCTCTACTTTCTCAGCAGATTTTAATTTTAATAAAGGAAAAATACCTAAGGCGAAAATAATCGCGCCAAAAACCAACACCCATTTAAGTGAATCTAGAATTGACATCCCTGTATATACATGTAATGCATCTACAAATATGCCTCCTCCAAGACTTCCGACAACTCCTGCAATTGTTACAAGTGAGAAGTGAATGCTAAACAAATGCATTCGTTCACTAGACCTCGAATTTTCCGCTAGAAATGGTACACCAGAAACTTGTACGAGCGCCATAAAAAGCCCGGTAAAAAATGCTGCATATATTAAAGACTGCTCACCGACAAAAACACTTCGATAAAAAAGAGTAAGCGCTGTTATAATTGTTCCGATAACAATAATCCACTTCCGTCCAAAACGGTCGCTTAAAAAACCTGCTGGAATTAGCATGATAGCTGTCGCAAGCGAGGTCATCGAAATAACCTTACCATTCACTGTTTCTGGAAATCCTAATTCCTTTATATATAAATTGTACATAACCGAAAAGACGCCCATTCCTATTTGAATGAGAATATTTGCAAGCATAAACAAACGAATATTTCGATTAAATGAACTTATTTTTGTTTTCCAATCTTGCAGCCAACTTATCATAAAAGGCCTCTTTCGTTTTTTATTTCGTCTCTCTAAATATAAAACTTTCCATATCAAACTGCAACACTAGAAATAAGAATAACTGGGCAAAAAATGCCCAAGACAAAACATCTTAGTGACGCAGTTTCCCGCTCGCTCTAAGCTTCACATGGGCTATACGATGAATGGTAAATTTTTTAATGTTTGTTGGAAGTGGCTGCGCCGCTTCGAACAAGCTTTTTCGTCGGTCATCGTATGGCAACTGTTCCCCTTCCGCTCGCCAGAAACTTCAGTGCCAAGTAGTTAAATACTTTTGGCAATAGAAGAAGCAAGCTCATTCTATCTAGTAAGCTGGCCGCCAAAGATGCAATTTTGGCGGCTTTTTGCAGTTTTTTAGAAAAGGAACACTTCTGTATTTTCATCCACCCCGAGGAGAGAAAAGGATACTTGCTACATATGAACACGGGCTGCATATTTTTAACAAGTAGGAAAAGTTTTACGCAATATATAGGCTAACTACTTTCTGAGATAAACGCATAGAAACTTCCTTAAGGAAGTTGGATGTAGTGAAAAGTGGCGACTCGGGCGGGAATAGCGTGAGTTGAAAGCCCCCAGGAGCGCCTTTGCGACGAGGAGATTGAAGCCGTGCTCGCCGGAAGCGTCCGCTCGGAACGGAATCCACTCTATATTTTCTCTCAAAAAAAAAGGGAATATCCCCGCACGTTTTACGCGTGCTGAGATACTCCTGCTTGTAACTTATACATTTGTTCATAACGCCCCTGCAATAGCAAAAGTTCATCATGTGTGCCACTTTCCACAATTTCTCCACGATCTAATACTAAAATTCGATCGGCATTCTTAATAGTAGAAAGCCGATGTGCAATGATAAAAGTAGTTCGACCTTTTTTCAACACATCCATTGCATGCTGGATAATTTCCTCTGTTTCTGTATCAATATTCGAAGTTGCCTCATCCAAAATAAGGATGGCTGGATCGAATGCCAGTGCTCTTGCGAATGAAACTAGCTGCCTTTGACCAGAAGATAATGTACTTCCTTTTTCAATAACAGGTTCATCCAAACCTTTTTCAAGGTTTTTCAACACTCGCTCTCCACCAACTGCTTCTAAAGCTGCTTCCACTTTTTCGCGTGAAATACTTGGATCACTTAAACTTACATTCGATTCAATTGTTCCTGAAAACAAATATGGATCTTGTAAAACGATTCCCATATGATCACGAATTGTTTGCCTCGGCACTGTTGTAATATCCGTACCATCTATTAAAATCTTTCCTTTGGAAGGATCATAGAAACGGAATAACAAATTCATAATCGAGCTTTTCCCCGATCCTGTATGTCCAACAAGTGCAACCGTTTCTCCTTTATTCGCTACAAAATTTAAATTTTTCAAGACATAATCGTTTTCTTTGTAAGCAAAGGAAACATTTTGGAACTCCACATTTCCTTCATAACGATCAATTCGCTGATCTTTTACTTTTTCCCCTTGCTCATCTAATAATTTGAATACACGACTACCAGCAACAAGCGATCTTTCTAGCTGTGAAAATTGATTTACAATTCCTGTAATTGGGTTAAATAATCTTGTCGTATAGTCAACGAATGCATACAGCATACCAGCTGAAATGATCGTATTTGGTTCCATTGATTGATTTCCAAAGTACCAAATAAATAACATAAACATGATTATACGCAACACAGTAACTAAGTTGAATGAAGTCGCCGAATCCAGTATAAGTAACTTTTTCTGATAGCGATAATGTTCTTCATTCATTTCTTCAAATTCACGTTCCATTTGCTTTTCTCTTTTAAATGCTTGAATAATGGAAATCCCTTGAATGGATTCATTCAACATTGCATTTAAATCAGCAATTTTTGTTCGAACAACATGATTATATTTTGAAGCATATTTTCGATACCCAATCATCCAAACATACACAATTGGAATAACGAATAATGCCATTGCAGCCATTTTCACATTTAAGATGAAAAGTGCTACATACACTCCGATAATTGAAATGATACTTGTCGCAAACTGAGATAAAACTTGCACGTATAAATTTCGGATTGCTTCCGTATCATTCGTTACACGAGCCACTACTTTACCTGCCGGTAAATTATCAAAGTATTGAATCGGCAGCGTTTGTATATGTTGAAACACATCATTTCTTAGTTTTTGCACCACTCGGTTTGCACCAATTTGCAGATAAATAAACATAAAATATCTAAAAATCGCCGTTACAATCGTTAAACCAAAAAATAGAAGTAAAAGCATTGTGATTGGCTTAATATCAATAGAACCAGCCGTAATATGCTCATCAATAATTCTTTTGGCAATAAAAGGTCCTGTTAAATCGGCCATTACTGCAATTGTTAAAAAGATTAAACCAAGGATAATCGGTTGTTTATAAAATAACGCATAATGGTAGAGTCGTTTCCCTGTACTCATGACGACACCCCCTCAAGCTGCTGACGATCGAATTGCTCTTTATACCATCCATTTTGTTCAAGAAGTTCCTCATGTGTACCTTCTTCCACCATCAGCCCTTCATCTAACACAATAATATGATCTGCATGTTGAATGCCTGACAATCGATGCGTCGTAATAATTGTTGTCTTACCACTACGTTCATTTTGTATATTTTCAATAATCTTCGCCTCTGTTTTTGCATCTACTGCAGATAGCGAATCATCTAATAGTAATATTTCTGGGTTTTTAATAAGTGCTCTAGCAATCGATACGCGTTGTTTTTGACCACCAGATAAAGAAACACCTTTTTCTCCAACCAAAGTTTGAAGCCCCATCGGTAAATTCATTAAATCTTGTTGGAAATGCGCTAAGCGAATCGCCTCTTCCAGCTCTTCCTCTGTCGCATCCTCTTTTCCAAAAAGAATATTTTGACGGATCGTTCTAGAAAATAAAACATGATCTTGTGGAACATATCCAATCCATTCTAAAACCTGATCCTTCGTCTGCTCAGAAATAGCTATATCTCCAATCGTAAGCTGACCAGTTCCAATCGGATATTCCTTTAATAATTGCTTCATAAAGGTTGTTTTTCCTGAACCAGTTTTCCCAACGATTCCAAGTGTTTGCCCTTTTTGCAAGTTCACTCGGATATTTTGAAGATTTTTCACTTGTGACAATGGATACTGGAATCCTACTTCTTCAAATCCTATAGAGGTTGCTTCTTTTAATTGCACTGGGGCAGTCGGATCTTTTACATCTTGTTCATAGCTTAAAGTTTCTTGTACTCGATCCAAGGATGCATTTCCACGTTGCATTACATTGATCAATTCACCAATTGCAAACATTGGCCAAACCGCCATCCCTAAATACACATTAAAAGTTATTAAATTTCCTACAGTCATTTCGCCACGTGATACTAAATAAGCACCGTAACCTAAAGCAATAACATAACTAATGCCAGTTCCTACTTTTGTAATAGGGCCAAATAATGCATCAATTCGCTCTACAACCATATTTTTTTGATACACTTCTTCACTCATATCCGCAAACTTTTTCTCGTCTGCTCGCTCTTGGACATACGCACGAATAACACGGACACCAGCAATCGATTCCAACACACGGTCATTTAAATCACCGAACGAATCTTGTGCAATCATATATTTTTCATGAATGATTTTTCCTAAATATTGCATGATAAATGCTAAAATCGGTATTGGTAAAATGGCAACTAACGTAAGCTTCCATGAAATAATCGTTCCCATTGCAATGATTAAAGCAGCCATATACATAGTAGAATCGACTAAAGTCATAATGCCAAAACCGGCAGTGGTTGCTACCGCATTTAAATCATTTGTTGCACGAGCCATTAAATCACCCGTACGATTTTTTTCATAAAACGTCGGTGTCATATTTAAAAATTTACGATTTAACTTTGTACGTAAAATACGTTCGATGGAAATAGAACCACCAAATAATTGATACTGCCAAACAAAGTTCAATATATACCCAATAATAATAATTCCAACAAAATAGACAAGATACTGCATTAATAATTCAGGTGTCATTTTCCCCATTGTGATTAAGTCGATTGATTGCCCGACTAACCATGGTGGTAAAACTTCGAAAGCACTTGCTATAATAAGCAATCCAACCGCAACCGTATAACGCTTCCAATGATCTTTAAAAAACCATTTCAACTTAAATAAAACTGAAAACATTGTTTAATCTCCTCATTTCTTCATTCACTTGAACTACACTCACTAGTCACCTTCAAGTGATTCCTTTAATAAAATTTGCTTTGTTCGTTGAATAATCATATTCAACACCCCTCTCTTTGTTTTACTAAAATTTGGAAATATACAGACACAAAAAAGCACATTACCAGTATTACGGTAATGTGCTCTATTAATAGATAATAGTCATGTTTCCATGATATCTAAAAATAAATCAAATGTCGTCTGATGGCAAGTATGAAAAACATATTAAATTGTTTGTAGTAACTTTTAAACGAACCATTTTTCATACCTCCATTTCCTTTTTATTTAGTGTCCCTTAAGATTAGCATATAGAATTTTCCATTGTCAATACTTTTTGAAAAAAGAGATTAATTAAATAATATGAACAATTGCCCCTAGTAATGCACTTACTAATACAACTTTAATCGGTGCCCATTTATATACGACTAATAAAGTAAATGTAATGAGCACGATAACAAAATCCATAGGAGCCTTTACTGCACTCGTAAACACAGGATCATATAAAGCTGCAAGAAGTATACCTACCACTGCTGCATTGACTCCTTTTAAAGCAGCTTGAATTCCTTTTTTAGAGCGAATAACGGACCAAAAAGGCAGCGTTCCAATAACAAGTAAAAAGGAAGGAAGAAACATGGCAAAAACTGCAATCATTGCTCCCGAAATCCCGTCTGTAACTTGCCCTAAATATCCTGCTAACGTAAAAAGTGGTCCTGGTACTGCTTGAGCCGCTCCATATCCAGCAAGAAATACATCTGGCGAAACATCCACTTCTCTTTGTAACATGGGCAATACAACATGGCCCCCACCAAATACAATGGAACCAACACGATAATATGTATCAAAAAGTGAATAATACGCAGATTGTATAAATGGCTTAAAAATTGGTAACAACGTAAGTAATCCAAAAAATAATATCCAGCTAATAATGCCTGTCTTTTTACCAAAAGAAAGAGTAATTTTAGCCGCGGGTTCAATCGTTTCTTTTCTATAATAAAAATAACCAAATAATCCAGACAAAATGATAATACCAATTTGCCCAATTGCAGTTGGAATAAGTAATGTTAAAATAGCACACGCTACTGCAATAAAAATTCTTATACGGTCTGGTGCTAGTGATTTTTGCATACCTAATAATGCATGAGCTACGACAGCAACCGCTACTATTTTTAAACCTTGAATCCATCCACTATCGAATGATCCAGTAGATGTCACAAGTGTTGCAAAGAGCATTAAAATTAGGACGGATGGTAATGTAAAACCTATCCAAGAAATGATTCCTCCTAATATTCCCCCTCTAAGTAAGCCAATTGATATTCCTACTTGGGAGGATGCAGGACCAGGTAAAAACTGACATAGTGCAACAATGTCAGCATACAACTTATCATCTAGCCATTTGCGCTTTTGCACATACTCTTCTCGAAAATAGCCGATATGTGCGGAAGGACCTCCAAATGATGTGAGTCCAAGCTTTGTTGAAGCTTTCCATATTTCAATATATTTATTTTTCATTTACTTCCCCTCCAATCTATTCTTCTATTATCCTATAAACTTCTATATAAAAGTTATAAGTTTATGTTAAATTTCATCGGATATAAGTAGAATGATTTGTATTTTGCATTAAATTATTTTATTATTAATTATAAGAAATCATTTTTAAGAAAACAGGAGGTGTACACTTTGTTTTACCCCTCATTTGGGTTAGGAACAAAGTAATTATTTGGACATAGCCATACGATTGACAGCTTTTGCTGTCTTAATCGCATTCACTGCATTTTTCGTTGCGAGTGAATTTGCAATTGTAAAAGTAAGATCGACAAGAATTGATCAGCTTATTGCTGAAGGAAACAAAAAAGCGATAGATGCGAAAAAGCTCGTTTCTAATCTGGATGAGTATTTATCTGCATGTCAGCTCGGTATTACGATCACTGCGTTAGGTTTAGGGTGGCTCGGTGAACCGACAGTTGAGGTATTATTACATCCAGCATTTGAGTATTTTGCCCTTCCGGAGAGTGTTTCCTCCGTACTTTCATTTATCATTGCATTTTCCCTTGTAACATTTATACATGTAGTAGTAGGAGAATTAACACCAAAAACCTTAGCTATACAAAAAGCAGAACAAGTAACATTAGCTATTGCTAAACCACTTATTATGTTTGACCGTCTAATGTATCCAATCATTAGAGGTATGAATGGTTCTGCACGTTTCCTAGCTGTGCGTGTTTTTGGTTTAAAATTAGTTTCTGAATCAGAAGTTGCCCATTCAGAAGAAGAGCTTCGTATGATTCTTTCGGACAGTTTAAAAGGTGGAGAAATTAACCAAGCTGAATATAAATACGTAAATAAAATTTTTGAATTTGATGATCGTATTGCAAAAGAAATTATGGTTCCACGAACTGAAATTATTTCAATCGATAAAAATTTTACGTTAAATGAAGTATTCGAGTTAATAGGCGTAGAACAATATACACGTTACCCTGTCACGGATGGGGACAAAGATCATATTATTGGTCTTGTGAATATGAAAAACCTATTAACGGCTTACATTAAAAACCCTGAAAATGCTACTACTCCAGTGAGTGACTATATGCAACCTGTCATTCGTGTAATTGAAACGATGCCTATTGGTGATTTGCTACTTAAAATCCAGCGCGAACGTATTCATATGGCCATTTTAATGGACGAATATGGTGGTACATCAGGACTCGTGACTATAGAAGATATTATTGAAGAAATCGTTGGAGATATCCGTGATGAATTCGATACTGACGAGCTTCCAGAAGTTCAGAAACTTGGTGAAAACCATTATATTTTGGACGCTAAAATGCTAATCGAAAACGTAAATGACTTACTCGGTATTGATATTGATGAAGAGGATATCGATACAATTGGTGGTTGGGTCATGACTAAAAACTTCGACGCAGTAAAAGGCGAAAAAATAGTAGAACAAGGCTTCGAATTTATGGTCAAAGATATAGATGGTCATCACATCCTTTATCTTGAAATAGTAAAAGTACCCACAATTATAACGATTGAAAAAGAAGAATTGTTAGCAGAATAATAATGACTTGAAACGACTCCCTAAACAGGAGTCGTTTTCGTATGCAAAGAAATGTTGAAATGGGGAAACAAAGTGGAGCTATATACAAATTTACGTGAAGGGGAAAAAGGAGCTTTAATAAGTATTGGGGTTTATCTGTTATTAACTGTATTTAAACTTAGTGCTGGTTTTCTTGGTTCTTCCGAAGCCCTAAAAGCAGACGGACTCAACAACTTCACAGATATTATTGCTTCGATTGCAATATTAATCGGACTACGGATTTCACAAAAGCCACCAGACGATCATCATCAATATGGTCATTTACGTGCGGAGACAATTGCCTCATTAGTTGCAGCATTCATAATGGCTGCAATCGGCATTCAAGTAATTATTCAAGCGGTTAAGCATATAGCTTCCCCTGCTCAGGAAACTCCGTCTATTTTAACAGCCGTTGTCGCTTCCATAAGTGCTGTTGTTATGTATATTGTTTATAAATACAATTTAAAATTAGGCACACGCATTAATAGTGCGGCAGTAAAAGCCGCTGCGTATGATAATCGTTCCGATGCATTAGTAAGTCTTGGCGCGACTGTTGGTATTTTAGGTTCCGTTCTTGGGTTTCCGATTTTAGATGGTATTACTGCATTTATCGTAGGTATTATTATCATGTACACTGCTTATACTATTTTCCACGACGCAGCATTTACTCTATCTGACGGATTTAATATAGACGAAGCAGAATCTCTATCTACAGTCGTTCGACACATTCAAAGTGTCAAAACACTAAAAGATTTCAAAGCAAGAATGCATGGTAATTTAATGTTTGTAGATTTAACTGTAACTGTGGATCCACTATTGAATGTAATCGATAGCCATCGCATAACAGAAGAAATTGAACAAAAAATTATGAAAGTGAAGCCTTTCTCTGTCGTTCATGTTCATATCGAACCGCATACAGATGGAGATGAGGATTCTACCGATTTCAAACAGCATTCTACCGATTATGAGTGATATTCGACCGATTCCCACATCTTCCCTAATAAAATAAAAAACGGTGCCCTTCACATATGGAAGGCACCGTTTTCAATATTGTCCGCTTGGCTCTGTAAGACCATGCTTCACTGCATATAATGCAGCTTGTGTTCGGTCTTGAACTTGCAGCTTTGTAAAAATATTCGATATATGCGTCTTTACTGTTTTTTCTGTCACAAACAACGAAGAAGCAATTTCCTTATTGCTCTTTCCTTTTGTTAACTCAGACAAAACATCTTGCTCTCTTGGTGTTAAAGGATGCTCTTCATGCGGTCTCATCTCGACTAATTCGTTTTTTTCTTTCTCTAACTGAGTAGTCGCATCTGGATGTAAAGTGTTTTCCCCGCGCATTAATTTTCGTATAGCTTCAGCCAAATCATCTGGCTCAATATCTTTTAATTGATATCCTGCCGCTCCTGCTTTTAATGCAGGTATCACATGGTCTCGATCCGAAAAGCTCGTAAGCATTAGCACTTGAATCTGTGGAAACTTTGTTTTTATACGCTTTGTCGCTTGAATACCATCCATTTCTGGCATCACCAAATCCATTAACACAACATCAGGTTTTAGCGTTTTCGTCATTTCAACTGCTTCTATTCCATTTGTTGCTTCCCCTACAATATCCATATCCTTTTGCGTCTTCAAAAAGAACATTAATCCTCTTCTGACTACATGATGATCATCTGCTATTAATACTCGTATAATACATACCCCTCCTAATACGGTAAACGGACTAATATTTCCGTTCCTTTATTCAACCCGCTAACCCAATCGATTGTTCCACCGACTGAATTTACCCTATCTTTCATACTTTGCAATCCCATCGAAGGTAATTTCTTCGAATCATCCAACTGAAAGCCACGACCTTCATCTTTTATAACTAATAAAATATCCGTAGACGTTACCGTCAAATATAGTTCAGCATTCAAAACTCCGGCATGTTTTCGCACATTATTCAGTGCTTCTTGAGCAATCCTAAACAAAGTTTCCTCCATACTTGCAGGTAAATTGATAACGCCTTTTACATTCACTTGAATGCCGAGCCCTAACATTTCCCCGTACCCTTTTAGCCCTTCCATAATGCCACTTTCCAAACCTTTCGGACGAAGTTGCCAAATAAGCGCACGCATTTCCGTTAAAGCTTCTTGCGTTAAATATTGAATTTCTTTAAATGTATTTCTAATCTCTGGCTGCTCTTTCATTTCCATACCACCGCGTGCAGTTAATGTAACCGAAAACAACAGCTGATTTACAGAATCATGTAAATCTCTCGCAAGTCTATTACGTTCCTGTACTAATGCAACCTGCTGCTCCTGTTTCGTTAATAATATCCGCTTCACAGCAGAACCAATTTGAAAAGCAACCGATTCCAGAAGCGCAAGTTCCCCTTCTGAAAAACGAATCGTATTCGGCGTTGCTACATTCAAAAGGCCAAATCGTTCGTGTCCAGATTGTAACGGAACCGTCGCATGATGCGTAATACCGGCGTTATCTTCATTTTCTGCCCTGCGAGCATTTTCAATTCGTTTACATTCAATAATATTAGATGCTTTTTTTAACTCACCATTTCGAAATCGTGAAACGCACCAACATCCACCTTTTTGTAGATGTCGGCAGTCATTTTCCTCTAATGCATTAGGCAAATTTTCGTGAACAATCAGCTCTTGCCTTCCTTTTTTATCAATAAAAAAAATCCAACCTGTTTCAAAAATGGTGCCTTCTAATAATTTTCGTAATGCCCCTTGTAGCATTTGCTCCATTTCTGTTTCCTCATTAAGAAACTCAGCAATCTCTTTTAATAATCCAATATTTGAGAGTTCATTTGACTGCATGTAAACTCCTCCATGTATGTAATTCTCTTATATTCCATCTTATCATTTATTCTGGACATGCTGTAAAAACAAGTCATCATACTTTTGACTGAAATAAAAAAAATAGTGTCTTCTTTCTACAAAACCAACTCATAGAAGAAGTCACTATTTCCCATTAAAGATTAACGATTGCTACGCTTAAATATACCAATCGATACAAATGAAAGAACTAACATTGTTAATATAATAATAGCAATGCTTACCGAGCTGCTTACAATATGACCATTCAACTCGTACATGACACCGAAATTCAGCTTGTAGGCATCTATTTGTTCGACTGGAATGCCCTGGAACACGTTTTGCAATGAATCATGCATAATCGCTTCACGTAAAAGAACCGTTGTATGACTAATAGGAAAATACATAATCAGGTTTTGAGCAAATACTGGTAGAACGCCGAGCGGAACATACACACCACATAAGAAACCGATCACTGTGCCAACGATTGTACTAAGCGTTGAAAAAGCATTTTGTGATTTTACGAATTGAATAAGAAATAAATTAAATATACTTGCAAGCGATACAGATAATAGCAAAATGCCTATTACTTTTAATAATGCTTCTAAACTTAACCACTCACCACCTGTTGCTACTAGATAGATTTCGCAGCCAATTAGTGCAACAAATGAAAATACGATACCAATAATGAAAGCATTTATTACATAGCTGAATTGAATAATAGACCTAGAAATTGGTGCTGTTAAAAAATCAGCTGTCACCTTACTTTCCATATCTTGAATAGTAATACTAAAAGCACCGAGCGTCGTTGTCACAGCTATCATAGACAGTAATCCAGCTACTAGCCATTCATTGACCATCTTTATCATTTCAGGTGTCGCTACCGTTACTTGCTTAATAGCATCTATTTGCATTTTTTGTAAAAATACTGTATACAGGATAATGACAATGAAAATCGATAATAGTGAGAAAAAGACAAGTGTTTTGTCACGGCGAAACATTTTATTATTCCGGTTCACTAAACTAAGAAGCGCGTTTATACCAATGCACCCCCATCTTCCATAATACGAATAAATACGTCATCCATCGTACCTTTAATCACTTCGAAAGACTCTAATAATGGCTCTACATCTTTTAACAGTGCAAGCGCCTCTGTCGTAGCCTTTACCTTGATTGTATAAATGGACATTTTCTCTACAAAGGACAAATCCATTTCCCGTAGCCACTTTTCGCCATCTACATTGTTTTTAAATACTAATTTCACTTGATCATATGCATAAATTGTTTTCAATTCATCTGGTGTACCTTTTGCAACTATTTCTCCACTTTTTAATACAACAACTTGATTGGCAACCGCAGCTTCCTCCATATAATGTGTGGTCAAAAAAACAGTCATATTCATATCCTGCTGTAGTTTCTTAATAGCCTTCCAAACAAATTGTCGAACTTGTGGATCTAGACCTGTCGTCGGTTCATCTAAAAATAGGATTTGCGGCTTATGAATAAGGGCACGCGCAATGTCCGCACGACGCTTTTGGCCGCCTGATAATGTTCCATACTTTTTATCTTGAATATCTTCTAATTGTAAGTATTCTGAAACAAATGTATAGTTGTCAGCGAGATTCTTTTTCTTCAAACCATAAGTACGACCTCGATGCATAATATTTTCGTAGACAGTAAGCCGTTGATCCAGTAAGCTTTGCTGGAATACTACACCAATTGATTGACGAATGAACGCGTTATTCTCTTTTTCATCCAAAGTGAAGTTGTTAATTTCGACCGTTCCACTCGATTTTTTTATTAGCGTACATAGGATTTCAATCGTAGTAGACTTCCCTGCTCCATTTGTGCCTAGAAAGGCAAAAAGTTCTCCTTTTTGTACTTGAAAGGAAATTCCCTTTACTGCCTCAACACTTCCATATGATTTCCGTAAGTTTTGTACTTCAATAGTAGTGTTTATCATCACAATCCCTTTCTCCTCTTTTGAATGGCGTGATTAATTTCTCCAATGACCCGTTTCATTACAAGTAAAATAATTCCCCAGCTAATGATATATATAATTATGACTGAAATCAGTAAGCTCACTAAGGTCATTTTGTTCGTAACGTCATACCATCCTCCAAAGTAACCTGCAATGAATACGCATGTTATAACGGTAACCAAATGAATGAATAGCTGAAATGTAAAACTAAAGTAATCCGTTTCAAAAATGACTGAGATCAAACCGATGGCAACGCCCAAAATAGCAGCAATTATCAATTGTTTTAGCAAATCTTCGCCAGTTACGATAATTCCTGGTGTGGTTAAAACATCAATTGTCATTAACGTGTAGGATGAACTTAACGAAATGAGTAATCCGATAATAGCGAAACGTAGGATTGTTATCATATTTAATCCCTCCCAATGCCTAAACGGCTTTTCAATTCTTTTAAATATTTGCGACTTACATGAACAGATGATTCATCCTCTAAAACGAGCTCGGTCGAACCAATCCTGCCCATTTTAATCGAGGTGATTTTATCGATATTAACGAGCGTAGATTTACTCACCCGAACAAAATCATGGGACAATATCGTTTCTAATTCATACAACTTGCGTTTAGATTCAAATTCATGCTCCGTCGTCTGTAAGTACACCTTCGCTCCCTCTGCATAAATAAAATAAATATCTTGGATTTTGAGCATATGAATTTCCTGTTGTAAATAACCATCAATAACTGTTGTTTGTGTCACTTGTAGCTGTTTCATCAGTTGTTCAATTTGCTCGTTATATTCCTTTGCATGAATGAAAATTTCCGTTTCCTGAAATTTTTCATCAATGATTAACTGGATTTTCATAGATGCCTCCCTCCACTGTCCATACTGTAACATACGATTTCTTGATATTTCCCACTCCTCTAGTAAGTGGTAAATTTTAAAGTATAAGTGGTTTATATATGATAGTAAGTGTTTCCTCAAAAAAAAGGAATATCATCTTTCTGATGACATTCCCCATACTCTATTATTCTTCTAAATACGTATTCATCACATTCGTAAACGCTACTTTCAACGCTTCTAACTTATCAATACTTTCTACTTCAGACCCGCTTGTAACACCGAAATAATATTTAATCTTCGGCTCCGTTCCACTTGGTCTTACGCACACCCATGAACCGTCCGCAAGAAAATATTTCAATACATTCGATTGTGGCAATAAAATCTGTTCGGCCTTTCGCCCATCTGTAAATGTGCGTAAAGAAGTTAAATAATCTTCTTGCGAATGCACTGCTATGCCAGCCACTTCAGTCAACTTATTAACGCGAATATGACCAAGCAAGTTTTTAATCGCATTTGCACCACTTACTCCTTTTTTCGTTACAGACACAAGTCCTTCTAAATAATAACCATGTCTTTCATATAATGAGTGTAGAACGTCTACTAAAGTCATTCCTAGCTTTTTATAGTAAGCCGCTGCTTCTACTAAAGCTAACACGCTTTGTACTGCATCTTTATCACGAGCAAAGTCTTTTATTAAATAACCATAGCTTTCTTCATAGCCAAATAAAAACTCATATTCCTTCGTCTGTTCATATTGTTTTATTTTTTCGCCGATGAATTTAAAGCCAGTTAGCACATTTTCCGTACTTGCTCCGTGATATTCTGCAATGACTCTTCCTAAATCAGAAGTAACAATTGTCTTAAATACTCGACCATTTGCAGGTATTCCACCTTTTGCTTTTCTTTGTGTTAATAAATACTCGATTAAAATAGCACCTGTTTGATTGCCAGTTAATAGTTTATAACCATTTTCAGTTTGAACTGCTAACCCAACACGGTCACCATCAGGATCTACTGCAACTAAAATATCTGCATCATTTTTCTCTCCGTATTGAATCGCATACTCATAAGCACTATGCTCTTCTGGGTTAGGAGATTTCAATGTTGGAAATTCTCCGTTTGGCTCCATTTGTTCAGCTACATAATAAATATGTTTGTATCCTGCTTCACTTAAAATACGTTTCACCGTTTGACCAGATGCCCCGTGTAATGGAGAAAACACAACTTTTAGATCCGTAGTTTCAGCTAATTCTGTATTTTCTTGTACCGTTTTTAATTGCTCGATATACACTTTGTCCATTTCTTCCCCGAGATACGTAATCGCCCGTTCGTTAATATCTCCTAGCTTGATTTGAAGTGCATTACCAGCTTCTTGAACATATTTAATTACTTCATCTGCATCTTTTAAATTTAGTTGCGCTCCGTCTTCTCCGTAAACTTTGTATCCATTATATTCAGGAGGATTATGGCTCGCCGTTATAACTAACCCCATAAATGCATTCAGTTCACGTATCGAAAAGGATAATTGCGGCGTTGTTCTAGGTTCCTTATATACATAAGCTTTAATGCCATTTGCTGCTAGTGTATTAGCTGCTTCTTGTGCGAATTCTGGAGAAAATCTACGACTATCATAAGCAATGACTACTCCTCGGCTCATTGCTTCTGTCCCAGCAGCTTTTATATAAGCCGACAGCCCAAACGTTGCTTTCCGTATTGTATACGTATTTATACGATTTGTTCCTGCTCCTATTTCTCCACGCATTCCACCCGTGCCAAATTCTAGATCACGGTAAAACGCATCTTCGGCTCTCTTTTCATCTGTCAATAAAAGGTGTAAATCTTCTTTCCAGACAGAATCTAGTTCAGAGAAGTTATTCCATTCATCCAATAACTGCTTATATGACATGTAATAGTGCTCCAATTCTTATTTTTTATAGTTAATATCATATACATCATGGCGACGATCTTTTAAGTGCTTCACCGTACCATCTTGACGTTGACGTCTTAAAATTTCCAAATCAACATCTCCGATTAATACCATTTCTACATTAGGTTCTGTTTCTCCGACTATTCCATCACGTGCAAATTCAAAATCAGATGGGGCAAAAATTGCCGATTGAGCATATTGAATATCCATATTTTCTGCTTGAGGTAAATTTCCAACAGTACCTGAAATAACTGTGTAAATTTGATTTTCAACGGCACGAGCTTGTGCACAATATCTCACTCGTAAGTAACCTTGTCGATCTTCTGTACAAAATGGTGTAAAAATAATATTCGCTCCCATATCAGTCGCAATACGAGCAAGTTCCGGAAATTCGATGTCATAACATATTTGAATAGCGATTTTCCCGCAATCTGTATCAAATACTTGTACGGAATCTCCTGCACTAATGCCCCACCATTTACGCTCATTCGGTGTAATATGAATTTTATATTGTTTATCAATCGAACCATCTCGATGAAATAAGTACGCAATATTATAAATTTCTTCATTTTCCTCTTCAACGAAATGAGATCCACCAATGATATTAATATTGTATCGTACCGCTAAATCTGAAAATAACTCCATATATTGTGGTGTAAATTCTGTTAGTTTCCGTACAGATTGACTTGGAGATGGCTCATTTAAAAAGGACATTAATTGTGTTGTAAAAATTTCTGGAAACACAACAAAATCGGATTGTGCATCTGAAGCTACATCAACAAAATACTCACATTGGTGTGCAAATTCTTCAAATGAACTAATTTTCCGCATCATATATTGAACAGCACAAATTCGAACTGGATAACTCGTTTTAAAATGCCGTTTCGAAAGTGGAATATAGTCTACATTATTCCATTCCATTAATGTTGCATATTTCGCAGATGCTTTATCATCCGGTAAATAGTTTGGATTAATACGCATTAATATAAATCCATTCATCAACTGAAATGTTAATACAGGATCATATATTTTATGACGCGAAACAGCTGTTACGTACTCTCTCGGAGACATTTCCACTGCATGTTTATGATAGTTTGGAATTCGCCCACCAATAATAATAGATTTCAAATTAAACTGTCTTGCAACGTCTTTTCTACCTTCATACAAACGTTGTCCGACTTTCATTCTTCTATATTCAGGATGAACCATTACTTCAATTCCGTATAAATTATAGCCATCGGGATTATGATTCGTAATATAACCAGAATCCGTCACATCCGACCATGAATGACGGTCATCATATTCATCAAAGTTAATGATTAAACTGGAACATGATCCAATCACTTTCCCATCTAATTCTGCTACTAATTGGCCTTCTGGAAATATCGTTAAATGGCTACGTAAATGTGCCAATTCCCAAGGGTCCATCCCCGGAAAACAAAGGCGTTGAATTTCTAAAATAGACTCAATATCGGTAAAAGTTGTTTGTCTTATAATCATACTTTTTTCAAATTGCGATAAATCGAACTCTTCAGACATATAATCACTCCTCCACTGGTCATTCCTATTCATTATATAACTCTTTCGCTTGTAGATAAAATATTTTACATGCTTTCCAATAACCTTTATACTTTGAATTGAGTTTAAAGTGTTTAAAGGAGAAACTTATGACAAAAAAAATCGAAAATCTACTATTATTTATGTGGACAGTCGCATTCACAGCAACGCTTGGCTCCCTATACTTTTCTGAAATTAGGCAATATGAGCCTTGTGAATTATGCTGGTATCAACGTATACTTATGTACCCAATCGTGTTAATTGTAGGGGTTGCATATGTCCAAAAAAATGTAAAAATTGCAGTTACTTCACTTGTCTTCTCCATTATCGGAGGTTGCATATCTGCGTATCATTATAGCATTCAAAAAATAGACTTTATGCAAGAGTCGGCTCCAGCTTGTGGACGAGTTGCCTGTACAGGTGAGTACGTAAATTACTTTGGATTTATAACTATCCCATTTTTAGCACTAATTGCGTTTATTTTAATTGCAATCACTAGTGTAATGATCTTGAAAAGTGGCAAGGAGGACAAATAATCATGAAAAAGTTAGCACTATTCGGCGGTATTATTATCGCGGTATTCGCATTAATTCTTGTACTAAATAATCAAAAAAACAAAGATGTATTAGAAGGAAATCCTTACGGTACTACAAATCTAAAACAATCTACTATCGATCTAATTAAAGATCCGAACTACCAAAACATTATCCTTCCAGATGACTTAGATGCTAAAATTAAATCGGGTGAGCCTGTTGCTGCCTATTTCTTTAGCCCTGAATGTGTTCACTGTAAAGAAATGACACCAAGATTAACACCACTTGCAGAAAAAAACGACATAGATATTGTGAAATACAATATACTTGAGTTTGATCAAGGTTGGAATAAATTTGGTATCGAAGCTACACCAACATTGATCTATTTTAAAGATGGAAAAGAAGTACAAAGAATGGAAGGTGCCGTCCCTAACGAAGGCATTCAAATATTTTTTGACCAAGTTATTTTAAAATAATTAGAGAGGTCATGTCTAATGGGCATGATCTCTTTTTAAGGAGAATCATCTATGATACATTCATTCACTTATACGGTTCCAGAAGATGGGCTAACTATTGACGAACTTCTTCAACAAAAATGGAAACTTGGAAAAAAACTGATTCACGATTTACGCATGCAAAAAGCGGTAAGTGATTCAACTGGCGAACTATTACAATGGAAATTACCTAATCGCAAAGGAGATGTGTTAGTTTTCACATGGGAAGGCGATGCATCCAACTATCTTACTTCCGATCAAATCCCTTTATATGTTGCATATGAAGATGAGTATTTATTAATCGCATCTAAACCACGTGGTGTTACGACACATCCAAATGAAGTTGGGCAAAATCACACATTGATAAACTTTGTTTTAAATTATTTAGCTGCAAAAGGACAAAATTATGCAGAGCATGTTCACCGCATCGACGAAGGAACAAAAGGATTAATCGTCATTGCAAAAAATCCGATTGTAAAAAATATGCTAGATCGTATGCTTGAAAATAAAGAAATTGTTCGCACGTATGAAGCAATTGTCGAAGGACAAGTAAAAAACAACCACGGTACTATTCGTGCTGCAATTGGCAATGACCGACACCATTCATCTAAAAAAGTAGTGTCTCCTTCTGGACAGCAGGCTATTACACATTATGAAGTAGTCGGCAGAGATGAAGCATTTACGAAAATGCATGCTATTTTGGAAACAGGACGTACACATCAAATCCGTGTACATTTTGCTTATTTAGGGCATCCAATTGTTGGAGATGAATTATACGGAGCTAGAAGAACGCCAACTCATACGTATGAATTACATGCATTTAAAGTACAATTCATTCACCCAATTACGGGCGAGCAAATTGTCGTAGAAGATAAAAGATAAGATAGAAAAGCGGACTTCCCTTCACTCATGGGCAGTCCGCTTTTTTTTAGTAGATGGAGATGGCTTTGGGGCTTTCGCTACGTTTTCATTCTCTTCTCAAAAAAAGAATCCCCTAATCTTTTTAGGAGATCCTTTCTTTTATTAGAAGCTGAAGCTAAACGTATCTGGATCTGCTCCAGTTCGTTCATTCAAATTAAGTGCATCGATATTTTTCATATCCTCAAACGATAACTCAAA
Organism: Psychrobacillus sp.; assembly: GCF_032154225.1. Taxonomy (GTDB): domain Bacteria; phylum Bacillota; class Bacilli; order Bacillales_A; family Planococcaceae; genus Psychrobacillus. The sequence continues at coordinate 23,111 of NZ_JALDYF010000028.1, forward strand.
ATCAAATACATCAATATTTTCAATAATTCGTTCTGGTGTTACAGACTTTGGAATAACGATTAAATCATGCTGTAAATGCCAGCGAATGATAATTTGTGCTGGTGACTTACCATATTTCACACTAATGCGTTTTAATGTTGGTTCGTCCAGTAAGCCGCCTCTAGCAAGCGGTGACCAAGATGTGATGGCAATACCTTGGTCTGCACAGTATTCTCGAAGATCAAACTGTGTAAGCCTTGGATGTAATTCAATTTGGTTGACCATTGGTTGGACGTTTGCTTTTGCAGCAATTTCCTCCAAATGGTGAATCTGATGATTGGACACACCAGTCGCACGTATCAATTTTTCATCGTATAAACGCTCAATTGCACGATATGTTTCTACAAACGTTTCTTTTACTGCCCAATGTGTTAAATACAAGTCAATATAATCTAAGTTTAATAGATTCAATGATTTTTCAAATGCGCGAAGTGTTTGATCATACCCTTGATCTGTATTCCACACTTTCGTTGTAATAAAAATTTCATTCCTAGCAATCTTTGAAGTACGAACTGCTTCTCCAACTTCTTTTTCATTATTATAAAGCGAGGCAGTATCTATATGTCGATATCCATTGTCTAAAGCAGTTTCGATTGCTTGAAGTGCAATATCTGGTTCCGTCATTTTGTATACCCCTAAACCAATACGAGGCATTTCCACACCATTTGCTAATTGCTTTGTTGCATTTTTAGTTAACTCCACTAAACTCATCCTTCCCGTTTTATCTAATCAGAGGTAAAAACGACTGAAATAGATCAGCCGTTTTCTCTTTGCTTCATGGATGTTGCATCTTCCGATTGTGCTGGGTCTGCTGCACGATGATCTTTTTTGAGCTCTTGCTCATCACGCAGCTTCTCCATTTGTTTTCCTAGCTGCTTTACTTCTTCCATATTTGTTGCCATCGAACCGTTTTCTGGACCATTTTTTAAATTACCCATTCAAAAAATCACTCCTTTTTTATATCGTAGTAGAATATGACGGTTGATGCAACTCCGAAAAGAACGATTTTCGCCATAAATTCATTTTAAAGTAACGTTTCATTTTTGAACACTTTAGGGTATACTTAATTCAGCATATATTAGAGGAGGCACTCAATATGAAGTTAATCTTGATTCTTGGCGTATGTGTTGCGTTCCTTTCTGCAATTTTCACTGCAGGATACGACGACAAACCAGGTACACCTGAAAAGTAATTATAATAAAAACGGACGAGTCTTTTATGACCTCGTCCGTTTTTTTTAATGTAAGTTAGGATAATCTTGTTGTCTTAAAGCCTCATAAATTAGAATTGCTGCAGTATTCGATAAGTTTAATGAACGAATATTATCATTCATTGGAATTCGTAAAGCACGGTCTTGATTGGCATCAATTAAATCCCGTGGAAGTCCTTTTGTCTCTCTTCCAAAAACGAAGAAATGATCTTTATTTGCGTCGCTATAATCGTATGTTGTATGTGGCTTCGAGCCATGCTTCGTTAGAAAATAAAATTCGCCTTCTGGATGTGCAGCAAAAAACTCATCTAAACCATCGTAATACGTAATGTCAACATGCTCCCAATAATCAAGCCCTGCACGTTTCAACATTTTATCATCCGTTGAAAACCCAAGTGGTCGGATTAAATGCAATTTCGCTCCAGTTCCTGCACATGATCTAGCAATATTTCCAGTGTTCGCTGGAATTTCTGGTTGGTATAAGACAATATTAATACTCAAACTTTCCACTTCCTATTTCTCTATAGTATAAAATTGAAGTCCTTTTCTAATCTCACTAAGTACCTCTTCTTCTGTTTCCGTTTGTTCAGCTGTCTTTAATGCTTCCAAACCTTCTTCGGTATTAATTTTTCCAATTGCCCATGCGGCAGTTCCACGTATGACTGGTCTTGGATCATTATTCATTAGTTCGATTAACGGCGTGACCGCAGACTGCTCCTTAAAATGAGCTAATGCAATAATTGCATTGCGTTGAATTGGATTTTTACCTCTCCATGAGCCGGACATATGGCCATATGTTTCCTTAAACGAACGATTTGTCATGCTAAGCAATGGCAGTAAAAGTGGCTTTACGAGTTCTGGATCAGGCTGAAAGGCTTCCTGATGCAAGTTTGCCTTCCCTTTATTTTTTGGACAAATCGTTTGGCAAGTGTCACATCCATAAATTCGATTTCCTATTTTTGTCCGAAACTCGTCCGGAACCATTGTTTTCGTTTGGGTAATAAAAGCGATACATCTTTGCGCATTTAATTGTCCTCCTTCGATTAAAGCACCTGTTGGACAAATATCTAAACAAAGTGTACACTCCCCACATTGGTCCTCCATTTGTTCACTTGGTGCAAATGGGATGGACGTAATCATCTCTCCTAAATAGACATAAGAACCAAACTCCGGCGTAATAATGGCACAGTTTTTTGCACTCCAACCAATACCCGCCCGTTCTGCTACAGCACGATCTGACAGTTCACCCGTGTCGACCATCGAACGCAACTTTGCATCCGGCATATGCGTCAATATAAATAATTCTAAAAGAGCGAGCTTTTCCCTTAAAACGGTGTGATAGTCAACTCCCCATGATGCTCTCGCGAATATTCCACGTCTAGCTCCTTTTACACTTTGAGGTGCATCTTTCATTTTCGATGGATAAGCAATCGCAATGGAAATAATACTCTCTGATTCAGAAAGTATTAGCTTTGGATCTGTTCGTTTATCAATGTCTGGTTCTTCAAAACCAGAAGCATATCCCAATTCTTGCTGACGAACTAATCTATTTTTTAATTCATGAAATGGAGAAGCTGATGAAAAACCAATTTTATCAATTCCAATAGATGCTGCATATTCAATTAGTAGTTGTTGAAATTGGTTAATATTCACATTCGTTCTCCTTTCTTATGCTACACTAAAGAAAATAGTATAAGGATGGTTGTTATGATTGTAAAACTAGAAAATTCTTTATTTCAAATAGAACCTACTTTTAAAATAGGCATTCTTCATTATAACAAAATTGTTGTTTCATCTTCCCCTCAAATGCTCAAAGGGAGACTCCAATTATTCCAAGAGCAACTTTTCTTTGATTTGGAAGATAAATCTGTCACAGAATTCGATGGAATAAAAGAATGGCGCGCTTTATGGAAAAAGTTTGGCGCTGATCCAAACCGATACCGCCATTCAACCGAAGCATTATATCGAAGAATTGCAAAACAAAATTATATCACACCTATGCATTCTGCTGTAGATATAAATAATTTCCTATCACTTCGATACGAAATACCAATGGGAATCTATGATAGGCACAAAATACATGGTGATATAAGACTTGCACTTGGTGATGAAAATTCGATATACATGGGGCTAAATGGGCGAGAAAACAAACTACAGAACATCATCACGCTTCAAGATACAGAAGGACCATTCGGTAGTCCATTTGTTGACTCCGTACGTACCGCAGTAACAGAAGACACAACCGAAGCCATTCAAGTTGTTTTTCTTCGTCCTTCTATGAACGTAGAGGATGGACAACAATTACTTACGTCTATTGGTACGATGTTCACTCAAATACACGGTGGCGATTTTACTTCCACTGTATTGTTCCATGAAAATAAAGAATGGGGGATATAATTGATGTCTAATATTTCATTAGCTGAAGCAGTTAAATTAAAAAGTATTTTACTAAAAAGAGTCCATGAATTAGAAGAAGAAATTATGCGCGTAGCATTTAAAATTGTAGAAAAAGACACGGTTCCAGTCATTGGACCACGTACAGTTTCATTAGTAGATTCCGAGCTTACCGAAACTAGAAAAGATATTCGTTTGCTCGATAGGCTCATTTATAAAGCGAATATAAGTAACACAGTAACGTTCAAAGAAAGTATTTTTACAATTGTTGAAGCAATCGAGCTTGCGACACAAATGCGTGCACAAGCAAGAATTTATAAACAACTAGGTGCTGCGGAAAAACAAACGGTGCAATATGGCTATGGAGATGGCACAACTTACGTGCAAGTGGCTCTATTCAACCCTGAAGAATATCGTTTACATGCATTGCAATACGAAAAAGATGCGAATAAACTTTCTGGTCTTATTAATGCCAAAAACTATGCAATCACACTTGAATTTGACGACGAAAAATATGCGTAATCCTTGGTAAGGTGAGACTCCTTGCCAGGGCATAGTTAGGAAATCAACCCAATTTAAAATTAGGCAAACCAATGACCCCTAACCTTTTACTTTGTGACTAATAACCAATGACTACCCATTTGCACATGCAAACGATAAAAAACTAAGCTTACTAGCTGATTTCCTACTATGAAAACGCTCCTTTCACTTGTGAGAGAGAGCGTCTTTTTATCCCCAAAAATAAAGCATTTCTGGTCATTGTAGTAAATAGAATATATCGACTATAATGAAAATTAGTAACGAAATAAATTATACATAAAAAGGGGATTTACTTTGACACTTAATATTTGGTTCAATCGATGGTTTTCGACCGTTTCACACTATATGGATATGATTAGAAATAACCCTGATCAACAGAAGTTTGTTATTTACGGAACGCATCCTAATCCTGATACTGTTTATTTTAAAAATTGTGATGTATCAAGTACAGAACCAGATATTTCTGGTGAAGCATATCTTCAATTTTGCCTGGATTACTGCATGAAAAATCGTATTCATATATTTGTTCCAAGAAAAGAAAATGTTCTCATTTCCCAACATTTAAACAAGTTTGAGGAAATTGGCGTAAAAGTGCTCGTATGTCCCATCGGTGAGTTAATGACTTTAATGGATAACAAAGTAGCTATGTATCGTTCATTAGAAAATAAAGAAAAAGAAGGCTATCCAATCGTGACTATACCTTCCTACCGAATTGTTAATACGGCAGACAGTTTTAAAGCTGCCTATGAAGAACTAAGTAAGGATCATCCAAAACTATGTATAAAACCAATCATTGGAGAAGGTGCAAGTGGATTCCGCGTCATTGATAATACAACAGACACTATTCCTGTTTTATTTAACACTGCTTCTTCACAAAAACTCTCTTTTGACACTGTATATAAAATATTGCAAACTGAAGAAAACTTCCAAGACTTAATGATTCTTGAATATCTAGAAGGCTATGAATATAGCATTGATTGTTTAGCGGGAGCGGACGGAACATTAATTGCAGCCATTCCACGAAAAAAAGGAAGCGGCCGCATTCAAGAAATTGAAGACAATGATGAGTTATTAGAAATTGCTCAAAAAATGGCGAAACACTATAAAATTCCTTTCGTTTTCAACATCCAAATCAAATATCATGACGGTATTCCTAAACTACTTGAGATTAATCCTCGTATGAGTGGAGGATTGCACATAAGTTGCCTTGCTGATATTAATATCCCTTATTACGCTATTAAGCTATTACTAGGCGAAAAAATAGAATCACTCCATCCTAAATTTGGTGTAAAAGCAACTTACATTGAGCAATCTGTTATTTTAGCTTAAATTAAAATGCACAAAAAGCTTTAAATGAAATGCTTCAGTTTTTGAATAATCTATCGTAAACATAACAAAAATCCTCACAAACTGGAGTCAGTGAGGATTTCTTTTAATTTTCAAAAAGGCCTGTTTCTTCTCCATCAATTTGGAGCCTCCAAGTTCCATGCTCCTTCAGCGTAATTTTACCTGTGTAATGATAGATCATCCCTAAGCCCCCACCATCTATAAAGGTAGCCGTTTGTTCAAAAAAAGTAACTTCTTCTACATTGCCTTTTTTGTCGAGTAGCTTCACTTTAATTTTTTGTTTTTCTCCTACTGTGCTTAGCATAGTTATTTCAACCGATTCCCCGATTGGAATTTCTTTTGGAGCATCAAGTAATGTAAAATGTTCTGTTTTAGGAAATGACGGAAGTACTTCAATTGTAAATGCTTCAAATAATTCATCTTCTACGTAAAATGACAACTGCCATTCTCCCTCGCTTGGAAATGCCTCAAATCTAGCTAATGTATGCGCATCCTCACTATTCAGCCCACTAGAAAGAGTTCCTTCAGACAACTTAATTTTTTTCCCTTTTGTATTCACTGCTTCTACATAGTAACTCTTTCCAACAAGGGAATTTGCATCTCCCCAATAGTAAAGCATTAGCTTGGATCCCCTTCTTAAGTCTTTTGCAACAAATTGTTCTTTAAAAACAAGAATACCCAACTTTCCTTCTACCCCAATTACTTGTTGATTTCGATCTGGTAATGTAAAAGTAGCTCCTTGTTGCGTAGTCATTTCGTAATCATTACCATTTGTTAATATAAGAAATAATAGGACAGAACATATTCCTATAATAGAGAGGACTGGCATTACAAATGATTTCTTACGAGAAATTCTTTCTTCCCTAAGTTCATATAAAATTTTCTTTTTCTGTTCATGCTTTAAAGAATATTTAGTTAGATTTTTTAAGCTCTCTTGCAATTTTTCATATTCCTCCATATTCATCCCCCTCCATTTCTAACAGACTCTTCAATTGTTTTAAGGAACGATGATACATGACATTTACGTTATTCTCACTTCTTTTCATCACAACACTAGCTTCTTTCGATGACATTTCCATAATTCCTCTTAAAATGATTACTTCTCTCTGTGAAGGAGACAAACGATGGATTGCTTTATATAAATAGCGATACTCTTCGTTTAATATAATGCGCTGATCCATATCTACTGAGTAACTCTGCTCTCGTAAAAGCACTTGCCGAATTTTATTCCATACTTTACTCCTTCGATATTGATCCATTACAAGATTTCTAGCAATTGATATTAGCCATGTTTTCGGATGAGCACTTGCTTTATATGTTGTAGTTTTCCTTAGAGCTCGAAGGAAAGTTTCTTGCACAAAATCTTCTACGTCCATTGTTCCCATATAGTGTACAAGGTAGCTAGTTACATCCTTTTCATATTGCTCAAACCATTCTTCTATCAACCTATTGTCCAAAGAATCCCTCCTCACTCTAACTATTAGACGAATGACTTTTAATAATATTACATGTTATCAGTAAATAAATTACAACAAAATAAAAACCAACCACTTTTCAGCAATGGTTGGTTTTCATTTGATTTCATTTAATTAATAAGCACGACCGAACCAAACTGTATGTTTCGATTCTTTTCCACAATTGATACATGTAGATTTCGTAGCTGGTGGATTAAACGGGATATTACGAGTCGTAAATTTAGTTTCTGTTTTCACGTTATCTTCACAAACATCGTCTCCGCACCAACCTGCAAGAATCCAACCTGGGATTTCCCCTTTTTCAGTTGAGTCTGCAAGATGTTGGTTTAATTGCTCTAATGAATCCACATGCGTATGCGAATTTGCTGCACGGAATGCACGTGCTTTTTCCAATAAACGGGTTTGCATCGTTACTAATTCTGCTTCCACTCGCTCTACAATTGCAACAATATCTACTGATTCTTTCTCATCTAAATCACGAGCTTTAATCAGTACTTGATTATTTTCTAAATCACGTGGCCCTAATTCAACTCGAACTGGAACACCTTTTAGCTCCCATTCGTTAAATTTATAGCCTGGAGATTGATCTGAATCATCTAGACGAACACGAATACCCTTCGCTTTAAAAGCAGCGTAAAGCTCATCTAATTTCTCCATAATCGCCGGATTTTTCTTCCATGGTCCTACTGGTATTAGCACTACCTGTGTCGGTGCAACACGTGGAGGCAATACAAGTCCTTGCTCATCACCATGAACCATAATAACAGAACCTATCAAACGTGTAGAAGTCCCCCATGAAGTTGTATGCACGTATTCATGCTTGTTTTCTTTGTTCAAATATTTAATATCAAATGCTTCAGCAAACTTTGTTCCTAAATAATGTGATGTACCTGCTTGAACAGCTTTTCCATCCTTCATCATTGCTTCAATCGAAAACGTATCTACAGCCCCCGCAAAACGCTCAGACGGAGTTTTTTGTCCATCATATACCGGAATAGCTAAAAGCTCTTCTACTACCTCTTTATAGATGTTTAGCATTTGCATTGTTTCTTTGCGTGCTTCTTCTTCGTCAACATGAGCAGTATGCCCTTCTTGCCATAAAAATTCAGAAGTACGGATAAAAGGAAGTGTTTTCTTTTCCCAACGGAAAACGTTTGCCCATTGGTTAATTAAAACTGGTAAATCACGGTAGCTTTTAATCCAATCCGAATATAAATGACCAATCATTGTTTCTGAAGTTGGTCGAAGCGCTAATCGCTCTTCTAACTTTTCTCCAGCTGCTTCCGTTACCCATGGAAGTTCAGGAGAAAATCCTTCGATATGATCCTTTTCCTTTTCGAAAAATGATTCTGGGATAAGCATTGGAAAATATGCATTTCGATGTCCTGTTTCTTTAAAACGTCTATTCATTTCATCTTGAATATGCTCCCAAATTTCAAAGCCATCCGGTTTAAAAGCAATACACCCACGAACTGGGGTATAATCCATTAAATCTGCCTTTTGAATTGTATCGATATACCATTTTGTAAAATCATTTTGCTGTTGATTTGTCATTACTATTGCCTCCTATTTAATTGAATTAAAAAAGCACAAAGCTGTCCTTATAAAAGGACGTCTTTGTGCTGAATAGACGTGGTACCACCTTAGTTTAGCTAAAATAAAATAACTTTAGCCCTCTAATACGTTTGGTAACGAAAACGAGTCGGTTATGTTTGCATAACATCTCCGTGGTAGGTTTCAATAAGTAGAGGTGGTATAGCTCTCAACAAGTTGCTATACTTTCTGTTTCACAATTCTTATTTACTTAATCACATCATAGATTGTTTATTACTTATAATATACCAAATAGACCGTGTTAATACAATCGGAATTCATACTATCTAATTAGTTCACACAAATTTTCTACAAATAAAAAAGAATCCTCATATATCAAGGATTCTTCATTATTTTTGATACCGGTGGTCGGGGTCGAACCGACACTCTCGAAAGAACGGGATTTTGAGTCCCGCGCGTCTGCCAATTCCGCCACACCGGCAAAATATTAGACTAAAACTTTTATTTTAAAATTGGAGGCGGCAACCGGATTTGAACCGGTGATAAAGGTGTTGCAGACCTTTGCCTTACCACTTGGCTATGCCGCCGAAAGAAAATTTGGAGCGGAAGACGAGGTTCGAACTCGCGACCCCCACCTTGGCAAGGTGGTGTTCTACCACTGAACTACTTCCGCAAAAATACTGGGGAACCTGGATTCGAACCAGGGCATGACGGAATCAAAATCCGTTGCCTTACCGCTTGGCTATACCCCAATGGGGCGACTGATGGGAATTGAACCCACGAGTGCCGGAATCACAATCCGGTGCGTTAACCACTTCGCCACAACCGCCACTATTAAATAAAAAAAGAGCTAACTCTAAAGGAATATGGGGCGACTGATGGGAATTGAACCCACGAATGCCGGAATCACAATC
>NZ_JALDYF010000029.1:0-31344 GCF_032154225.1 Psychrobacillus sp.
GCCTACTTCAATTGACATAAAAAAAATGCTCCTCCTTAAAATTTAAGCGACTCTTAACGAATTTGTATGATGTAATCATACATACTTCTACCTTTATTATATCTAACAAAAAAAGAGTGTCAATAAGACTACTCTTTTGTATGTCTGTTTTTATATTATTTATCGTCACTTTCAGGCAAAGAGAAAATAATTTCTCCTTCTTCTGAAAGAAAATAATCTTTTCTTAATAACTTGCCAATGTACTCATCATCATTCAACTTCGATATTTTAAGGCTTAGCATTTCTTGCTCTTCTTGTATTTTTGCAAGTTCTTCTACCACTTTTTCTTTTTGCTCTATTTTTTGATCTAAAGCATTATTACTCAAAACTAATTGCGAAACTAAAAAACTAATAACCATAATAGACATCACAGTAAAAACAGCTAATCGTCTATACAAACGAACCTTCTTCGCTCTACTCTTCTTGTCTTGACGTTCTACCGAGCGAACATAGTCAGCATTGATAGATGGAATTTGCTTTTCTACAGATGTATTTCTTTGCCTATTTTCCATTTCGCTCTCTCCCATCAGACTTTTTCAAGTTTTTCGTGTGTTTTATATTATACTGGATGTTCTGTTTTTTCTGAAGTGCCAAATGCCATATTTTTTTAATGGGAAAAAGTAAAGGATGGACAATAGCTCCTATGATTAATACAAAAAAATGCAAAATTTTACGAATAATCATAATAAGCGTATATAAAATAAACCAAATAGGCTTTACGATTAAACGCACAAAGATTCTTCCAGCTAGCCGAAAAACAGGTTGAAAGATCTGTTCATACAAAATAATTCCAACCATTTGCGCTAAAGGATCATATACTCTCCATATCCCATCCCGCACAATATACAATAAGTAAAAAGTTCCGAATCCAAGCAACAGCCAAACAATTACTTCTATTCCTATACCATATTTAAAAACAACGGAGCGTCTCGGAAAAATTCCCGTTAAAAATCTTGTCATTTCGATGATTGCGCCTATTAATACTCCGCTTAAAACCATCAAAAGCAAGCTAGAAAATTGAAGAGAGAGTGTCATCCGAATAGTTTATGAAGTAATCCTCTAGCCCCGTCTAACTGCTGCTCATCGTCATACTGCATCGTTCGAACAACTCCCTCTAACGTCAAAAGACCTTTATCTACATCCAAATGAACAATCTTCAACTCTTCTCCTTTAATATGAAGAATACCTTGCGACGTTCTCACATAAAACTCTTGTTGATCGAATCTCTCAATTGATTTAACGGATGTTAAGTCCATTCTCTTTCTATTTCTTAATGAAATTAAATGATCCCCCGAAGGAATAGTAATTGTTTGATTTTCAGCTTGATATTGCATATAATCTCTCCTCTCCTTGTCCTATCATTTCATTGTATGCACATAAAAAAAAAGCATGACAGTTGCCATGCTTTTTTACATTAAATTTTAATCTTCATCATCAATAAATGCTGGATCAACTTTCTCAAGTCGTTCCTCATTTGTAATCGTGAACATCGATGCAGCTTCCTCTTTTTTAGCAGATTCTCTAATCGCATCAATCGTTGCCGTTACTACTTTTTGGCCAAAACGAATCGACAGTTCATCTCCACCTTTTACAACGGAGCTCGCTTTCGCTACTTTGCCGTTAATCGTAATTCTTCCTTGATCTGCAACTTCCTTTGCCAACGTTCTACGCTTAATCAATCGAGAAACTTTTAAAAATTTATCTAATCTCATTTCCACACTACCTCTCTAATTTCTTCGCTTCTTGCCAAAATTGCTCGAGTTCATCTAAATTATAACTGGAAAAGTCACCTTTTCCTTGCTTTACACTCAATTCAACAAAGCGAAATCTTCTTTTAAATTTTTCATTTGCCTGAATCATTGCTTGTTCTGGAGACAAATTATAAAAACGGGCCAAATTTACGATTGTGAATAATATATCGCCTAGTTCATCGACTTGTGTATCTTTCGTGCCGTCTTCTAGCTCTTTTTTCCACTCACTTAACTCTTCCTCAAACTTTTCCCACGCACCGGCTACATTTGGCCAATCAAAGCCTACTTTTGCTGCTTTCTTTTGATAATTAAAAGAAGTTAACAAAGAAGAATCTGCCCGTATCTCTCCATTTAATAGTGACTCCGAGGCATCTCGTTTCTCTTCAGATTTAATCTGTTGCCAGTTGTGAAGCACTTCTTCTGTATTATTTGCAACGATATCTCCAAATACATGAGGGTGTCTACGAATCATTTTTTCCGAAATGGAATGAAGTACATCTTCCATGCTGAAATATCCGTCATCTTCCCCGATTTGTGCATGTAAGAACACTTGTAATAACACATCTCCGAGCTCTTCCACAATATGCTCGTCGTCTTCTTCATCAATTGCTTGGAGAAGCTCGTACACTTCTTCTACGGCATATTTCTTCAGCGTTGTATGTGATTGCTCTTTATCCCATGGACAGCCATTAGGTCCCCTTAAATCCGCAACAATTTGACGAAGCGTTTGCCATTCCTTCAGTCTGTCCTGCTGATCGTGTATAGGGGGAACGTATAAAGTTGTTAAATTGTCTAATTCCATTACTCTATCTAACTCATACAATGGAACTTTCGTTAATTTTTCGGCCGTTGAACCTGCTGCGGTAACAATTGTTACTTCGTATTCATCTGGATATTTTTCCATTAGCGTTAGTTTAACTTCCGATGCACTAAAAGCGTCATACACTTGTCCAATTAATACATGAGACCCCATTTGAATATCGTCTCGTTTAAAACTTGTACCATCTATCAGCTGAAATCCTTCAATTGGATCGATGCGTAAAGCTGCGAAAATAGGATCTAAAAAGCTTTGTCCACCTTCGATGCGAATTTTCACTTTCCCTTTTTTCTCCGCCTCAATGAGCAGTTGCACCGTTTGTTCGGCCACTAATGGATGCCCTGGAACTGCGTATATAATAGATTTGTCTTTAGCTAATTGAATAAGCGTCTCTACAATTTCTTCATACACGGCTTCAAATTGATCGTTTTTTTCATAAACTGCATCAAAACTAGTCCAAGTCAGCCCTTCTGTTTTTAATTCTTGTAAAACTGGGTGCTGCTCCGTACGAACGTATAAATGTTCGGCGGCCTTTAGTTTTTTATATATACCTAGAGGCAACTGATCCAAATCACTTGCTCCGAGACCAATAACTGTAATTTCATTCATCTGCTCACAACCTTACTTTTCTTTATTCAACCAAAGCTGAAAAGTAGCCATTCTTCTGCCAAATGGCAATAAAAACCACTCTTTCTCTGCAATAACACGTCTTTTTGCAATAATTGTTAAAAATAGTGTCGCCCCTAATGTTACGGCACTAAGAGAAATAACTACTGACTGAATGCGACTCGGCAAACTACCGAATAACACGGCATCTGCCAACCATACATAGGCTGTCACACATATGATCATCATAAACGACGCAATCCCAATACCTTTGTAAAAAGCAAGAGATGCAAATCGAATATTCCAGACTTTTTTAAAATAATAAAACATACATAAAAATACAATCGCTAAGCTAATGTTCCCTGCAATGGCTGCGCCCATTACACCATATGTTGCTATAAGCATACCATTTAATAGCCATTTACTACATACTCCAAGCAGTAAAATGATCGTTGGAAGTTTTACTTTTCCACTTCCTTGTAGCATCGCCATTAACGTTAGGATTAAAGACATCCACACAATCTGAAACGAGAATACCATTAATGCAGCTGATTCTTCCCGCGTTTGAAACAGCATTTCATTCACAAATGGAAGCACTGTTATTAGCCCAAGCGCTGCCGCTATTCCAAATGTAAAAGCAACACGGTAAGTTAGTTGCATAAACGGAATAGCCGTTCTACCCTTTTCTTTATTCATCTGGTGCGCAATTAACGGTACGATTGCAAGAGATAGAGTAGATGCAATAACAATACCTAATTGTACAAGCGGTTGCCCTCGGTCATAAATTCCTTTCAGCTCCATCGCTTGCTGCTTCTCCATCCCATTTTCTAATAGCATTTGAAAAACGGTGAAAGAATCAACAAGCTGCATGAATAAAAACAGCAGTGCGCTAATACTTACACTTACGCTAATCATCGTCAAATCTTTCACAATGCGCCAAACCGGTACAAGTTGTTTAGAATTATCCAATTTTTTATGTATCGTTTTTTTCCAATACATATACGAAAGAAACACAACTCCGGCAAGCTCTCCAGCGACCGCTCCATACATCGCCATGCTCCCAGCTTTGTATAAATCCAAACTATTCGAAACAACAATCCATGTTCCTAATAAAATAACAGATACTCGAACAGCCTGTTCCACAACTTGCGCATAAGCAACCGGCCCCATCCGACCATCCGACTGAAACTCTCCTTTTAAAACAGCAAGCATCGGCATTAACAAAATGACATACGCCCCCACTTTTAATAAGCGCGCTAATTCCGCATCTCCCATAGCTCCTGCTATCAAATCAGCTCCAAAAAACAAAAACAGAAAAAATATAATGGATATAATGCCAATATAAATAAAAGCAATTTGCAAAATTTTAGGTACTGCATCCGATTTTCCTGATGCTTTATAATCTGATAATATTTTCGACAATGCTACCGCAAATCCATAAGAAGTCCACGTCGTAATAATTCCGATGAAAGGATATACTTGTTGGTAAATATAAAAACCTTCATCTCCAACCAAGTTTTGAAAAGGCACACGATAAATTACACTAAGCAACTTCACAATGACTGCTGCGACCGTTAACATAGCCGCACCTTTCATATACGTTTTCATATTCCATTCCTGACTCATACACAAATCCTTCTTCCATCCAGCAATGCATCTATTATACATAAGAAATGCGGTTGCGTCCTTTAAAAACCAGGACACATTAGCAACGTAGTTTCCAGTTCACTCTAGGCTTTGCATTGGGCTATAAGATGAACGGAGAAATTATTATAGCTTGTTGGAAGTGGCTGCGCCGCTTCCAACAAGCATTTAATCGGTCATCGTAGGGCAAATGTTCGCCCTCCGCTCGCCAGAAACTTTAGAGCTAAGTAATTTAATACTTTTGGCAATAGAAGAAGCAAGTAATTTCTATATGCTTTGAAGGCAGCCAAAGATTCAATTTTGCCGGCTCTCTGTAGATTTTTATAAAGCGACACTTCTACATTTGAACATAAAGTGGAGAAGTAGGAAACAAATTTACTTCGTACGAAAATTGTCGGTCTATTTCTAACTAGAGGTGCCCATGAACTTTTTTCTCTTCCTCTTACATGAAAATAGTTGAGTAGGAAGAACATAAATACACTCCAATAAGCAAGATGGATGTAGTGAAAAGCGGAGACTCGGGTGGAAAAGCGCGAGCTGAAGACCCTGGACTGAGCGACGGGAGGGAAGCGGCTGAAGCCGTGCCCACCGAACGCGTCCGCTTGTAACGAAATCCACTCTCCCCATCCTTATACCCGCTTCCTCTCTATAGACACTGTAAACCCTGTGTTCATGCTACATTTTCATATATTTTCTAATCAATGCAAAAAAGCCTTTCTCAATTGAGAAAGGCTTTCTTCTAACTTTCCATTTGTTTAGCAAGAAAATTCGCTGCTGTTTCAACAGCTTTTAATTCTGCTTCCCCTATAAAATGAACTTTCGAAAGCAAGAAGACTGCTCCAATTGGATCGCCTGACGCAATAATTGGTGCAATACAATAAGACTTTACGGACTCAAATACCCCCGGAACCCATTCAATAGAGTTTTCTAGCTTCTCCGACACAATTGATCTCTTGCTAACAATTTCTTCAACATCGGGACTAAGCCTTCTGTTCATATAATCTTTTTTCGATAGGCCTGCCACCGCAATCATTTCATCTCGATCACTTATTAATACAGGCGTTCCAAGCGTTTCATATAAAGTTTCAGCATACTCCTTGGCAAACTCACTAAGTTCACTAATAGGAGAATACTTTTTTAAAATGACTTCCCCTTCTCTATCCGTAAAAATTTCCAATGGATCTCCTTCACGGATACGAAGTGTTCGACGTATTTCTTTTGGAATAACGACCCTACCTAAATCATCAATACGACGTACGATGCCTGTTGCTTTCATGTAATGTGCCTCACTTTCGACAGATTGGAAACTAAAGTTCATTTCTGCCATAGTATGCATCACATTACCAAAAAATATGCAAAATGCTAATTCGCTTCAAGTATTTCTTTTTTAGCTTCTGGCAACAACTTCATCATTGCTTCTAACACATCAAATGCATTAAACTTACCTGTTTTTCGCTCATCTATTGTCATAACTAAATTAGCGTTATCCATACCAAATCCAACCGCACGTCCATAAACCATTGATTTTTCTACAAGCATCGCACCATTTATATTTTGTGAACCTTCTGCATCAAAACGAATAGAAACGATTTTATTTACTTCTTTAATCGACTCCACACCTGTCGCTTTCCCCCAAATTTTCATACGCGCAATTCGAAGTAACTTTTCCGCTTCCAGTGGAAGATCTCCAAAACGGTCTTGCAATTCATCTACGAGATCAAAAAATTCTTCTTCTTTATCCATCGCTTTCACACGTTTGTACATTTGAATCTTTTGATTGCCATCTGGAATATATTCATCTGAAATATAAGCATCTGTAGATAACATAATTTCAAGATCCACGATATCTTCTTTTTTAATTCCAGTACGTTTTTCTTCAATCGCTTCTTCTAACATTTGCGTGTATAAATCAAACCCGACCGAATCAATAAACCCATGCTGCTGCGAACCTAATAAGTTCCCAGCTCCTCGGATAGATAAATCACGCATCGCAATTTTAAAGCCTGATCCAAGCTCTGTAAACTCTTTAATCGCTTGTAATCTTTTTTCTGCAACATCCGTTAATACCTTATCTCTTTGATGCATTAAATACGCATAGGCAACTCGATTAGAACGTCCTACACGACCACGTAATTGATAAAGTTGAGACAATCCCATTTTATCCGCATCGTGAATAATAAGTGTATTTACATTTGGTATGTCTATACCTGTTTCAATAATTGTTGTTGTAACTAACACATCATATTCGCCTTCCAAAAAGCTAATGATTACGGACTCAAGCTCTGTTTCAGCCATTTGTCCATGCGCAAAACCAACTCTTGCACTTGGAACAAGCATTTGGATTTCATCTACTTTTCGCGTAATATCTTCTACGCGATTATATAAATAAAATGCCTGTCCTCCTCTTGCTAGTTCTCTTTCTATCGCTTCTCGAACTAATGAACCATTAAACTCCATTACATATGTTTGCACAGGAAAACGGTTTTTAGGTGGCGTTTCAATAACGGACAAATCACGCACACCAATCATCGACATATGCAATGTACGTGGAATAGGTGTCGCTGTTAATGTCATAACGTCTACGTTTGTTTTTAAGTGCTTAATCTTTTCTTTATGTTTTACTCCAAATCGCTGCTCTTCATCGACCACAAGAAGCCCTAAATCGTGATAGATAACGTCTTTCGATAAAATACGATGTGTCCCAATAACTACATCAACCATACCTTTTTTCAACCCACTAACAGTTTCTGCTTGCTGTTTTTTAGAGCGGAAACGGCTAAGTAAGCCAACTTCTATCGGAAAATCTTGAAAGCGCTCTAGCATTGTTTCGTAGTGTTGTTGAGCAAGAATAGTTGTCGGACATAGAAAAGCAACTTGCTTCCCTTCCATTACTGCTTTAAACGCTGCACGAATAGCTACTTCTGTCTTCCCGTAGCCTACATCACCACAGATTAAGCGATCCATTGGCCTTGGACGTTCCATATCTTGTTTTACTTCTTGAATAGAACGAAGCTGATCCTCTGTTTCTTCGTAAGGGAAAGCAGCTTCAAAAGATTGTTGCATATCTCCATCTGGTTCAAATGCATAACCTACCTCAGACTCTCGCTTCGCATAAAGTTTTATTAACTCATCCGCAATATCTTGTACGGCTGCTGATACTTTTATTTTTGTTTTCTTCCAATCGGCTCCGCCTAATTTATGAAGCTTTGGATCTCTTTCTCCTGAAGCAACATATTTTTGAATGAGGTCAATTTGATCCACAGGAACAAATAGTTTATCTTCACCGCGGTAACGAATATGCAAATAATCCTTATGGATTCCATTTATTAAAAGTGTTTCTATTCCAATGTATTTCCCTATACCGTGATGGATATGCACGACATTGTCGCCGGGTTTTATTTCCGAATAACTTTTAATTCTTTCCGCATTTGATACTTTTTGTGCTCTTGCCTTTTTCTTATGCTTTTGCTTAAATAATTCGGCATCTGTAATAACAGCGATCCTTTGAAGTGGCAATTCAAAACCAGCCTCTAAGTCTCCATCTACAATGTAAATGCCGGGATTACTTAAATCATCCGTCGATGCACCAATCTTTGAAACTATTTCATAGTCTTCTAAAACAGTATGAACCTTTTGTACTCGCTCTTTTCCATCTGCTAAAATAACGACTCGAAACTTCCCTTGTACAAAACGCTCTACTTCATTTTTTAATAAATGCATTTGTCCATGAAAGTTTTGCATTGGTTTACAGGAAAAACTAACATTCTTTTTAATCGTCACACCAGAAAAAGTACGTGAAAATAACGATAAGTATAACTTTTCGTTTGAAAGCATTTGAATAATTTCTTTTAAACTGAAGGATGGCTTCACATTATGAACCGTTTTTCCTTCTTCAAGCAAAGCTAAAAACCAATCATTTTCCTCTCGTTCTAATGTTTCAGTTACTTCTTGAATTCTTCCAAGTTCATCGAATAGTACAATGCCTTCTTGGTCGAAATAATCCCCTAAAAAGTTATTACTAGCTTCTAGCAAAGAAACATATTTCATGAACTCTCTCGGTTGTTCTCCTTGCTTTAACAATTCAATATCGTGTTGGATATTTTGATAAAATAAATCTTTTATTTCCGTGACTTTTACTTTTTTTAAGCTTTCTGCTAATGATTCTTCTAACTTATGTGCAAGTAATGCCTTTTTACCTTCTGTTAACACGTATTCTGTTGCTGGTAAAAGGCGAATATTTTTTAGTTTTTCTAAGGAGCGCTGATCCTCAGCAGAAAATGTTCGAATCGAATCTACTTCGGTATCAAATAATTCGATACGAATAGGATGCTCCACATATAGTGGATAAATATCTACTATACCGCCTCTTAAAGCAAATTCACCTGGGGAAGTAACCATAGGCTGTCGTACATACCCCATATTCACTAGACGTAGCAGCAGAGTTTCTAATATTATTTCTTCGCCTTCAGCTATCGAGATAGTACTTTCACGCCAATCTTGTACGCTTGGCATATGCTTTTTCAAGCCTGCGATAGGAACTATGTACACCCCATTTTTCTTTGTTAACATATGATCCAATGCTTCAATACGTTGCGCTCGAAGCTCTGGACTTGTTATCGAAATATCGGCAGCAATTAGCTCATCCGCAGGATATAAACGCACTAACTCTTCCCCGATTAACTTCACTAAATCCTCAGTTAGCTTTTGTGCATGCAATAAATTAGGTGTCACAATTAAAATAGATTTTTTACGCGCGCTATAGAGCATCTTACTAAAAACTGCCCTTGCACTTCCTGACAATCCAGTAATCAGCTGCTGATCCTGTCCTTTCTCTAATTCTTTCACTAGCTTTTGTATATGCACATCTTCGATCAATAAATTGCTTAAAAGCTCCATTTCAACCCCCCGTTCTAAGAAATATGCGAAACTATGTAACTACACCATATTCAAACAGTAAAAAGGCTTTGTGCACGAAATCGTGCCAAAGCAACTTTACTGTATCCACTTTTTCAATGCGTAATAATTAGGGAACTTTTGTAGTGAATTTTGACATTCTTCACAAATACACTGTATCGTATAATTCCCTTCAGTGCCGTGCTCTATATACATATCTTGTTCTTCAGGTGTAATATCATTTTTCAATAAAAACTGTTCATCAATTGAATCAAATGGCAATTGTCCAATCTCTGTTTCACAATGACGGCATTTATAGCGAATGGTCATGCCTAAAACCTCCTTTTTAGGAAGTATAGGTATTTCACTCAAAAATTATGCACCATTATAAGTATTCATTACTTCTAAAAAGCTTTTCGACAACCATAGCTCACAAGCATCGGCACTTTTTTTCACAGCATTTGAAATATCTATTTTTTCATCATCACTAAACTTAGACAACACATAATCCGGAACTTTCATCCCATTTGTAGGACGATCAACGCCAATTCGAATTCGATTAAATTCTTGTGTCCCTAAATGTTGAATAATTGATTTAATGCCATTATGCCCTCCTGCACTTCCTTTTTGTCGCAGGCGGAGCTTGCCTACCTGTAAGTCTAAGTCATCGTAAATAACGACGATTTCTTCGTCCTCGACATCAAAGTAATCCATCATTGGCACAATACATTCACCTGATAAGTTCATATACGTTAACGGTTTTAATAGCATCACTTTTTCCGTTCCTACATGAGAAATTCCGTACATCCCATTAAACTTCGATTGTGTAAGTGGTATATTTAAACGATTTGCAAGTTCATCAATTACATGAAATCCGATATTATGTCTCGTTGCTTCATACTGTTTTCCTGGATTTCCAAGACCAATAATGATTTTCATTCATTTCCATTCCTTTAATACGTATTTCTGTTCATTTTACCATAACCAAATAAAAAAAGTACAAGCGACTTATGCCTGAAATAAACCGTTGATTTCCACTACGGCGGACACTTTTCGTGTATCCATCTTGTCAGTAAAAAAGAAAAAAGATTGTCAAAAGACAATCTCTCTACTTTTATTCTTCTACTGTTGTTGTTTCTTCTGACTCAGCTTCTGTTTCCGGTTCTACACGAGGAGCGGATACAGTTACTAATGTATATTCATCTTCGTTAATGATTGTGAAATTTGTTTTACTTCGTATATCTGCAACCGTTAAAGTATCGCCAATCACAAGTTCAGATACATCTACATCTATACTTTCTGGAATATCAGATGGTTTCACTGCAATGATCACTTCTCGATTCGGTTGTTGGAGCATTCCACCTTCCGAAACTCCCATTGAATCGCCAGTTACATTTACAATCACACTTACTTCTAACTCTTCCTTCATATTGATCGCCAAAAAGTCTACATGAATCATCTGACCCTTTAATATGTTCAT
This sequence comes from Psychrobacillus sp., assembly GCF_032154225.1. Classification (GTDB taxonomy): domain Bacteria; phylum Bacillota; class Bacilli; order Bacillales_A; family Planococcaceae; genus Psychrobacillus. Next base: position 11,231 of record NZ_JALDYF010000029.1, read on the forward strand.
TTGATAGTCACTCATCACTACGTTAAGAGAATTTCCTTCTACTTCTAGCTTCATGACACCATTACGACCAACTTCACGAAGGGTTTTCGCTAAGTCTTTTTCATCCACTGCTATTGCTTGAGACTCCATTTGGAAGCCGTAGACTACCGCCGGGATAAATCCACTTTTCCTTAAATGTGCATTATCTTTATGTTCACGCTTTTGTGCCTTAACGATTGTACTCATTTACTTTCACCCTCCTAATTAGGTAACTATTTAGATGTATACCCGCTTTTAGGAAGTTTCAAACATTTATGATGGAAATAGCCTATTTATATTCTACTCTTGGCTATTACTACATCACAAAAAGTTTACAATCAATCAAATAGTGTGCTTACTGATTTCTCTTCATACACACGTACAATTGCATCACTTAATAATTTTGCTACCGATAATTCTTTAATTTTCGGAGAAGACTTATCTTCTGTTAATTGAATAGAATTCGTAATAACTAGTTCTTTAATAACTGAGTTATCAATACGCTCGATTGCTGGACCTGATAATACTGGGTGTGTGCAGCATGCATAAACTTCTTTCGCTCCGCTTTCCATCAATGCTTGTGCAGCAATAGAAATAGTACCTGCAGTGTCAATAATATCATCAATTAGAATAGCCGTTTTGCCTTCTACATTACCAACGATATTCATTACTTCTGCAACGTTTGGACGTGGACGACGCTTATCAATAATAGCGATAGATGCTTTTAAGCGATCTGCCATTTTACGAGCGCGCGTAACCCCACCGTGGTCCGGTGATACGATAACGATTTCTGCTGGATCAAAGTTTTTAGTTAAGAAATACTCAGATAAGATTGGTTCTGCCACTAAATGGTCGATTGGAATATCAAAGAACCCTTGAATTTGAGGTGCATGCAGATCAAGTAAGATTGCACGAGTAGCTCCTGCAGTTGTCAATAAATTTGCAACTAATTTAGCCGTAATTGGCTCACGAGCACGTGCTTTTCTGTCTTGTCGAGCATAACCATAGTAAGGTAATACTACACTTACTGTACGTGCTGAAGCACGTTTCACAGCATCTAGCATGATTAATAATTCCATAATATGCTCATTTACAGGACCTGAAGTTGATTGCACGATAAATACGTCACAGCCACGGATACTTTCTTCAATATTGATTTGAACTTCCCCGTCACTAAATCTTGTTACAGTACTTTTCCCAAGAGGAACACCTACTTCTGCTGCAATTTCTTCAGCAAGTTCCTTATTAGAATTTAAAGTAAAAATCTTTAGTTTTGAATCTGCGTATTGATATGACATGATAGTCCTCCTGAGTGGGTTATATTAGTTTAGTTTTTTGGCATAGCCATCTTTATTTTCTTGACGCACACGGCCAATGGCAAGTGCATCTGCTGGTACATCTTTCGTAATTGTAGAACCTGCTGCGACATATCCTTTTTTACCGATCGTAACTGGTGCAATTAGATTTGAATTACAACCAATAAATGCATCGTCTTCGATTGTCGTAACGAATTTATTTTTTCCATCATAGTTCACTGTTATAGTTCCACATCCAACGTTCACATTCGAGCCAATCGATGCATCTCCCATATAACTTAAATGAGAAATTTTACTACCATTGCCTACTGTAGACTTTTTCACTTCAACAAAGTTACCGATTTTCACATCATTTCCAACTTCAGATTGTGGTCGGATATGCGCAAATGGTCCAATTGCCGTATGATCTCCCACTTCGCTTGATAACACAACGGATGAATGAATCGTCGTACCATTTCCAATTGTACTTGAAACGATATGGCTATTCGGACCAATCGTACAATTTTCACCAATTACTGTTTTTCCTTCAATAATTACACCCGGTTGGATAACCGTATCAGCACCGATAATTGCATCAGAGCTAATATATGTATTTTGAGGATCAATAATTGTCACACCTTCTCGCATATGATGCTGTGCAATACGTGCTCGCATCGTTTGCTCTGCTTGTGACAATGCAATGCGATCGTTTACTCCAAGAATTTCATCAAAATCAGTTGCTGTAAATGCTGAAATAATCGCATCTTCTTTTTGAAGAATACCAATTACATCTGGAAGGTAATATTCCCCTTGTGCATTTTCATTTGTTACTAACTTCAGTGACTTAAATAATGCTTCATTATCAAAGCAGTATGTTCCGGAGTTAATCTCTTTCACAAGTTGTTCTTCTGATGACGCTTCTTTTTGCTCTACAATGCTGTTTACGTTACCGTCTGCTGTACGAATAATTCTTCCATACCCAGTTGGGTCATTCGCAATTGCAGTTAAAATAGTTGCCTTTGCACCTGTTTTTTTGTGGTGATCTAATAACTGCTGCATCGTTTCAGCAGAAATAAGCGGAGTATCTCCACATATCACAATCGTTGTTCCCGAAAGATTTGCAATCATTTTTTCTGCTTGTAAAACTGCATGTGCTGTACCTAGTTGCTCTGCTTGAAGTGCATATTCACTTCTATCACCTAGTTCACTTTGAACAATTTCTGCTCCATGACCGACAATCGTAACGATTTTCTCTACACCTAGCTTTTCCATGTTTTCTACAACATGCTCTACCATGGGCTTCCCACACACAGGGTGCAGTACTTTATATAAACTTGACTTCATACGAGTTCCTTTACCAGCTGCTAAAACCACCGCATAGGTGTTTGTCATTTTCCGTTTTCCCTCCAGTGGGCTAATTTCCTCTTTTGACTATAGCGGAAATGACACGATTTTTCAAGGAAATATCTCTTGACAAATACATGACAAAACAAGTATTATAATTATTTTTTTCATATTAAAAACCATTTCCGCAATATGGAAATGGTTTTTAATCTAATTTATCCAATTATACTTTAGCAGTAACCTCTAGATTTTTCAAATAGCTTATAGCTAATCTACTAATCAATAACTAGCTTCCTCTATTGGTTCTTCTTGATCACTACTTAAATGATACGCATATAAAACTGCTTCTTGAATTTTCGTTCGCGTTCCCGGATTTATAGGATGCGCGATGTCTCTAAATTCTCCATCCGGAGTTCTTTTACTCGGCATGGCAACAAATAAACCTGCATTTCCATCAATTACTCGAATATCATGTACAACAAACTCGTTGTCCAGTGTAATGGAAGCGATCGCTCTCATACGACCATCTGTTAGTACCTTACGCAATCTCACGTCAGTAACTTCCATTTCCTCACCACCTCTCATCTTGGTTGCAAAAATCTCTCTCACTGATTATTCAACAAAACTAATGAATATCCTTCTTTTCTTTCGAAAGTTTTCTAAATATTTTAAATTTATTTTTCCGAAAGAAAAAAGCATATCTCCCGAAGGAAATATGCTTTAGCTAGTTATACAATTGCAATGACTTCTATTTCTACTTTTACATCCTTTGGTAATCTCGCTACCTCAACAGCAGAACGAGCTGGCTTATGACCAGCAAAATGCTTTTCATACGCTTCGTTAAATTCGGCAAAATCATTCATATCTTTTAAAAACACTAATGTTTTAACTACTTTAGATAAAGAAGAACCTGCTTCTGTAAGCACTGCATCTAAATTAGCAAATACTTGCGCTGTTTGTTCTGTAATAGAGCCTTCTACTACTTCGCCTTGGGCAGTTAATGGGATTTGTCCTGAACTATAAAACATGCCATTAACGACTACTCCTTGTACATATGGACCAATAGCTGCAGGAGCATTAGTTGTTGATATTGTTTTCATCTGATTTTCCACCCTTCTCGAAATAATTACCTTCCGTCAAAGCAATTGTACCATCTTTTTCATTCACTTCATGTAATTTCACTAGTGATAAATAATCGAGTACTAACTGTTCATCCGCATGTTCCGCCTCTACTAGCACTGCAATCCCCGCTAATTCACAATTAAACTCTTCCAGTAAACTCTTCATACCATTAATCGTTCCGCCGACTTTCATAAAGTCATCCGTTATTAACACACGTTGACCTTTTTCCATACTTCTTTTCGAAAGAACCATCGTCTGGATACGTCGTGCAGAGCCAGATACGTAGTTAATACTGACAGTTGGACCTTCTGTTACTTTGCTGTCTCTACGCACCACTACGACCGGTACATTTAAATGTCTTGCAATAGCATGTGCAATAGGAATACCTTTTGTTGCAACCGTCATAATTGCATCTATTTTTTCATTTGCAAACGCAGAAGCAAAAACCTTTCCGATTTTATTCATAAGAGCAGGATTTCCGAGCAAATCCGTCATGTATAAATAACCACCTGGCAAAAGGCGCTCTGCTTTAGTAAGCTGTTCAATTAAATCTGCCGCCACTTTTTTTACATCTTCATTTGTCATTGTCGGAATAAACTTCACGCCACCAGCTGCTCCAGGGACAGTTACAAGCAGTCCTCTTCCTCTTTCTTCAAACGTTTCTTTCACAATCGTCAAATCTTCACTAATAGATGATTTAGCTGATTCATATAAAGATGCGAAAAATGTTAACGGAATTAGTTTATGTGGATGCTCCATTAGATATTGCGTCATATCTACTAATCGTTCACTTCTTTTCCATTTCATACGGTCACCTCCAAACACGAATATTTTATAGAAAACTTAACACAATTATACGTGTTTAAGCAAGTGTATCCCGTTCACCAACTAATCGAACAGCATAAACTTCATCACAAAAGCCACGAAGTCCATTATAAATTCTTTGTACTCTCGATTCTTGGTAAACTAATCCGAATACAGTTGGTCCACTACCACTCATTAACACGGCATCTGCTCCAAACTTTTGCATTTGCTCTTTCAACCCGGCTACTTCCGGATATAACTTTAACGTAACATCTTCTAAAACATTTCCAACTGATGCACACATTTGTTCAAAGTTTTTCGTTTCAATTGCTTCAATCATTTGTTTCGTATTTGGATGTACAATTTGATCTATTTTTAAATTCCCATAAATGTCTGCTGTAGAAACTCCGAGTACTGGTTTCGCAAGAATTACCCAACAGTTAGCAGGTGAAGGGAGTTCTTGAATTTTTTCTCCTCTACCAGTCGCAAGAGCTGTTCCACCATACACACAAAATGCGACATCAGAACCTATTTTTGTCCCTATTTGTGCTAGTTGATCTAGTGATAGCCCTAGACCCCAAAGTGTATTTAATCCTCTTAAAGTAGCGGCAGCATCGCTACTACCACCAGCTAGTCCCGCTGCCACCGGGATATGCTTTTCAATTGTAATCGAAACACCTGATTTCACACGATACATTTCTTTTAATATTTTAGCTGCTTGATAAGCCAAATTTCGATGATCATTTGGAACAAAACGGTCTACCGATAAAATATGTATTTGTCCATCTTCTCTTATTTCTAATCCAATACGGTCTGATAAATCTACTGTCGTCATAATCATTTCAACTTCGTGATAACCGTCTGGACGTTTATGTAATACATCAAGTGTTAGATTTATTTTGGCAGGTGCTTTAACATAATACATTTCATCTGCTCCTTTTCAAAATTATACTGTTCCCTATTTTACCACAGTACTTTCTGTTTGGAAAAATAAGAAAAGGCGGATTTCTCCGCCTGCTAGTTGCTTTCGATTTATAATATCCCGTTTAAACGTATACGTATAGTATATTCCATCAATGGAACTTCACAAGATTTACTCAGGTCTTTTCGCTTGTTGCTCAGCCATTTCAATTGCTCGTTTCACCATATTTCCCGCATCACGTGATCTTATGCCACCCCAGCCCTCAGTTTTGACTACCTCATAAAATCCAAGATCTTTTGCAATCTCTTCTTTCAATTGATCAGACATAATCCCTTTTCTTCTAGCCATTTGGTGAATCCTCCTCTTGAACAACTAGCTTTTATAGTATGTCCGACAAACAGAAAAAAACTCCTTCTATTCGCAAGAATAAAAGGAGCCTTTTTAAAATATAAAAAATAAAAGTTCTAAAAAATCATTTTACAACTATCAAATTATTTGCTTCATCAAAAATAGTGATTTCTACTGCTTCTGTCAAAATGTCTGCATAACTATACGATACACGTTCAAAAGAATTTTCATCTTGATCCAAGTCGATAACGAACACAGCATGATAAGTTTCTCTTAGTATGCCTGCACGCTCAATTGTTTTCTTACGTCCCCCGTTTGCTTTTAACTGCAAACGTTTGCCTAAATGATGATCTAATGACTTTTTAATATCTGCTAAAGTTTTTGGCATTTCGCTTACACCTCACTAAATACCAGTATACCATCTACATATTTTTTTGTCAAACAAATTATTTTAACAATCTAAGCATACACTTGTCAACACATTTATTCTTGTAATTCCGCACTTTCCTTCATAAATATTACTAATATTGTAACAAGTATTATTAATGAAAATGAGGATATAGCTCATCTGCAAGATGTCCGAATTCTTCAATAGATAAAGTTTCCCCTCTTCGCATAGGGTTTACATTTACTTTTTCTAGCGCTTGTAGGATTAATTCTTTTTTCGCTTTCCCATTCGGTAAAGAGGTTTGCAAGTTATTAATAATTGTTTTTCTTCTTTGTACAAAAGATCCTCTTGAAACTTTAAACAAGAAATCTTCATCGATTACACTCACCGGTGGCGTTTCATGACGCGTTAACTTAATAACAGCAGAATCTACATTAGGTTGAGGCATAAAAACGGTTTTAGGCACTATCATAGCCACTTCTGCCTTCATATAGTATTGAATCGCTATAGAAAGAGACCCATACTCTTTTGTCCCAGGAGAAGCCGTAATTCTATCCGCAACTTCCTTTTGCATCATAACAACCATTCCACGAATAGGTAAACGATCCATGATCAATTTCAACAAAATAGGTGTCGTCACATAGTAAGGCAAATTAGCGACTACCATTACATCTTCATAACCCGCTAATTCCTCTTGGAATATTTTCGTTACATCCGCTTCTAATATATCCGAATGTATAATATCAATATTGTCATACGGAGACAATGTATCCTCTAAAACCGGCAATAATCGTTGATCAATTTCAAATGCGACAACTTTTCCGGCTGCTCTAGCTAAATGTTCTGTTAAAGCACCAATCCCTGGTCCAATTTCTATTGCTGCAGACGTTTTTGTCAGATCTGCGTGTCCTACAATATTTCTTAAAATATTTGGGTCGATTAAAAAGTTTTGTCCTAAGCTTTTTTTAAAAGAAAAGCCATACTTTTTCAAAATTTCTTGTGTACGTAGTGGTGTTGCAATATCTTTTTGCATAAATTAATTTTCCTCCAAGTCGAGCTGCAAGATTGCTTCTTCAAGCTGCTGCTTACTAATTTGAAAAACGGAAAGACGTTTGTGTAGTTGCTTCCCATTCGTATAGCCTATTTTCAATAATTCTCCAAGCATTGTTCTTCGTGCCTTGGCATTTGGGTGCCCAATAAGTTTCCCTACCACTAAAATATCAAGTGGGATATCTTCTGTTATATCTGTTTCAGACTTCGGTGTGTATACATTAGCAAGCGCGCTCCGAATATCTTCGTCCTTTGCATGCTCAATGCCTAAACCCTTCCCATTTTTAGCAATTGTTTTTTCCTTTGATAAAAACGCATGCTTCACTCCTGGAACATGCTCTTCTATAATTGCGCGTATACGCCTTCCAGGGTAATCTGGATCCGTAAACACAATGACTCCTCTTTTATCCTGTGCATGTTGAATTTGAATCAGCGTCTCTTTCGAAATAGCAGACCCATTCGTTTCAATTGTATCTGCTTCAACAGATCGTTTTACGGCTGTTGTGTCGTCTTTTCCTTCTACAACTACCACTTCTTTTATTCGCAAATAAACTTCCTCTTTTCTATCCTTCTACTGCTTTCTATCATAACGCAAAAAAGCTTCCCCAATCAATGATAGGGAAGCTATAGGAAACTAATTTAATACTTTTATACGTACTTTTTTACGCCCAAAATCATATGCTTGCGATTTAGATGGCATAAATAGATCAATTTTATTGCCTTTAATTGCCCCACCAGTATCTCCAGCTACCGCATAGCCATAGCCTTCTACCCATACTTTTGAGCCTAATGGAATAACACTTGGATCTACTGCAATAACTTTTAAATCTGGATTAGCTTTTAAGTTAATACCAGTCTTTGTTGTACCAGAACATCCATTACAATAAGCAGTATACGCTGTTGCAGTCACATAAAACTCAGTGCCACCTGCTGGAGCTGACGTTCCACGAGATACACTTGCTGTCACCACTTTTGAACCTACTGCTACAACTTTTTTCGTTGGTTCTTTCGTAATCTTTTCACTGATCAGATTACGTGCAACTTCCTCACCGTTTTCACTTACAACTTCATAAGTTCGCGAAACAGATCCTTTTTCTCCCGCTTGCACAATTTTTTCTTTCCCTTTAAGTAGCGAGCTGTCTTTTTTCGTTTCTACTGCAAAGTTTGTTTCTTCCTCAACTACATCGGTGACCTTTTCTACTCGCACTACTTGTATTACAGAATTAGGAAGTAATACTTCATCCATTTCCCGTTCAACTCGGTCGAATTCATTCAATTGAATGTTATGTTGTTTTAAAAAGTCAGCGACCGTATTCGAAGTGGACCATACCTTCATCTCTTCCTTGCCGTCAATAAGCGTTAATTCAAATGCTTTTTCGATTGCAATTTTGTTATCAGGTCCAACCTCTGCATCCGCAGCAGGTGTTATTGCATCATGTTCTATTGTTTGAACATTAGCCTTTGCTAGTACTTCTGAAACTAAATCAGCAGTTGTAGAGATTGTTTGAGTTTCTCCATTCACCGTGATTTCTATTTGTCTTGCCTGCTCCCACTCAATCGATAAATTATTTTCGATAGAAGTGTTCACTGAGGGTTGTAAATAATCTTCGTTGGCAACTACTATATTTTTTTGCTCTAGTAATTCCCCAACTGTATTTGCATGAGTTAAAAATTCTTGTTGTTCGCCGTTCACTGTTAATGCAACAGTTTTCTTTGTTCCTTCGTATAAAACGAAAGAAACCACTGCAAGAAACAATAGTAAAGATGCTAATGTTACTAGTGTTTGCTTGCTCCTCAATGAATGAAAGAACAGGTTCTTCATGGTATTATTTGACATGAAAAACGCCTCCTTGTTCACTCGAGTGATTATATAGAGTACTTTCCTTCTTGTCAACACTTTAGGACTAATCTAACTATTCCAAGGTGTGAAAAGTTTCCTATATTCCCAGTATGGTATGTTTTCTTTTTTTTAATCATTTAGACGGAAAAAATTGTTTGCGTTGTTCGTAGTTTCTCTTGCTACTTGCTCAATAGAAATTCCTTTTAGGCGTGCAATCTCTTCTGCGACAAGCGTTACGAGTGCCGGCTCATTTCTTTTTCCCCGATGAGGATGTGGTGCTAAATAAGGTGCATCTGTTTCGATCAATAAATACTCCAACGGAATTTCCGTCGCAACTTCTTTTGGCTTTACAGCATTTTTAAATGTTACCGGTCCCCCTAAAGAAATCATAAAATTCATATCGATACATTGCCTAGCTGTTTCTACACTTCCACCGAAGCAATGCATAATTCCACCTGTTAAATATGCTTCTTCTTCTTGTAAAATTCGAAGTACATCTTCCGTCGCGTCTCGGTTATGAATAATAATCGGTAAATTTACTTTTTGCGCCAGACGAATTTGTTTACGAAATACTGCTTGCTGAACATCTTTCGGTGATTTATCCCAATAATAATCTAATCCCATTTCTCCGATGCCAACTACTTTTTCATGCGCTGCTAATTCTTCTATCCATTGTAAATCTTCTTCTGTGCAATCTATTGCATCTACTGGATGCCAACCAATTACTGCGTAAATAAATGAATAGTCTTCTGCTAATTTCATCGCTCTTTCAATTGTCTTTCGATCGAATCCTATAACGACCATTTTAGAAACTTTTGCTTCTAATGCTCTATCTATTACTTCTTGGATATCCTCATCATATTGATCTGCGTTTAAATGAACATGTGTATCTATATACATAGTGTTTTCTCCTTTAGTGTTCGCTGATTTTAATTGACATTTTTATCAGCCACATACAAAAATAGGTTTATTGTATAGTGGCATATATTATTTCACAATATTATTCATTCAAAAAGGCCCGTCACATTTAAGCGACAGGCCTATTTTACTGCAAAAAAGTGCTAATTATTTTACTTGTGCACCATTTTCAAGTTTTTCATCTACAGATGCTAATGTTAAATAGCCGTCTTTTTCACCAGCAAGAATCATCCCTTGAGATAATTCTCCTCTAAGTTTTACCGGTTTTAAATTCGCAACTACAATTACTTTTTTACCGATAAGCTCTTCTGGTTTGTAATATTTCGCGATTCCAGACACAACTTGACGCTTTTCATACCCCATATCAAGTTGTAACTTCAGTAATTTATCCGCTTTTGGAATTGACTCACACTCTATTACTGTCGCTACACGTAAGTCTACTTTAAAGAAATCATCAATAGAAATTTCTTCTGCTTGCGGCTCTTCTTCCACTTCTTCTTGCGGCGTTTTTACAGATCCGCGCATTTGGTCACGAATATATGCTACCTCTACTTCTACATCTAATCGTGGGAAGATTGGTACGCCTGTTTTTATTACTTCTGTTCCGTCTTTGATTACGTTAAATGAACCTAAAAGATCCCAGTTTAATAAATCTTCTGTTAACCCAAGTTGCTTAACAATCTCTTTTGGACTTTTCGTCATAAACGGCTGAAGAAGTGTTGCAATTTGACGTAAGCTTTCTGCTAAATTAGTCATAACTGCCGCTAGCTGACCTTGTGTTGCCTCTTCTTTTGCAAGTACCCATGGTTGTGTTTCATCGATATATTTATTCGTACGAGACACCAAAGCCCATAGCTCACCTAGAACAACGCTAAATTGCATTTTCTCCATACTCGTTTCATACTTTGTAACTATTTCTTTTGCAAACTCATGGAGCACAGCATCGAATTCTGTTGCTTCTCCTTGTTGTACTGGGATTTTCCCATCAAAGTATTTATTAATCATCGAAACTGTTCGGTTTAACAAGTTCCCAAGATCATTCGCTAAATCAAAGTTTGTGCGCTCCACAAAAGTCTCTGGGGAAAATACACCGTCTTGTCCAAATGGAAGCTCACGTAATAGGAAATAACGTGCTGCGTCAAGACCATAGCGTTCTACCAACATTTCTGGATATACAACATTTCCTTTGGATTTAGACATTTTTCCATCTTTCATCATGATAAATCCATGAGCAAATACTTTTTTAGGCAGTGGTAAATCTAATGCCATTAAGAAAATCGGCCAGTAAATCGTATGGAAGCGTACAATATCCTTTCCGACAACATGAACATCTGCCGGCCAATACTTTTTGAATAATGTATCGTCTTCTGAAAGATATCCTAATGAGGTAATATAATTTGTTAACGCATCCACCCAAACGTAAATAACATGCTTGGCATCTCCTGGAACACGAATTCCCCAGTCGAACGACGTTCTAGATACAGACAGATCTTCTAAACCTGGTTTGATAAAGTTATTAATCATTTCATTCTTTCTTGACTCGGGCTCGATAAACTCTACATTATTCTCATAATAAGCTAACAAACGATCTGCATACTTCTTCATATTAAAGAAATACGATTCCTCTTTTACTTTATGAACAGGACGATTACAATCTGGACAATTTCCATTATCTAATTGTGATTCTGTATAAAAAGATTCACATGGTGTACAGTACCAACCTTCGTACTCCCCTTTATATACATCCCCATTATCTAAAAACTTTTGGAAAATCTTCTCCACGCTTTTTTTATGACGCTCTTCCGTTGTTTGGATAAAATCATCATAAGAAATATCCATTAAAGCCCATACTTTTTTAGCCGTTTCCGCAATTTCATTCACATATGCTTGCGGTTCCATACCAGCCTCTTGTGCTTTTTCCTGAATCTTTTGACCGTGCTCATCCATTCCTGTTAAGAAGCGCACATCATAGCCTCTTAGCCTTTTATAGCGTGCCATTGCATCAGAAGCTACCGTTGTATAAGCAGTGCCAATATGAAATTTTCCACTTGGATAATATATCGGTGTTGTTAAATAAAATGTCTTGTTTTGATCTTTCAATGTAAAAATGCCTCCAATGTTAAATCTACTTTATACTCTATTCTATCTAAACGAAGTACTTGTTTCAATTAATTAATCGTAAGTATACTTTAAGAATATTGTCGAATTATTTTTGATTAGCTAAATATATCAAAAAAATTGTTAATATATCAAAATAACAACTTTCTTTAAAACATAAGTCATCTTTTTACTATTAAAATACGAAATTATCATTTAATTAATAAAAACATCGCATTTTTTAAGATTTAATTATTGACGTAAATGGTAGTACTTGGTATGATAATAGACAGATAAGAGGTCTATGTCGAATTTTGACGAAAAAATATGCACTCTTGAGAGGAGAAAATTTATCATGAAATCTACAGGTATTGTTCGTAAAGTTGATGAATTAGGACGCGTAGTTATTCCGATCGAACTTCGTCGCACATTAGGTATTGCAGAGAAGGACGCACTTGAAATCTACGTTGATGATGACAAAATTATTCTTAAAAAATATATGCCTAACATGACTTGTGCGGTTACTGGTGAAGTATCAGATGATAACCTACGTCTTGTTAATGGTAAGTTAATTCTAAGCCCAGAAGGTGCAGAATTACTTATTAAAGAAATTCAAAACAACCTTAAGTAATATGTAAAGCATCCGTATTCTCAGTTGAGTATACGGATGCTTTTTTATTCGTTCACGTGATAGTTTTGATAAACATCTCTCTTCGATAACCCACGAAGAATAGCTACTTCTTTAATTGCTTCCTTTGAAGTACACTGCTTTTCTTCCATGACGGTATTCACATGTTCCTCAATACTCAATTGCTCCCATAGCGGAGACTCCTCATCAACCTCTTCTTGGCTGCTTCCTTCTATTACAATACAAAACTCACCGCGGATTTCATTTTGCTCTGCCCACGCTACTGCTTCATCAACAGAACCTCTTAAAAACTCTTCAAACTTCTTTGTGAGTTCTCTCGCTAAAACAATTTTTCGGCTACCATCCAAAATGGATTGCATATCTTTTAACGAATCCTTTAGTCGATGTGGAGATTCATACAATATAATAGATTCCTGTCTTTTTTGAAGTACTGAAATCTCTGCTTTTCTTTCTTTTTTATTTCTACTTAAAAATCCGTAAAAGAAAAAGGGTTGTGTCGATAAGCCCGATGCAATTAAAGCACTAAGTGCCGCATTTGCACCTGGAATTGGAACAACTGCAAAGCCCTCACTCACAGCTTTCTCCGCAATATCTGCTCCTGGATCGGAAATGCAGGGGAGGCCTGCGTCACTTACTAATGCAACACACTTACCTTGTCGCAGTAATTCTAATATCTTTTCTCCACCAGCTTGCTGGTTATGATCATGATAACTAGTTAATGGGGTCGTTATTTCAAAGTAATTACATAGTTTTTTTGTATTCCGAGTATCTTCTGCGGCAATAACATCTACTTCTTTTAATATTCTTATCGCACGCATCGTCATGTCTTCTAAATTTCCTATGGGTGTTGCAACTAAATATAAACAGCTACTCTGTTCGTGCTCTGTTGATTTTTGAGACTTCATGTTTTATTTGCCCTCCCATGTAATTAATCTTCTGTTTTCTTGTTAATTGTTTAAATGCATACTCTGCTTGCATTGCCAGCTGTTTTGTCTCGTATATTTCATTGAATATGCACGTCACAGGTCCTCTTGCTCGTGTATATTTTGCCCCTTTGCCTTCATTATGCACACTAATTCTTCTTTCCAAATCGTTTGTATATCCAGCATAGTAAGAGCCGTCGCTACATTCTAACACATAAAATGTATGTTTTTTTTCATTCTTTTCCATACAACATCTCTTTCACTTCTTCCGTGTATTCTCCATTTTCACCATACACATATAAAGGCGGAAAAATTTTCAAATCCGGCTTTCCATCTTTTATTCCTTCAATTAGCAATGTATTTGCTTCCTTGCCTTCCTTTGGATAAACAAATCGAATCCTTTTGGGCTCTAATCTATTCGCCCTCATTGCCGTTACTATGTCTAATAGCCTTCCAGGTCGATGAACAAATGCGACTTTTCCGCCTTGCTTTAATAGCTCACTAGCAGAGCATACAGCTTCTTCTAACGTGAGATGTATCTCATGTCTCGCAATGGCTAAATGCTCTTTTAAGTTTTTGTCACTCGCCTCATGCGCTGGAAAATAAGGGGGATTACAAGTGACAACATCGAATTTTTCTGATCCTATTTGTGCTGCAATTCCTTTTACATCAGCTTGTTTAATCGTAATCTGGCCATCCAATTGGTTGTACAGTACACTTCTATTCGCCATATCAGCCAATCGTTCTTGTAGTTCAATGCCGATGATTTCCGCTTGAGTGCGTGCACTTAAAAATAGTGGAATCGCACCATTTCCTGTACATAAATCAACAATTCTCCCTCTTTTCAACGGCACATAAGCAAATCTCGAAAGCAATACCGCATCTAAAGAAAAGGAAAAAACAGATGGACTTTGAATGATTCTCAGTTCTTCTGCCAATAAATAATCAAGCCTTTCATCGTCTTTTAACCATTGTTCCAATGTTATATACCTCCAAGCAAAATAAAAGACTGACACCCACTTATGGAGTGGCATCAGTCAATTAATTATGCATTTTGTTTATTTAAAAAAGACAAGCAAAATAGACAATCCTCTTCTTTACGAGAGCTCCCAAAATGAACATGGCATACATGGTAGCCTTCCTGATATAGTCGCGCCAAGTTATCATGACCTTCTCCTATATCTGTTTTGTTCAATTGTTCACGCTCTTCTTGCTCTTTTTCAAGCAAAGCTTCCTTTTCATGCATTTCATCAAGTCTTTGTCTTAAATGATTATTTTCCTGCTGCAGCGCCTGACGTTCTTCTACCATTATCGCTACAAATTCTTTTAAGGCGCTAAATTGCAGCTGAGTGGACTCTAATTGTTTTTCAAACTCTATAATTGTATCAAAAAAATTACGGTCCATCACACATTCACCTCATTGCCCCGACCATTGTACTGGATTTTCTGCGTGGTTAATAATTTCTTCTAGCGTATAATCTAATATTCTTTGTGGATCATTTAACTCAATACGTAATACACGCTCTAAAATATTCATACTGACGACTTTTCCAAGACCTTCTGGAGTTTCAACTTTCTCACCAATATCAGGCATTTGCTCTCTTGCTAACTCATATTCGTCATTTTCATACTTCAAACAACACATGAGGCGACCGCAAAGACCAGAAATTTTAGATGGATTCAATGATAAATTTTGATCTTTCGCCATTTTTATAGAAACGGGCTCAAAATCTCCTAAAAACGTTGAACAGCATAGCATACGACCACATGGTCCAATGCCTCCTAACATTTTCGCCTCATCACGAACACCAATTTGTCTAAGCTCGATTCGAGTTCTAAATACAGAAGCTAAATCTTTTACTAAATCACGAAAATCAACTCGACCTTCCGCAGTAAAATAAAAAATAATCTTGTTTCTATCAAATGTATATTCAACATCTACAAGTTTCATCTCTAGTTCTCTTTCTACTATCTTTTCTGTCCCTAAAGATAATGCTTGTGCAGATTCTATTCGATTTTCTTCGACTTGAATCCGATCTTTTTCTGTTGATGGTCTAACTACTTGTTTCAAAGGAAGTACTACATCATGTTCATCTACCTGCTTAATAGGCACGACAACTTTACCGTACTCAACACCTCTAGCAGTTTCTACGATGACATAGTCATCTTTTTCTAAAACAAAATCTATTGGATCAAAATAATATATTTTACCCGCTTTTTTAAAGCGAACTCCTACAACATTATACAAAAGTAAATCCCTCCTGCAGGTTTAGCATTAACTGCTCCATCATCAGTGTACGGTTCATATTTTTATGCACATTTTGTTTTGCATGTAAGATCATCTCTAATTGTTTGGAAAGTTGTTCATAGGTTGTATATAAAGCAACTTGCTTCCAAAAAGTTATCATGTCTGGATACGTACAAACTGCGATAGGACTTGCTTTAATAGCTACTATATCACGATAAGCGAATAGTAGTAAATCTAATGCTTGCTCTGCTTGCTCTTTCTCTTTTAAAAGCGGTCCAAAGTCTTCGTGAATACACATTAATGCATCTTGAACACTTTTATTGCTCGCTTCCATTAATTTTAACACTGATTTCCTTGCAAGTCCAAAATGCTCGTCCTTCGCTAAAATAATCGCTTCTTCTACCTGATTTGTCATTCTGCTAACAGTAGCAGCCATAGAGTCTGTTATCCCTTGCTCTACTAATTGCTGTTTTAGAATGGCCTGAGGCATCGTCGCTAAACTAAGTTGTTGGCATCTTGAACGAATAGTTGGAAGTAATGCATGGCTTCTATCAGTTAATAAAATTGCTGTTATTTCGCTTTGAGGCTCCTCTAAAAACTTTAATAATGTATTTGCTGCACTTGTGTTTAATTGATCTGCGTGATGGATGACATATATTTTACGTCCTGATTCCATCGCAGTTTTACTCATCTCCAAAATCAAATCATCTATTTGCCCTCTTTTGATAAACTGGCCATCAGGCTCAATTTGTATAAAGTTTAAATGATTATTCGATTTTAGTCGTTTACATGATCGACATGTTTCACATGGAACATTTTTTGTCGGATTTTCGCAAAATAACAGTTGTACAAAAAATTGCATAACTTTTGTTTTCCCTGTTCCTTTTGCACCTTCTATTATGTAGGCGTGTCCAACTCGATTTTTCAGAACAATCGACTGGATCTGTTTTATAGCGGTTGGTTGCACTTTCTCCACATTCTCTATTGACCAGTTCTCCATGCGAATCACCTTCTTTTCATAAAAATAGAGTTATTATATTTTTCAAAAAATCCCGTGCATCGCATGAGCGATAACACGGGAAATTTACGTGTATAAATTAATAAGTAAACCTTTAATTTCTCCGATTTTATCCAATAAATCAATCGAGTCTTTTTCTTGATTTAAAATCTCTTCTGCTAATTCTACTAGCTTCTCATCAATTGTTTCAACTATTTTAAGCCTTCTACTCTCACCAAAGCGATTCCATGTATGCGATTGTTTTAAACCCATACCATAATCCACTGTTTCTTGTAGAAACCTTTTTATAAGCATTTTAAACTTTGCCATATCACGTAAGTTTCTAGAACGTGCCAGACGATCACCCGCAGATGATACATCTCCTAATAATCTCGTTATCGTATCTGTCTGCATTCTTTGACCATGTTTAGTGACCATTTGTCCAAATTTTGCAGCACGCTCCGCATTTTGAAGATTATCTTTTCTTATGTTATCCATACCTACTCGTAAATCTTGATTTATTTTCACAGTTCTCTATCCCTTCCTTCATTATTAAAAATGATGGAATTGCTCAATCGGTAATACAAATACAGTAGCCCCGCCTACTTCTACTTCCACCGGATAAGGAATATACGAATCTGCATTCCCACCCATCGGTGATACAGGTGCGACCATTTGCTCCCTTGCTCGACAATTATCTCGGATGAGCTCTAATGCTGCTGAAACTAATGAGTCGTCTGTACCAATTAAAAACGTAGTATTTCCAGAACGTAAAAACCCACCTGTACTTGCCAGTTTTGTTGCTCTAAACTTGGCTTTTGTTAAAGCATTCGATAATCGATTACTATCCTGATCTTGCACTACTGCTACTATCAATTTCATCGATACTCACCCCTAATATTTTGTCTTTATACTATTATAACATGAATTATCTAATAACTTCTATTTCCCTTTTTACCATTATATATATTTCTTCTAATACTTCCTCTAAAGTACGAGAAGCATCAATTACTTGAATTCGCTCTGGATATCTTTCAACAAGAGATAAATATCCAGTCCGCACTCTCTCATGAAAAGCCAAACTTTCCACATCTAATCGATTTTTTTCTCGGTTATCATGAGCTTCAATTCTAGCAAGTCCAATACTTGGTTCAATATCAAACAAAATCGTTTTATCAGGCATCGTCTCCCCAATTGCGAATTGATTGATTGCTAATATTTCTTCTACACCAATTCCCCTTGCATACCCTTGATACGCTAAAGAGCTATCGATAAATCGATCGCAAATCACAATTTTGCCGTCCATAATAGCAGGCTCTACCTTTTCCACTAAATGCTGTCTTCTCGCCGCTGCATATAATAACGCTTCTGTACGGCTATCCATCATTGTATGCTCATTATCTAAAATTATGTTTCGTATCTTTTCAGATATAGCTATTCCACCAGGCTCTCGCGTCATTAAAACATCATAGCCTTCTTCAATTAGTTTGCTTCCAAGCAAATTCATCACCGTTGTTTTTCCGGCCCCTTCAGGACCCTCACTTGAAATAAAATACCCTTTTTTCTGCAAAGTTATTCCTCCACTACATATATTAACTTTTCTTCTAAGCGGTGTTCCCCTTGAAATAAGGCACCTTTTTCTATCCACTCTTCTAACTCTACTAACATAGACGTTGTAATCTTTTCTCCTGCAACCATTAATGGAATACCTGGAGGATAGGGGACAATCATTCCCTTTGCAATTCTTCCGATCGAACGGGCATATGGTATCCATACCCCATTTTTCTCATTTATAAGCTCAATTCTCATATTTAACGTAGAAACAAAATTCTCTTTACCGTGCCTTATTTCACTTGGGCTAACTGGAACTTCCTTACGCAGCACATCGACGGCATGCTTTATACGCTTTCTAATTTCTGCAAAGTTATAGTCATGCTCCACTTTTAATAAAGGCAAAATAATTAATACTTGATATATGTCGGCTAACTCTACATAAATATTTTGGTCCTCTAACGCTCTTTGAAGCTGAAACCCTGAATACCTTCCAACGCGAACTAGTAACTTTAGTGGGTCATCTACTTGTATTAATTCAAGATAATTAATAGTCTCCAATGCTTCTATAAATAACCTTCTTTTATCTATAAATTGCCTAAAGTCCATCTCATTATATCTTTCTACATAGCTCCTTGCATCATCTAAAGAGGCCATTAGAAGATAAGATGGACTACTAGACTGAAGCATTCTTAAATACTTATTTACTTTATCTACTTCTATTAAATCGGAATTAATATGCAAAAACGAACCCATTGTTAATGCTGGCAATGTTTTATGAGCTGACTGTACAGCAATATCAGCACCATACTGAAGAGAAGATTTGGGAAAGCCTTTATTCGCTTGAAAATGAGCGCCATGTGCTTCATCAACAAGTACTGGAATGTTTTTTGAGTGACATAGTGCAATAATTTTTTCTAGATGAATTGATGTAACTCCATAATACGTTGGATAAGTTAATACGACTGCCTTTGCACGAGGATACTTTTCTAATGCTTCTTTAATTGTTTCAAACGAAACATGCGTGGTAGTTTTTGATCCCTCATCCCATTCTGGTGTTACAAATATCGGCTCCAATCCGACTAATTCCAACGCATGGAAAATAGATTTATGTGCATTCCTTTGCACTATAATTTGCTCGCCAAATCGACAAGCCGCATAAATCATTGCTATATTTCCAACTGTTGTTCCATTCACTAAAAAAAAGCTTTTCTGAACGGCATATGTTGAACTGAGAAGTTTCTCTGCTTCTTTTATCATTTCTTCTGGGTGATGATAATCATCTAACCCATTTAATTCTGTAATGTCGTACTGCATAGATTCCTTCATTACATTTGGCAAATTTGACAATAATCCATTCTTATGCCCCGGAACATGAAATGAAATATTTTTTTGACTATGAAATTTTTCTAAACCTTCAACTATTGGACGCTTTTCTTGCATCTTTAATTCCCTCGCTATACCGTTCTGAATTCTTTATTCCATTATACATGAACGGATAAGAGCTAACCTTTATTTCTCTTCATTACATATAGAAAAAGTCGTTACCGATTACTCGGTAACGACTTTTTTCAATGCCCAGCGACGTCCTACTCTTGCA
>NZ_JALDYF010000042.1:0-3067 GCF_032154225.1 Psychrobacillus sp.
ATTTTTAATTTGGTTTCCATTACCAACACCCCTTTTCTATATTATTTACCTTGTTCACAAAGTTGTCAAACTAATTTTTTGGAATTTTTTTAAGACGATGTGCTTTTGAATAAAAAAGAACAGCTTCTGTGGTTATAGCCTAGATAGGATACTATAGAAGTGAAGGGCATCGCTTGTAGGGAAGTCTCCTCTTTTGTAGAATGGTAAAAAGAGGGGGAGGGGGATTAGAAATGATGAATGAAGAAATAAAAAAATTATCAGATGTACTTTTGCAAAGTCTGTATGATTATCACTTTGCTACTAACGGAGGACATTATCAATTACCTAAAGAGATGTTAGATGGGCCGACGTAAATAGTAAACTAGCCATTGATTACCTTATCGAAGCGGGATATGCGACAGATAGCGGGGAAGGATCGGATCATCTAGTTTTAGGGATAACATCGCAAGGTATGGATTATATAAAAAATAAATAAGTGCATTCGTAATGAAACAGATACAGGAGCGTTTATCCAGGTATTCCGTAGTAATGTTACATGGCAAAGTTTAAGTAGCTTAGGAAGAGTGGTTAATGTGGTTATAACCGCTAAAAAGATATTTGTTTCAATAATTTTCTGCTGTCATAGTTTCAATGGTCGCAATTGGAGGAAGCTCTTTAGCAACTTTTTTATTCTATAAACTAAATGGTGAGCAATTTGGTGGAATAACTTCAACTTCACAAGTAATAGGGTTTTTAATTATACTTGTCTTATCTTTTTCTTTATATTATTTAAGTTATAGAAAAGGAATCAGACATAATACAGAATTAGTTATGTAATCTAATTGCTTCGTAGATACTTCAAAATTAATAAGAAACCATTTACCACTGGAAAGAAGGGATGATGTTGAAACTTATTAAATGGACAACAGTTATACTAAGTATTTTCACACTAGTAGGGGTTTTTCTAGTTTATCAATTTGGTCCGGTTGTTGGTGCACAACTAGGTAAACCATTTTATTTTTTTCCGCCGAGCGCTGAAAGATACGGAAAGGTAGCAATCGAAATGATTGAATTAAATGGTTATTATGCAAGTGGTGAAAAGTGGGAGGAAGTAAAAGAAGAACTTAAAAATGAAATGAAAATTGCTTCTTCCTATGAAAATACATATTCTTTCATCGAAAAAGCTTTGCAAGAAGGGGGTGGGAAGCATTCGTTTTTACTGACGAAAGAAAATCAACAAACGTTATCTGCCCAAGATGAAATGCCTACGGTCACGCGTGAAAGTGACGTGCTTATAATAAGGTTACCAGAACATATAGATGCTGCTGCAAACGGAAAGCAATACGCTGAAACAGTTCTACAAGAAATTAAAAGAAACGCCGATGTAAAAGGAGCTATTATTGATCTCCGTGGAAATAGTGGTGGAGACATGGGACCAATGATTACCGCGGTTTCTCCATTTTTAAAAGATGGAGATCTTTTATACTATGAATATATAGACCGTGACTTGACTGTCCAATTAGAAGATGGAAAATCTATAGGTGGTGGTACGCAGATTGAAACAGATATCTCTCCTTTTAAACTAGATGTGCCTGTTGCGGTCTTAATTGATGATGGAACGGCAAGTTCAGGAGAAGCGGTGTTAATGGCATTTATGGGGCAACAAAATACAAAAACATTTGGCCAACCGACTGCTGGATATGCTTCTGCTAATGTAACACTTCCTTTGTACGATAACGCAATGATTAACGTTACGGTGGCATATAATAAAACACTAGATGGGAAAATATTTTATGACAATCCAGTTATACCAGAAGTCGAAACAGATATTCCCTTGGAAAAAGCGAAAAAGTGGTTAACTGAATAAGCGAAAAAATGATGAAAATTTTATTAATACTGTGTCATACCAAATTACAACTTTTTATCATATTCTCTTCTCCATCATAGAATATAATTAAAGGGCCGATTCCAGTCCTGGAAAGTCGTAATTATTGAGCTGAGATACCTTCCGCAATCGGGTGCGATTGTAGGTGCGAAACGTTCCTGACCTTTACCGAAATGTGATCACACAATTTCGGTGAAGGTCAGGCAGTTTCAGGTTTCTGGAAATTGAATGGTTATATCGAGGAGTCGAATGAGGAGGCGCTCTGAAAGGCTCCCCCTGCGTCGAGTAGCACGCTGATTAGTAAGGAAAAGCGTGTTATAAACTCGGCTAATAGTCGCAAGAATTCACCGTAACAGTCCGGCTGACGAAAGCCTACCCGATGGGGTGGTGTAAATCATGGTGCTTCGGTTGAACAAATAAGGTGGGAATGCAATGTAAATCTGATTCTACATTTCATCTTGCATATACATAAAAATATTGAATGAGTTGGATTAGTTGGAATGCCGTACGCGATGAAAGTCGCACGTGCGGTGTGAAGTGGGGAAAAAGCTGGCGATAACGTCCAAAGCTTACCTATCACTATAACAAGATAGTTAAAATAGCCTCGGAAAAACAATTTAACGAGGCTATTTTCCAACTCATTAATCATCTACTTGAACTGCTCGAATTGATTAGTTACCCATCGCTCTTGGTTTTCTGCAACTTATTTTTCAACCTTAATTTAATCTATTAACCAATTCCTATTTCGAAAGCTGCATATACCTCTTTTTGGCGACGTTTACATCACGTTCAGACGATACTTCATAAAGGTGCTTCGTCAAATGTAGTGGGCATTACAGGCTTTTTACGCGTATTTTTTACTTTATAGGTTCTGCTATGCTTTTGATAATAAGAATGGGGTTCCTCATTGCGTTTAATCGTATTTTGATGGATACGGGAATCCCTTATTCTACGAGAAAGTCAATCGTTTGAATGCCGATAGTAAGTGAACGGTCTTTACGTTGCTGGTGCACTTTATCAAGCCATTGCCACTTATCTGAATGGATTGCATGTTAGTTGGACACACAAAATCGGTCACGCAAGTATCACCTAATACTTTGTTATATACCCCAACCTTTTCAGCATGTTCATCAAATTGATGTTGTAACTCTTTAGGGCTTCTTAAATACGCATCATCATCAATATCAATATCAATATCAATAT
>NZ_JALDYF010000030.1:0-29601 GCF_032154225.1 Psychrobacillus sp.
CTTTCGTGAGCTAGTTTGGGGCTTTCGCTGGTGACTTTGTGCCTTTCGTGAGCTACTTTGGGGCTTTCGCAGGTGACTTTGTGCCTTTCGCGGAATGTGAACGAGTAAGCGCAAATAAAAAATCAAGAATGCTATAAAATTAGCATTCTTGATTTTCGAACGGGACACCAGAAAGTCAAAATTAGACTTTTTTAGACAATCTCTTTTATTTAATAGTATAGACTGTTGCTCTACGCACCCCTTTCTTTGGAAGTTTCATTTTAACTAGATTATTATTCAATGTGTGCCTTGATTTTACCTGCAAATAGTGGAGGCAATCATTCATTGTGATCTCGGGTTTAATTAGTATAAAAAGGTCTTCTATGTTGCGTGGAATTGGATTTACGTCTGCTTGTCCACATGCAATACATATCCATGTACGTCTTGTTCTTTGTTGAAGTAGTTCTCCGCAATTCGAGCAAATAATCCCTTTTTTTAATTCTTTAGGATCGATGGAGAATCTGTCACATAGTGATTTCTCGATAAAGTCTCCATTTATATTTGTAAATATTTCACAAATATCATGAAAGCTTTCTTCTGATAATTTATTAGGTAAATCATTTAATCTTTGTATAAATAATGGAAGCTGTTTGACGAAAAAGATATTTCGGGTTTTGGGTGAGTTTTCAATGATTACATTGTTGGAAGGGAATACGAGGGCTGAATGAATGGGGGGATTCAGACCGTATTTGCGTAAAATGTTACTAATGCCATCGATGTTTCGATCAAGTTGGATGAAGGGATATCCCAATGGTGTGGTTTCATCGTTTAATGTTCGAACAATTTGGCTTTGATAGTTTTTGAAATCTATTGTACCTACTATGTTTTTGACTTCTAGGATGAGAATGTAACTTCTAGTGATGATGAGAGTATCAATTTGAACAAACCTTTTTGAGTGTAGCTTTGCATGGAAATCCGGGATAATTTTCACTTGTTGTGGGAATTCTACTTCTTCGATGAATCTATCTGTTCGTGTTTCCCCGCAATATCCTGCTTTTATTCTATCTATTTTTCCATGAATGTCTTTTAATTTTTCATGATTGTGTGGAAGTCGATGTCTTAGTCGGACTAGTGCTTGATAGCTTTTTGGAACTGGTCTAATAATTTCTATAGCAATCTCTCCTTTTGTACTGTTCTGTCTATTAGGGTATCAAATACTATTAAGGAAATCAATAGATATTGGATATTGTGGAAGTTTGGGGCTTTCGCAAGTGACTTTGGGGCTTTCATGAAAGAGTTTGCGGCTTTCGCAAGCGACTTTGCGCCTTTCATAGTCGACTTTGTGGCTTTTGCGGCTGATGGATATTTTCAGGACACCAAAAAACCACTAGAATGATCTAGTGGTTTAGGACTTTGGAAAGGAATGTTTTGGCGCGTTCGGAATCTGGGTTTGTGAAGAATTTGGATGGTGCTGCGCGTTCGACGATTTTGCCTTCTGCCATGAAGACAATTTCGTCGCAGATTTCTTTGGCGAAGCCCATTTCGTGTGTTACTACGACCATGGTCATACCGTCTTTTGCTAGTTTACGAATGGCATCGAGCACTTCGGTTACCATTTCTGGATCGAGTGCGGATGTTGGTTCGTCAAATAGCATCACTTTTGGGTCCATTGCTAGAGATCGAGCAATGGCAACACGTTGTTGTTGACCACCAGATAGTCTGCTTGGGTAAGCGTCGAATTTGTCTGCAAGTCCAAGAGATGTAAGTAGTTCTTTTCCTCTTTTTTCTGCTTCTTCTTTGCTTTGTCCTTTTACTTTGATTGGCGCCATTGTTACATTTTCTAAAGCCGTTAAGAACGGAAATAGGTTGAAGCTTTGAAAAACGAAGCCAATGTTTGTACGTGCTTTATTGATATCCGTCTTTTTATCATGGATAGAAATTCCATCTACAATAATTTCACCAGTGTTTATTGGTTCTAGTGAGTTAATCGTACGAATTAGTGTCGATTTACCAGCACCACTTGGCCCGATTAAAGCGATGACATTTGATTTCGGCACTTCGAGCGAAACGTCGGTTAGGACGTGGTGGTCGCCGAAGCTTTTATTGACATTTTTAATAGATATCATTTGGTTACACCTTCCTTAACGTTATGCGTCGCTCTTCATTAATCGTTTTTCGAAGTATCTAATGATTAATGATAGGCTGAATGTCATGATGAAATAGATTAGCGCAACAAAAGTCCATACTTCAATCGACCGGAAAGATGTAGCTACTAAGTTTTTTGCGTTTAGCGTTAAGTCGGTTGCTGCGATAACTGATACTAGTGATGAGTCTTTAATGAGCATAATAAATTGCGATGCAAGCGGTGGTAATACTCTTCTAAATGCTTGTGGCAAGATAATATGTGTCATTGCTTTTGTATGAGACATCCCAAGAGATCGCGCTGCTTCCATTTGCCCTTTTGGAACACCTTGAATACCAGCACGGACGATTTCAGCAATAAATGCTCCCGCAAAGATTGCTAATGCTGTGATAGCGCCCCAATAGGAGCCCAATTTAAAATATTGTCCGAGTACAAAGTAAATCCACATGAGTAATACAAGCAGTGGAACTCCGCGAATAACTTCTACGTATATAGTAGCTATTAATCTAATAATCTTGTTTGTCGAAACACGTCCCAGTCCAAAAATAATACCTATAGGAAGTGCAATAAGAATTGCTAGTATGGAAATTTCTAATGTTTTCAGGGCGCCATCAATAAAGACGTCCATATTACGTGGTATTACACTCCAGTCATAATTCATGGTTGGACCTCCTCTAGTTGGTAGAGTATTTTATTCGTCTACTACTTCACTTAACCAATCAGAAGTTTCGAACCATTTGTTACGAGAAGCAAGCTCTGATGGGCTATCGATATAGCTGTAAAGGAATGAGTTAACCCATTGAACTGTTTCGAAATCATTTTTCTTAATAGCGATACCAAGGTTTTCAGAAGAGATTAATCCTTCTAATTGTGTTACTTCGCTTGGGTTTTTCAGTTTCCAAACTGCGATTGCAGGCTCGTCATATACTACTGCATCTGCTTTACCTTGAGCCATAGCTGCTGCTGCTGTTGGGAATTCTTCAAAATCTAGTACTTCTGCATTTTTGAATACATCTTTTGCAAGTAAAGCACCAGTTGTTCCGATACCTACAGCAATTTTGTTACCTTTTACATCAAGTTCTTGCCATGTTTTTGTTGTTTTGTCTGATGAAGGAAGCATTACTGCTTGACCTGTTTGGAAGTACGGGTTTGCAAAGCTTACCGCTAGTGCACGGTCACCACGAATTGTCATACCTGCAAAAATCATGTCAACTTCACCTGTTTGTAGTGCAGGAATTAAACCATCAAATGTAAATTGTTTGTATTCTACGTCTACTCCAAGTGCTTTACCAAGTGCATTTGCAGTATCTACGTCATATCCAACGAAATCGCCATTTGGATCCTTCATATCAAATGGGAAATATCCAGGAGACATCCCAACAATTAACTTTTTCTCTTTTAATACTTTTTGTAGTGTGGAGTTGTCTGTTGATACTCCACCGCCTGAATCATTGCTACACCCAGCAACGACCAATGCAGTTATCATAATTAATGCTGCCAGCCATTTCTTCATTTTTTTATTACCCCCAGTTTTATATTCTCCAGTTCCCCTTATATTAAAGTACTGAATTATTAGTAGTATAAGTTATTATTATTCAACTGTCTACATAAAAAATAAATTGACGTAATATTTTTATAATTAATTCTATTTGAAAAAAGATACAAAATAAGGTATAAATATCATATAGGATAAGTGTTTATGAGACAATTAGAATAATTATTAATTTATCAGTATAGTGTTTTATTATTCTGTTAATTGTATAATTATTCATATGGGGTGAAAAGATGGAATTTCCTAAAGAGGAAGTCGGGAAAAGAATACGGTATTTACGCAGATTACAAGGTTTGACGTCAGAAGAGTTAGCGAAACTTGCTGGGATTAGTCAGAGTATGATTTCGCAGATTGAAAGAGGGCAAGTTTCTCCTTCACTTGAAACGCTCTGGAAGTTGAGCCATAGTTTAAAAGTTCCAGTGTTTTCATTTTTTGAAACAGAGGCATCTGATGCGGTAACTATTTTTCGAGCTGGTGAAGCACAGTTGATTAAGCGAGTTCGACCGAATGTGAGCTATGAATTATTATCGCCGAGTTCGGGAAAACAAATGAGTTTTTTCAAAATGAATGTCTCTCCTGGCGAAGATTTGAATGCGCCATTTATGTATCACGCTGGTGAAGAGTGTGGAATTATGCTGTCAGGGAGTTTGCGTATAGAAGTAGAAAATGAGGTTCATATGGTTCACGAGGGCGATAGTATTTATTTTGATAGCTCTCTTCCACATCGTTTTATGAATCTTGGTGACAAAGATGCCGTTGCGATTTGGGTCATGACACATACTTTTTAAAAAAAGAAGCCCTTACAGGCTTCTTTTTTTATGACATCCAACCATGTAGCGCACCGAGCAATGAGAAGATAACGACGTGATCACAAATTGCGATTAGCGTTGATTTTTTGGAGATTAGACCGAATAAAGCATTTTTTACATACACCATTTTAATAATAATCCCAATGATAAATCCGATTAGCGCTCCTTGCAGAAGACTTTCTGCACTTACAGCATGTACAAGAACCGCAACTAAAAATGAACTAATGAATGCAATAATTACTGAGTAGATATATTTGAACGTTCCTTTTGTTTGTTGCTCTTTTTTATTTGACAATAAAGTTGAATAATAAATTCCACCATATATCATGTACAAAAATCCACCGATAATTACGGCCAAATAATTTAAGCTACCGAAGTCAATTGTCATGAAAACACCCCTTTTATGAATCTTTCAATGCTTCTGTGCGAACTAATTCAATAAAGTCATTCACTACTTTTTCATTGCTTTTTTTAGGAGCTAGTTTCATGAGAATCTTTGCCAAGAAATTTACCCCTTCATTCTGCCCCGTATAGATAAACTTGGTCGATTTTTCATCTAGCTTAATGAGTGTAAATCCAGCTTGGATTTTAAACATCTTCGCTAGTGTAAACTCAATTCGGTTATGCTTTTTTTGATCGGTGTTTTCGTATTCGATATCTGTCACAATGTACTTTTCTGTTCTTTTTCCTTCTTTGTACGTTTGCTCGTAAGTGGAACCAACTACACCTTCTTTTAGTTCTAGTGGTTTATGCTCTACAATATTTGGCATGATTCGCTGAATTTGATCCAATTGAAAAAGCCCCCATATTGTATCGATAGATGCTGGTATGATGATTTCTTTGTTCCAAGTAAGCATGTGGTTTCCTCCTTCAATAATTGAACTTTTTCTAAAGTGTACCATCTTTATGTGCGATTGCGATTATTTTATTCCACAATAAAAGACCGCCCTATTTGAAGGGACGATCCTTTGATGTGAATAGCGGTTCTCAGAGCGCTTTAATTCATGTTTGACTAACAAACGTTAGAATGGAAGAAAGGATTTCGACAGCTTGATCGATTTCTTCGGTTGCCACGGTTAATGGTGGCAGAAGTCGGATAACATTTGGTCCTGCTCCAACTAATAGCAAGCCTGCTTGTTCTGCTTTTTGAATATAAGATTGTACGTCAACATCACATACAATACCTAAAAGTAGACCTGTTCCTACTATAGTATGTCCAGGCAATGCTACTTTTAATTTTTCTTGAAAGTAATTTGATTTTTCATTGACCGCTTCTAAAAATTCTTCTTCGAATACATGGTTCAAGACGGTTTGCGCGACTGCTACTGCAAGTGGGTTGCCGCCAAATGTTGTTCCATGTGTTCCAGGTCCGAATGTGTCGTACAGTTCGGTTGTGCCGAGCATTGCTCCAATTGGGAAGCCGCCTCCAAGACCTTTCGCTAATGTTATAATGTCTGGTTTCAGAACCGTTTGCTCGTATGCGAAGCGAGTTCCTGTGCGACCAATGCCCGTTTGGACTTCATCCACAATCAATAAAATGCCCTTCGATGCACAGATATCCGCAACTACTTGAGCGAATTCAGGTGTGATTTGATTTACTCCACCTTCACCTTGGATAATTTCTAGCATAATCGCACCGACACTGTCATCAACAGAGGCTTCTAGTTGCTCGATATCGTTGAATGGAACTGTACGGAATGTTTCTAAAAGTGGTCCAAATCCAAGTCGGACTTTATCTTGACCAGTTGCGGACATTGCGCCAAATGTGCGCCCGTGAAATGAATTCTCGAAAGTGATAATTGTATGTTTTCCAGTATGCTTGCGAGCTAGCTTGATAGCGGCTTCGTTTGCTTCTGCTCCACTGTTACAGAAAAATACATGTGCAAAATGCGTATGCTCGATAAGTGACGTTGCAAGTTGTACTTGCTCAGGGCTTTCAAATAAATTAGATGTATGCCATAGCTTTTCGCTTTGCTGTTGAATTGCTTGAACGATTGCCGGATGAGCATGACCAAGACTCAGTACAGCAATACCACTTGTAAAATCGAGGTATTCTTTTCCAGCTTGATCTGTCACGATTGTGCCCTTCCCTTTTACTAGATGAACTGGGCGACGCGCGTAGTTTTGGAATAATGAACTCATGCAAATACCTCCTGATGAAGAATGGTCGTACCTTCTAATTGATCTCCGACAATTTGAACAGAAGGGATGCCAGCCGTTAAGCAAGCTAGAGCTGCTTCTACTTTCGGAATCATCCCTCCATATATATCGCCAGATTCCATCCAATTTGCGATTGCTGAAGGAGAAATAAGCGATTGCACTTCTCCTTCAATTTTTATCCCTGCTGTATCTGTCACGAGTAACAGGCTATCTGCTTTCATCGCAAGTGCTACTTCACTTGCAACGGTATCGCCGTTTATATTGAGTGCTTCCCCATCTTCTGTGCAACCAATACAAGCAATAACTGGAACAATCCCATTTGCAAGAAGCGTATCGAGTAATATGCTGTTCACATCTGTTATGTCCCCTACAAATCCATATACCTCTTTATTTAGAAAAGTACATGTGAGCAAGTTTCCATCGTAACCATTTAAACCAAGTGCTTTTATTCCCGCTTTATTCAGCTGGTGCACTAAATTTGGATTCACTTGGCCAATAAGCGTTGACTGGACGATATGAACCGCTTCTTGTGATGTGACTCGAATTCCATTTAACGCAGTGGACACCACATTGTTTTTTGCTAATTGTTTATTTATCGCAGGGCCTCCACCATGTACGATGAGGAGATCGTTTCCTTGTTCTTGGAGTCGTTTGAAGTTGGCGAAGAAGGTATCATTTAAGCCTTCGAGCATGCTTCCACCAAGTTTTACTACGATACGTTTACGAGCGGTAGGTTGCGTTGATTTGGACATAGTCATACGTTAAATCGCACCCCCATGCATAGCCATGGCCGTCCCCTTGATGAAGCTCAACAACGATTTTCACTTCAGGTTGCTTCAAATAAACAATCAGATCCTCTTCTGAAAATGGAACTGGCTCGCTATTTTCTACTACTGTTGTTGAGCCTAGTTGAATTGAAATCGTATTTGGATTAATTGTTGCACCGCTATATCCAACAGCAGCGATTACTCTTCCCCAGTTCGCATCACAGCCAAAAACGGCTGTTTTAACAAGAGGTGAGCCAACAACCGTTTTGGCAATTTTTCGCGCCTCTACGTCATTCAATGCCCCTAGCACTTCGACTTCAATTAGCTTCGTCGCACCTTCTCCGTCTTTTGCAATCATTTTTGCTAAATCTAAGGAAACCGCATGCAATGTTTGCACAAAAATATCCCATTCTGGATGATTTGGAGTAAGCGTATCATTTTCTGCCAAGCCGTTCGCCATAACGATAACCATATCATTCGTAGACGTGTCGCCATCGACTGTAATCGAGTTGAATGTAATGTCTGTAATGGATTTTAGTGCTGCTTGCAGATGGTTTGATTCGATATTTGCATCGGTTGTAATAAAACCAAGCATTGTCGCCATATTTGGCTCAATCATTCCAGAACCTTTTGCAACACCAGCAATCATTACTTCTTTTCCATCGATAGATGTTTTGTATGCTGTATTTTTCGTCACAGTGTCTGTCGTCATAATAGCTTGAGCGAATTGAATCGCTCCTTCTAATTCATCAATTGGTTGTAAGTTTTGAATACCGTCGATAACTGGCTTCATTTTCATGATTTCTCCAATAACACCAGTCGAAGCAACGCCTACTAAATTTGGGGAGATTCCTAGTTTGTCAGCCGTTTCTTTTTGCATTGTAAGCGCATCTGCCATCCCTCGCTTGCCTGTGCATGCATTTGCATTTCCAGAGTTGACGATAATCGCCTGCATTTTGCCAGTTTCGTAAACAATCTCTTTCGTTACTAATAACGGAGCTGCTTGAATTACATTTGTCGTGAAAACACCTGCAACACTCGCTGGTACTTCGCTAACTAGTAACGCAAGATCCTTTTTCTTATGTTTAAGACCGCAGTGAAGACCAGTTGCTTTGAAACCTTTTGGTGATGCTATATTTTTATATGAAATTTTTTTCATAATCGCCGTTGATGTTGTCAAATGAAATTCCTCCTATATGAATAATGGTACTTGCTGGAGACCTGTCGTTTGATCCAAACCGAATTGTACATTCATATTTTGAATCCCCTGACCTGCTGCTCCTTTTACTAAATTGTCGATAACCGAAACGATAGTCGCTCGGTTTGTTCTGGGGTCTACTCTCACATGTATGTCACAGTAGTTCGATCCATACACTTGATTGGTTCCAAATTTATTGGTTTCTTTTATTATTCGAACGAATGGATGATGCGCGTATGTTTCTTCTAATGCGTTCACAAGTTGTTTTTCAGTTACTCCTTCATTGGCCGGGGCATAGCTTGTTGCAAGTATTCCCCTCGTCATCGGAACGAGATGTGTTGTGAATGTGATTGGTGATGCGTGGCCCGTAAACTGGCTAATCGTTTGTTCCATTTCCGGGATATGTTGGTGTTGATGTATTTTATAGATTGCTGTATTTTCATTTGTCTCGCTGAAGTGTGTCATTTGGCTCGGCTTGTTCCCCGCTCCAGATACGCCACTTTTCGCATCAATAACAATTTGTGTTGCGTCGAT
Organism: Psychrobacillus sp.; assembly: GCF_032154225.1. Taxonomy (GTDB): domain Bacteria; phylum Bacillota; class Bacilli; order Bacillales_A; family Planococcaceae; genus Psychrobacillus. Next base: position 9,143 of record NZ_JALDYF010000030.1, read on the forward strand.
TAAGTTTTCTTTTAGCAATGGAAGTAGTGAAAGTAAAACTGCTGTCGGATAACATCCTGGATTGGCGATAAGTTGTGCCTGTTGAATCGCTTTTTCGTTCCACTCCGTTAAACCATATACACTTTTTTCGAGTGCCGATTTTGGTGCTGGTTCTTTTTTATACCATTGTTTGTACTGTGCTGGATCTTTTAAGCGAAAGTCACCAGACAAGTCGATAAGCCGTGTTCTTTTCCCGATTAACGGTGGCAGTAATTCACTCGTCACCCCTGCAGGAGTACTTGCGAATAAAACATCAAACTCTGCTAACTTATCATTTTCTATTTTCAGAAGAGGTTGGTCATGGATATTCAATAAGTGTGCATATTTATGCGAAAAAATGATTCCTTCTTCTGAAGAGGTAAATAGATCAATTCTTTCGACTTCCGAATGATTATGTAATAGTCGGATCAATTCCAGTCCGCCATATCCTGATGCTCCAATAATTCCAACTTTCATACCAATCACCTCCAAAGTAAGTTGAAAATAATTATATGTCTGCATAAATATAAAGTCAACTGCATTTTTATATATTGCAGAAATATTTTTTGGTGCCAGCCACCCACACAATTCAATTTTCGAATACAAAAAAAGAGCACTTTTCGCAAAGTCGCTCTTTTTAGGTTGAAACTATTTTATTGCGCGTAATCGTGCACTCAATAAATAGAGTCCTTCTTATTCAAATAATGTAGTGTAGCTTGCTCAAATCCACCTGTTCTCCAAAGTGCAATTTTATAATATCCCGCCTTCTTCGAGCTTTCAATCCATTGAGCTAACGTAACATCATCTGCGTACCAAACTGTATGTTTTTTATTTTCTTTATCTAAGTATTCAAAATAGACACTTCCACTTGCTTCATCTCTTTTTACAGGGGTAATGCTTATTTTTTTTAGATTAGCCGCTTCACTTTCCGTTAAAGCAGTTATCTTCCCCTCTTCCGGCCAATCAAACCCTCCTGTTGCAAATGCTAAAAAATTCTCTCCAGGTAGCTGTTTCATCTTTTGAGCCATTTTTCCTATAAAGGGATGATCAGCCTTAGGGCCTGGTCCACTATGATAACCATACAAATTATAAACCATCATCACATAGGTAGGTCCCTTTGGTAAGTTTATTTTCTCTATTGGAGTTCGAGGTTCTAATACTATCCTAAGTGACTTTCCAGATGCTTTAAGTTTTATATATAATTCTTCGTAAAAGGCACAAATATTCTCCCAATCTGCGTCTTTCACTTTTTCATAGTCAATTTCCACACCACGGAAATCATATTCATTTGCTAATTTAACAATATCATCAATATGCGCTTTACGACTCTCTTTTGTTGCCATAAGCCTTGTTAGTAAATCCGAATCCTTTTGAACAGCTTTACCATCTTCTTTGAATTGGTCATTTACGATTGTTAAGTCGACTTTGACTAAACTACCCTCTTTAGCTATCTTCATTATATTAGGAATCGCCTCTATGTTTTCTTCTGTGTAAAATAAGCGATCTGTACTATTAAAGTAAGCCGCAAATACTTGTACACTTGTAAGTCCATTCGTTATACTTCTATAATCTTCAATACCCGATTTCCACTGCCAATCCGTAATCCATGCTGACAGTTCTATTTCACGTTCTTTCGCACTTGGTTTAGTCTCATTTGTGCAGCCCCAAATTATAAAAAGCGAAACAACAATGCCAGTAATCATTAAACTTCGATATTGTGATGAGTTAACTTTCGACATATTAATAAACCCCTTTAAAATGTGTCAATTACCCAATTTGTCACATTATCAAAATATTTCAAAATGCTACTAATCCCTTGCTGATAGCTATTTAAAGTGTTTTCAAAAAGTACTTCTTCTTCATTATCATCTTTAATCGATGTAATTATTATATCATCAAAAACACCATCATAAATATCATCTTTCTTATTTTGCTTATGGTATTGCGCTCCTATTGCTACACTACCTTTTGAAATACCTTCATTAATCTCCTGATTGTCCAAAATTGTTTTTTCATCTACTTGAACACTTAGCTTATTTTCTTGAATGATAATTTCAAATTGTCTCGTTCCTTTTATGTTCACTTGATACTCATCTTCAGGTGTACGGGCTCCTCCCATAGTCTGCCCTTTTGTGTATACAGATGCTTTATCAAAAGTTATATCCTTGATACGCTTTTCAATTTCATCCAGTTCGTAAACACCTAACTCTTTTTCAATTTTTCCAGAAACCTTTTCCTTCACAATGACTTTATTGTTTTCTAGCATTATTTGAACATACGATTTCTTTTCCTCATTATTACGTAGATAGATTGATTGTCTCCCGACAACATTTCCTTCAAGATTTGCTGTGAACTTTATATCTCCAAAATCTTCGCTTCCCGTTAATTGTAACTTTCCTTCTTTTGCGGGAGGAGAAGTAAGTATAATTCTGTTATCCATAAACTCCGAAACTCCACCAAATTGTTTCCACTTAGCTGCTCGTTTCTCATCGCCAGTTAAAAACTCCATCTTTTGAGAAGTGTCTTTTTGAATTTTCATAAGCAAATGATTCGTATACCAATAAGGTGCAGGTTGAACTCTCGAAAGATTCATTACACTTGCTCCGCTTTTATTGTATGCATTGCCTTCTAAGTTAAAATGAATATTAAATATTTTTTTGATTTCTTCATCGTTCACTTTTGTTACTAAATTATTCATCCCTCCATAAAGTGCATTTGCATGCATAATCATATACACATTCGGTACAAATCCGAACTCTTTTGTATAGATTTCCTCCATGAGCTTATAATCTTCCATAATTCTGCTTTCCATCTCTTCTTTATTTTCTATTGGAATCATGTTTTCATCTCTAATGAAATCCATTAAATAATGATTATAGTACTCAATATGTTCTTTGTTCGTCACATCATTTTCATCTTTCATACCAACATGTTTTCCTTCACGATCAAAAATATTAATGTATGTTAGTCTGTATCCATTACTTCCTAGTTCCCAAAAACCACTTTTTTTCATTTCTAACATATCTTTGGGTTGGAGAAATTTATTGTCCTTGCTTCCTACTTTATTTGCATATGATAAAAAAGTAGCTTTGTAATTGTACTTTTTTAAAATGGGATGAGCAAATATGCTGGAATCATTACGTCCATCTTCAAACGAAAGAAAAAGCGCTTTTTCTGGCAACGCCTTCCCTTTCTCATAAAAATCAATTACATCTTGTTGTGAAATCGTTTGATAACCTTGCTCGTATAATGATTTTAGTTGCTTATTCAATTGGCTTTTTTCAATTAACTTTGGCGTACCATTTCGATCCACACCAAAATAAGACAAGGCAACGAATCCCTTTTTATTTGTCCATTGTGACTTATCAGGCTCTTCATATTTTCTAAAGTCTATTAATGCATTGAACAATAAAAACCCAACAACGAACAATATCCCTAATTGAATTATTGTTCTAGAAGTTTTTTTACGATTTTTCTTTTGATAATCTAAGACAGAACTTTGACTTTTTTTAAACATTGCTGTCTTCCTCACTTTATGAATCCTTCAATGATTGTGTATCCAAAACAATCTGATTCTTTTTCTTTTTTCGCTTCTTTGCATTCTTTTTATCACGCGCTTCAATGTCTTGTGGAGTTTCTCTTGTTCCCCAAGTGGATTTCCAAAAAGTTACCCAAGCAACCGGCATCTGCCACAGTAAAACAAACTCATAAAACGCACAAAATATAAAGCCAAAAACCCATAGCTTACTTTTTCTAAACATTAAATGTGCAAGACTCATAAGTAAAGCCATTAATAATAGCCCCATTAAAAATGTCAAAGGAAAAACATTATGCACAAGCGGAACGTAAAGTAAGTTATAAACAACAATAATTGGTGCAGCTATCGGAACGATTAACCCCACGTAAAAAAATAACGCCATAAACGGTTCCTTTTTCCAAATGAATGTCGCAGCAATTAGTGATTCACGAAGCCAAGAGCGCTTCCAACGCATTTGCTGTTTTAAGAAAAAGCCCATATTTGATGGAACGATTGTCGAGCAAATTGCAGTATCTTGATATCCTGTCCGGTGGGTCCTCAATATGAAATTCGTCATACTTCGATCATCACCAAAAGTAGCTGGTTGCCCTAAAAATTTTTGATTCAACCATGCATCTGTATGCTTAACTATAAGCTCTTTTCGATAACATGCTAAGGGTCCTGATAAGCAAGTAACGCTATCAAAATAAGACTCAGCTGCTTTCATAATACGAAAAGCGATATAATATCGAACTGTCTGTAATTTCGTAACTGTATTCGTATACTTATTTTCTACATCTGTACGCCCTGCAACTCCACCCATTTTAGGATCTTGGAAAGGTTGCACTAAGTTCCTTATTGCATTCGGCTCTAAGAAACTATCAGAATCTACAAAAACTACGAGGTCATGCTTAGCCATTTCTACACCCTTAACTAAAGCAACTCGTTTTCCTCCGTTTACTTCTAATACATGCATTTTTAAACGCTCTTTAGTTTTGTATCGCTCAGCCTCTTTATGAATGAGCGCAATTACTTTTTCAATTTGCTTTACTGTGCCATCTGTTGATCTATCATCCACAACAATAACTTCTATTTTATCTACTGGATAATCCTGATTAATACAACTTAATATCGTTCGATGAATCCACTCTTCTTCATTAAAACAAGGGATAATAATCGAAACACCTGGTGTGTATTCCTTGTTTATCGGTACATTTTTATACAAAATACCAAATAAATATCGAGTAAGTAAAAATGTTGCTGCTATTAAACTATATAAATACAATACTTTATTGTATTTAAAGTAAATGACACTTTCTGCACGCATAAGCATAACTAAAAGAGCAACTATGAATAGCAAACTACTTGCCATGACTAGAGAGTAACCCCAGCGTTTTTTCTGAAAATATTCTGTTAAGGGCTTCGCAAATTCTATTGCTACCATTTGCTTTACTTGTCCATCTTGTTCTTTAGTAAATACCCTTACCACAACTGCTTCCAGCTTGACTAAAGACTCAAACCCTTCTGGCATCGTTGCCGGAGGTAAATCAAATTTCATGTGAACTGAATCGCCAACTGTGTACATCGTATTTTCTATATCCAACTCAATAAGTAGTCCTGTTATAGAAATATCAACCGCTTTTGCTTTTATACCTTTTCTCTTTTTCATTCCTTTTGGAGTAATCAAAACTTCAAAATCCGAAACATATCTTAAACTAAGCATGCGCAACTTATTTTTATAGTTTGAATCAGCTTCTTTTTCATCAATTTTTGTACTTTTCGTTCCACGGCGATCCACTGTTATACGTATACTTTCAGGGTCTGGAACGTTCGATAATGTACGTCTATCTTCCAGAGGTGTCGTAAGGACTTCTTTGATTATCTTTGTCTTTTTTTTATACACAGTCACTTTACTCCTTAATTACTTAAAAGGTTTATTTGAGATGTAATTTCCTTAAAAGCCAATTTTTTTATCATTATTACATATTCATCAGTTCTGTCATTTTGATAAACTCATACCCTTTACCTTTTAAGTTTTCTATAATAATAGGTAAGGCCTCTATCGTATGTTTATCATCTAAAATATGAAGCAATATGACACTTCCCGTTGTAGTTTTGTCCATAACAGATTGCACAATATCTTCTGCACTATTATTCACGTCCCAATCAAACGCAGTAACATCATAAAGCGCTACTTCCGGATAACCTGCCGCCGCAATTACTTTCGCTGTAGGCTCATCAACCGATCCTGTAGCTGGTCTAAATAACATGGTAGGTTTTTGTTGTATCGCTTCAGTTAGTACTTCATGTGCCTTTTTCAAATCCTCTTGCAAATCTTCCGGTGTCATCTCTGTAACCACCTTATGATTATAAGAGTGACTCGCTACCTCGTGACCTTCTTCCAATATTGCTCTAGCTAAATTAGGATTTTTTTCCACTCCATTTCCGATTAAGAAAAAGGTTGCCTTTATATCGTACTTAGCTAAAATATCTAAAACATTTGTAATCGTTTTATCGCTTGCCCAATCGTCAAAAGTAAGTGAAACTACCTTTTTATCTGTTTTAGCTTTACGATAGACTTCAGAAACCGAATTCTCATAATCCTCATTAATCTTTACAGCATCATAGCCTTCTATTTCGTTAAAAGGTTTTTTTTCAATTTCTTGCTCAATTAACTTGCTAAGTGGAATAAATTTGTAATTGATATCCTCTGCCGCTTTAGAAATATAAGCAATGGATTTAACAACTTCGGGATTTATATCTGTATTTAAGGAAACTATCCCACCTCTTTTTATATACTTTTCTACGTATTTCCCAATAGCTTTTGCATCTTTCATATCTCCATCTTTTGGATTAATGTTATAGCTAATCACTGCATCCATACCAAGTTGTGCTGTAACTAATCTTACATCATCATTGTATTCACCAGATTTTGTTCGCAAATAACGTGGAGTAACTCCTGTTTCCCTTTTAATAACTTCATTGCTTAGTTGTATTTCTTTATAAATTTCTTCATAACTTAACTCATTCATGTCTAAGCGATTTAATGTATTATTTTCGATTTCATGGCCTCTTGAGAGAATTTCTTTAGCCAGTTCTGGTTCTTCCGCCACTCTCATACCTGGGAGAAAAAAAGTCGCCTTTATTCCATACAAATCCAACTCATCGAGTAGTTGTTTCACCATACTTTCGTCTCCCATTCCATTGAAGGTTAACGCTAGTACTTTGTTCGCAGTATAAATGGAGTCAATTGTTTTACTTTTCTCTCCATCATACCTAGTAACCTCCAAAGGAAGTGTTGATACTTTTTCTTCTCCTTCTTTATTACTTGCCTTATCTCCACCAAATACCCCACACCCCGAAATAATCGCAAGTGTCGCAAACAAAATAAGTATCTTAGTTCTCTTCCATTTTAAATTTGTCTGTTTATTTTTAAGCATACCAATACTCCTTATTTACAATAATTTTTCAACATATCTTATTCATAATTTAATAATCCAAACGTCACGATGTACTATTTCTTCTCCCAAAAAAACATTTTTATATCACCACAACTACCAATAAAGGTACAAAAGATATAAACCGAAAATCAAAAACATAACAACTCTATCATTTGCAGGTCATTTTTTACTAGTATAACAAATTTATTAGACTAAATACTACCAAATTTTTTAAAATACTGTTTTTGGAAATTAAACATACAAGCTATATCCTAAATTAAGAATAAACTTTTTACAATACTGAGGAATGTTAATAATCGTAAAGTCCTTTTAAATTCCAATAACGTCCAATGATCCATTAGTATTGCATTTACTAAAATTAATTTACTTACTTTTTACTATTACGCACAAAGTTTAAAATTAGGTTAAATCTTTAAAAAACAAAAAAATCCTCCTACAAATAAATTGTAGAAGAATCACTTTTTTACTAAGACAGTGCTTTTTTCCGTTTTGCCCATATATCCTCAGCCGCTCCTGAACCTAGAAGTACGCCAATAACAATTAATATTAATCCAAGGAAATGGCGAATAGTCAGTACTTCTCCTAAGAACAGTGCAGATAATAACATCGCAAATAAAGGATTTAAGTTCATAAAGATAGCCGCCTTCGTAGCTCCAGCCTGTCCAACTGCGTAGTTATACATCATATGTCCAATTGCCGTCATAATAATTGCCGAACAGAAAAATAATAGCCAAAAAACAGGTGGTGCATTCGTAAACTCCATTACTTTGCCAGGCTCAAAAATTGCACTGAGTAAAATAAGCCCGAATGAACCAATCACAAGCATATACGCTGTGAGTAGTAGTGGATTCAATGTTCTCACTGCTTTACTCACAACCATATAACTGAGCACTTGCGCAAAAATCGCCAAAAACACGTATAAATCGCCAATATTCGTTCCATGTGTTTCACTACCTATAAACACCGAAACTGTAATTCCAGCCAGCCCAATACATAAGCCCAGCCACTGCACTTTCGTTGGAAAGTATTTTAAAATAATGGCAGCTGAAATGGCTGTAAGCATCGGCCCTGTCCCAAGTATTAGACCAGCGCTCGTCCCACTCGTAATCGAAAGACCCATATTTAAAAAGTAATGATGCACAAGAACATTCGTAAGAGCCCCTAGTAATATATAAGACCACTCTTTTTTCGTAGGTTTACGAATGAGCTTCATTTTCCACAGTATTAAAAACACTGTAATTCCAGCAACAAATACTCGGTAAGCTGTCAATGTAATTGGAGGCACAATCGTTACTAAGTATTTTAAAATTGGTAAGTTTGCTCCCCAAACGAACATGACAAAAACAAGCATTGCATAGACCTTCCATTGTTTCATTTGAGGATCTCCTTAATAAACGTATTTTGTTTTCTTTATGAGTAAACTAAAAGCAATATATGCCATCAACGATAAAACAACGGGAACAACTACTGTGTGCATCCCAAATAGATTGCCGTAAGCCGCATTATAAAAATGAATAATAATATAGGAAACAATCCCAGTAAACATCGATGCAATTGCCCCGTATTTATTGCCATAAGACCAGTAAAGACCGAGCACAACAGGCCAAATGAACGCTGCTTCCAGTCCTCCAAATGCAAATAAATTCAAGAAAATGAGCAAGTCAGGTGGATTCAAAGCCAATAAAAACACGATTGACCCTAAAACAGTCGTCACTCCAAAACTAAGCCTTTTAACTGTCTTTTCACTTGCATGCGGATTCATATAGTTCATGTAGACATCCTTTACAATAGAAGAACTCACTAAAATAAGGAGAGAATCTACCGTAGACATAATCGCTGCAAGTGGTGCTGCAAGAACAACTCCTGCAAGCCATGCAGGAAGGATTTTCAATGCTACAAGTGGAATAACTGTATCTGCCACTTCAATTCCCGGCAAAATAGGACGAGCAAAGATGCCAATCAAATGCATATTTAACATGATAAAACCGGTGACAATTGTTCCAATTACTAATGCACGATGCATGGAACGGGTATTTTTATACGACATTGCACGCACTGCCATTTGCGGAAGGCCAACGACACCAACTCCGACAAGTATCCAAAAGGATGATACATATGCAGCGGACAAATTCCCTTCATTGCCATACGGGGTTACAAGGTTTGGATTTTCTGCGAGCAAATCTTGCATAATATTAGGCACGCCACCACCAGCTATAATGACAGCTATTAATAAAACAAGCGTCCCAATAACCATAACTCCGCCCTGCACTGCATCTGTCACTGCAACTGCGCGGAACCCTCCAATTACTACATATACTAGCACAGAAACTGCAAATATAAAGAGTGCCGTCGTATATTTCATACCTGTTAGCGACTCGATTAAACGGCCACCACCAACCCATTGCGCAGTCATCGCCGAAAACAAAAAGATGATCATACTAATTGCTGAAAGAAGAACAACAGCCGTGCTATTGTAGCGCACTTTCAAAAAATCAATAAGTGTAATCGCATTATATCGACGAGCTAAAATAGCAAACTTTTTTCCAAGTATAAGCAACACAAAATAACCTGTTACAACTTGCGTCATTGCGAGTAAAACCCAGCCAAAGCCCATTGTATAAGCAGTTCCAGGTCCACCAAGAAAGCTAGATGCACTTCCATATGTTGCAACCATCGTCATAGCAAGAACAAAACCACCAAGCTCTCGCCCACCTAAAAAGTATTCTTGCAGAAATCCTCCCGTCGAAGACCCTATTTTTCTGCTAGACCAATAACCAATGAAAAAAATAATACCTAAAAAGATAATCATCGGGATGATAACTTGAATATTCATGACTCATCCCCCTCTTCCTCAAACGAAACATCCTTTAATATGTATTTTGCTAAAATAATTACGGTAATAGAAATTAGGATGAATCCAACAATACAACTATAGAAAAACCAATCTGGGAAGCCAAGTATGTATGTGTACTCCTCTACCGGTCGCGAACCAAGTCCATATGCAAATCCGAACCACCATAGAAAATGGACTACTGCCAGCCCGACTCCTATAAGTGCTTCCCGATGCGCAATCTTAAATCTTGGATCCATAAACATCCTCCTGACAATTTACTTATTTTGTTTAGTATAACGAAATTGTTTTAATATGCACAAAAAAAGCGTAAGCGCCTATGTCTGCCCCGACAAGCACGTTCTTCTGCTACGAGTAAGCGCAGGTGCAAAATGGGAAAACGCGAAGAGGCAGCTCCCCAGTCACCACAGCTATGTTCATTGCGTCGAGTAACCGCAGGAGCAAAGTCTTTCTGCGACGAGTAACCGAAGGATTACCTTTTCACATTTGCCCCTAGTGGCTAGGCGCTGAATCTAAACAATCACTGAGTTTGAAAGCATATACTTTCTGATTGGTAAAAAAATGAGCCATCACAAGCGATAGCCCATTTTCATATTATATCATCTATTGTTGAACGGTTACTTCTGCATATGCCCCAACTTTCATCCATTCTCCATCTTTTTCTTGGAATGTTGGATGAACGACTAGCAAATAAGCAGCTCCTTTTTCAAGTGGCGTTTTTGGCTTTATCACGAATTGTGTTTCTGACTTTTGCTTTACTGTCACTGGAACACTTTGCCCACCTAATTTAACAAGCTCTAACTTTTGCGATTGTCCTTTGTCAGCGACAGGCATTGAAAATGTTACTGTAAATTCTTTCGTCGTCGCTACATTCGAAAGAGCACTCATTTTTTTGTACGTTTTATAAGTTGCAAGTAGCGTATCTTCATGTGCTTTTGCAAGCTCGCTCCCTTTTTCTGTAACAACTTGCGGCGTAATTCCAGTTTTATTGATAATTGTTCCTTTTGGTCCTGTAAAATGAGCAGTTGTTAGCTTTAAATAAGAGCCATCAGAAAGAGGATAAAATGATTGCATCGAACCTTTTCCATATGTTTTCTGTCCATATAATGTAGCCGATTTTTGATCCAATAAAGCACCAGCTGTCATTTCTGATGCACTTGCACTATATCCATTAACAAGTACTTTTGTATTCTTAGGAAACAAAGAAGTGCTTTTTAATGAGCTAACAAGCTGTTCTTCATTGCGCAGATTCAATTTATATGCGTAAGGACTGTTTGGAAATAAACCAATTAACTCCTCCGCGGCTTGAACATAACCCCCTCCATTATTCGTCAAATCTAAAATGAAAGAAGTTGCACCTTGCCTCATTAAAGCCGTTTTTGCTTGTCTGACAAGTATTGCACCATCATCTGAAAATGTATTTAGCGAAATATAGCCCACATTTCCATGAAGAAGCTCTTTCGTGACAATTGGTACTTGGAACTTTGTTCGCGTTATTTTGAACACTTTCTTTTGATTCGTAGCTTTTAAAACTTCCAATTGAACTGTTGTGCCTTCCTTCCCTGTTATTAAAGAAGACGCTTGCTGGACAGACATATTTTTCGCGGAAGTACTATTAATCGATAAAATAATATCTCCAGGTACAATTCCAGCTTTAATAGCGTTTCCGCCTTCGTACGTATTTACAATTAGTATACCTTTTTCGTTTTCTTCAATTACTACACCAATTCCTGTTGTTGTGTTGTTGATCGAGCTTGTATAAGCTTCGAATTCTTCCTTCGTAAAATATGTCGAGTATGGATCTAGTTGTTCTACAATTTTATCAATCGACGTGATTTTTTGTAAGTTTTTAGGAAACTCTCCCATATAACTTTCGGAAACAATCTTTTTTACCTCGTCTAACGGGGCACCTAACGCAGAAGCGGGTACACTGAACATACTGAAAATAACTAGCAGAATGGCTAAAATAGAAATCTTTTTCATTACAATTCCCCCTTACATCGTACTTAAACTTATATTAACTGAATTATCCATTTCATGCCATCCAGATGATAAATAAAAACAATCATGAATGTTACATCCTTCATGATTGTTTTAAAGTATATATTCATTATTTCATCTCAATAAATTTAACATCGAGTAAGCTTGCTGCATATGCAATGCTAGTACATATTGACTCGCTTGCATTAATATATTCGCTTTTGTGAATGCCATCATTTCTTTTGCAATATCTGTATCTCGAATTCTCGACTCGGCATCGCTTAAATTTTCCTCCATATTAACGGCATTGTTATAGGCATGCTCTAAGCGATTCGAATAAGCTCCCATTTGGGCACGTTCGAGTGATACTTTCTCTAATGCCTTATCCAAATCTCCGATTGCTTTATCCGCATCTTCTCTTGTAGAAATAGATAAGCTGTCGAGGCCTATAGCAGTTGCTCCCATATCGCCAAAAGTAAGCTCGATATGCTGTCCTGAATTTGCACCAGCTTGAATTTTTAATGATGTTTGAGAACCGTCTAATAGTTTTTTTGTATTAAACTCTGTATCTTTTGAAATTCGTGTTACTTCTTTTTTTAATTCTTCAAATTCTAGTGCAAGTAGTTTGCGATCATCGTCTGTTAGTGTATCGTTTGCAGATTGCACGCTAAGTTCGCGCATTCGTTGTAAAATTGCATGCGTTTCGTTTAGCGCTCCCTCAGCCGTCTGCAAAAGTGAAATTCCGTCTTGAATATTTCGAGCTGCCTGCCCTAATCCTCGAATTTGCGCACGCATTTTCTCGGATATAGCTAATCCAGCAGGGTCGTCGCCTGCACGATTAATACGATAACCGGAAGTGAGTCGCTCCATCGATCTATTTGCAATTGCCATTTGATTATTCATATTACGAATAATTGATAAACCTTTCGAGTTCCACATTCCCAGCATCGTATCATCTCCTTTGTTGTTCTTATTATTTAATATATCGTCTAAAACTCCAGAACGTTTAGAATAGTTGAATTAAATGATTTTTACGCACAAAAAAACCTAACACATCCCACTGCGTTAGGTTCGCTCCAGCAACTTTTAGGAGTGGTCGATTTAGATGAGATGCTGAGCATTTGTTACGCTGATTTGCTAGCTAGACTTACCAATCAAGTAACTATCTTTAGTATACATGAATCTGAATCAAATGGAATATATTGGTCAAAAATTGCATTTTGGTGCAAAGATTGCCCTAATAATTTCATTTTGACTATGTTTTGCTATCAATAATTCAAATTTGATTGCATAAAATGCATCTATTTTAGGCATACTAATAGAAACTATTTCTTTTTATTTTCGACATATTATTTAATAAGCTATATTTCCTGGGAAATCAACAAAAAAGGAGGGCGTTTGACATGAAGATTAGCAAAGTATTTCAGTTAAATTGGGGGGACGTTTTGTTTGGAGTACTTGGATCGAGTAGCTTTGTTTTATTTCTCTACTTTTTTACTTCCTTTTAATATTTTTGGCACATAAAAACACCTACCGATTTTTATACTCGTTAGGTGTTTTCTATTTGTAGAAAAGTATCAACATAATATCCTCCGTTAAAGTTGTTTGCTTGCTATTAACTCATTAAAAAGCAATGCATTATGATGAACAAGCGCGTAATCAATCATTCGATTATAATTTTCCTCTTCCAACTGCTCTATGACCTCATCTGTTTCCTTCTTTGTTTCATACGACTGTTCCCCATTCGTGTCGATTAGAGCTTGCAGATGAATGTGTATATCTGAAATAAGCAATAGTTGATAAAGCGGCAATCTAATAAATCTATTTTCCTTTTGGAACACGAAAACATCCGATAAGTTTTCCACTTGCAATGTTTGTGCATTTACAATGATTTCTTTGCCTTCCACTGGTATGAAATGAAACAATTCTCCATCTTTTTTAATCGTGAAATATTGATACGCAAATACTAATTTTATCCGGTTTCCCTCTAGCTTCGTATAAAATGGTTTCATTAATTGTACTTGCAGCATATCTACCCCTCCTATATATTGAATTTTCTGAATACTAATAGTTTATCATAAAAATGAGTTTTCGTGTAGCTTGAAAACCCCAAAAAAGCGAAATATAATCTATTTCGCTTTAAGTAGCTAATGTATTTTTGCTGGTCTAGGTCGATCTCTTCCTTGGACATACATTAGAAATCCAAATCTTTTGGCGCTATATTTTATCGCGAATGTTTGAAACACTTTTTGGAGTAGAATATGATTGGCAATTTTTTTATTGCTTTCTACTGAAAATGACAGTGTATTGCTATGAAAGTTGAGTTTTAGATTATACATGATAAAGTCTTCTGCTACAATTTGATTGATATGCATCATTTCTTTCCTCGGATGCCGAATGAAAAATTTCACATTACTAGTATTAGTACCAATGATTTTTACTTCTTCTAGTCTAATTTGCTTGTGTAGATCTAAAAAGTCAAATAAATTAGGTATGTAAAACCTCATTTTTTCTATAACAACAACAACCTCTTTTCTCTCATTATTGTAAATGATTGTATAGTATTTTACTTTATTTATTTCGATATTCTTGTTTCATTGATAGGGGGAATTTTATGCCTTTTCATGAACATATTTGTGAATATCGACAACAAATAGAAATTACACAAACAGAAGCTGCCCTACGTTTAGGTATCGACCATTCTGTATTATCCAAATACGAGTTAGGAACGTGTGAGATCCCGATTTATTTATTGCCTATTTTTAAAAGGGTATATAGTATCCCAGACATTCTTTTCCTTCAAATGTTAGATGACAATATTTCGATAAGGAAAAATTCTAGTTTACAGGCTCAAGAAAATATAGCTAGATATTCAACTGAACTTCAAAATGAATTACAACCACTTTATATAGGATCAAAAGAATTCCGCACTTTCGCTTTACGTGTTTCTCTACTTAACAATAAGGAAATAAAACAACTGCTAGAAGATTTGATTTAAAGCTTATTTATATGCGCTGCGATTACTATTCGCATGATTGCATATAATATAAGCTTTTTCTATTTCTTTACAAAGCTACGCCATGTGGCTTTTAATCGGTATGGTTTATAAGTATAATAGAAGGAAAGCCTTTTTTCTTAGGAGAGATCCGTTTGAACCTTACTACTTATCAAAAATTAGCAGCACATTATGAAAAATATATTAACCATTCCATGCAAGCATTTGAAAAAAAGCTCAATCCAATTATTTCGGAGGATGAAGAGCTTATTCGACGTGCAGCATTTTTTGTTCGCAATGGCGCTGTGTCTATTGCTAACTATTCTCCACAAAACCACACAATCTCTTTCGTTGTACGTGATGTCCACAACATTGAAGTATCATACAATATTATTGAAGATGCATTTACATGTCCTTGTCCCATGCATAAACCTTGTCGACATTTTGTTGCGTCCGTTTTTTATTTGTATCAGCAAAACGAATCTCTTTCTACGTGGATATCGAAATGGAAATCCGAAGCAGATCTAACACAGTTAGCATTACTTCGCGATGAACGTAGCCCTGAAAGTTGGAATTTGCTCATTGAAAACTTTTTTCGTAAGTTTGTTTCCAGTTATCCACCCACAAGCCTATATGTTTTAGAATTTGCCATACATGATTTAAAAACACAAGTGCGTAAATCACGTCCTTTTGAAAGAGAATGGCAGCCCATTTTCGATGTTTACGTAAATCTAGTTTTGCTCATTAAAGTTTGGCCATTTTTAACGCCATTCGCTGAAACGAATATGCGCAATCGGGTCTATCATTTTCTCAATGAATCAATCGATGAAATAGACAAACTGCTCTCTCAACTTGCAGCAAAGCCTAGATTATTTGCTGCTGATACATTTTACGAAGAAATGATGGATCTTGTACATCATTTCTATTTCGACATGGATAAGTTCGTTTCCTATCGAAAGCAAGTATATCTATCCTTTTGGGATACACTTGTAACTGACAAGGCAAGTCGTGAAAAAGAAGTTTCTTTTTTACAATCCCTTGAGAAAGAAGAAGATGGATTTTCATTAAATATGGTTTTGCCTTATTTTTATCTCACTTTGTCCAGAACAGACGAATTACTTAAAGCTGCCGATCAAATTGAAGCAGGTCAGCTGTTGGAATGGGTAGAAGTTTGCGAAAAGGCTCTTCATTCGTCCAATAAAAACTTGGTGAATAGTCTAGCACGTAAACTGTTACCTCATATTTCCTACTATTTAAATGAAGTAATCCCTAATCCATCTCGTGTCATGCTTATACGTAGACTTGAGCTTCTGTACACGACTATTCAATTAGAATCGGAAGAACTCGAAAACTTATATCAATCATTTGGGCTATATGGAATTCAGTCCTATTCCAATTTACTTTTAAAAGAACAACGTTATCGTGATTGGATGGCATTACATCAATCTGCAAATTCATCGCTTGAATATGCAGAAGCATGTGGACTATCTATTGTGAAAGAACAAGCTCCAGAAGTATTACTTCCACTTTATCATCACTATGCAATGCGTTTTGTTGGTGAAAAAAATCGTTATAGCTATAAGCAAGCTGTTCGAATTTGGAAAAAAATGAAGGCTGTTTCTAAGAAAACAAATGACACTGATTACTGGAATGCGTATGTAGACAATGTTCGAGAAAAATATCGTCGCCTTCGCGCATTGCAGCAGGAAATAGAGAAAGGAAACTTGCCACTATGACACAGCCTTTGTCTATAACAAAAGAAATTTCTTTAAATATACATCCATTAGAATATGGAAATTACCGTTTAAGTTCCTTTGATGCACCAGTCGAACAATGGGTTCCTTCTTTATATATGGATCATCGCGAAAGCTATTTTGGGCTACTTGCGCAAATAGAAGACAACGCACTAATCTCTACTCCAGTAGAATTAATGGAACTATTTTCAGCTAAAGCTCATCCATTTGTTAAATTTAATGGAAACGACATAGATTCTCAAAAATGGCTTTCTACGTTTAAAGGAGCCGCAATCGTTTGGCAAAAACCAAATTTATGGGACGATTTAGAAATAGACGGTGAATCTATTCAAGTTAATGCTGTATTAGATGAGGATAGCAAAACATTAATCGCAAATGCGGTCAAACAAAAGCTGTTCCAAGCGGGTTTGACAATGGAAGATGTGCCTTCACTCGTTCCTTTTTTTAAGGAAGGTGGCTGGCCAATTAAATCACAATCTTCTCATCCGAATTTATTGGTAGCACTAAGATTGTCTGAACCGGAAACGCTAGAAGATACATGGTTACTAGAAACGGTCGTTCGCGGCAAGAAAAGTAATGTTTACTGGACTCCAGCGTTTCGAAAGAAATCATTGCCGGTTCAAGAAGCATTACCTGATAAGTGGAGTGAATTTGCTGATTATATTTCACAAACACAGACAAAAATTTTCTCGCTTATTTCTTCCATTACAGCGTCAAATCCTGAAGCATTCTTTTCTTCCACATTAATGGACGAAGAAGTTCGCATTTTTCTTCGTGACGATTTAGTCAAACTGCAGGCTCTTGGTTTTGAAGTTGTACTTCCTGCTTGGCTAAAAGCAGTGAAAGAAACGAAGATGCGTGTAAAAACGATCGCAAAAACTGCTAACACATATAAAACTACTGCTGGTCTCAATGAAATTTTGCAGTTCAATTGGAGCTTTTCATTGAACGGACAGGAAATTTCGCAAGAAGATTTTCAACAACTTGTCAATGAAAATCGTTCCTATATTCAAGCAGGTAACGAATGGTTCCGTATTGATGCAGCTTGGATGCATGAAATTCGAGAGTTGATGAATAAATCAGATGCCGAAAATTGGACTGTGAAAGAGCTTTTATTCCGTGAGATTCCAGAAGAAATTGCCCTTGCAATGGATGATGATGATGCTTCAACTGAAGATCCTTTATTCCAATTTGAGTTACAAAATTCACTCAAATCACTAATGGAGCAATTACAAGAGAAAACTGGCTTTCCTGCCGTTGAAGTTTCTCCAAATCTATTGACATCTTTGCGTCCATATCAGCAATTGGGCCTAGAATGGCTTGTATTTATGCGAAATGAAAGCTTTGGTGCTTGTTTAGCAGATGATATGGGACTCGGTAAAACAGTTCAATTGATCTCTTATTTGCTTCATGTACACGAGAAAGATGATGGGTTAACACCTTCGTTAATCATTTGCCCGACTTCTGTTCTTGGGAACTGGCAAAAAGAAATAGCTAAATTTGCTCCTTCGTTAAAAGTACAAACGCATTACGGCTCTGCACGTACAAAAGAGGTTGATCTAACTGCCGATGTTGTTCTTACTACTTTTGGTACGGCCATGCAGGATATTGAATCCCTTCAAGCGATTAAATGGTCTAGTGTTACATTAGATGAAGCACAAAATATTAAAAATATGCATACGAAGCAGTCTCGTGCAATTCGTAAGCTAACAGGTGATCACCATATTGCATTGACTGGTACACCTGTGGAAAATAGATTATCCGAGCTATGGTCGATTTTCGACTTTATTCATAAAGGCTATTTAGGCTCTTATCGAAAATTCCAGGAAAATTATATCGCGCCAATTGAACGGGATAATTCGGAGTCACATAAGCATAAGCTACGTGTGAAAATCCAACCTTTCTTATTACGAAGAACAAAGCAAGACCCGGAATTACAACTGAACTTACCAGAAAAACTAGAGCAACGTGAGTACTGTTCGCTAACTACAGAGCAAGCAGCACTTTATGAATCACTTATTCAAGAAACCGTAAGCAAAATTGATACACTTTCAGGTTTTGAGAAAAAAGGATTAATCTTAAAAATGTTAAGTAAACTTAAACAGCTTTGTAATCACCCAGCCCTCTATTTGAAAGAGCCTTTCGATGATGCGGAAGATATGCTTGAGCGTTCAGAAAAGCTGGCACGAATCGTCACACTTGCTGGTGAAATTGCAGCACGTGGTGAGCAATGTCTTATTTTCACGCAGTATATTGGTATGGGACATTTACTACAGCATTGTTTAACGGAACTGTACGATATTGATGCACCATTTTTAACTGGTAGTATGCCTAAAAATCAACGAGATCACCTGGTAGAGGCGTTTCAAGCCAAAGAGTTCCCAGTATTTCTATTGTCTTTAAAAGCCGGCGGAACTGGCTTAAATTTAACTGCTGCAAGCCATGTACTGCATGCAGATCGTTGGTGGAACCCTGCGGTAGAAAATCAAGCAACCGACCGCGCATATCGAATTGGTCAAACGAATTTCGTCCATGTGCATAAGTTCATAACTATCGGCACAATTGAAGAAAAAATTGATAAGCTACTTGTTGAAAAACAAGCTTTATCAGAAGAATTAATCCACTCAAGTCAGTGGATTACAGAAATGTCCGACGCTGATATAAAAGATTTGCTCACATTGACTATTTAGTTCATATGTTTACAAAAAACCTGGCCGCGCTTCTTCGGTCAGGTTTTCCTCTCTTGTATAGCTTTTATACTTTGTATGCTTCATGTTAAATGCGGTCTGGTATTGCTTTATACTGGAAGTTGATTTGGATGTATTGCTGGAAATTCAAAATCTATGTCTGGTTTTTTGTCTTGTTCTGTCTGCTGCTGATCTTCTTCGTCTCGTTTCTTCGTTGCTAAAAATCGGATGTCCTCCACAACTACTTCTGTTACAAAAACTCTTACGCCTGCCTCTTTTTCATACGATCGTGTATTTAATCTACCTGCAATCCCAACAAGTGATCCTTTTCCACAATACTTTACTGTTAATTCAGCGAGCTTTCCCCAAATCGTGCATAGCACGAAGTTCGCATCATCATTTTTATATCCTTTACTTACTGCTACTATAAAGCTTGTTTGCACTCTCCCTTCTGATAATTGTCTGAGCCGTGGAGCTTTTGTCATTCTTCCGATTATCGAAACTGTATTCACTTTTTCACCTCCATTTCCTTAAGTAAGTTCATCATAAATGCTAAGTAAATTGTTGGCAAAAGCTGATAATTTGGTTTTGGTGGGGTTTTATTACCGAAAATGAAGTTTTCGTTTGTGTATTTATGGGACAAGTCCAGTTTTATCAAATCTTTGTATTTTCGAAAAAAGAATTTTAGTAGTTTTGATTTTTTTATTCATTTTTCATCAAGTTTGTTGATTATCCTGTTTTTAGGAATTTGTGCTAATAGAAAAAAAACGAATACCCTTTAATACTAAAACACTCGTTTTCGACTTGCATTACGTATTCATTCGTACTTTACATAAAATGCGTCTTAGTGGTAGTTTCCGCTACTGGGGTGGACGCTTTCCGCGGGCGTTGCCTCAGCCGCTTCCTTCGCATGCGCTCAGTCCAGGGTCTTCGACTAACGCTTTTCCCGCCGGAGTCGCCACCCCTTTCGCTTCAATCCAATGGAGGTTGCTACTTACTTAGAATGGAAGCGATATTTCATAGAAAAGCGAACGAATGAATAGTTTTCCAGCTAAATACGAAGTGTGGCAAATATTTAGGTAAATTCAACTAGACAAGTATTGAATAAGTGCAAATTAATCGTCACTTTTATAGATAAGTCCAAATCTCCATGAATAATAACCTATATAAAAAGCGAAACACTTGTTGCCTTAGCG
>NZ_JALDYF010000010.1:0-123680 GCF_032154225.1 Psychrobacillus sp.
ACATGTGCAGCTGACGAATACTAATCGATCGAGGACTTAACCAAATATGAATTTACTTGTTTCAATTGTCGTTTATCCAGTTTTGAGTGAACAAACACTCTAATTTAAGCGTTTCAAGACACATTAGTGTAGTGAAAACTTAATTAGTCTAGTGATGATGGCGAAGAGGTCACACCCGTTCCCATACCGAACACGGAAGTTAAGCTCTTCAGCGCCGATGGTAGTTGGGGGTTTCCCCCTGCAAGAGTAGGACGTCGCTGGGCATTGAAAAAAGTCGTTACCGAGTAATCGGTAGCGGCTTTTTTGTGGTTTATAAGAGAAAACTTGGCTAATCGGATGGCTATATGAAATTTATATAAATTAAACAAAAATGCTTCTAAGAGGAGCACTAAACTAAATTTCGCTCATAAGAGCATGTGTATTTCCTTCAGTATCTCTAAAAAAAGCCATCCACGTTTCTGTATCTCCCATTTTTGCAACCATATGTGGTTCATTAATAAATACTGTTCCTGCCTCTTTCAGCTTATTAAAAGATGTTGATAAATCATCTACTGTAAAATACAGTACAGAGCTAGGATGATCGAATTCTTCTGTTTCAGCGCAACTTAATAGTAAGCGTGTCTCTTCACATTGGAAAAAAGCTAGACCATTTGATTCGAATAGTAATGGCAAACCGATTACATCCTTATAAAACGCAACAGCACGGTCCACGTTTTTTACATTTACAGCAACTTGTCCTAATTTCAATTAACATAACCTCCGTCTCTCTTATATCTAATTCAATATTAGATGTAAAAATCCCTTTATAGAATACAAAGTTCGCAAAAATTATCAAAATAATCCATAGTAAAACTATTAATATTAGTATTAAGGGAGGTGCATGGGCTGGTGGATATTATTCAAAGGACAATAAGTTGGCTAGAAATGAAGCTAGAGGAACCAGTCAAAAATGAAGAAGTGGTTCAATTAACAGGTTATTCTTTCTTTCATTTTCATCGTTTGTTTCAAGAAAAAGTAGGAATGTCACTGCATGAATATGTGCGTCAGCGCAGACTGACGAGTGCAGCAAATATCTTAATCTATACAGATACACGAATATTAGACATTGCATTTAAGTATCAATTTGAATCGCAAGAATCTTTTACAAGGGCTTTTAGAAAAGCTTATGGATTACCACCAGGCAAGTATCGTGGGCTCATGCGAACTTTATTGGAAGAAAAAAACGAGCAGGAGGTAGAGATGATGGAAGGTTGGTTTTTAAGTGGTGCACATAATAAAGGCTATGAAATGAGAAGGGACTTTAAAAATGTCCATCAAGGAAAAGTAGCGGGGCATCTACGATCAGTAAGATCCATTCTTGAAGGTGAGTTCGGTACTGTAATGCAACAGTTTCATGCAAATGAATGGTATGAGAAGCGTATGAAATTGTCATGTTTTATCCAAACAAAGGGAGTTGAGGGTTTTACGGGATTATGGATGCGGATAGATGGAAAAGACGGAGACACTTTGCAATTTGATAATATGCAAAATCGACCGATTACAGGGACGACCGGGTGGAATTATTATTCCGTTGTATTAGATGTCCCTGAAAATGCAGGTGCTATCTTTTTTGGTGTTATGCTTCAGGGCAGTGGAGAGGTATGGATGGATGAGTTTACTTTTGTTGAAGTTGATAAAAAAACTCCTTCTACCAATATAATGATGCCAGAAAATATGCCATCGAAACCATCTAACTTAGACTTTGAATTAGAATTTAAAGATATGGGGGAAAGCCATGAATGATTGATAGCAATGTAAAAAAGTTAGGAATTGTTATTACTACTGGTCTTCTCATCGTTCTTATCATTATCGCTAAGTATTATATTGGTAACATCATTGGTCAATTTATAAGAGGATTATTCTAAAAGCTCATTCAATCGAATGGGCTTTTTTTAGTAGACTTTATATGTATAGTATTATATACTACATTACAACACTAATGCACTATACATGAAGGGAGGATGAATAGCATGAATCTAAATGCAGATAGTACGAAACCTATTTATATTCAAATTGCAGAATGGATAGAGAATGAAATTATTGCAGAACGATTTTTAAGTGACGGGAAAGTACATTCTCAATATCAATTGGCAGATTTATTTAATATTAATCCTGCAACTGCTGCAAAAGGATTAACGATACTTGTGGAAGAAAAAGTATTGTATAAGAAAAGGGGACTGGGCATGTTCGTTGCACCAGAGGCGAAGATAATGATTTTGGAAAAACGACGAAGTGAAACGCTCACACGGATGGCAATGGACCTTGTATTAGAAGCAAGAAGGCTATCTGTTTCAGAAGAGGAACTCATTCATCTAATAAAAAAATGTGAGGAGGAATAGAAGTGACGGTCATTGAATGCCAAAATGTAAAAAAACGATATATGGGAAAGAATGCACTTGAAAGTATAACATTTCAATTAGAAGACAAAAAAATTACTGGATTGATTGGGCGTAATGGTGCTGGTAAGACGACACTACTAAAAATACTAGCTGGTTTTATGAAAGAAAGTTCTGGAGAGGTTAAAGTATTCTCAAATAATCCATTTAATAATTTATGCGTATCAGAAAACAGTATCCTTGTAGATGATCAAATGAGCTTCCCTGACACATTAAAACTCACAGAAATTTTAATGATGGCACCTAGCTTTTATCCAAATTGGAATGCAGAACTTGCTACAGGTTTATTCGAATATTTTAATTTGGATGCAAAACAGCAACATTCGAAATTATCTAAGGGCAATCAGGCTATGTTTAATGCAATTTTTGGATTAGCGACACGATGTTCATTAACAATGTTTGATGAGCCTACAAACGGGATGGACGAGGCAGTTAGAACTGATTTTTATCGTGCATTACTCAAAGAATATATTGCGTATCCTCGCTCAATTCTTATTTCTAGTCATCATTTAGCAGAAATAGAACATTTGCTAGAAGATATTCTTTTGATTCATAAAGGAAAAGTTGTCTTTCATCAGTCACTAGATGAAGTGAAAGAGTATGCGGTTGGTATTCAAGGTCCTACAGAAAAAGTTGAAGCGTATATAAATCAACAGGAAATCCTTCATACGAAACAACTAAATAGAGAACTTCAATATACAGTGGTGAGGAAAGATAGTTCGATGAAATATGAAGGGGTTACAATTCAGCCTGTATCTGCAAGTGATGTTTGTATGTATGTAACGAGTGATACGAAGGGGGGAATCGATGATGTTTTTAAGTAAAAGTTCTCTTGGAAAAGTGGTTAGGGCACAAGTTAGGTTCAAGATGACTGCATATATGGGAGCTGTTTTATCACTAATTGTTGTACAGCTAGTAGGCCTCATTATCTCATTAAATGGAACTGGCTCGATGGGAACTAGCATCGACAATATTTCGATCCAAGTAAATATTGTTACTCATGATGGTGTTTTTATGTTTGTTGCTATTTGGGCACTTTTTGTGGGAAATCTTATTACGACAAAAGCATATCGTTATGATGATTTTTCGTTTGTAACAACTCGTCTGAGCGGTAATATCGCGAATATTATTATACTTTGTATGGTGAGTGTATTTGCTGGAGTAACCACTTTTTTATCGAATTATTTATTAAGAGTTGTACTTCTTCTTTTTGGTAGTTCTAGTTATTTGAAAAGTCCAGGTATTTTAGAAAATCCACTTAGTTCATATCTAAACGTTATGGTGATCATAATACTAATCTTAACTGCCGCTTCAGCAGGCTATTTTGGGGGAATGCTACTTCAAAAAAGTAAGGTATTTATGGTTTTAATACCTGCATTCATAATAGCCATACCAGTGACTAAGTCGGGGCAAGCATTTCTTGCATACGTATTTATGGAAAATGAATCTATGTTGTTTTTGCTTGTTAAACTGGTTAGTATAACGATTATTTTGTTTGCGCTTGCCATTGTAACCTCTAATAGATTGGAGGTTAGGGCATGAGTAATGTGGCGATATTATCACTTCTTCCTGTTATTATTATGCTAGTCATCGCATGGCTTATTTTTGGAGGATTAAAAAAAGTAGCAAAGCATATAAGTATGAATCAGCGTTTTAATAAAGGGGTTATTATTGTTTATACTGGTCTTCTTTTATTAGCCGCTGTAGTGTATGAATTTCTCCCTGATAGCGGGTATGAAATGATTACTCAAAAAGAATATCATCAGTTTGAAAATGAAAATCGAGCATTTAAACAAGCATTTGGTAATAATGAAGTAAGTAAACTGGATACCAAGTTTTTAATAGAAGAATGGACACAGGAGTTAGAAGGTGATACGTTTGCAATCGTTTCTCCAGGATCAGATAGGCCAGCAGTAAGGGGATATGTCGAATGGACAGATACAAAGGAACGGGTAGTAGAGGGAAAAATGTATCGAACGAATTTATATATGTATGGCTCAAACTTGAAGGATAAACTTCCATTGTTGAAAATGCAGTGGCAAGGAAATGAACTTCTTATAGAAAGGCCTGCTAAGCAGGAAATTAAATTCTATGGGTTTTCAAATCAGTTAGTTAGTCTTTCTGGAATTTTATCAAGGCATGAGTATGGATCTCTAGACATGCAAGGGGAAACGTATATTTACTTGAAAGTACCAAAACATATGAATGTAGTAGATGAACTGGGATTTCTGCTATATTAACGAAAAGTACCCATTCGTGTGCTCTTTTTGTGTATAAACAACAAGGAGTGAACATATTAGAAAAATGGATTGCAGGAATAACAGGAACAGTCGGATTTTTAGTATCTTATCTTGTAAATGGAGTGGGTATTGCAGTGGCTATATTACTAGCAGTTCTGGCGATTGATTACGCTACAGGAATAATTTCCGCTTTTGTAAATAAACAATTATCTAGTCGAATTGGTACAATTGGATTTGCTAGAAAGCTATAAATTCTATTGCTCATTGCAGCAGTATACTTAGTGGAAAGTATTTTATTTGGAAGCGAACATGTTGGTGACGGTATAGCAATTGCTTATATTGCGATAGAATTCATTAGCATTACAGAAAATGGTGTAAAGATGGAAAAGGAAATCTTTATTTTATGGATCATGAATTATTACAAGAAAATAATCAAAACGGTATTAGAAACTACTACGCTGTATTAAAAACAAGTTCAAAACTTATACGTGGTGAATGGACTTTTGAGTTAATCTATAAAAAGGAAATACTTAGTTCAAAAAAATTTACTTATAATATTCTTAATAACAGCTATAAAGCAAACGACACTCATTATGCTAAAGATACTGCTTTTAGAGTAGACATAAGAATGTAAGGAGCAATCTGCTATGAAGTTGGATTCTAAATCAAACTTATTTTTTCGTATGGTACAATTACTATCTTATTTGGTTTTTATTTGGTATCCAACCATTCCTTATTTATTTATTTTTCCAATATTATTATCTTTGTTAGATGAAGATAATAAGAATAAAAGGTTTAAAATGTTATCACTACTATTAGTTTCATGCATTATATTTTATTTTTATTTAAACGATTTAGATTTAATACAACAAATTGCAGTTTCACTAGTTGTTTTTTTTATGGGTTTCTCTGACATTTTGAAAAAAACATTTAAAAAAAATTCTATCTAAGCATCTCCAAGTGCTGCCCCCCAAAAGTTAGAGTAAAAAATCTAACCTTTGGGGTGTTTTTGTATGGCAAAATATAGCGATGAATTAAAATTAAAGGTTGTTAAAGAATACTTAGAAGGTACTTTAGGCTATAGATTATTAGCTATTTAATTCGGTATACCCGGCAAATCTCAAATCAAAAGATGGGTACGTGCTTATAAAGGATTTACTGAAGAAGGACTACGTAGGAAGCAGACAAGGCAAGTTTATTCTGTTCAATTCAAGTTAGATATATTAAACTTTATGAAACGAACAGGAACTTCTTACCTAGATACTGCGATTGAATTTAACATGAATAATCCTTCTTTAATCGCGAACTGGAACCGTATTTTACTGAAAGAAGGTATAGAAGGCTTGAAAGAAAAAGCGAAAGGACGGCCTCCTATGTCTAAAAATTAAAAAGCGAAACCAGGAAAACTAGAAAAAGAATTATCTCGTGAAGAACAGTTAGAACGTGAAAATGAGCTTCTTCTCCTAGAGATTGCTTATTTAAAAAAGTTAAAAGCTTTTCAGGAGAAGCCGAATGCCTTCCTCGAAAAGCACTAGCAGCGCTGGCATTCGAACTCAAAGAAGCAGGATTCCGATTAAGCGATGTACTAGAGATAGTAAAGATTCCAGAGGCAACGTATCACTACCAAGTGAAACAACTAAAGAAAGAAGATCCAGACAAAGAGTGGAGAGAGTTAATAGGAGAAGTTTTCAACAACACGAAGGAAGATACGGATACCGTCGTGTTTATTTAGAGTTAAGAGCGCAAGATTATGTCATCAATCATAAAAAGGTTCAGCGCATTATGAGCGAGCTTGGATTAAAATGCGTGAAATTCACACGAAAGTCTCGCTATAATTCGTATAAAGGCACAGTTGGTAAAGTAGTCAAAAATCTCCTGAATCGTAGATTCAATAGGTCTGTTCCTCTTCAAAAACTTGTAACAGATGTGACGGAATTTAAATGTACAAAAGGCAACAAGCTTTATTTAAGCCCAATGCTCAACTTATATAATAGTGAAATTATCACTTTTGGCATTTCAAATAGACCTACACTCGATTTCGTGATGGAGACATTAAATCAAGCGGTAGAGATGATAAAAAAGGAAGCGGAATATCGATCGACCATTCATTCGGACCAGGGCTGGCATTACCAGCATAAAAAATGGATGAATACATTGAAGCAAAACAAAATTTTTCAAAGCATGTCCCGAAAGGCAACTTGCGCAGATAATGCGGCAATGGAAAATTTCTTTTGTATTCTAAAGCAAGAAATGTATTATGGCGAAGAGTTGGTATCGTATGAGGAGCTAAAACGAAAAATTGAGCAATATATCGATTACTACAATAACACACGAATTAAAGCAAAATTGGCTGGCCTAAGTCCAGTACAATACCGAACTCAAACCAGCCAATCAGCTGCAAAATAAAAACTCTAACTTTAAGGGGTCACTACCCCACTTGGGGGTATTTTTTTAAAGCTTTACATCAAATAAAAACTTCAGCCTTCTAAGCAATAAACTAGAAGGGATAAAGGGAAATAAAAAATCACGAACACTTGCAATGGAGCGAAAGGGAAGCTGTGCGATTGCTCCAATTTGTCTAGACATTCGAATGACTTTTCCAGTCCGTATTACTCGCTTTTTTTCATAGTGGATTAATGCTTCTTTCCAATTTGTAAATTGTTGAATTGCGTTTCCTAATATAAGTGCATCTTCTATTGCTTGGCCAGCACCTTGCCCCATATTTGGAGTCGTTGCGTGTGCAGAGTCACCAAGTAAGACGATTCGGTCAAAAACAAATTGTCGAAGTGGTTTCATATCGGATATGTCATGGTGAAGAATGTTTTCGAAAGGTGTATCGCGAATTAGTTCAGATGCAACCTCCGGGAGTTCTTTAAACAAATTGGCAATTTCATTTCGTTCAAGGTTTTGATAAAAAGGATCTCTTGCCTTCGCATTAATACATGCAAACCAATATACTTGTCCATTACTCATAGGTGCCATACCAAAGCGTCCACCTGTGGACCATATTTCTGTCGAGGTGTACTCATCTATTCGCCCTTTATTTTCCGCAATTCCTCTCCAGCACGTATATCCTGCATAGCGGGCTTCAGATCCGGGCATTAGGTTTCTTCTAATCGGGGAGTGTATACCGTCTGCAGCAATTAGTAAATCTGCTATTATTTGCGTTCCATCATCAAACCAAGCAGTTACTTTTTCCGTAGTTTGTTCTGTGTTCACACATTTTTTTTTGTAATGAATGGTATTTGGTTCGAGTGCTTCTAAAAATGTGCGATGTAAGTCTGAGCGATGGATCGTAATACTCTCTTGACCAAAGCGTTTTTTCAGCACGCTGAAATCAATTGTGTTTAACGTGCGTCCTTGAGCATTTTGAAAAATTTGCGTGTGTAGTATATTTCCTTTTTCGAAAACTTGCTCTCCAACTCCAATTTTCATGAGTGCTTGCATGGCGTTTGATCCGATTCCTATACCTGCCCCAACAGGTTGAAAAGTAGGGGAGGTTTCATACACTTTAACTGAATGTCCTTGTTTTTGAAGTGTCACAGCAGCACAAAGACCACCAATTCCTCCGCCAATAATTACAATTTCCATTGTGTCCAACACCTCTCATACATACTATATTAACAAATCACTCATTTAATCGGTACAGTACATCATCTTCAGCGTTTGGGGTTCCTCTCCCATCTGTATTGTTTGTTACGAAATAAAGGGATTCGCCATCAGAATAAACATCTCGTATACGACCAAAGCCGGTAATGGATTGCTCAACTTCTCCTGTCGCCACATTCATCACTTTAATCGCTTCTCCACGAAGAGTGGCAACATATAGTTTTCCTTTATGAAACGTAATACCAGAAGGTGCCCATGTTTCTATATCTTTGGAAGTTATAATTGGTGATTTATAGCCATCTTTTGTTTCAGTTCCTTGAATGATAGGATAACCATAGTTGTTTCCTTGTTCTAATCGATTAATCTCATCATTTGCGGATTGTCCATGCTCTGCTTCATAAAGTATTCCATCTTTGTCCCAAGCAAGCCCCTGAGGATTGCGATGACCAGTTGAAAAAATTTCAAATGACTCATCTTCTTTCATTTGCAAAATCTTGCCATTGATAGATGTTTTATCTTGAGAATTGTCAGGGTTTCCAGCGTCTCCAACTGTTACATAAAGAAGTCCGTCTGGTCCAATTTCTAAACGTCCACCGTGATGGATATTGCCAGTTGGTATGCTATCTAGATGAATTTTTGTTTCATGCCATATATTATTTTCGTTCTTGACCGTCACTACACGATTGAAGGAAGAACCATTTTGCTCATAAGTGTAATAAGCGAATGCTTCCTGTGAGTGTTGGAAATCAGTTTTTAAAATAAAACCGAGTAACCCAGCTTCGGAGGCATTGGAAAGAGTGCTTGAAAGTTCTACTTTTTCGTGTGTAACTTCTTCATCCCTTTCTATCTTTGCAATTGTACCTACTCGCTCAGAAATATAAAATGCTTTATCGTGTTCGTTAATAGACCATGGAATTTGTAAGTTTGTAGCTATCTTTGTTGCGGCAGATTTTTCTTGCTCGATCGTTTCATCGGAGCAACCGAATAAGATAAGTGAAATGAAGACTAATTTTTTCAATGGAATCCCTCCTTTAATAGTATTTCCCTTTACTAAGTGAATTCTCCTGCAAGTAGCGATAAGTATTACTAATGGTAAATGATAAAAACTATCGAATTTACTTATCAAGAAAGGAGGGGTATGCTAGGAGCACATTAGGTTTGACATGAAAGAAGGCATTAAGATGGAATTTATCCTATTTTTTTTCGTCGGTGTTGTTGGTAATATTATTGGCACATTAGTTGGAGGAGGAGGGCTTATCAGCTTACCAACGATGTTACTTATGGGGCTGCCAGTTCACTCTGCAATCGGTGCGAACAAAGTATCCAATACAGTAAGCTCTTTGTCTAGTTTCCTTGTTATTTTTAAACAGAAAGAAGTATCAGTGAAAGAAGCGATGTCTGTCGTTGCATTTTGTTTAGGCGGAGGAATTCTAGGTGGTTTAATTGCTTCTTTTTTGAGTGGTGAAGTGTTAACGATTATTGCTATCTTGTTATTAAGTTTTGCTTTTATTACATCTTTCATGGGGAAAGGAAACTTTGGAGGGGAAGAAGTTTTACATGTGAATAAAAAAACGGGACCTGCTTTACTTGGAATCGGTATTTATGATGGAATGTTTGGTCCAGGGAGTAGTACGCTTGCACTTTATTTGTATGCGAGTCAAAAAATCGCTTATATTCGAGCGGTAGGCTTGTCGCGCATTGGTGTTTTTGCAAGTTGCTTTGGCGCATCCATCACGTATATTTCTACCGGAAAAATCATTTGGCCCATTACATTTGCGTTAATGCTCGGGGCTATTGTGGGTGCCCAGCTTGGAGTAAGATTAGCACGCAAATTAAAATCGGAACATATTAAGCCACTTCTTAGATTAGTAACTGTTTTATTGATTGTACAAATTGTTGTAGATTATTTGAAATAGGTCAACATTATAAAAACGACCCACCTGTTGGATGGGTCGTTTCAAATACTAATTATTTCAGCTTTGACAGCATATTGCCAAGTTCGTGTACACTTGTTTCTTCATCTGCAACAGCCGTTTTTAAAAGTTCTTTTTGTCTTTCTAGAGCATCAGTCAATGTTGCTAACTCGGCTGAAACATCAGCGTTAGGATTATCTCTTTTTTCTTGCAAAGATTTAATCGTGTCGAACAAGTTTTCATGATCAACGATTCTGCCAGCACCCCACATAAGTTTTTCTTTAGGAGCTTTAAGCACATAGTCTGTAAAGTAAGTGAATACTTCCTTATCGAAATCATATGCATACCAGTTGTTATCAATTGCATATAAGTACTCATCCAACGGAGCAGCTATATCTCCTTGATTTAATGCATCAATAGATAATGCTAAATTTTCGATGTTGTTTTGTGCATGCATATGAGGGAAAATTGGTTCGTCTTCCCAAGTTAGTCGCACAAATTGATCTTCTGCATATTTAAATGCAGCAAGTAAGCCACTATTCAATTCTCGGCTTTCATCATAAAGCTTTTTAGAAAGTTTTTCATCACCAGCTGTTAATGCTAAGATGTAATCTTCATTTATATCTGTTACTTTTGTGTTTACTTCATTTGCAATTTCAATTGTCTTGTCGATTTCAGCAATAAGCTTGTCAGAAGAAATGTTTGCTTGTCCAAATATTTCTGGATTAACATCTTCCTTTAATGCATTTAATCGAGTAGTGAAATCGAGTGGTACTACAGCTGTTTTATCGTAGTACATAGAAAGTAAACCATATAAATTCAAATGAAATTCCAATGCATTTTTGTTATATGTGTCTTCATTATCAAATTGAGAATGGTAATGAGAGCGCATGAAATCACTATCTTGGAAGTCATTTCGAAGCGCCGGAACACCTGCGATGGCAAAAGAGAAGTCATCTGACCAAGTGCGAAGTGGTGATACTACGGAAATACCGTCTTTATAAACACCTTCCACAGTTGGAACCGTTTTTGCAAACTTCGTCAAATAATTATTTAACTCATAAACGGAACGGATTTCATCTTGTGTTGTATGTTCGTATGCTGGAAGCTCAAAGTTCATGTTAGCAAATGCTTTTCCAACCCACTCCGGATGAACATTGAAAATTTGATTGTATGCGCCTGTAGACCAGTCATAACGAGAGTTCGAAACGCCCCATTCTTCCGCAGCAAGCGCGTTGAAAATAATCGTTTTTTCTGGTTGGTATCCACTATCAACTAATCCTTTAGCTACTCCCATCATTAGAGCAATAGCCGCGTTATCATCTTGGAATCCGGAGAAGTAAGAGTCATAGTGTGCAGATAAAATGATATACGATTCTGGATCTTTACCAATGATTTTACCGTAATGATTATAAGCTTTACCATTAAATTTAACAGTAGATTTTGCATCAAACTTAACGGTAAGAGTTCCGTTTTCGCTTGCTTCTAATGCTTTCTTTAAACTATTGCCATCCGTTTGAGACATGGAAAATGCAGGTGCATCATCTGGGCCACAAATGTCTTGTGCATTTAGTGCATCGGGGTCGATTTCACCATATCCAGCTTCTTGGACAGCGATAACGCCTGCTGCGCCCTTAACATGTGCTTGATAGGCCGGGTAGTTAATCCACCATTCTTCACGTTGATTTATATCAATTAAAACTAGTTTCCCTTGGATATCGAGTTCAGCAAGGTCAGCTGCTGTTCCTTTTCCAGCGTAAACTATTTCTAAATCCTTCACACCATTAGTATCAAAATTGACTTGATAGCCTCCTAAAACAGCAAGATGTTCTTTGCCATTTTCATCGATGAAAGTTAAATCGGCTTTTTCGAATTCCCATGTGTCTACTGTAAATTCGTCTTTTGTAACTTCAGTAAGCCCAATTTTCTTCATTTCTTCAGCAATTTTTTCACCAGTTTTCAACTCTGCTTCTGATCCGGCAGTGCGATAACCTAATTTTTCATTCGTTTTAAATTCTTCGAGACTTTTTGTGAAATTATAAGCATAATCTACATCTACAGCAGATAGGTAATTGTTATTTGTATCTTCTACACTAACAATTTTGCCATCTTGAACAGTCTCTTTTTGTACATTCTTTTGTGAATCTTCTTGGGTGCATGCTATTAATGTCATTGTGACGAATACCAACAATGTCAGGTAGCTGACTATCTTTTTCATTTATCACATTCCTCTTCAAAATTTTTGTCGAACTAGATAATTAAACGACAATTAATAAAGATTAGCAATATTTTTTCAGAATAGTAATATGTTTTTGGAATTTAATTGTAACTTAGTGTAAGGTGAGAATAAACAAAGTGGGAGGGAATAGTAAGATGAAATTTCAATGTGCAGTTCTAGATGATTATCAAAATGTGGCTTTAAAAATGGCTAATTGGTCGAGGATTATGGATGTGGTAGATGTAAAATCTTTTCATAATCATTTTGAGACGGAAGATCAGTTGGCCGAAGCAATTAGCGAATTCGATATAGTAGTTATTATGCGTGAGCGGACACCTTTTACTGCATCTTTATTTGAAATGCTACCTAAATTGAAATTACTTATAACCTCGGGTATGAGAAATGCATCAATTGACCTTACGGCAGCATCAAAGCATGGGGTAACTGTTTGTGGAACGGCAAGTATGTCTGAACCACCAACTGAGCTAACTTGGGCTTTGTTATTGAATCTTGCTCGTCATATTACGCAAGAAAACACCGAACTTCGGGGCAATGGAGCTTGGCAAAGTACAGTCGGGGCTGATCTTCACGGGAAACGTTTAGGGCTATTAGGGTTTGGTAAAATTGGTGGTCGAATGGCAATAATAGCAAAGGCTTTTGGAATGGAAGTTGTTGCATGGAGCCAAAATTTAACGAAAGAACAAACAGATAAGTTGGGTGTGCAGCTTACAGCATCAAAGGAAGAATTACTTGAAATAAGCGACTTTGTTTCGATTCATTTAGTTTTGAGTGAAAGAACAAAAGGGCTAATTGGGAAAAGTGAATTACAGCTAATGAAAAAATCTGCGTATTTGATCAATACATCACGTGCTGCAATTGTCGATCAAGAGGCACTAATAGAAGTACTTCATGAAAATGGGATTGCTGGAGCAGGGGTAGACGTATTTGAAGTCGAGCCACTTCCTGTAGATCATCCGTTCCGAAAGTTGCCGAACATATTGGCAACACCGCATCTTGGCTATGTAACACAACGAAACTATCAAACGTATTACAGTGAAACAGTGGAAGATATCGAAGCATATTTAGCAGGAGCGGTTATACGAAAGATTAATTAATTTAGTTGGAGGAGAAACAATGCAAAAGTGGAAAACGGTGCAAACAGAATACGTATATAAAACTCCATTTGGTAATTTACGAAAAGATACATGTGAGCTCCCAAATGGCATCGTCATCAATGATTATTATGTAAATGAATATGTAGAGTGGGTAAATGCAATTGTGATTACAAAAGAAAAAGAACTTGTACTCGTTGAACAGTATAGACATGCCGCCAACGAATTCTTTGTAGAAATTCCAGCAGGTAAGATAGAAGAGAACGAATCTTACGAAGAAGGCATATTAAGGGAAGTACAGGAGGAAACTGGCTTCACATCTTTGGAAATGCCAATTTTACTTGGAGAATTCATGGTAAACCCTGCTACTCAAACGAATAAAATAAGAACGTACTTAATCCAAGAAGCATTTCATGCTTTTGAGCAAGACCTAGACGATACGGAAGAAGTAACTGTGAAACTAGTGAACTTTGAAAACATGGAAAACTTAATTCGTGAAAATAAAATAACAACACAGCTTTTCACAGCAAGTGCTTACTATATGGCGAAAGCATATTTGAAAAGATAAAAAAAGGATTTCCAATCGCCGGTAGAGAATGAGCAAGTAAGGGGGAATAGTATTGAAGAAACGGTCACTTATTGAACCAATTTTATATTCATTTTTTATCCTTATTGGAATGGTCTTCTTTACTGTTATTATTCTGTTTATGATGTTGCTAGTTGGAAAAGTGTACTATGTGGCACTAATAATAACGATATCAATTGTATCCTATATTTTTTTCGTATTGTTACTTTTTCATTTTTTCATAACGAAAAATCGAAAGGTCATTTTTGCAAGTGTCGTGGGAGCAGCTGTTTTAATTAGTACAATTCCGGCGATAAATCATGCGTATAAAAATCGGATTCCAACTGTTTATGCAGAGGTGAATGTATATGAATATAAGCCTTTTACTGAGTCTTCAAAAGTTGCAACGTTGGAAGATGCATCTACGCTACAATTGACAGGGGATTTGCCCAAAATAGATGGTGCAACTGCTTTATACCCACTGTATTCTGCTTTCGTGCAAGCAACATATCCCCAAAAAGGCTATAACCCATATGAAAGTGAAGTAATGGTCAATACGACGCCAGATGCCTATAGTAATTTAATCTTTGGAAAAGTAGATATGATCTTTGCAGCAGCTCCTTCAAGGGCGCAACTAGTCACAGCTAAACAAAATGGACTAGAGCTAAAAATGACACCTATTGGACGAGAAGCATTTGTCTTTTTTGTTAATAAAAAAAATTCCATCAATGGTCTTACTATGGAGCAAATTAAAGATATATACTCTGGAAAAGTAACGAATTGGAAAGAATTTGGTGGTGGAAATGACCAAATTCGTGCATTTCAGCGTCCTGAAGGTAGTGGAAGTCAGTCAGCATTACAGCATGTAATGGAAGATACGCCAATAATGGCGGCACCGACGGAGGATATTGCTTCTGGAATGGGTGGAATTATTAATGAAGTGTCTCAGTACAAAAATTATAAAAATGCAATTGGTTATACATTCCGCTATTATTCAACAGGGATGGTCCAAAACGATCAGATTAAATTGCTTGAAATAAATGGTGTAGCCCCAACAAAAGATACGATTCTATTAGGGACTTATCCGATTAGTTCGGAGTTTTATATTGTGACAGCTAATACTAATAATCCGAATGTGGAGAAATTGATTGCATGGATTTTATCTGAACAAGGACAAGAATTGATTGAAAAAACTGGATACGTATCACTAAATGAGTAACTAAAAAGCTCCTAACTAATTGTTAGGAGCTTTTTGATAGAAAATTTAAAAAACTATGATAATATTTGGAAAGAGTATTTTGTTTGGTGAAAGGAGCAATTCCATTGGTTTATTTAAGCATGGTTTTTTTTCAAGTAGTTGCACCTATTTTAATAATGCTTGGAATTGGAGCAGCATTGCAGTTGAAGTTTAAATTCAATTTGAAAGCGTTATCTAATTTAATCACGTATTGTTTAATGCCAGCGGCTGTTTTTATTAATATTTATGAAACGAGTGTTAATGTGGAAGTGTTAGTAGAAATTATTGTTTACTTAGTCATTTTCAGCGT
Source organism: Psychrobacillus sp. (assembly GCF_032154225.1). Classification (GTDB taxonomy): domain Bacteria; phylum Bacillota; class Bacilli; order Bacillales_A; family Planococcaceae; genus Psychrobacillus. The sequence continues at coordinate 15,640 of NZ_JALDYF010000010.1, forward strand.
GTGTTTGATGGTGTTGAGCTCATTTATTAGTAAACTATTAAAATTAGATAGAAACCAATCTGCTATATATAAAAATAGTATTGTATTGATAAATTCAGGGAATTACGGAATTCCGGTTAGTCAGATGCTGTTTGCTACGAATCCCCTAGGTACTTCCATTCAAATTATCATTGTGATTTTCCAAAATATTATTACGTATACATATGGCCTATATAATTTAATATCATCGACGAAGTCAGGTCTAGATATACTGCGCAGTTTGCTCCTATTGCCAATCGTTCATGCACTAATTTTAGGTGCAGTGATGAACTTCTGGAATATTGGCATTCCTGTTTTTTTACGCATTCCCATCGATTATTTAGCGAATGCGTTTATTTCGATTGCATTAATTACGCTTGGTGCACAGTTAGCCCAACTAGATATTAAGACCATTTTTAATAAGCTCATTATAACGAGTACGATTGGTAGATTAGTTGTAGGACCTGTACTTGCTTTATGTTTAATCATGCTTATGGGATTAGAGGGAGTAGTTGCGCAGTCCTTGTTTATAGCAAGTGCGTTTCCAACTTCTCGAAATAGTTCTACTCTCGCATTGGAGTATGATGTAGAACCAAATTTAGCAGCTCAAATTGTGTTGTTTTCAACTGTAGTTAGCTGTGTGACTGTAACAATCGTGATTTATTTGTCAAATATTTTATGGGGGTAGCAACACATGAAGAAAAGGGGAACGAAAAGAGCATCATTGCAATCTAGGATTTTTTCCTTTGGTGCAGCTGTTGTATCGTTAGTAGCAATTACTATTGGAGTTTCTTTTTATTTTATAATGACGGATGCAATTGAGCAGCAAATTGGAGAACGAGCGCTTAGCATTGCGAAAACAACCGCAGAGCGACCGGATATTATTAAAGGCTTTCAGGCGGATAACCCAACCGAGCAACTTCAGCCGATTGCAACGTCTATTCGGGAAAGTACAGGAGCAGCGTATGTTGTTATTGGAAATAAAGACGGCATCCGTTATGCGCATCCAGTTGTAGAACGAATTGGGCAGAAAATGGTTGGTGATGACAACGAATTAGCACTTATACATGGTCAATCTTATGTTTCAGAAGCTACTGGAACACTTGGAAGTGCTTTACGAGGAAAAGCACCGGTATTCGATGAGAGTGGAGAAATTATTGGTGTTATTTCAGTTGGTTTTTTGCAAAATAGAATGACGACTGTATTTATGTCATATACAGATAATATTACGTTTAACGTAGTTCTTGCTATATTAATAGGTGTTTTTGGTTCGGGTATATTAGCGCGTAGTATTAAAAAGGAATTATTTAATTTAGAGCCAGCCGAAATTGCGAATTTATTTACAGAACGTAATGCATTGATCGAGTCCGTACGAGAAGGAATTATTATGGTAGATGAATACGGCGCAATAACGATGGTCAATTCAGCAGCGTATGAAATGTTATCATTGCCAGTAGAAACAGGGCTCGTCGGACGAGATATTTGGGAGCTTATACCGAATACTCATTTGCCACAAGTGCTGGAGTCAGGGGAGAAACAGCTAGATCGTCCAATGGAAATTAAGGGAAAAAAAGCGATTGTCAATCGAATACCGATTCGTGTAGGGGATAAGATTATTGGAGCAGTATCTAGTTTTCGCCTACAATCGGATATTGATCGACTGGCAGAGGAATTGTCACAAGTAAAGCAGTATACGGAAGCATTACGTGCCCAAACACATGAATACAATAATTTTTTATATACAATATCCGGATTGATCCAATTGAATTCTTATGAGGAGGCGCTTAGCTTAATACATGTAGAAACAGCAGAGCATCAATCATTAATTCAATTTATGACGAAGCGCTTACAAGACCCTTTTCTTGGTGGAATTGTTATTGGATTTTTAAATCGTGCAAGGGAATTAAAGGTGCGATTTATTTTGGATGAAGATAGTTATTTGGAAAAATTACCGAAGCATTTGCAAAAGCATTTGTTTGTTTCGATTATCGGAAACTTAGTAACGAATGCGTTTGAAGCGGTAGAGGAGTTTTCAGAAGAGGAACGAATGGTTCGTATATTATTAATCGAAAATGAAGAAGAAATATTGATCGAGGTAGAAGATTCTGGTACAGGGCTGTCAGAGGAAGTGCTCGATGTTCTTTGGACGAAGAAATTCTCCACAAAAGGTGATGAAGAGCGAGGGTTTGGTTTAGTAAAAGTAAAAGAAAATATAGATGATTTAGGTGGCTCGATTGCTTTAGAAAAAGGGGATTTAGGTGGAGCGTTATTTATCGTTTCTATTCCAAAAGGGGGGTATTTGCATGACAAAAAAAATTGAAGTATTGATCATTGAGGATGATAAGCGAATTTCTGATATTCATAGGCGGTTTATCGAGAAGGTGGAAGGTTTTCAAGTGATTGGATCGGCTTATACAGGGGAAGAGGCAAAGGATTGGATTATATCGTATCGACCGGATTTAATCCTTTTAGATGTATACCTTCCAGATACTTTAGGTACAGATTTATTGACGATTATTCAAGACCATAGTCCAGAAACGGATATTATTTTTATAACGGCCGCTGCAGAAGCGGATATTGTAAAGAAGGCATTTCGAAGTGGTGTGGCGGATTATATTTTGAAACCGCTAACATTTGAAAAGTTTAAAGAAAGTTTATTTTCATATAAAGCCAAAAGAGATATTTTAGCAAGTGATGGAGACGTACAGGAAGATTTTATCAAGTCCCTTTGGAATAATAATGCTGCTACTCCAAACTATGAGTTAGAGGCGGCTCCACCAAAAGGAATTGACCCGATTACAAAAGAAAAAGTAGTGAAGCATATGCAGAAAATCGAGCAAGGTGTTACAGCAGAGGGCCTTGGATTAGAAATTGGTGTGAGCCGTTCGACAGCTAGAAGATACTTAGAATATTTAGTTTCAGAAAGACGTGTGCATGCAGAACTAATCTACGGAACAGTTGGTAGACCAGAGCGAAGGTACTTTATCCACTGATAAGAAAGTATAAGCTTTCATACTTAGTGATTGTCTAGCTTCAGCGCCGTGAACAGAATGAACAAAATGATTTTAATTTTCATTATCGAACTTATAACCATAAGCTTTAAATAGTTGAAATGTTTTGATAAATTAACGACAGGCGTATGAAAACGCTATCAAAACATTTTGGATTGAGGGGGATTTTATGAAAATATGGAAAAAGATTAGTTCAATAGCTGTAGTAACTACTTTAGCGGTTGGACTAGCTGCTTGTTCATCAGATGGTGGCGGAGAATCGAAGTCTGATTATCCAAAGAATAATATTGTGGTCGTTGCTCCATCAGGTGCTGGTGGTGGATGGGATTTAACGGCACGTGCGATTGCTAAAACAATGGGTGATACAGGACTGGTTGAAAAATCTATTCAAGTTGAAAACAAGCCAGGTGGCGGCGGAGCAGTTTACATGGCTGAATTTGCAACAAAAGAAGTGAAAAATGATCATGTATTGATGGTTAAATCTCCACCAATTCTTATAAATAACAATAAAGCAGAAGGAAATAGTCCTTACGGCTTTAAAGATACAAAGCCATTAGCGCAATTAACTCGTGACTACGGTGCAATTGTAGTAAAAGCAGATTCTCCATTTAATAAGATGGAAGATTTCTTAAATGCATTGAAAGCAGATCCAACAGCCGTAACATTAGCGGGGGGATCAGCACCAGGGTCAATGGATCATCTTGTAGGAATTTTACCGGCATTTAAAGCTGGAATTGATCCGAAATCAGTGAAGTATGTTTCGTATGATGGTGGTGGGGAAGCAGTTGCGGCTCTACTTGGTGGAAATGCGGATGTAATTGCTACAGATGCTTCTACGATTTCAATGTATGTAAAATCAGGTGATGTACGAGTATTGGCGGTTAGTTCTACAGAGCGTTTAGAAGGTGATTTAGCAGACGTACCAACATTTAAAGAAGCTGGAACAGATGCAGAGTTTACAATTTGGCGCGGTATTTTCGGACCGAAAGAAATGTCAGACGACGCATCTAACTATTGGAATGAAAAGATCGAAGAAATGGTAGAAACAGATGAGTGGAAAGCAGAGTTAGAGAAAAATGGGTGGGCTAGCGAATATCGTAATTCAAAAGACTTTACTACTTATTTAGAAGATCAAGATAAAGTAATTGTTGAGTTATTAACAGCACTTGGCATGCAAAAATAAGATAGGTGGGGGCGACTACCATGTGCGGTCGCCTTTTCTATTAGGAGAGTTATGAATATGACTAAAAAATTCGATCAATTTGCTGGAGTTGCTTTTCTGCTCATTGGACTGTTGTTTTTAATAGAAAGTCAGAAAATTTCTGACAGTGCTTATGGTTCCTCTGTAGGACCGAAAATATTTCCAATGTGGCTAGGTATTATTTTAATGGGGTTAAGTATTCGACTTTTATATGAAACATTTAAATATAAAAAAGAAGGATCTGAGAAAGAGCAATTACAATATAAAAAGTTTTTTATCATTTTTGGAAGCGCACTTTTATATGCCTTTTTCTTAGAGAAAATCGGATATATCGTTTCGACGTTTGCCTTTTTGCTTGTTGCTTTTCAAACAGTAGAACGAGGGAAAATAATTAACTCGGTACTCATTGCAGCAGTGTTTTCATTTGGTGTTTATTATTTATTCGCGGGGCTTCTTGGTGGTTCATTACCAGGATTTCCACTGTTCTAGGAGAGAGGGGTTAAACTATGGATACATTACAATTTTTAGTGGAAGGATTCAAACTAGCTTTTCAATGGCATAATATATTGTTCGCATTTGTGGGCGTTGTTATTGGAACGGCAGTAGGAGTTCTACCAGGTATCGGTCCGATGAGTGGTGTCGCTCTTCTTATTCCTGTAACAGCAACGATTACTTCGGGAATGCCTGCAAGTGCAGCTGCGGCGAGTTCGATTATTTTGTTAGCAGGGGTTTATTATGGAGCGATGTACGGCGGATCAACAACGTCTATTTTGTTAAATACACCAGGTGAATCATCTTCGGTAGTTACGACGTTAGACGGTTATCAGATGGCGCAGCAAGGGCGTGCAGGTGCAGCTTTAGCCATTTCAGCAATCGGATCATTTTGTGCAGGAATTATTTCTTTAATAGGTCTTGTACTGCTAGCGGAGCCGCTCTCCAATATAGCGATAAAGTTCGGACCAGCAGAATATTTTTCTTTAATGTTATTAGGATTAGCGGCAGTTAGTGGTTTAGCTGGAAAATCGATGACGAAAGCTTTAATGATGACTGTTTTTGGACTTATGCTTGGGACAATAGGGATTGATGCAGTTTCTGGTATCGCTCGTTTTACATACGACCAACCATTGTTATATTCAGGGTTAGAGTTTTTAACAATTGCAGTAGGATTATTTGCGCTTGGGGAAGTAGTTAAAACGATTTTAGAGAAAGATAAAGAATCGGGGGCAATTGCGAAAATCCATCGAATTTTACCAACCAAGCAAGATATGAAAGATAGTGCAGTACCTATTGTACGTGGTTCACTTTTAGGTTTCTTTATCGGAGTTTTACCTGGAGCGGGTGCAACACTTGCGTCATTCTTTTCTTATACAACAGAGAAAAAATTCAGTAAAAATCCAGAGAAATTTGGAAAAGGGCATATTGCTGGTGTAGCTGGCCCTGAGTCAGCAAATAATGCAGCTTCTGGTGGAGCAATGATTCCACTACTTACTTTGGGAATTCCTGGATCAGGCACAACAGCAATATTAATGGGAGCATTAATCATGTACAATATTCAGCCAGGCCCGTTACTTTTCGATGAGCATCCAGAAGTTGCATGGGGGCTAATCGCAAGTATGTTCCTCGGTAACTTAATGTTACTGATTCTGAATATGCCGTTAGTACGTGTTTTTGCAAAGATTATTCAAACGCCGAAAAAGTATTTATTGCCAATGATTATTGCAATTTCTTTCTTCGGGGTTTATGCAGTTCAATATACAACGTTTGATTTGTATTTATTAATTGGCTGTGGTATTTTAGGTTATTTATTATCGAAAAATGATTTCCCGGTAGCCCCTTTAGTATTAGCGTTAGTGTTAGGACCGATGATTGAAAATAATTTACGTCGTGCGTTAACTATTTCTAATGGAGACTTTGGTATTTTCTTTGCGAAGCCGTTATCACTTGTTTTCATCGTGGGTGCAGCAGCATGGTTACTTGTTCCTTTAATCTTAAAATTTAAAGGTCGTCAAATTATTATAAATGAAGAGGATTAATAGAAATGCAGACTCAGTTTGATGAGTCTGTATTTTTAGATAGAAAATATATAAATTTATAGAATGGATTCTGTTTCATCCAACCATCTAGTGACGGAAAAATTGCGAGTAGCGAAAATGAGTTGAAATTTGGATATTTTTTGAAATTCATTTTCAATATTTTATAAATCACTAGTAGTGCACTAGTTGCTCTTTTTACTATGTATTTTTTATATCATTCAAAGTAAATCTATTTCAGCGTTCAGTTTTTTCATTTGACGCTTAAAATAAAGATAGAACGTGATCCAAATAACTGCATAGAAACATAGGAAGAATGCAATTGCTAGCAACACGCTAGTTAGGTTGAAGGGAAGCCAACCGATCCCAAATGATAAGACAAAAGATAGAATGCTTACAGTGATAAAATGAAGTACTGTTTGTCGAGCAAGACTTAAATTTTGATTTTCAAAATAGAGAGGGCTAACGGTGAAAAACCAGCCACAAAATATAGAACCAAGTGAGTTTTTCAGGAATAATTGTCCGTCCAACGTATCATTTTCACTAAAAAGTACAACAGAATTTGTTAAAATGACTGCGATAAATGCACCGAAGAAAATACCAACCATACTACGAAACAAAAAGGTTTTCATTCACCTTTCCTCCTGTTCATCTTTAATGCCTCTTTAATCGTATTAACATAAGTTCGTGAAACATATTCCTTTTCACCCGATTTAAAATATACACAAAGTGTTCCGTTAAATGATGCTTCAAAACGGCTTAATGCATGCAAATTTGCAATGACAGATTTCGAAAGTCGGATGAATTTATTGGTGGGAAGAATTCCTTCTAGTTCGTAGAGTTTCTCTTTTAACTTAAAGGAACCTGTTGATGTCACTGCAACTACTCCATCATTTTCGGTATGAAAATAGTGAATTTCATCTGGTTTTAAAATATGTTGCATCTCTCCATCTTTTCCAACAAGGAATTCCGTTTCACGCCCTTTTATAAAATCGAGAATTTCTTGGATCGAATCGTCCAATTCAGGCGTTTCAATCTTTACTTTTGTTTCTTTAAAATCACTATCAATATTTAATGAAACCTTCAATCTTCGACACCCCTTTAGACATAATTGTAAACTGTTCGTTTCCAATTGTCTGTAAGGATTTAATTAAATTTTTCGTTTATTCATAAAACGGATAATAATGAAAGAGGCGATAACTAGTACAATGATGTATCCGATGGAAAGGAATGTGCTATTGTTCATAGAAAGTTGCCCGTTCCAAACAGAGATAAACATATTATTCATATGATACAACGGATTAATCTCTGCGATAACTTGAACAAACTTCGGCATCATAGCAACTGGAATTGCAAATCCACCTGTAAATATAACGATTTGGAAAATGACGATGGAAAATACTAATGCGCTATTCATGTTGTTGAAAAAAGAATAAATAGCAGACGCAAGTAAAAGTAGTACTGCATTCAATAAGATGAAAAAAGCGTAAGAAGCTAGTACGTTAAATAAGTTGAATTGCAGATCATATATAAGCAAACCGATTATATAAATAAGTGCATATCCAAGACTTGTAATGATGACAGAACGGGTGATACTTGACAGTAAAAGAATATTTTTAGAAACAGGTGAGAGGCTTATTCTTTTCTCAACGCCTGTTGTGCGGTGTGTTACTTGATCAAATCCAAAGGCAAAGAAAACAACAGAGAATGTAATAAGTAAGATAAATGATGGTGTGTATGTTTGTGCATAGCTCAAGTTGCCGCCATATGTTTGGTCACCGAACAATTGCCCCATGAAAATATACGTTACTGGTGGTACAATGATCGTAAAAACTAAGTAAAATAATTCCCTCGAAAACATTAATAAATCGTATTTTAGTTGTGTCGCTAACATACTAATTCCCCCTTAAATAGATACTTTCATAAGATAAAATTCATTGATTGATTTGTAGCCAGATGCCAAAATTTCTTCGGTTGTATCAAAAAATTCATTCACTCCGTTATTGATAAGCAATACTTTATCGCAGTACAACTCGATTTCATCCATATTATGTGTCGTCAAAATAACCGTGCCACCTGTTCGTTTGTTATACTCCGTAATGTAAGACCATAGAATATTGCGCATATGTGGATCAAGTCCAGTAGTCGGCTCATCCAATATGAGAAGCTTAGGTTCGGATAAAAATGCGATTGCTAAGCTAACGATTTGCTTCCATCCTCCAGAAAGTTTATCGAAGTATTTTTTTCGATGAGGCTCCAACTTGAAGTCTTCCATAATTTTTTGAATGTCGACGGTTGATTTGTAATAGGATTTGAATAATTTTAATAGCTCTTCTACTTTTAATGTTTTATAAAATTGAGTTGGTTGCAGGACTGCAGAAATCTGCTTGCGAATTTGTTCGAGTTTATTTGTAGAAAGGGATTTTATATTTTCATCAAACAGTGTAACTGTACCTGTATCATATTGTTTTAGTGTCATTAATATTTCTAGGAATGTTGATTTACCAGCACCATTTTTGCCGATTACTCCAATGATCTCTCCTGCATTCGCTTGAAATTCTATACCTTGTAAAACTTTGTTCGTTCCATAATCTTTTTTTAAGTTGCTGACGTTGATAATATTCATTGCAATTGCCTCCAGTAATTTTTCTTTGTACCCAAAGTGTATGACGAATAGCTTGATATGTCTGGCGTTTTTCGGTGAGTGGCGGGAAATGCAGAGTAACTTGCGAAAAAATGGGGGTCAATTACATCGATTTAAATGTCAATTAAAATAAAAAGATGTACTTTACTAGACAAATGCTTCAACATGTTATATAGTAAGGATAATAATTAAATTGCTTAACAGAAACAATGAATTCACATATTACAAAGAGTAATCGTGTTTATTGGGTACTTTTTGTAATATGTGAATTTTTTATTCACAATTATATTGGAGGTTTTTTACATGACACAAGGTACAGTAAAATGGTTTAACGCAGAAAAAGGTTTTGGATTTATCGAGGTTGAAGGTGGAAACGACGTATTCGCTCATTTCTCAGCAATCCAAGGCGAAGGATTCAAATCTCTTGACGAAGGTCAAAAAGTTGAATTTGACGTTGAAGATGGTCAACGTGGACCACAAGCAGTAAACATCGTAAAACTTTAATTCCTAAGAATTAAAATATATGGTTTATTGTAAAAAGACATCCTTTACGGATGTCTTTTTTTTATGCTGAAAAATGATAAAATGTATGTAACGAATTAGATGGGACTGAGTAAGGATGAGCAATACACATATATTTTCAAAGCGTGAGGAAATAGCTAATGCAATTATTCACGGGATTGGTGCTCTGTTAAGTGTCGCGGCACTCGTGATTTTGATCGTATTCTCCGCAATGCACGGAACTGCTTGGCATGTAGTAAGTTTTACGTTATTCGGGGCGACAATGGTGATTTTGTATGCTTCTTCAACATTAGTTCATTCGTTTCCAGCAGGTCGAGCAAAAGATGTATTTGAGGTACTAGACCACTCGTCCATTTATTTTTTTATTGCTGGGACTTATACACCTTTTTTATTCATCGCAGTGAAAGGGCCACTTGGCTGGACATTGTTTGGAGTCGTATGGGGAATTGCAATTGCTGGCACGGTGTTTAAAGCCTTTTTTGTGAAACGCTTTTTGCATACGTCGACGTTAATGTACGTAGTAATGGGGTGGTTACTTGTATTTGCATGGAAGCCACTTGTGACGAATATATCGACAGAAGGACTAGTTTTACTGGCAGTAGGTGGTGTACTTTATACATTTGGCGCAATTTTTTATGTATGGCGAGGCTTTACTTATCATCACGCAGTCTGGCATGTATTTGTGCTAGCAGCGTCTATTTTACATTTCTTTGCTGTCCTGACGTTATTGCCGTAAAAGCTGTAAGGAACCCAAACAATCTGGAATTGTTTGGGTTCCTTAACACCTTAACTATGTCCACCACATCTGACCGATGGAATCTTTAACAATAACCGGCTTTAAGTTTTCAACTGCTTTTGTGAATCCCTCTTCAATCGACATTAACCCATCCTCATGTTCAATACTTACTACATAATCATATCCGTAAAGTCTTAGCGTACTAATGATGTCTGCCCATGTTTTTTGATCGTGTCCAAAACCAACAGATCTAAAGTACCATGCACGATCACGCATATTTCCATAGTCAGTCATATCGGTAAGACCATTTCGGTTCATGTTTTGCTGATCGATAATTGTATCTTTTGCATGGAAATGATGAATGGCATTTTCACGTCCAAGAATTTTAATAGCTTCGATGGGATCAATGCCTTGCCACCACATATGGCTAGGGTCAAGGTTAGCGCCAATCATAGGACCGCAAGCTTCTCTTAATCGCAACAGTGTACCGGGAGTATGTACGGAGAATCCTCCATGTAGTTCTAATCCGATTTTCACGTTAAGTGACTGTGCTAAATCATTTTTTTCTTTCCAGTAAGGAATCAGTTTTTCTTCCCATTGCCATTTTAATATTTCTTGGAAATCATGAGGCCAAGCAGTTACTGGCCAGTTAGGATAAAGGGCATTTTCATGATCACCTGGGCATCCAGAAAACGTATTAACGACAGGAACGTCCAATTTAGATGCTAAATGAATAGTTTTCACAAACAATTCGTCAGCGGGATCTGCAATTTGTTTCTGAGGATGCAGTGGATTTGAATGACAGCTAAGTGCACTGATGATTAATCCATGATCGCTAATTTTTTGCTTAAAGCTTTGCAATTTTGTGTCATCACTTAATAGTTCATCCACTTTACAGTGAGCATCACCGGAATATCCTCCAGTACCTAATTCAATTGCTTCTATTCCTTTAGAAGATACATAACTTAACATATCGTCGAAATTTTTATCGGAGAAGAGTACGGTAAAAACACCTAATTTCAATGAAACTACCCCCTTTATTTATTAGAAAATACTATAATGTAATCGTTTACATTATAAACATATATAAATTATGCAAATAAATCAATAGCTTTTTCTAATTTTAAAATAAATATTGACTAGCAATTCTGAATATAATAATATGAAAATGTAAACGGTTTCATTACAATTTATAGGTGAAATCGTAGAAAGTGAGAATACTAAGATGACAAACATTCAGCAGGTGGCTAAACAAGCGGGGGTTTCTGTAGCTACAGTATCAAGGGTAATGAACGGACAAAATACAGTATCGTCGAAGACAAGGATTAAAGTAGAAGAGGCTATAAAAAGTTTGAATTATGAACCTAGCATATTAGGGAGGAATCTAAGAAATTCTGAAAGTCGAATTTTTTTAATATTAATTCCTAGTATATCCAACCCGTTTTATTTAGAAATTATTAAAGGAATCGAATATATTGCGCTCAGTCAGAATTACAATATTTTATTATGCGAAACAGATTCTAACCCGGAAAAAGAGAATATTTATTTTGATCTTGTTAGGAAAAAGATGGCGGATGGAATTATTTCAATGGATCCAGCCGTTAATATCGAAACATTAAAAGTACTAGCAGAAAAGTATTCCATCATACAATGTAGTGAGTATAGTACCGATAGTGGGATTCCCTACGTAACGATTAATAATGAGGAAGCTTCTTACCGAGCAGTCAAACATTTGATTCAGATTGGTCATAAAAAGATTGCTTTGATGAATTCTGATGGGAAATTTTTATACTCGAGACAGAGAGAAGAGGGCTATCAACGCGCATTAGAAGAACACGGTTTATCTTTAAATGATGATTACATCTTTTATACAAAGCATCTAGGCTTTGAACATGGACAACAAGCTATGAAAAAGATATTGGCTTTACAGGATCGCCCAACAGCGGTATTTGCGGTATCGGATCTTTTGGCAATCGGTGCATTAAAAGAAGTAAATGCATCTGGATTACATGTGCCAAACGATATAGCGGTAGTAGGTTTTGACAAAATTGATTTTTCGAGCATGACAAATCCGACCCTCACAACTATTGCTCAGCCGATGTATAAGATGGGTACTGTGGCAGCGGAAATGTTGATCGAAAAAATTAAAGGAAATGAAGTGGATAGCGTCATTTTGGATCATGAATTAGTTATTCGAGAGTCTACATAAGGATAGTTAACTAAGATTGTCGCTCTGTTATTAATAAGCATTAATAATAGAGCGTTGCCCTTAGTTTTAAATGTAAACGATTACAAAAGGGGAGCATGTTATAAAAAAAAAGGAGGAACGGTGTTGAAGAAATTTCTAATTTTATGTTTATCTTTAGTAGCAATCTTTAGTTTGGCAGCTTGTAGTGGGGGTACAAATTCTGAAGGTGGAAAAAAAGATGATACTCTAAAAATTGGCATTTCTCTACCTTCCGCAACACATGGATGGATGGGGGCACTAATTGATAGTGCAGAAAAGCAAGCAAAAGCACTGAAAGAAAGTGATGGCATTGAATATGTGATGACAAATGCAGCTGATCCAAACAAGCAGGCAAATGATGTAGACGATTTAATAGCACAAGGTGTGGACGTTATTGTCATGCTTCCAATTGAATCTGCGGCACTTTCTCCTGTTGGTCAAAAAATAAAAGATGCTGGTATTCCTTTAATAATTGTAGACCGCGAACTTGAAAATGATGCAGCTACAGTTGTGATAAAAGGAGACAATGAAGGTATCGGAGTAAATGCAGGAAAGTATTTTGTAGAAAAGCTAAATGGAAAAGGTAAAATTGTAGAAATTACTGGACCGCCAAGCTCAGTTACGGAGCAACGTGGATCAGGATTTAAAGCTGCGATGGAAAGTAATGCAGGAATGGAAGTAGTTGCTTCACAGAGTGGTGATTTCTCAACTGAAAAATCGTTAGAAGTTATGCAAAATATTTTACAAGCACATCCACAAATAGATGCTGTATTTACACAAGATGACGGTATGGCACTTGGCGTGCTTCAAGCTATTAAAGAAGCTAAACGTACTGACATTCAATTTGTAACTGGAGCTGGTGGAGGAAAAGCAGTATTTGATGACATGAAAGCTGATGGTCTTATTACGGCTACATTCCTTTACTCACCAACGATGGTAGAAGATGCAGTGAAAATTGCGGCGGATATTGCAAAAGGTAATGACCCAAAGGAATCGATCGTAGTAAAAGAAGCTACACAAGTAACAAAGGAAAACGTGGATGAGTACTATAATGCGGATTCAAAATTTTAAATGAATAGCGGGAAATACAATGGGTGTGTAAACAATTATTGTATTTCCTCTTTTCTTATATAAGGAGGGATGAATGCCATGACAACAAATCCTTTTATAGCAATGAAGAATATAAATAAATCATTTAATGGAGTACCCGTTTTAAAGAATGTGACATTGCAGATTGAAAAAGGGGAGATTCATGCATTATTAGGTGAAAATGGAGCTGGGAAATCCACCTTGATGAATATTTTAGGAGGAGTTCATCAACCTGATAGCGGTACTATTTACATAAACGAAAAAGAAGTTAAGATGAATAATCCAAGAGTATCTCAGACGCAGGGAATTAGCTTTATCCATCAAGAACTAAATATGGTTTCAGATCTCAAAGTTTATGAAAATATGTTTTTAGGTTCAGAGCTTCGAAATAAAATGGGTTTTTTAAAAGTGGAAGAGATGTGCCGGCAAACGTATGACATTTTAGCGAAGCTAGGTGTGGACATCGATCCAAAAGAGTATGTAAGAAATCTAGCAACTTCTTATAAGCAACTGATAGAAATATCAAAGGCATTGCTTCATAAATCCACACTAATAATTATGGATGAGCCAACAACCTCATTAGCAGAGCATGAAGTAAATCGTTTATTTGAACTAATGAAGAGCTTAAAGAAATCTGGTATCTCGATTATTTATATTTCTCATAAACTGAAGGAAATCAAAGAAGTATGTGATCGTTATACCGTATTACGTGACGGAGTAATGGTTAAGACGGACGATATTGAACAGGAAAACCTAGACTCGATAACAAAGCTAATGGTTGGAAAATCGATTTCTCAAGAGAGATTCGCATTGGAACATTCATTGGGACCTGTTTTTTTAGAAGTGAACAATTTAACGAGTCATGGATCGTTTAAAGGTATTAATTTTAATGTGAAAAAAGGAGAAATAGTAGGCTTTACTGGTCTAGCCGGAGACGGTAGAACAGAGCTTTTTGAAAGCCTATTTGGATATCGAAAAAAATACACTGGTGAGATAAAGATTAATAACCAGGTTGTAAAAATAGATCACCCACGTAAAGCAGTAGAAGCAGGAATGGGGCTTGTTCCAAAGGATCGGAAAGAAAATGCGATCATTAAAGACTTAAGTGTTATTCATAATATGAGCTTATCGGCCATAGGAAATTTCGAGAAGTCTGGCTTTATACAAGATAGTACAGAAAAGGAAAAATTCCAACATTATAAAGAATTGCTGAATATTAAAGTGCATAACCCACGCATTACAATCGACAAGCTAAGTGGTGGCAATCAACAAAAAGTAATTATTGCGAAATGGCTTGAAGTCGGAGCAGATATTTTAATTTTTGATAACCCAACGCAAGGAATTGACGTTGGGGCTAAGCAAGAAATTTACCAACAAATTGTAGCACTCGCTGAACAAGGGAAATCGGTTATTATTTTGTCTTCGGAAGCTCCAGAAGTAATGAGGATTTGTCACACAATTCATGTAATGTATCAAGGAGAAATTACAGCAAGATTTTATGGAGAAGAAGCTACGGAAGAAGAAATTATGACTTATGCAACTGGTTCGAAAAGGGAGGTAGAAAAAATTGGCTAATATAAATGTAAAAGAATATAGTCCGCAAGTTTCAAATGTAAAAAGTCGTCTTACATGGTTGTGGACAGAGTACAGCGTTATTATAGCGTTTATCGTTATTTTTATTGGATCATCTATTATGAATCAAAGATTTTTAGATATGAATAACCTCCTCAACATACTCATGCAAGTTTCTATTATCGGAATAATTGCATTGGGTATGACAGTCGTTATGCTTTCAGGTGGTATCGATTTGTCTGTCGGATCTGTACTCGCACTAGTCGGTGTCATTACGGTATTAGCATTAAATGCTTCAGGCAGTATATTATTTGGGATTTTCACTGCATTAGTCATAGGCTCCTTTGCAGGATTTTTGAACGGATTAATGGTTGCAAAAGGAAGGATAGCCTCGTTTATTGCGACGTTAGGAATGATGGCCGCCGCCCGTTCCATTGCCTTGTATATTGCAGAAGGCGGTAGCGTTTCAGGAGAAGTGAAGGGATTTACTGCTATCGCAAATAATGATTTATGGATATTTGATTACCCTGTTATTATTTTTTTCGCTATGACTGCATTGGTTTATATTTTAATGCACAAGACGCGTTTCGGACGATATGTGTATGCGCTTGGAAGCAATGAAAAAGCTGCGACGCTTTCAGCAATTCGGGTGGACCGTATAAAAATTGGTGTCTATAGTTTGGCTGGTCTACTAGTAAGTGTAGCTGCGATTATTGAGACATCACGCTTGAATTCTATTTCATCTTCGAGTTCAGGAGTTCAATATGAATTAGATGCGATTGCTGCTGTTATTATTGGTGGTACACGGATGACAGGTGGACGTGGGAAAATTATTGGTACACTTTTTGGGGTGCTTATTTTAGGTATTTTAAATAATATGATGAATTTAATGAACGTTTCCCCGTATTTACAAGGGTTTGTAAAAGGTTTAATCATTATTATTGCAGTAGTATTCCAAAAGAGAGAATAGGAAGTGATCATATGGGTATTAAAGTAGGCATTATTGGATGCGGCTCCATAACAAAATTGCGTCACGCACCTGAATATAAAGCGAATCCATTTGTAGATGAAATCGTCTTTTATGACCGAAATCCTGAACGTGCAGAAACACTAGCAGCTATGTTCGGTGGTAGTGTAGTACACTCTGTCGACGAATTACTAGAGGATCCTTCTATTGAAGTAATTAGCGATTGTTCTTCCAATGAAAGCCATCATATATTTTCTGCAAAAGCACTATTAAACGGGAAACATGTACTATGTGAAAAGCCAATATCGCTAACACTGGAACATGCACAAGAAATAGTCGATGCACAAAAGCAATCGGGAAAAAAGTTAATGGTAGATCATAATCAACGGTTTACAAGAGCTCATCAAAAAGCGAAAGAAATTATAAAGAGTGAAGAACTTGGTAAAGTGCTCACTTTTCAAACAACATTTGGACACTCCGGACCCGAACAATGGGGGGTCAATAAATCAAATTCTACATGGTTCTTTCAAAAGGAACGTTCTGGTCCCGGGGTAGCAGGGGATTTAGGAATCCACAAAGTAGATTTATTGCATTATTTATTGGATGACGAAATCGAGCATGTAAGTGCATTTCAAGGAGCACTCGACAAAGTCAATGAACATAACGAGCCAATCGAAGTATGCGATAATATCGTCTGTAGTTTAAAAACAAAAAAAGGTCGTTTAGGTACAGCTTCTTTCTCTTGGACTTATTATGGCGAAGAAGACAATAGCACGATTATTTATTGCCAAAAAGGCATTTTGAAAATCTACCATAGTGATCAACATCAACTCGAAGTAATTACAAAGGATGGAGAGAGGGTACAGTATCACTTAGAAAACATCCAAACGAATAACAATCAGACAAACAGTGGGGTAATCGATGCTTTCATTGATAGTATTCTCCAAGATCACCCTCCACTTGTAACAGGAAATGATGCCCTTTCTGCACTAAAGGTAATTCTAGGTATTATAGAAGCTGCGGAAACGAATACGGTAGTTACTATAGAAAGCGTTAATTTGTAACTGGACTTAGAATTGTAAACGCTGGTACTTTGTTGCCCTCTGTTTCCATAGCGTACTGCACTTTACTAGGTAATTAAATTAAGACGTTAAAGAGTTTGGTATGTGATGCTGTCACTTACCGAACTCTTATTTATCCTCAACCTCTATCAAATAAATCCCCTCTTCAAATCCACCACGCTTTTCTTTTTTGGCAACTCGGATTTTATCTAATTCTTCAAAGGTAGCTTCATAAATAGAAAGAGCAGCATGGATTATTTCTAAAATATCTGCAAGTTCTTCTAATGCATCTTGGCGATTGTCTGTGTCTGTATATTCTTGTACTTCTTCGTGTAATTTATTTTTAAATTCTGTAAGATATTCGGATTTATCTAAAATGCGTGTAGTGACCTTGCTTCCAGATTTTTCTATTACTTGTGGTATTAGATCTCGGACTAGTTTGTTGTAGATTGGCATTTGAAATCCCCCTTATGTTTTTCATTATAGGGAAGATGTTCCAAAGTTTAAAGAGAAGCAAGTATGGATTGGGCTATTAGACAATCGAATACCTTAGAGGGTATATTATGTTATATGTAGTTATTAGTCTAAGGAGGATTCCAATGAAGAAATTATTTATGCTTCTTTTTATTGCCGTCATTGCACTGGCAGCATGTGGTACGGAGGAAAGTAAAAAGGGTACATATGAAACGATTGCTATTGATCAAATAGAAGAGAAGGTAAAAGAAGGTTATAAAGTCGTGGATGTGCGTGAATTTAGTGAATATGCTACTGGTCATATCGTTGGAGCAGCGAATAAGCCTTTAACGGAGCTTCAAAAAAGTAATTTTGAGCTATTAAGTAAAGAGGATTCCTACATTATTATTTGTCAAAGTGGGAATCGTTCGAAGCAAGCGAGTGAGATTTTAGTGGAAGAAGGATATACAGTATTGAATGTTTCGGAAGGGATGTCTTCTTGGACGGGTGAAATTGAGAAATAAAATTGTAATCCAGGCCAGATATAATTTGGGCCTGGATTTTTTATATTGTCTGTATAAGTATCGCTTTAATTTGTTAAGAATTATATTTTAAATGGACAGTTGGACTTAATATACTTAAGCATTATTGTAAAAGTCTTTAACTTTTATTTGATTTTACATTAGTTATTTATTAATTTTAAAGTGTTGTCTATAATTAGTTAAAAATATGTTGAGGGAAGATGACCGATGGATATAATTGATGGACAAATTTTAGATGCTTTGAAGCGAAATGGAAGATCGACTGCATCTGATATAAGTCGAAAAGTAAACCTCTCTATACCTGCAGTTTCGGAACGGATTAGAAAGCTGGAAGAATCAAAGATTATTGAGCAATATACAGTCAAAGTAAATCGCGAAAAAATGGGCTATAAATTGTTAGCAATAATTTTTGTGAATATTGATCATTCGGCTAGTATTCAACATTTCAGAGAAGCAATTATTCAATTTTCCGAAGTGATTGAGTGTCATCATATGGCAGGCAAGTATGATTATATGTTAAAAGTATTGATCGAGGATACGACTGAATTAGAGGATTTTTTGAGTAATAAATTAAAAGATATAAAGGGGGTTCAGAAGTCTAACACTTCGATTGTTTTGTCTACGTTGAAAGAAATTTTAAACAGGTAGGAGAATGGCGGATGATTTGGAGAGGTTTTCGATTTGGAATGTTGCTACAGATTGCTGTAGGTCCTATTTGTGTATTTATTTTTCAAACTGCGGCTGCATCCGGATTTTGGGCAGCTGAAATTGGTGTCGTAGGAGTAGTTATAATTGATGCTCTATTTATACTCGCAGCTATATTTGGGATAGGGGCTTTGCTGAATACGTATAAAAAAGCAAAGGAAATGATGCTGTATTTCGGAGCAGGAGTACTTATTGTTTTTGGATTGAGCAATGTAGTAGGATTTTTCGGAGTGACTCTCATGCCAAGTTTAGATTTCCTTTCTGAACAAAGCATGGAGAGTGTTTTTTGGAAAACATTAATTTTAACGCTGTCCAATCCATTAACGATCATCTTTTGGGCTGGTGTTTTTTCTACTAAAATAGTAGAAGAAAAAATCGGGCAACTAGATATCTACTTTTTCGGATTAGGTGCGTTGTTATCTACCTTCTTATTCTTAACTACTATTTCTATATTAGGCAGTTTCCTAACGGTATTTTTAGCTCCAGTTGTTCTGAAAGTATTAAATTTGCTCGTAGGATTAGTGCTTATGGGATTTGGTATAAAAGCTTTAGCTAAAAGTAATATCCTTAGTTTCTTGAGTTTTAGCAAACCATCTTAATACTTTGTTGTGGTGATCAATAATCTGTTGGGCAGATAACTCCTTCGAATCCCAAGTACTGTGGGCATCTGTAACAAGAGTGATATCATAACCTAAACTATAGGCATTTCTACAAGTAGTATCTACGCAGACTTCACTTTGGATACCTGCAAGTACTAGGTGTTCAATTGAAAGTATTTGCAGTTCTTCATGTAAATTTGTTTTATAAAATGAATCCGGTGTTGTTTTCTGAATAATTGTATCCATATTAAATGGGGCAATTTCATTATATATTTGCCAACCTTCGGAACCATTTTCCAAAGCTCTCCCGATTGGAGCATTATGCTGAATATAAATGATAGGGATATTATTTTCTCGTGCATTTGATATAAGTTGTTTTAGATTAAGTATAAGTGCTTTCGAATCGAACACAGGATTTTGTTCTAAGAACATTGCCTCTTGTACATCAATGATTAGTAAGGCAGTTTTTTCCATAACTATTCTTCTCACTTTCCTACACGTATTTTGAGTTATTTGTAATTGCCATTGCTTGACTAATTTTTTCAGCGTTGTCTTGAAGTAATGGCAAAAATTCATTGTTTAGTATTTCCCTCGACACTCGTCCAGCGTGAACGGAGCAGTTAAAGGCTGCAAATACTTTTCCAGTAGCATCGTAAAGTGGAACTGCAATGGAACTAAGTCCTTCCTCCAGTTGTTGATCAACACCACCCCAGTTTTGCTCCCGAACTTTCTGTAACGTAGTAAGCAACCCCTTTTTATCAACTATTGTTTTCTCTGTAAACTTTTCGAATTTAATAGTATCAAGGTATTTTTCGAGTTCTGCTTTTGGTAAATAGGCAAGTAGAACATGGCCCATTGAGGTCGCGTAAGCAGGTAGGCGTGAACCGACGTCTATGTTAATGGACATAATTCGTTTTGTTGAAACACGTGCAACATAAATAATATCTGTCCCATCTAATATAGAAATCGAGCAGGATTCCCCAGTTTTATTGACAAAGTCACGCATAAATGAATGTGCAATGCTCCACTTATTATTGGAAGATAAATAAGCATAGCCAAGTGAAAGGGTACGGGCTGTTAATGTAAACATGCCATTGCTAGATTCTGCAAATCCCAAATGTTCTAGTGTTAGTAACATTCTTCGTGCTGTAGGTCTGCTAAGTCCTGTTATTTTTGAAACTTGGCTAACTGTCAATGCTTGATGTTCCTGTGAAAATGCTTGAATCACTTGTAAGCCACGTTCTAATGATTGAATATAATCCCCCGATTTTTTAAGGTCGTCCAATCTTTCTGTCGACAAATGTACCCCTCCTATAAAGTGAAATAATACGTATAAAATCTATGTGTACGCATATCGTACGACAATAAAATCTATTTTGCAAACACTTTCTTATTAGACTTTTCGGAATATTTTGTTATGATAAATACATAGATTGTACGAATAAAAACAAATCGTACGATTAACGTACGATAAGTGTAGAAGAAGTTAGATTAAGGAGTGGAAAGTATGTCGAAAGTTACAGAAAGTATTGAAGAAGCTTTAGCATGTGTGGAAAGTGGGCACACCGTTTTAGTAGGTGGTTTTGGATTAGTAGGGGCTCCTCTATCATTAATAGAAGGATTAACGAAAAAAGATGTGAAGAATCTTACGATTGTTAGCAATAATCTTGGTGAGTCTGGTAAAGGGCTTGGTATTTTATTGAATCAAAACAAAATAAAAAAAGGTGTTGGCTCTTATTTTACGAGTAATAGAGATATCGGTGATAAATATCAAAAAGGGGAGATAGAGTTAGAATTGCTTCCTCAAGGAACGTTGGCAGAATCTTTACGTGCTGGAGGGGCAGGGTTAGGTGGCTATTATACGACAACTGCTGTTGGAACAGACCTTGCAATTGGAAAAGAAGAGCGAGAGATTGATGGAGTGACGTATATTTTTGAAAAAGCGATCCGTGCGGACGTAGCTTTAATTCGTGCGCATAAGGCAGATACACTTGGCAATCTTGTTTATTATAAAACTGCCCGTAATTTTAATCCGTTAATGGCCACAGCAGCAAAAAAAGTAATCGTAGAAGTAGATGAAATTGTGGAGCCAGGAGAGCTGAATCCAGAGGAGATTATCACACCTTTTTTATATGTTGATATGATCATTGAGGCAAAACAAGTGCTGACGAAGGAAGGGGTTGCGAACAAATGAGTGGTAAAGAAGATATGCAGCATTTAATCGCGAAACGGGTTGCAGATGAATTAGAAGGACCTTGTGTCGTGAACCTTGGAATTGGCATACCAACGCTTGTTGCGGAGTATATGGATGCGGCAGATATTTATATGCATACGGAAAATGGCTTACTCGGAGTAACGGATGTGGAAGAGGCAGATATCGATCCGAATATTGTTAATGCAGGAAAAATACCAGTAGGGGAAGCAGTAGGTGCGTCTTATTTTAATAGCTCGGACTCTTTTGCAATGATTCGCGGAGGACATGTGGATGTAGCGATTCTCGGTGCACTTCAAGTGGATCAAGAAGGAGTTATTGCAAACTGGGCAGTTCCTGGAAAGAATATTATGGGGGTCGGCGGTGCCATGGATTTATTGGTGGGGGCAAAGAAAGTGTTTGTCACAATGAGTCATACATCGAAAGATGGCACTAGCAAACTATTAAAACATTGTACATATCCGATTACATCAACACGAAATGTGGATATGATTTTTACAGAATTAGCGGTATTTAAAGTCGTAAATAAGCAATTGAAATTAGTGGATTTAATGCCAGGTGTAACAATCGAAGAGGTAAGGGAGAAAACAGAAGCAGGTTTTTTTGAATAAATAAAAGTATTCAGAGTGAATTTTATTTAGGGGATGATGAATTGCGAAATGTAGTAATCGTAGATGCAGTGCGTACAGCGATAGGGAAACTAGGTGGGAGTATTGGAAATGAAACGGTAGATTTTCTTGGCGCACATGTCATAGAAGAATTGATACGGCGCACGAATTTAGATAAGGATGCTGTTGAGGAAGTTATTTTAGGCCAGGCGAAACAAAGTGCAGATGCCTCAAACGTCGCGAGGATCGCTATGATTCGTGCTGGTATTCCGGTAGAGACACCAGCTTATACGGTTCATCGTCAATGTGGGTCTGGAGTACAAGCTCTTAACTCTGCAACACAACAAATTCAGACGGGTATAAGCGATATTATTATTGCTGGCGGAGCGGAGTCGATGAGCACTGCACCATACTATGTGAACAATGTGAGGTTTGGTGCAAAGTCTGGAGATGTATCGCTGAAAGATCCGAATACTGCAAGTCAGCCAGGCTCGCAGCCAAGAGAAATTTACGGCGATTTGAATATGGGAGTTACAGCAGAAAATGTTGCTGAAAAGTATGGTATTTCAAGACAGGCTCAAGATGAATTTGCACTAAGTAGTCAAGAAAAAACGGAAAATGCGATGGATAAAGGATTGTTTGAAAAAGAGATTGTGCCTTACCCAGTGAAAACTCGTAAAGGTATTATTGAGTTTAAAATCGACGAGCATCCAAGAGAAACTACTTTAGAAAAATTGGCAGCATTAAAACCAGTTTTTAAAGAAGGTGGAACCGTAACAGCAGGAAATGCAAGTGGGCGTAATGACGGGGCAGCAGCACTATTAGTAATGTCCGAAGATGAGGCGCTAAAACGTGGATACAAACCAAAAGCAAGAATCATTGCTCAAGCTTCAGTAGGGTGTTCACCTGACTTGATGGGAATGGGACCAGTTTACGCTATATTAAAGGCTTTGAAACAAACTAGCTTAACAATTGCTGACTTAGATATTGTGGAGTTAAATGAGGCATTCGCTTCACAAGCTGTTGCATGCATAAATGAGTTAGGATTGGATTATAGCAAAGTAAATCCAAATGGAGGAGCTATTGCAATGGGTCATCCGATTGGTGCCACTGGTGCAATTTTATTAACGAAATTAATACATGAGTTAGAACGCACTGGGAAAAAATACGGTGCAGTAACATTATGTATTGCAGGTGGTATGGGAATTGCGACAATCGTGGAGAATATACAAGTTTAATATGGTGAGTTGAAAGCTGCCAATCATTCGTTAATTGAATGATTAGTAGCTTTTTATTGTGCGGTATTTCTTTTTATTTTATGACAATGTTTGTTTTTCAAAGTTTTAGGGCAATACTGAGTCAAATTACTTCTAAAGGAGGAACTTTATGTTGAAATTTAGAATTATTTTGTTCAGCATACTCTTAACTTTTTCAACAAGTTCGGTAGCGAAAGCATTTGATGTTTTATCTATTGTTCCAAGCAATGTCGAATTAACTATTGCCTATGATGGGGAGTCTACTATTGATCGCCTAGATGAAATAACGGATGACTATTTTCAGAAAGAACCGGAAACTTACACAGTCGTGGCAGGAGATAATTTGTATCGGATTGCAGTCAATCACAATATTCCATTAGAGTCGCTTATGAGCTGGAACAATCTTACGGGGGATTTAATTTATCCTGAAGATGTATTAATTGTAAGTGATGATGGAACAGAGGCGGCGGTTGTTCAGGCTGAGGAAAATCAGCAAGTAGCGACCGTGTTTACGCCAACTGTTGTAGAGGAAGCGGTGGAGGAAGAAATGATTGTAACGGCAACCGCGTATACCGCCTATTGTACAGGTTGTTCTGGGACAACGGCTTATGGAATTGACTTACGTTCCAATCCAGATCAGAAAGTAATTGCCGTAGATCCACGAATTATCCCGCTTGGCACAAAGGTTTGGGTGGAAGGATACGGGGAGGCAATTGCTGGTGATACTGGAGGGGCTATTAAAGGAAATAAAATCGATGTGTTCATTCCATCGCATGAGAATGCAATGGAGTGGGGAGTTAAAAAGGTGAAAATTAAAGTGCTGAATTAACGGTATATGAATAATTAAAAATCCACATTCCAACATTTTCGTGATGTTGGAATGTGGATTTTTAATTTGTATATAAGCTAGGAATAAATAAGTAGGAGTTTCGCATAACTTGTTGTGAGTCCGGCAACATCATTTCCTTCAGCTTAACATTTCCTCAACAATCTTTACGTAACATTATTAACAGCTACACACTTGCTTAATGTTTATTTTCTATAGTTATACTTGTAAGCAAATAAAAACAAACACAAACAAATGGAGGTTCTACTTAATGGCTTTTAATCATGTCTGGAAAAAAAGTTTGGTTGGTATGTTAGCTATTTCGATGTTGGCAGCTTGTTCGGATAGTTCTGGAGATGCGGGTGTCGAAGGAAATGAATTGACGCTTGAAGAAATTACTAAAAAGGCGAAGGAAGAAGGAACAGTAAACTCTGTTGGGATGCCAGATACTTGGGCGAACTGGGTAGAAACTTGGGAAGAGCTAGGATCAGAGTATAGCTTGAAGCATTCGGATACAGATATGTCTAGTGCTGAAGAGCTGGCAAAGTTTGAAGCAGAGAAGAGCGATGCAACTGCAGATATTGGAGATGTTGGTATTGCATTTGGGCCAATTGCAGAGGATAGAGATTTGACATTAGCTTATAAAACTTCTTATTGGGATGACGTTCCAGACTGGGCTAAAGACGATGATGGGGACTGGGTTTTAGGATACACAGGAACTATTTCATTTTTAACAGATACGAATAATGTTTCGAATCCTCCGAAGTCATGGGACGATTTGAAAAATGGTGACTATACAGTAAGTATTGGAGATGCGTTGGCTGCGAACCAAGCTCAGTTTGCTATTTTAGCTGCTGCGTACGCATTTGGTGGAGATGAAACGAATTTACAACCGGGAATTGATTTCTTTGCAGAACTTGCTAAGCAAGGTCGTCTTCAAGGGGACCCTACTGTTGCTAATTTAGAAAAAGGCGAAATCGATGTAGCAGTTCTTTGGGACTTCAATTCATTAGGTTACCGTAGCCAAATTGATGAAACGCGTTTTGACGTGGTTGTTCCATCAGAGGCTTCTGTCATTTCGGGTTATGCAACGGTTATTAATAAATACGCAAAAAATCCACATGCTGCAATGTTAACGCGTGAATATATTTTATCGGATGCTGGACAAGAAAATCTTGCAAAAGGGTATGCGCGCCCAATTCGTGAAAATGTGAAGTTGTCAGCAGAAGTTGAAGCATTACTATTACCACAGGAAATGTATGAAAATGCTCGTCCGGTGAAGGATCAAAAAGCTTGGGAAGAGACGACAAAACAAATTCCACAAATGTGGCAAGATCAGGTTTTAATTCATGTCAAATAATCAAGTAGTACTTATTGTAGTAGATGCTCTTCGTTATGATACAGCATGTACACATATGGGATATATGCAACATTTAGTAGAAAGAGATGCGGCAGCACGCTTTGAAGTACGCTCGGAAGTACCATCTTTGTCTCGTCCTTTGTATGAAACGATTTTAACGGGAACTCCACCAATTATTCATGGTGTTACGAGCAATGCAACGGTGCGATTATCTACGCAACAAAGTTTGTTCCATCTAGCAAAAAGCAGCGGGAAAACTACCGCTGCTGCTGCTTACTATTGGGTGAGTGAACTGTACAATCGAGCGCCATTTAATCATTTTGAAGATCGTATTCAATTAGAGATGGAGCGTCCTATTGAAAATGGACTGTTCTATTTTGAAGATCATTATCCAGATAGTCATTTATTTGCAGAGGCAGCTTGGTTAATGGATCAGAAGCAACCAGATTTTCTATATATTCATCCGATGAATGTGGATGATGATGGGCATAAGTATACGGCGGATTCGAAAGAGTATCGTAATCGCGTATTAGCTGTGGATGCAATTCTTTCTTTATTCATTCCGAAGTGTTTGGAGCAAGGCTATGAGGTTATTGTGACGGCAGATCATGGGATGACGAGTGATGGCAATCATGGTGGCAATACGGTGGAAGATCGACATGTACCGATGTTTGTTTTGTCCAATCAAGTGAAAAAGGGTGTTCATGAGGGAATCGTTTCTCAGCTTCAAGTAGCTCCTTTAGTATGTCATTTGTTAAATATAAAGCCTTCAGACGAGATGGTTCCTCTTCTTCTCGATGGTGTATGTTCGCTAAAAGAGGCCTAGTGCCTCTTTTTTTAGAAAGTATAGAAAGAGGGGATTTTATTGTCTACGAAAAAGCAGTCGTTGTTTTTGCTCATGCCATTTGTCGTATTGCTTCTTCTATTTTTTATCGTCCCGTTGCTGTATATGGTAATCTCAAGCTTTAGTAATAGTGGTGGCTTCACGTTTGTGCAATATAAAACAGTATTTACGAATAGTTATATTCTCCAAGGATTTAAAAATAGTATTACACTTTCGGCGGTTTCCGCAGTAGTAGCACTTGTTGTTACATTGTTTGCTGTGTATGCCATGATGCGTTTTTCAGAGCCTGTACGAGAACGGATCTTAGTTATTTCGAATTTAACATCCAATTTTTCAGGTGTTCCTTTGGCATTTGCGTTTATCATATTGCTTGGAAATAGTGGGCTTTTTACATTGTTATTTGAAAAATGGGGAATAGATTCTTTTTCATCTTTTTCTTTATATAGTTGGAGTGGCTTATTACTTATATACATTTACTTTCAATTACCACTTTCGTTAATGTTGCTCTATCCAATCTATTACGGTATTCAGCAGCAATGGAAGGAAGCGGCAGCGTTGTTGGGTGCTTCTCCTTTTCAGTTTTGGAGAAAGATAGGAATTCCTATTATGCTTCCTGGGATTGTTGGGACGTTTAGTATTTTATTTGCCAATGCAATGGGAGCCTATGCATCAGCCTATGCCTTAACGAGCAGTTCGTATAATTTAGTTGCTATTAGAATCGGGGCATTATTAACAGGAGATATTTTCGCACAACCGGAGCTTGCAAGTGCGATTGCCGTTTTACTTGGGGTAACGATGATTACAGCGATGCTGTTAAGTGAGTGGAGCATTAAAAAGACAAGGAGGAATTTATAGTGAAAAAAAGAGGATTGCCTGATCTGTTTTTTGTCATTCTAGTTCTTTACTTGTTTTTTCCTATATTAGCTACTTCTCTTTATGCTTTTGCAACAAAATGGAACAAAACTATTTTTCCAGAAGGTATTACGTTTAAATGGATTTCTACATTGTTTCAAGATATGAATTTCATCGAAGCGTTTGGAAGAACTGTCCTTTTGTCGGGTGGAGCAGTCGTCATCGCATTTTTGTTTGTCGTACCAGCTATTTTTGTTATTGTTCTTTATTTTCCGAAGTATGAGAAGTGGATTCAAGCAATAGTAGTTATGGTGTATGCATTTCCAGGTGTTATTTTGGCAGTAGGTTTAATACGTGCATATTCGAAAATAGGTGTGCCGATGGTATTCGTTGTTTTAGGGGCGTATGTGATAGGAATATTGCCGTATATTTATCAAAGCACACGAAATAGTTTGCGTAATGTGAATGCAAGGCAGTTATTAGATGCAGCGGAGTTGTTAGGTGCTTCTAAAGTGCAATCGTTTTTGAAGGTTTTATTGCCATCGGTGTATCCAGGATTATTTGCCGGGGCATTATTGTCTTTCTCCGTTTTGTTCGGTGAATTTGTTCTTATTAACTTAGTTGTAGGGTCTCGTTTTGAAACAGTGCAAATATATTTGGTGAAAAAGTTAGAAACGAGCGGCCATATTGCGAGTGCAGTAGTATTTGTTTACCTAGTATTGATGGGGATATTAACAATTACAATTTCTGTGTTAACTAAACGATCGAAGGGTGTTGCAAATACATGAGCTATGTTGTGATTGAAGGTCTTCATAAAAAATACGGTACTTCTACGGTGTTATCTAATATTGATATGACGATTGAAAAAGGGGAGTTTGTCACATTGCTTGGTCCAAGTGGATGTGGGAAAAGTACGATTTTACGAATTATTGCTGGGCTAACAGATGCAACTGCTGGAGTAGTGAAAATTGAAGGAAAAGATATGACCCGCATTCAGCCGAAAAACCGGGAAGTAGGGATGGTGTTTCAATCCTATGCTTTGTTTCCAAATATGACTGTGAAAGAAAATGTTTCTTTTGGTTTGAAGATGAAAAAAATGGAGCAAAAAGAAATAGAAAAACAAGTGCAAGAAATATTGGATATTGTACATTTAACTGAAAAAGCGGATGCGTATCCTCATGAGCTATCAGGCGGACAGCAGCAACGCGTTGCACTTGCTCGTGCGCTTATTGTGCGTCCGAAAGTATTGTTATTAGACGAGCCTTTAAGTGCACTCGATGCACAAATTCGTAAAAAATTACAATCGGATTTACGTTCTATTCAAATGGAGCTGGGGATGACGATGGTTTTAGTAACACATGACCAAGAGGAAGCGATGGCTGTTTCGGATAAGATTTTAGTTATGAATAAAGGAGAAATAGCGCAAATAGGAACTCCAACTGAAATTTATACGAAGCCTAAAACCGAGTTTATCGCTAACTTTATCGGACATTATAATGTGTTTTCACGTCAGGAGCTGGAGAAAATGATTGGCAAGACATTGCCAGGTAAAGGTGCCAAATTTGCGATTAGACCCGAAGCAATTCATGTGAAAATGGAAGCAGATGATTTTTATATGATTGGTATTGCAAAGGAATCTGTAATGAGTGGAAATGTTATCCGAACTGTATTTCAAGCAGGAGACAGAACTTATTCAGTTGAACAGCTTCATCAACGTGCGCAGCATTTTGAAGTTGGAAAAGCTTATGAATGCTATGTTGCACCAAAAGATGTGATTGAGTTAACATGACTTTTTCGAAAGTAGAAAGACATGCGTATGTTTTGGATAAATTACAACACAACAAGAAGGTAATTGTTGCTGAAATTGCAGATGAGCTTCAAGTTGCACCTGAAACGATTCGTAGAGATTTTGCTGAATTAGAAGTACTGCATTTATTAACAAGGGTGCATGGCGGTGCTGTGAAGTTTTTGAATTTGCGTAAAGAGCCGGAGTTTTTGCGAAAGCTGGACATGCAAAAAGAAGCGAAACGTCAAATTGCAAAGATGGCAGCCCAAAGAATTTCGGATGGAGATATTATTGCAGTGGATGTTGGAACAACAACCGTTCATATTGCAGATTTTGTGGAGGAAGTGAGTAATGTAACCGTTGTAACAAACTCCATTGCGGCAGCTGAACGATTTAACTTGGCGATGGAAGAGCAACGAATGACAGGGAAAGTTATTTTACTCGGTGGTTTAACAAATCCAACGCAATCGTCTGTTGCAGGTGCGATGACATTAGAATGGCTGGACAAAATGAGTATAGACAAAGTTTTCTTATCTTGTGGTGGCATGGATGGCGGTATTGCATATGACTATGATTTAGATGAGTCGCTCGTTTCTTCTAAAATGGTGGAAAAAAGTGAGTTTCGAATATTGTTAGCAGATGCTAGTAAAATAAAACAAAAATCATTTTATACAATATGTAAAATATCTGAATTAACAGAAGTGATTTGTAATGAAAGCTGTCCTGCGGATTGGGAAGTGTTTCGAAATATATGGGTGTGTACGAACGGAGGACAAAGATAATGAAAATAGATTATCATGTGCATTTAGAAGAAGGACCATACTCATTTGGTTGGTTAGATCGAACTGCGAAGGCTATTAATTCTTTTAGGCAAAGTGAGGACCTTGATAAAAATTCGAAGGAATATATGAAATGGCAAGTTGATGCATTGAAAAATAGATTGGACAAAGGTTGTTTTAGTCAAGAATGGCTTGATCTTTATTTGCAAAAAGCAAAGCAGCTAGGGTTAAAAGAGGTAGGTATTGTCGATCATTTATATCGTTTTAAAGAGACGAAGAATTATTTTGAGAAGAATATGTTGTTAGATGAGAATGATCCAATTGGAAAGTTACAGTCGGATTGGCTTGGGAAAGTGATGACTGAAAATATGAACGATTTTACAAATTTCATTGTACAGGAGAAGAAACGCTGGAGTGAGCAAGGCGTTGAGTTGAAGCTTGGGATAGAAGCTGACTATTTTGTAGGCTGTGAACGGGAACTTGCGGAATTGCTTCAAAATCAGCCTTGGGATTATGTCATAGGGTCCATTCATTTTGTAGATGGCTGGGGGTTTGATAATCCCCAAACAGCAAATAAATTTGAAGAGGTAGACTTAAAAGTGCTTTACGAACGTTTTTTTGAAACAGTTGAACAAGCAATTCGTTCAGGTATGTTTGACTTTGTTGCTCATTTAGATAACTTAAAAGTATTTGGCTATAAAGTAGAGGATGAGGCGTTTAATCAAATGTGGTATGAACGAATTGCAAGTGCACTTGTAGAAACGAATACTGCAACAGAAGTGAATGCTGGGTTATTTTATAGATATCCTGTAAAAGAAATGTGCCCTGGGCCAGCATTTTTGAAAACATTAGTTGCCAAAGGAGTAGAATTTACGGTTTCCTCCGACTCACATTTCCCGGATGACTTAGGAAAATATACTTTAGTAAATACAGAAAGTTTAAAGTCTTTGGGTGTTGAGAGACTTATCGGGTTTGATAAAAGAGAAAGAACATACCATTCAATATAAGAAGGGACCGTTTCAATGTGAAAACATGAAGCGGTCTTTTTCTTTGAAAGATATGTGGGGATATATTTATATAATTGGTATGTTATGAACGGAGTAATCACAGACTTTTGTGGCGTTTTGTTATACAAGGATTGTGTTCGCCATAACGGAAATCAAAGGTTATTCTAATTGAAGAAA
Organism: Psychrobacillus sp.; assembly: GCF_032154225.1. Taxonomy (GTDB): domain Bacteria; phylum Bacillota; class Bacilli; order Bacillales_A; family Planococcaceae; genus Psychrobacillus. The sequence continues at coordinate 46,724 of NZ_JALDYF010000010.1, forward strand.
AATGGATTTTAGATCTACCTATCCGTATTATTAATTGATTTTGAGGTAATAATGTTACGGAAAGATAATAAGGGAGTGGATGAGTGTGATTGAATTACAAACTGATCTTGAAGGAAAAAATACTTACTTTGGATATGTAAGAGATGGCATTAAAAGCTTGGGCTATTGTTTGGGAGGGGGATGGGAATATCATAAGGGGAGTTTTGACTCCATTTTATGGAGAGAAGGCGGTGAAACAATTTATTTGAGAATACCTTTTCTTGTAGTAGAGGGCGAACTCGATGAAAGCGGAGCGTACATAAAATTTCAAAGGCCTTTTGTTATTAAGCATGTCGTAAATATAGGCTTGGATAGCGATGGAAATTCTTTACTCAGTGCAAGTGGGTTTAATCAATTCCAAGAGCCACTTGATACGGATGGACAAATATCAAATAAAAACAAATGGGAGCATGTTGGAAAAGAAGCTGTAGAACAACTTCTACGATTTGTTATGTAAATATACTATTTCTCTAATTCACTTAAAAACACTATGTTTAATTGTGAATTAAGGGAGATAGTATTTTTTTTGAATACAAAATTATATAAATGTTTAGAATGGATTCCATTCCAAGCTGAAATTAACGGTATTTCTTAATTTTCACGTTTAACATATAGCTCAATTTTAAGCTTAGAGCAAGTCGGAAACCACTTGAACATTTCCCCTCTTTATCCACCTCTAATACGCAACACTTACATTCCGCTACGTATTTCTTTATAATAGAAAGCAAATAGAACAGTACTTGAAAGGAAAGCGACCGATGATATATGAACGGATGATTAATTCGGAGCAAGAAACTGAACAGCTTGCTGGAAAACTGGCGACATTGTTAGCGCCTGCAGATGTGCTCACATTAGAAGGAGACTTAGGGGCAGGGAAGACAACATTTACGAAAAGTGTGGCGAAGGGGCTTGGAATTACACGCAATGTGAATAGCCCAACGTTTACGATATTGAAGCAATATGAAGGAAGACTATTTTTGAATCATCTAGATGTGTATCGTTTAGCAAATAGCGATGAAGATTTAGGATGGGACGAGCTATTTTACGGAGAAGCAGTGAGTATTATTGAATGGGCTCACCTAATAAAAGAAGATTTACCGTCAGAACGTTTGGCGATTCAGATACATCGAGTAGAAGATGACAAACGAAATTTTACGTTTGAACCTTTTGGAAAACGATATGAACAATTATGCGAGGAGCTTTTTGGATGATTTGGTTAGGGATAGATACATCACATACACCGCTAGCGGTAGCTGTCATGAAAGATGAACAAGTACTTGCAGAGTACAAGTCAGGTATGAAAATTACACATTCAATTGGTACGATGCCAGCGATTGAAGAATTGCTAAAAAAAGCAGGTGTTCAAGCGAATGAAATCGACGCAATTGCTGTTGCAAAAGGACCTGGTTCATACACAGGAGTTCGTATTGGAGTAACAATCGGAAAAACATTAGCTTGGACGCTTAATATTCCGATCATGTCCGTTTCTAGTTTAGAAGTTTTAGCTGGGAATGCGCCGTTTTTCAATGGAGTCGTTTGTTCCATCATGGACGCGAGACGTGGCAATGTGTTTGCTGGTATTTATATGAACGGAGAAACAGTGAAGGAATCGCATATGTCTCTTGAAGATCTTTTGGAAACGCTCGATGAAATGGGGCAACCGGTTTTATTCGTCGGAATGGACGTAAGCATCCATTGGGAGCAAATAAAAGAAGTACTTGGAGATAAGGTGCAATATGCAACCGCAGCATTATCTTTGCCAAGTGCAGCTGTATTAATCGAACTTGCGAAAAAACAAGAGGCAACGGAAGTCCATGCGACTGTGCCAGAGTATTTACGAGTGACAGAGGCCGAAGCAAACTGGATGAAAGAGCAGAAGAAAAATGGAAAATAATCAACTAATCACCTATCGAAAAATGACATTAGAAGATATTGATCAAATTTTGCTTATAGAAGAAGAGGCTTTTACGGTTCCTTGGACGCGAGAAGCATTTGAGCATGAAATGACGACAAACCTATATTCCTACTATGTTATTGCAGAGACGGAGCAGAATGAAATTATTGGCTACTGCGGAATGTGGCTTGTAATGGATGAAAGCCATATTACGAATGTGGCAGTTGCGGAACGTATGCGAGGGCAGAAAATTGGGGAAGGATTAATGAGAGAAGCTATTCGAATTGTCCTTGAACAGAAAGTTGTACTGATGACATTAGAAGTACGTGTAACGAACGAAGTAGCCAAAAACTTATATTATAAACTAGGTTTCCAAGATGGCGGGATTAGGAAAAATTATTATGTAGATACCGGAGAGGATGCACTAGTGATGTGGGTGGAGTTCAAATGATAAAAGATCAATATATATTAGGAATTGAAACGAGCTGTGATGAAACAGCAGCTTCGATTGTAAAAAATGGCCGAGAAATTATATCTAGCGTAGTCGCTTCTCAAATCGAAAGTCATAAACGTTTTGGAGGAGTTGTGCCAGAAATTGCTTCTAGACATCATGTAGAACAAATTACGATTGTGTTGGAAGAAGCATTAAAACAAGCGAATATGACACCGAATGAATTGGATGCTGTAGCAGTTACAGAAGGACCTGGACTTGTAGGAGCACTTTTAATAGGGATAAATGCAGCGAAAGCTTTTGCCTTTGCGAATGGACTTCCGTTAGTCGGAGTACATCATATTGCAGGTCATATTTATGCAAACGCACTTGTACAGCCGATGGAATTCCCACTCTTAGCGTTAGTAGTATCTGGCGGACATACCGAGCTAGTGTTAATGAAAGAAGAAGGTCAGTTTGAACTAATTGGAGAAACGCGAGACGATGCTGCTGGTGAAGCTTACGACAAAGTAGCACGAGTGCTAAATCTTCCTTATCCAGGCGGACCACATATTGACAAGCTAGCAAATGAAAGCGATGGAGCAGTGCCATTTCCACGATCGTGGTTGGAAGAAGGATCGTATGATTTCAGTTTTAGCGGCTTGAAATCTGCCGTTATCAATTATCAGCATAATGCAGTGCAGCGTGGGGAAGAAATTAATCCAAACCATTTAGCAGCTGGATTCCAACAAAGTGTTATTGAAGTATTAACAAAAAAAACACTTCGTGCCGCAAGAGAGTTTAACGTGAAACAGGTAATAGCGGCAGGTGGAGTTGCTGCAAATAAAGGACTCCGTCAGGCGCTTGAAGAAACATTTACAAAAGAAAACATTCCTTTTTATGTGCCACCAATTGCACTATGTACAGATAATGCAGCGATGATTGCGGCAGCAGGAAGTTCTAAGTTTACGGCTGGAAAAACGGGTGATTTATCGATGAACGGTTTACCAGGATTAGAGCTTAAAAGCTGGAACTAAATAAGCAATAAAATGAAATCCTCTTTTCTTCGACAAGAAAAGAGGATTTTTTTAACAGGAATAATGAGAGTTGTCAATAGGGAACGTTCGTACTTATGCACAATTTGTGGATAAGTTGTGTATAACATTAACTATATCAATATATTGTGTCTATTTAACAAACAATTATGTGGAAAAAAAACTTTGAAAACTGTGGATGATGTGGATAAGTCTGTTGATATGTTGGTATCACTTGTTTTTTTATGTGAATAAATTTGTGGAAAAACATTTGGCTGAAAAAACTACTTGACCTACATATATGGAGGAGAATCGACAGGATAGTTGGATATATTTGCTTAATGTTGCGATTTGGACACTTGAACTTGCGATTCCGACAAATGAACAAAAAAAGATACCCATCAAGGGCATCTTTAGTTTGTTTCAAGTTCTTCAATTTGCTCTTGTAGCTCAAGCCATTCATTCGATAAATTGTCTTGCTTCTCCTTTAGTTCATCCAATTCACTTTGTAGTTGTTGGACTGCTTCGTGGTCTTGGAAAATTTCCGGATGGCAAAGCTTTTCTTCAATAGCAGCAATTCCGTCATCAACTGTTGGAATTTGGTCTTCTAGTTCTTCTAATTGTCGTCTTAGTTGTCTTTCTTTCTTTTTCGCATCTTTGTCAATTAACGAAGTGCTAGCTTTAACGACAACGGTTTTTTCAACGACTGCATTTTCTAAAGCGATTTCTTCTAGTTCCAGCTTCTTCTCTAAGTAATAGTCATAGTCCCCAAGGAATAGTGCAGCATCTTCCGTAGATAATTCAATTACTTTCGTTGCAATTCTGTTAATAAAATAACGGTCATGCGATACGAAAAGAATTGTTCCTGGAAACTCAAGTAGCGCATTTTCGAGAACTTCCTTACTATCTAAGTCTAAATGGTTGGTAGGCTCATCTAGTATAAGTGTATTTGCTTTTAACAGCATTAGTTTAGCTAAAGCAAGTCTCGCTTTTTCGCCACCAGATAGGGTGGAAACTGTTTTTTGCACATCGTCTCCTGAAAATAAGAATCGTCCAAGTACTGTTCGCACATCTCGTTCATTCATTAATGGCCATTCATCCCATAGTTCTTTTAAGACGGCTTTATTGCCAGAAAGGGCTGCTTGCTCTTGGTCGTAGTATCCGAATTGGACGTTTGTTCCGTATTGAATCGTCCCGTTTGCGCTCTCTAGCTGCTTCATAATAGTTTTAAGCAAAGTAGATTTGCCGACGCCATTCGGTCCGACAAGGGCAATACGGTCTTGTTTGTAGACAGAAAAAGATATGTTCGAAGAAATTGTTTTGTTTGGATAGCCGATAGCTACTTTTTCAAGTCGAAGTACGTCATTGCCACTAGGACGATCAATCGTAAAACCAAAAGTGGCGGATTTTTCATCCCCATCTGGCGCATCCATCCAATCTGTTTTTTCGATAATTTTTCGTCTAGATTGTGCCATTTTCGTCGTAGAGGCACGGGCAAGATTACGACTAACAAAGTCTTCAAGTTTTGCTTTTTCTTCTTGCTGCTTATCAAATGTTTTTTTGTCTCGCTCATAGTTTTTAGCTTTTTGATCCAAGTAAGCGCTGTAGTTTCCGACAAATCGAATGACGTTATGACGAGACACTTCATAGACAAAGTTAACAACTTGATCTAAAAAGTAGCGGTCATGGGAAACGATGAGTACGGCACCATTATAGTTTTTTAAGTAGTTTTCTAAAAAGCTTAATGTTTCAATATCAAGATGGTTAGTAGGCTCATCTAGAATGAGTAAATCAGGCTTACTTAGCAGCATTTTCGCGAGAGCAAGTCTTGTTTTTTGCCCACCAGATAATGCTTGGACTGGCTTTTCGTAGTCTTCAGGGAAAAATTGCATACCGTGAAGGATAGAGCGTATGTCAGACTCAAATCTATAGCCGCCAGCTTCTTTAAATGAAATTTGCAATTCATCATATGTCGCAGTAACTTTTGCATAAGCCTCTGGATCTTCATAGATGGAGGGATCAGCCATTTGTGTTTCTAAGGAACGAAGCTCTTTTTCAGAGTCGATTAAATGATTAAAAATAGTCATCATTTCGTCCCAAATAGACAACTTGGATTCAAGACCGGCATGTTGTTCTAAATAGCCGAATCGAATATTTTTAGGGATAATAATGTCTCCAGAATCATGAGACATTTCACCAGCTATTATTTTAAGTAAAGTAGATTTCCCAGCACCGTTTCGACCAACTAATGCAACGCGATCACGGTCTTGGACTTCTAATTTTACATTTGTTAATATATCTTCTCCCGCAAAGGATTTTGTTACTTGATTCACTTGTAGAATAATCACGATTATTGGCACCTCAATTCTCTCTTAAGTGTAATAGATAGGGCTTGGGGTTGCAACGCTATAGCTTTACAATAGGATAAATGTCTAGTAATATAAAATCGATTTCGTCGAATAAACTAGGAGGTTTTTATGAAACCTGAACTTCAAAGAATTCCGCAAGCAACAACAAAGAGACTTCCTTTATATTATAGATTTATCCAAAACTTTTTTAATGCTGGTCAAAAGAGAGTTTCCTCACAGGAACTGAGCGATGCGATGAAAATCGATTCCGCTACAATTAGGCGTGATTTTTCTCATTTTGGTGCATTAGGGAAAAAAGGATACGGATATGATGTCGCACATTTACTTAACTTTTTCAGACAAACATTAGATCAAGATGAAGCTACTAATGTTGCACTTATTGGTGTTGGTAGTCTCGGGACAGCCTTTTTAAAATATAATTTTCAAAAGAACCATAATACGAAGATTGTTATTGCCTTCGATACAAAAGCACCGGTAGAAGGAGTAGTAAAAAGCGATATTCCGATGTTTAATCCTAGTGTTCTAGAGGAAAAGTTACTAGAGTATGGGATTGAGATAGTAATATTCACTGTACCAAGTCGATCAGCACAAGACCTTGCAGATCGTCTAGTAAAAACAGGTATTAAAGGAATATTAAATTTTGCTCCAGTGAGACTCACAGTTCCAGATCATATAAGGGTGCAATCCATTGACTTGTCTGTTGAATTGCAAACATTAATCTATCAAATACGAAATGAGTAAGTCGAATGACGTAAAAATGTCACATTTAATGACGCTCAGAAATAGCTAAATGATCAATTATGTTGTAAAATAAGAGAATATTACACGAGGAGGTGCCTAACATGGGTGCAGGTCCGTTAAGCTTAATCATCATTGGAATTGTTGCATTACTATTGTTTGGTCCAAAGAAATTACCGGAGCTTGGAAAAGCGATGGGTACTACATTGCGTGAATTTAAAAATGCAACAAAAGGTCTTGCAGATGATGACGACGAAGAGGTAAAAAAAGTCGACACTCAGAAGATTGAAGAAAAGTAAGTTAGGATGTATGTCCGATGAATTCAAAAGATTTAACTGTAATTGAACATATAGAAGAAATAAGAAAAAGGCTTTGGCTAGTTGCCATTGTATTCATTCTTGGGATTGTAGGAAGTTTTTTTCTTGCAAAGCCGCTTATTCACTTTTTACAAGCTAATGAGCAAATGGAAAATTTACCGTTAAATGTGTTCCAAGTAACGGACCCAGTGATGATTTATTTGAAGGTTATTTTATTTCTTGCCTTCGTTATTACGTCACCCGTTATTTTGTATCAATTATGGTCATTCGTAAGCCCGGGTCTTCATGAAACGGAGCGAAGAGCAACATTAAGTTATATTCCATACTCTTTCATCCTTTTTTTAGCGGGAATTTCTTTTTCTTATTTTGTGCTATTTCCATTTGTGATGAAATTTATGATTACATTAGCGGGGGATCTTGGAGTTACCCCACTCATTGGGATTAATGATTATTTTAATTTTCTTTTTCAAATCACATTACCTTTTGGAGTAATATTTCAGTTGCCAGTTGCCTTGTTATTTTTCACAAGACTTGGCTTTATTACCCCGATGATGATGGTAAAAGTACGAAAATATGCTTACTTTGGTTTATTTACAATTGCGGCATTTATTACGCCACCGGATATTATGTCTCATTTATTAGTGACAGTTCCATTACTTATCTTGTATGAGATTAGTATAGCGATTTCTAAAATTGGTTATCGTAAGTATTTAAAAGCAGAGCAAAAGCGTCAAATAGAAGAACAACAAGAAAGCCTTCAATCGAATTAATCATTCGGGAGAAGGCTTTTTCTTATGGCATTTGAGAATATGTTTCTAGAAACTTTTGGATTGCTTCCCCGTAAAATTGAAAGAGTACGACGAACCCATTTAACATCATATGTGAAATTATCGAGGCAATGATGCGCTTTGTTTTGTAATAAATGAAAGCGAATATAAAACCCGAAACCGCATATAGTAGGATGTGTGTGAACTCAAAGTGAATAGTTGCGAACACAATGGCACTGACCATCGCAGCAACGAAAAAATTAGTTTTTGGCAATAAAGTACCGAAAATAATCCGACGAAAAATAATCTCTTCTAATATCGGAGCAAATATAACAATTGAAAATATAGCAAACGGTACAGAATGAGCAATTTCAATAAATTGTGCTGTATTTTCAGAACCAGGCTCTACACCAAGGGTAAGCTCAATATATGCTGCGATACCTTGCCCAAAAAAGACAAGGAAAAACCCAATAATTCCCCAACCAATAGCACCCGACATCGTAGACTTTTGTCCTTTTAATGGTTTTAAAAAGGTTTTATCTTTTCGAATGATTAAAAATGTCATTAGGGTAGCGATTCCCATACTTAAAAATATCCACCAACCTGAAGCAAGAAGCTCGGAATTTTTTAAGTCCATTGCTATGAACAGTTTATAAAGAAGCGGTGCAAACACGACACCAGAAAGTTGCATGATGCAATAAGTAATTAAAATGTATAGAGCGGTTTTTTGTTGTTTCATTTGTTTATTCCTTTCTAATATCAATTCTCTTTCAATTGTAAAGCAATTTTGAAATAAAACAAAAAGTTAATCTTCTTGCTTGCAATATAGATAGCGATTATTTATTATTAAAAGTGTGTTAGCACTCAAAGAGTAAGAGTGCTAATAATACAAAATACCACTATTTTAGGGAGGTAGTTTCACTTGTTAAGACCATTAGGTGATCGTATCGTAATCGAATTAATCGAAGTTGAAGAAAAAACAGCATTCGGAATCGTACTTCCAGACTCTGCTAAAGAGAAGCCACAGGAAGGGAAAGTTATTGCTGTAAGCTCTGGACGAGTACTTGATAACGGCACTCGCGTTGAATTGGACGTAAAAGAAGGGGACCGCATCATCTTCTCTAAATACGCAGGTACAGAAGTGAAATATGAAGGTACTGAATATTTAATATTACGCGAAAGCGATGTTCTAGCTGTAATCGGCTAATATACGGATAATAATTAGGAGGTAAAAAAACATGGCAAAAGAAATTAAGTTCAGTGAAGATGCTCGTAGTGCAATGCTACGTGGGGTTGATAAACTAGCAGATGCTGTAAAAGTAACGCTTGGACCAAAAGGGCGTAACGTCGTTTTAGAAAAAAAATTCGGTTCACCACTAATTACAAATGATGGTGTAACGATTGCAAAAGATATTGAACTAGAAGATGCATTTGAAAACATGGGTGCAAAACTAGTTGCAGAAGTTGCTTCTAAAACAAATGATATCGCTGGTGACGGTACAACTACTGCTACTGTTTTAGCGCAATCTATGATCCGTGAAGGATTGAAAAACGTAACTGCTGGTGCAAACCCAGTTGGTATCCGTAAAGGAATCGACTTAGCTGTTGCAGCTGCAATTACAGAACTAAAAGCAATTTCTAAAGAAATTGAAGGCAAAGAGTCCATCTCTCAAGTTGCTGCTATTTCTTCAGGTGATACAGAAGTAGGCGAATTAATCGCTGAAGCTATGGAACGCGTTGGTAACGACGGTGTTATTACAATCGAAGAATCTAAAGGATTCACGACAGAGCTTGACGTTGTAGAAGGTATGCAATTTGATCGTGGATATGCATCTGCATATATGGCGACAAATACTGATAAAATGGAAGCTGTTTTAGATAATCCATATATTTTAATTACAGATAAAAAAATCTCTAGCATTCAAGATATCCTTCCAGTGCTTGAGCAAGTTGTACAACAAGGTAAACCTCTTTTACTTATCTCTGAAGATGTAGAAGGAGAAGCATTAGCTACTCTAGTTGTGAACAAGCTTCGTGGAACTTTCAATGCTGTAGCTGTTAAAGCACCAGGATTCGGAGATCGTCGTAAAGCAATGCTAGAAGATATTGCTATCCTAACTGGCGCTGAAGTAATTACAGAAGATTTAGGATTAGAATTGAAATCTACAAACATTACTCAACTAGGACGCGCGTCAAAAGTTGTTGTAACAAAAGAAAATACAACAATCGTTGAAGGTAACGGAGATTCAGATCGCATCGCTAGCCGTGTTGGTCAAATCCGTGCTCAATTAGAAGAAACAACTTCTGAATTCGACAAAGAAAAACTACAAGAACGGCTTGCAAAACTTGCTGGTGGTGTTGCAGTAGTGAAAGTCGGAGCAGCAACAGAAACAGAACTAAAAGAACGCAAACTTCGTATTGAAGATGCTCTAAACGCAACACGCGCAGCTGTTGAAGAAGGTATCGTATCTGGTGGTGGTACTGCACTAGTAAACGTATACAACAAAGTAGCTGAAGTAGCTGCTGGCCAAGAAGGCGACGTAGCAACTGGACTGAAAATTGTACTTCGTGCACTAGAAGAACCAGTTCGTCAAATCGCAAACAACGCTGGTCTTGAAGGTTCAATCGTAGTTGACCGCCTAAAACGCGAAGAAATCGGTATCGGTTTCAATGCTGCAACAGGCGAATGGGTTAACATGATGGACGCTGGTATCGTAGATCCAACGAAAGTAACTCGTTCAGCACTTCAAAACGCTGCATCAGTAGCTGCTTTATTCTTAACAACAGAAGCAGTAGTAGCAGATATTCCAGAAAAAGGCGGCGCAGGAATGGGCATGCCTGACATGGGTGGAATGGGCGGCATGATGTAATTAGAATATTAAACCCTTTCGTACAAGGTTTTCGCGTCATATGTCATCATTTTTGAAGCCCAAAAACTTAATTTAAATAATTTTCGGGCCATTGAAGGCTTCTCATTAGTTGACCAAACTTTTGAGAGGCCTTTTTTGTTTTTCTTTTATAATGTATAAATAAACTTATGTAGACGTTTTCTCATGAGTTACAATCATTGTGGTTTATCCTTTACGGATTAGGGAATAGATTGGATAGCATTAATATCAATTAGAAGACTTTTCCGATTCGGCGGAGTATTCTTTACCGCAAACGCTTATTGTCAGTAGTTTTCAAATGAAATCTATATCCTAAGGGTGTCTTCTTTATTCATTATGTTGTTAACCGAATATCCAAGTTTTCAATAATGGAAGGATGTATGCTTATGCAAAAACTGCTTTAATTAATAAACTGGGTATTCAACGTTCACATATGTCGTTCATTCTTCCTATAGGTTATAATGATAGAAAGAAGAATGATTTTTCACAAACACTAAAAAAAATGAATATACCTATTTTCAAATTGATCAAAATTTGAGCGGAATGGACATTTATGGAGAAGAAATTGTAGTTAATGGAAAAGAACTTGAACAAAACTTTCTTCCTTATGTCGGAAATAAAGTTTTTCCAAACTTTTTAAAAGAACACGGATTCCACAGACATACAAAGCCATTCACTGAGGAATTTAATTTACTTCTTTCATCCTCGTCTACAATCATCACATCTTCCGAAACTTAAACCCCTTCTCCGAGATCTTCAACCTCGACAACTTCCACCGATTCCATTACGGGTTCTGTTTCGTATGTGATTATTAACTAAATGGTACAAGAGAAATTAAGAAAAGTGGAGAATCCGGACTGTTAACCGAATCCTCCACTTTTCTATTTACTGTACTACTAGGTGCTGCCTATGCACCGAACTTTCGTGAGTGTTTAAACATTCATGATTGTTTCTAGTACAGTTACCTACATGGCTCTGCCACCGGATACAAGTCGAACGATTAGTACGATTACTGCAATGACAAGGAGTAGATGGATTAATCCTCCGCCGACTGAAAACGAAAATCCAAGTAGCCATAAAATAACTAGAATACCTATAATTGTCCACAACATGTTTTATATCTCCTTTAAAAATGTATTTAGTTTAAACTGCACTATAGTAATGTATATTCCTTTTACATCCATTTTTTAAACCTCCAAAATCAATAATGGCCAGAAAAATGTTTTGATTGTTTAAAAATTTATGATTGTTTCTTCTACAGCTAACTACTTTTAAAATTAAATTACGTACTTTAAAAAACTGTTTTTATTATCAAAAAGAATTCCTGTTTTACCAAACTCATAGGTTTCTCGTATTCCAATAAAAGGGATATGTTCTAGGAGTCTAATAACAATGAAAAAAGTGTATAACATTGAAAGTAATCGAAAAATTAACGTCTATTATTCTAGTATTCATATTCTGCGAATAATGAGAACAGCTCCACTTATATGGTCATTTCATTTGACGGTATGCGTCACTATTTCACAAAAAACTATATTGGCGAAGGAATGCTACCGAACTTTAAAAGGGTCCCAAATAACTACCTTGAGGCTGATGACATTCGAAGGATATGATGGCAATTGGAGCCGGTGCAATGACGATCAGTCATGTAAACAACAGTTTCTTATAGGTAATTACAGAATTCAGTGGGATGTCTTTAACTGTTGCGTACAAAGTGCAAACTATAGCTACATTATTGCAAGGTGTTACGGCAATAACGGTGACAATGATTATTTGGGTAATTTTGGTTTAGTTTTGCCTGTGCATGGGGCAATTCAGAATTGAATCGATTTGTGTGGTAGCTGAAAATACTAGAGTATGAGCGCAATTAAAACCCCATTAAAAATTGACTACAGTGACTGTCAATTTTTAATGGGGTTATTTAGTTAGCGAGATTGCTTTATTGATAGTTATCTGAATTGCTTAGTGTCAATAGTATACAAGAAATGAATAAAGTTTTTACACTTATTTCTTAGCAATTATTATAAGTTTTCCTGTATCTAGAACTGCCTCTGCGTTAGCTGCTTCATGGGCAGACAACCCTGCTGCTTCCATCTTACTTCGTAGTTCGTCCCCGCGAGAAACGAACATGTTTTTTATACTATCAATAAACCCTTGTTCTTCTATTCCAACTTCCTCTGTATGCAGTGCATCTGAAATATGATCGCCTCGTTGTTTGGAATGAGAGAAAATATAAATCTCATCCCTTGAATATCCTTTAATTTCAAGTTTCTCCACTTGTTCTTTTGCTTGTAGCACATTTTCTACTGTCAGATTTTCTGTCATTATAAATCCCTCCAAATTTTATTTTGATGCTATTAAATGATTGAACGTTTAGGTAGGTCGACAGGTCGGTTATCACTTTCAATGAGAAGCAAGATCTTCCCTTGTTTAAAGTGCTCATTATAGAGGGCTGCTTCTTCCTCTGCTATACCCATACCGATAAGAGCACCTGCTAGTCCGCCGATTCCCACACCTGCTGTTGCACCAGTTATACCCGCCAAAATTGGTCCTGCGGCGATAATAGGCCCGATACCTGGAATGGCGAGTACACCTAATCCTACTAGTGTTCCACTGATACCACCGAGTAAACCACCAGTTGCAGCGCCATCTGCTACGTGAGTACCTGTCTCGTTTACTATATGATTCTCATCCCGTGAATCTTTGCTAATAATTGAAATCTCATCGGATGAATACCCTTGTCTTTTTAAGTCTTCAATCATGGAGATTGCTTCAGATTCTGAATCATAATAGCCTACTACATGAAACTTCGTCATTTTAGTAATACCTCCCATTTTTTTTGTGAAAAAACTGATTTCTCAGTTGCTTGTATAATACCCGCACTCTATTTTTTTAAACATATTTTTTGTGGATTGCCACCAAGAATGTCATTACGGAAATGGATTTTTCCATTAATAAACTCTGCCTGTGTGTTGTAAAATTCATAATCAATTTAAAATGATACTCCTGTTAGAAAGTTTCATCCCCCGTTACAAAAAAGAAGTAGTTTTGTCGATCGTTAGAGCCTGCCTCTTTCCACAAACCTTTTCTATTCAAGTAAATGGATAAGGTTGATACAAAAAATCGATATCCAGATACAGCTACAATTACTACATCAATATTTTTTATATTTTGATTTCCAGTATAAATACAACAAGCACTTTTGGATAATGGGTTGAACTGGCACCCCATAATGAGAGGATAGGAGGTTGAATATGAACGATAAATTTTTACATGATTTACCACGATGGTTTTTTATATTAGCGCCGATGGAAGATGTGACGAATGTTGTGTTTCGCCATGTAGTAGCTGAATCAGCAAGGCCTGATGTTTTTTTTAGAGTTTACGAACACGTAGAGCTATTGTCACCCTGAGGGATTTTTAGTCTTCACGGGCTTTTGGCTTTTACAGAAGATGAGCAACCGATGGTAGCCCATATATGGATGGGGGAAACCCGAACACTTTCGGGAAATGAGCGTTGTGGATGCGCACTGGGAACTGACTCCAAAGATTAAGAAACTACGTGATGAGTTAGCTCCAAATACACTTTTGACAATCACAGAGTCAACAGATATCGTGTGTGCATTGCTCAACGACTTTGAATGTAAGAATGATGAGCAACTGGAGGATTAAGCAATGTTCCCATGTTAGTGATAGGCATTGTGATCTGGGAAAGCAAAAATAGCATATTATAGTAGTTAAATATTCGTAGTTCAAAAACCGAAATGTGTTTGCTGTTCTGTAGCTATTATATTTTGATTAGATCATGAAAGTTTTTGTGAAGGGAAAAAATAATAACTTGGTACGCTTCCTAGTAGTTTAAAAATCGGCTAAAAGGAGAAACTTTATTGACTCTGTTATACTTGCTTACAGTATAAATGGGTTACGTAAAATACGATTTTAACTGAAATTCACAGCATAGTAGGAGTGGAACAATTGATTTTTATTCGAAATCGTTTAGTAGGATACGGTGTGGATCTGGCTTGGGTTGACACACTATCCTTTGTCATTTTGATTACTTTTATCGTTTTAATTTGTATCATTGCAAACTTCATCACTAAACAAGTGATCATCCGTTTTATCACACATATTCTTCGCAAGAACAAGTTTAAGTGGGATGACATTTTATTGGAACGAGAAGTGTTCCGCAAATTGTCCCATTTTGTGCCGGCTATTATTATTTATTACTTTGCATCTTCTTTTCCAACGTATCAAAAAGCAATCGAAACGTTAGCGCTCACGTACATTATGATTGTGGCATTAATTGTGATTAATCGATTATTGAGCGTAATTAATGACATCTATCAAACGTACGAGATGTCAAAAGCTAAGCCGATAAAAGGGTATATACAAGTTGTCAAAATTGTTGTCATTATCGTTGGTGTCATTTTAGTCATCGCTAATTTGGTAGGGGAAAGCCCGATTATTCTTCTCAGTGGGATAGGGGCTCTTTCTGCAGTGTTTATGTTGGTGTTTAAAGATTCGATTCTTGGATTAGTTGCAGGGGTTCAGTTATCCGCAAATGATATGGTTCGTGTAGGTGACTGGATTGAAATGTCAAAGTACGGCGCAAATGGGGACGTCATCGATATTTCTTTGAATACGGTGATGGTGCAGAACTTTGATCACACGGTTACGATGATTCCTAGTTATGCGCTCATCTCAGATTCTTTTATTAACTGGCGGGCGATGCAGGAATCTGGGGGGAGACGTATTAAGAGAGCTTTGTATATTGATACCACAAGTATTGCATTTTGCTCGCGGGAAATGATTGAGGACTTTAAGCATATTCAATTTTTGCAGGACTATCTCGTCCAGCGTGAACGTGAAATAGAGGAATCGAATATCAAAAATAAGGTTAACCGCAACAATCTGGTGAATGGAAGAGCACTGACGAATATTGGTGTCTTTAGGATATACATCAATGAATATCTTCAACATCATCCGGGTATTCATAAAGAAATGACATTGATGGTACGTCAGTTAGCTCCTAGCGATAACGGATTGCCATTAGAAATTTATGCGTTTACCAATAATGTTCAATGGGCTGTCTATGAAACTGTACAAGCAGATATATTTGATCATCTATTCGCTGTAGCAGGTGAATTTGGTCTTCGTTTATTTCAAAATCCAGCAGGCAGTGATTTTAAAGTGATGAGGGATGATCTCAGAATCGGCGAATAAATATAAAACCTTTGCAGTACAAGATACAATAATAGAAAAGGCTTCCTAATTTCCAGAAATTCTCTTAGGTCGTGTAGCTTGTAATGCCTTCTTACCTTTCTCAGTCAAAAGGACGCGGGTAATTCTACGATCTTTTGAATCTTTGTATATTTCCAAATAACCTCTTTTTTTAGACGATCAACAACGCCTGTTATTGCTTGTTTTGTCACCAATGTATTTTGATGGAGATCCCCCATAGATAAATTAGATTCAGCATTTAACAGCGACAAAATCATGTATTGTTGTACACTGTTTAGATCTGCTTCATGCACATATTTTCCACCTAGTCGTTCCAACATGTTGGCTACACGGATAATATCCAACACGGTTTCTGCCAGTCTGCTATCTTTATCTTCCATATTTATTCCACCTCAAATAGGATTAGTCAATATGTTGGCTAATTAAAGGGATAGTTAGTTGAAAAAAACAAAACCCATCTTCCCCCAAAAAGCAAAAAAAGTATAGGTAATATTAAAAAACTACTATTGATAGCGCTTTCAAATGAAAAAACTGAATTTATAATTAAGTTGTAATTGTTTTTAATCAGAGGAAGAGGGGTAGTAAAATGATCAAAAAATTTAAGGGGTTAACATTTTTAGCGATATTGATGGTATTTGCACTAGTAGTTGCTGGATGCAGCAGTGGTGGGGGAAGTAGTTCGGTTGATGTAGGAATTGTGTTACCAACAAAGGATGAACCTCGATGGGTTCAAGATGAGCAACGTTTCAAAGATGCATTAAAAGACTCAAAATATTCAACGGAAATTTTATTTAGCCAAGGATCTTCAGCAAAAGAGAAAGAAAACGTAGAAGCATTATTAAATAAAGGTATCAAAGTATTAATCATTACACCTCATGATGGGGCAGCTGCTGCGTCAGCGGTAGAAGCAGCGAAAAAAGAGGGTGTCACTGTTATTGCATATGACCGTTTAATCACAGATACAGATGCAGTGGATTACTATGTAACATTTGATAGTTTAGCAGTAGGTGCAGCACAAGCACAGTATTTAGTAGACAATGCAGAGGGCTCAGATGTTCCACTTTACCTTTATGCAGGAGCAGCTTCCGATAACAATGCTTTCTTATTCTTCGAAGGAGCATGGAAAGTGCTTCAACCGAAAATTGCAGACGGTACGTTTAAAATCGTTAACTCAAGCGAAGCAGAGGCATTAAAGGATTCTTCGGATCTTTCGCGCGACCAACTAGGGAAAATTATTGGTCAAATTACAACGAACTGGGATGCAAATGAAGCAAAAAATAAAGCACAAACTCATTTAACGGCTGCAAGTGATAGCCAAAAAGGTGATGTATCCATTTTAGCTCCGAATGATGGAACAGCACGTTCAATTGCAGATGTATTTGCATCTGACAGTGCAATTTCTAATTACTTCATAACAGGGCAAGATGCAGAAAAAGCCTCTATTCAATACATCATCGACGAAAAACAATCGATGACAGTATTCAAAGATGTGCGTACTTTAGTAAAAGATGCAATGGGAATGGCAGTTGAAGTTTTAGATGGCGAGACACCAACAACAACAGGTTCTTATGATAATGGTGCAGTTGAAGTAAAAGCAAAACAAACAGACGTTATCGTAGTGGATAAAGACAATGTACAATCAGAGCTAATCGATTCTAAATACTATGAAGCAAGTGAGTTCACAGGTTTAAAGTAAGCGAATCACATTGGAAAAGGAAAAATAGTGATAGCGCAATCTATCACTATTTCTCTATTTCTATTTTGTTTGGGTAGGGAGGCAATGGAATGAGTGACTATATTTTAGAGATGAATAACATATCTAAAGAGTTCCCGGGGGTCAAAGCCTTATCAAGCGTGAATTTCAAGGTGAAAAAAGGAGAGATTCATTGTTTAGTAGGGGAGAACGGTGCTGGAAAATCAACATTGATGAAGGTGTTGAGTGGAGTTTACCCGTTAGGGACATATGATGGCGATATCGTATTTGAAGACCAAGTTCAACAATTTCGTGAGATTAGCGACAGTGTAAAGGCTGGTATCGGTATCATTTATCAGGAACTAGCGCTTTTCCCAGATTTAACTGTTTATGAAAATATTTTTGCTGGCAATGAAGTAAAGAAAGGTCCTTTCGTAGATTGGAATAAAACAATCGTTCAAGCTACGCAATTACTGAAAAAAGTAAATTTGAAAGTGACACCAGAAACATTGATCAAGGAATTAGGTGTAGGAAAACAACAACTCGTTGAAATTGCCAAAGCGTTAAGTAAAGAAGTAAATCTCCTTATTTTAGATGAGCCGACAGCTGCATTAAATGAAGACGATAGTGAGAATTTATTAAATCTACTAAAGGAACTAAAAAGCCAAGGAATTAGTTGTATTATGATTTCGCATAAGTTGAAGGAAGTTATTTACATTGCAGACAAAGTAACTGTTTTGCGAGATGGACAGACAATTTGTACGTTGGATGCTAGTAAAGGAGAAGTATCGGAAAATGTCATTATTAAAAACATGGTAGGGCGTGACATAGAAGATATTTATCCAAAACATCCAGATAAGATAATAGGCGAGACAGTTCTCGAATTAAATAATTGGTCGGCGTATGATCCGCAATTAGGAAGAAATGTTGTGAAGAACGTTAATCTGCATTTGAAAAAAGGTGAGATTATTGGAATCGCTGGACTGATGGGGTCTGGTCGGACGGAGCTTGCCCTTAGTATTTTTGGGAATCCGAAAAACTATAAGTTACATGGAAACATGGAAATTCTAGGTGCTCCCAAAACATTGAAGCATACAAGTGAGGCGATTAAAGCTGGTATTGCTTATGTGACCGAAGATCGAAAAGGAGACGGACTGTTCTTACTGCAAGATATTAAGAGTAATGTTTCTGCTGCACATTTAAAAGGCATCTCGAAAAATGGAGTTCTTAATTTAAATGAAGAAGTGAAGGTCGGCAAAGAGTATAAAGATTCGCTCTATATTAAAGCGAGTTCATTGGAGCAAGTAGTTGGCAAACTAAGTGGAGGAAACCAGCAAAAAGTGTCGCTCGGGAAATGGTTGTTTACTGGACCTAAGATTTTGATTTTAGATGAGCCAACACGAGGAATTGATGTTGGGGCGAAATTTGAAATTTATACGATTATGAATCAGCTTATTGATGAAGGAATGAGTATTATTATGATTTCCTCGGAGCTTGGAGAAGTACTGGGGATGAGTGATCGGATTTATGTTATGGCAGAGGGTGCTATTAAAGGCGAACTGGCAATGAAGGAAGCGACACAAGAAGGGATTATGGAACTTGCGACGCAATAGGGGGAATAACGATGGGATTTTTTAAAGAAGCGAAAGCACTCGTCAAAGCAAATATTAGAGATTATGGAATGTATATTGCATTAATCGTTATTTTATTAACATTTACAATTATGACAAACGGCTTATTTATGTCTTCGCGAAATATTAGTAATTTATTGGACTCAGCTGGTTATATTGCTGTTTTAGCCGTTGGGATGACACTTGTTATTGTTATTCGTCATATTGATTTATCGGTTGGTTTTTTAGCAGGATTTTTAGGTGCAATTGCGGCTATTTTTTTAACGCAGATGGGCTTGTCTGTATGGATTACTATCCCTGTCATTTTAATCCTAGGGGCTTTAATTGGTTTAGTTAATGGGGCACTAGTTGCGAAGGTTGGTATTCCATCGTTTGTTGCAACGCTTGCTGGGATGCTTGTATTTCGAGGTGCGCTCCTTCAGGTGACGGAAAAAACGGGGACAATTATTGTGAAGGATGAACAATTCAATGCACTTGGCAATGGATTTATTCCTTCGATTATGCAAATTAACGGATTGCATTTATTGACGTTATTAGTTGGGCTTGTCGGAATTCTTTTGTATATTTACAATGAAATCTCGGGTCGCCGCAATAAATTGACGTATGGCTTTGAAGTAATGTCGAAGAGGTTATTTAGTGTAAAGCTTATATTAGTATCAGCAATTATTGCTTATATTACTTGGATTTTAGCAGGATATAACGGTTTTTCTTGGACAGTGGTTATTATTATTGTCGTTGTATTAATTTATCATTTCTTAACGACTAAAACAGTACTCGGTCGTCACATTTATGCAGTTGGTAGTAATCCAGAGGCAGCGCATTTAAGTGGGATCAATGTACAAAAGATTACATATATCGTCTTTGGTTCAATGGGGATGCTCGCAGCATTATCTGGAATTCTTTTTACAGCTCGCCTTCAATCAGCAACAACTACAGCTGGAACTCTTTTTGAGTTAGATGCAATTGCAGCAGCTTATGTTGGTGGAGTATCTGCAGCAGGTGGTGTAGGTAAGGTAACAGGTGCTATTATTGGAGCTATTGTAATGGCCTCATTATCTAGTGGGATGAATCTACTTGGTGTTGGGATTTCCTATCAATATATGATTCGCGGTGGTGTTTTAGCAGGAGCGGTAATATTTGATGTTATGACACGTAAGCAACGTGCTTAAAAGAGAATAGTAGAATATTAGGCGCCCTAATTGTGGGGTGCCTAATGTCGTTTTATGAGTTATTGTAAAATTCTGAACGGATGATAAGATAAAAGGAACATGCAAACAGAACGGGGAAAATATATGCGGAAAAAAGTTGTTTTTATACTCGGTATACTCATTGTTATTTTCAGTTATATGACGATTATGTCAGCAACTAAAGCACTTCGTTCAACTAGTAGTGACATGCCAGCGAGTCTCCCGTCTGCGCCTGAATCAATTCGTCTTGTACTTATTACACAGGAGCTTGATACTCCTTTTTGGAATAGGGTTGGCCTAGGAGCGGAGAAACAGGCTAAAAAAGAAAATGTTCAGCTCGAAGTTTGGGGAAGCTATGGAAACAACCAAGATGAATTTTTGAAAAAAATGGAGATTGCGATTCATTCAAAAGTGGATGGAATTATCGTGCAGGGGCTAGATAATGAGGATTTTAAAGAGCTGACAAAGGTTAAAGCAGCTTTTTATGGGATTCCTGTTATTACTGTTGCAAATGATGTGCCAGTGGAAGAAAGCTTGCGAAAAACATATGTTGGTTCGGATCAATTTTGGGCAGGAAGAGTCGTTGGACGTCAACTGGTAAAGGAAATGGGAACGACGGGAAAAGTAGTAATACTTGGAGATCAGGAGCAAGCATATTACCAACAAGAACGGTTAGCTGGTATTCAAGATGTTTTAGGTAGATATCCAAAAATAGAAATGATTATAAAAGGGACAGAAGATACGAAAGAACAAGTAATGGCAACGACCCAACAGCTGATGAATGAAGAACCAGAAGTGTCCGCTTTTATAGCTATCAATGCGAATTTTGCAGGGCCTATGATTCAAGAAATAGGAAGACGGACACAAGTAGAGCCGTATCATATTTACACGTTTGATGACGGGGTCGATTCGACTGCGCTTTTAAAACAAGGCAAGCTAGATGGAATTTTGGAGCAAAATCCAGAAGAGATGGGTTCAGAGAGTGTTAAATGGTTGATGGAATGGATTTCAGGTAAAACTGTGCCACTCGATTCCCATGGATATATCACCGAAACACGCATGATTGAAGCAGAAGGTGAAGGACTATGACAACGATTCAAAAAAAGATTTGGATACTCGTTTCTGTTATGTTGCTAATTATGGGGATTATTTGGACGATGCTTACGTATTATAATCAGAAAACACAAGAGCAATCGAATGAAATTTTGCAGCGTTATTTGCAGTTGAATGAAGTAACAACAGCAAGTCAGCAACTAATTACTAATTTAAATAATTATTTACTCGTTCCAACGGATCATCATAAAAAACAAATAGAAAAGAGTATTGTTGCTATTGAAGCAGTGCAACAAGATGTAACGAAACTGCGAAATATGGAAAATTCATTTTCGGTTACTAATTATATTCATTTAATCGATAGTCTTATTGAAACAACGAATCGTTCTATTATGTTTTCAGAAGAGCAAGAAGTAGAAGGATCAGCGAATGAATTTAATGAAGCGAACCGTATTTCAATGTACATATCTGAAATGACTTTGACGATTTTAGACCGAGACTTGAAAACGTATAATCTATTTTATCGAGATATTATTAAACAGTCAGAAGAACTGAAAAAACTAGGAATCTGGTTATTGCTTTTAATAACGGTCGTATTATTGTTAGCTACTTATTGGTTTTCTCTTAGTATTACTCGCCCAATTCATAAATTAACGAAGGCAGCTAACGAATTGTCTCAAGGGCGCTTTAGTCAACGAATTGAAGTAAAGTCTAATGATGAAATAGCTTTTTTAGCAAAAACATTTGATAAAATGCGTATAAATATTAATGATTTAATAGTAGAAATTCAGCAAAAGGCTCAACTTGAGCATGAGCTTCAGCAAAGCAAGTTATTGTTAAAAGAGAGTCAATTGAGAGGTTTACAAAGTCAGATAAATCCACATTTTTTATTTAATACATTGAATACATTATCAAAAAAAGCATATTTAGATGGTGCGGAGGAAACGAGCGATCTTCTAGTCAGCGTAGCAGGTTTGTTACGATATAATTTGAAACGCGTTGATCAGTCTGTGACATTGTTTGAAGAAGTAGTTGTGTTAAATCAGTATATGGAAATCCAAAGAGCACGTTTTACTGATCGCCTGCATTTTAATTCGGATATAGACGAATCTTGCTTACATATAAAAATTCCAGCATTAACTCTCCAACCGATCATTGAAAATGCCGTCATTCATGCTATTGAGCCGGAAGAAGAAGGGGGAACTATTTGGTTCCGTATTAAGAGTGATGGACCTTCGATAGTTATTGAACTTGAAGATAGTGGTAGAGGTATGTCGCAAGAGAAAATGGAGCAGTTATTAAAGGGACATGTTGTACCAAGAGAAGGACATTCAACAGGAATTGGTTTTCAAAATGTCGTGAAAAGATTGCAATTATTTTATGGAACAGAGGATTTAGTGACGATTGATAGTGAAGAAGGTAGAGGTACAAAAGTGGTCATTCAAATTCCAAAAGTAAGGGAGAGGGAAAGCAATGATGAAGCTTCTGATCGTTGATGATGAACCGATTGAGCGAGAAGGAATGCAAGCAATTTTACAAAAGGCATTTCCTGAACTTACTATTTACCAAGAGAAAAATGGCAAGATGGCAATAGAGATTGCTGATAGGATAAAGCCAGATGTAATCTTAATGGATATTATGATGCCTGGTATGACAGGGCTTGAGGCAATAGAAAAGATTCAAGAAAAACATGCGACGATTAAATTTGTAATGGTGACGGCATTTGATATGTTCGATTATGCAAGACAAGCTATTAAACTCGGTGTGAAGGATTATTTGCTGAAGCCAAGTAAGGCGAGTGAGATTGTTGAAACTGTTGGAAAGGTATTGGAGGAATGTAGGCAGGATCGTGAAACAGAGGTAGTAAGCCAAATGCAAGTTGAAAAGTGGCAGAAAATGTTGGTGTTGGCAGAAACAGATATCGTGACGCAATTATTATTTGATCATGTGCATGATGTGCATATAGATATGCTGGAGGAAATGTTAGATATTCGCTCTACTCATGAAAAATTTGTCATAGTAGTTTTATTGCCTGAAAGAGCGCAGCATTATTATATACAAATCAAAAAAAAGGTTCATGAAATCGGCAATGCTTGGGTAGGTGCATTATATGGCCGGCAGCTACCTATTGTAGTTTTTCGTGATCAAGAAAAGTCTTTTCGTTCGCAAGCAATCACATTAGCGAAAGCAATTTTGTTGCTAGATAAAAAACAGCTAGGTGTAGACTGGTTTATAGGAATTGGGCAAGTTTATATGCTTCTAGATGAAATTCGTCATTCATATCAAGAGGCACTTATTGCGACAATAGATGCAACACTTGCAGTTAAAAGTCGGTTTTATGCTGACGTCCCAGCCCTTAGTTTGGAAACAAATAGTCAGGTGATTAAACAACAACAAAAAGATTTCTTTGATCAAATTCATTTAGGAGATTGGGAATCAATTCGTTCAGGTGCATTGGATTTGATTCAACAGCACGAGAATGGAGGATATTCACTCATCTATACACAGCAGCGAGTACTTGAATTACTTTGGGTTGCGAATAGGGTGATGGACGAAATGGGAATAGAAGCGGATACGCCATTTTTCTCGTTTCAAGCACAGGACTATCGTCAATTAAGAACGGAAATGCTTATCATACTAAAGCGGATGATTGCTATTTATGAGGAATATTTTGCTCGAATGGAAGACGATAAAATACAGCAAGTGAAACAATATATTCAAGAGCATTCACATAAAGATATTTCACTAGATATTCTTGCACAAAAGGTAAATTTGAGTCCGATTTATATTAGTAAAATGTTCAAGGAAAAGCTTGGTATTAACTATATTGATTTTTTAACGGAATGCCGAATTGAAAAAGCAAAGAGGCTGTTGAATGATCCAGAGAGAAGTTTAAAGGAAATTACATTTGAGATTGGCTATCATGAGCCGAATTATTTTAGCAAAGTATTTAAGAAAATGTGCGGTGTATCTCCAAAGGAATATCGAAAAAAGTTATGGAGTAAAAAAGCTGAGGTGGAAAGTGGATGAAGCGGGAAGCTAAAGTAATATGGCTTTTAGTGATGGTGTTGCTGTTAGCTGCGTGTACAGGAACGCCAAAGCAAGTCCCAGAAAAACAAGTGCCACCTTTTAGTGAAAAAACGAAGCCGATTCGTATTGGATTTTCGATGGACACATTGCTGGAAGAACGTTGGCTAAAAGATCGTGAGTTGTTTAAGAAGTCGGTCGAAGCGCTAGGTGCAGAAGTGGAGATTGTTGCAGCAAATGGTGACGATGCGCTTCAAATTTCACAAGCAGAGACGCTTATCCAAAGTGGCATAGACCTTTTAGTAATCGTTCCACATAATGCAGAAGCAACCGCTGCGATTGTACATAAGGCGCATTTAGCGGGTATTAAAGTAATCGCTTATGATAGGCTTGTTAAAAATGCGGATCTCGATTTGTATGTATCTTTTGATAATGAACAAGTGGGAGAAATGCAGGCGAAAGCGATTACTGAGCTTGTGCCAAAGGGGAATTATGTGTTTATTGGTGGTGCAATTACGGATAATAATGCCCATTTATTGAAAAAAGGTGTATTTAATGTGCTTCGTCCGTACATTGAACGTGGTGATATTAATATTATTTATGACCAGTGGACAAAGGATTGGACTCCAGTAAATGCGCAAGCAAATATGGAAGAAGCACTACGCACAACAAATATGCAGATCGATGCGGTCATTGCAGCAAATGATGCAACTGCAGGTGGGGTCATTCAAGCACTTGCAGCGAAGGGGCTAGCAGGGAAAATACCAGTTGCTGGACAAGATGCAGATTTGGCAGGTGTGCAGCGAATTGTGACTGGGACACAAACAATGACGGTGTATAAGCCGATTCAGACACTTTCACAAGAAATAGCAAAGTTAGCAGTTGCGATGGCAAAAGGGGAAGAAATAATTGCTGATCGGAAAGTAAATAACGGCAAGATCGAAGTTCCTTCGGTGTTACTAACTCCTATAGCTGTAAATGAGCATAACTTGGATAGTACTGTTATTTCAGATGGGTTTCATACTGTTGGAGATGTTTATGGGGAGTAGAGCTTTGATTTAATCATCATCGATTGACTCCATTTCCTAAAGATGTCATAATAAAAACATTCCAATAAAAGGTGTGGTGGGTATGTTAGAAGTAGGTATGAACTAATTTATTTTAGTTAAATAAGGTTTTTAATAACTAGGATTATCCTAGTCTATTTGATATGCCTTATTTCACAAAGCTAGAAAGCCTTGTGGATACCTACCTTTAGACTGCCTCCTTTTCCATATATTCTATCGTCGATTACATTTATTTGTTGACGATAAAAATGCCCGCAGGAGCTTTCTACTCATTTTTCGGTTTATGCCGTAAAAATGGAAGGTAGGATCGACCTTTGCGGGTATTTTTGATTTTATTTAATAGGAGGACTACACCATGAATACAATGACATATGAAAAATTACAATATAACGAACTAAAAGAGATTGTGAAATCACACTGTGTTAGTAGTTTAGGGAAGGAATTACTTGATAAGCTTCAACCAAGTTCAAATAGTAAAGTTGTGAAAAATAGACTAAATGAGACAACTGAGGCGAGAAATCTGTTGAATGCCGAAAATCATCTTCCGCTAAAAGGAATTTCAAATATAAGTCACCAAATGGATAAGCTTGAAAAAGGAATGATTCTCAGTCCTTCCGAGTTAGTCGCAATATCGGACTTTTTAAGAGGCTGTAGAATGATAAAAAAGTTTATGCTAGATAAAGAATTTATAGCACCAGTATTACATTCTTACGTTCATTCGATGATGGAATTCACAACCATAGAAGAAAGCATTAATTACTCGATTAGAGGAAATAGGGTGGACTCTGAAGCAAGTAAAGAATTAAAACGTATCCGTAATCATATGGATAAGGCAGAAGATAAAATAGAAGAACGGTTGAATAAATTCTTGAAAAGCAGTGCTAATAAAGAATATATACAAGAATTTTTTATTAGTAAAAAAGATGACCGTTTTACGATTCCTATTAAAGCTTCTTATAAAAATCAAGTAGCTGGAACGATTGTGGAAGCCTCGTCTAAAGGGTCTACTGTATTTATAGAACCAGCAGCAATATCTAAGTTAAATGCGGAGTTGGCAGTTCTAAAAGCAGAAGAATCAATAGAAGAGTATCAAATTTTAGCAACTCTTTCAGGAAGTATTTTGGAGGAAGCTAGACAGATCAACATTAACATTGAGCTTATTGGGCAGTATGACATGATTTTCGCGAAAGCGAAGTATAGTAAAAGTATGGACGGGATAGAGCCGAAGTTGAATAATCATGGGTATATTAAGTTGAAGAACTGTAAGCATCCTCTTTTGACTGGAAATATTGTTCCGTTGGACTTTGAAATTGGGAAAGACTATCGTAGTTTAATCATCACAGGGCCTAATGCTGGTGGTAAAACAGTCGTGCTGAAAACGATAGGCATACTAACGTTGGCCGTTATGTCAGGCTTTCATATTGCGGCTGGTGAAGGTACGGAAATTGCTGTTGTGGATCAATTATTTGTTGATATTGGAGACAATCAAAGCATTGAAAATTCGCTGAGTACCTTTTCTTCACATATGAAAAATATATCGGAAATTATGAGTGCATCAACGAATAATACGCTTCTTCTGTTCGATGAAATCGGCAGTGGTACGGAGCCAAACGAAGGGGCTGCTCTCGCTATTGCAATTCTGGAAGAGTTTTATCAAATGGGATGTATAACAGTTGCGACAACTCACTACGGTGAAATTAAACGCTACTCCGAAATTCATAGTGATTTCATGAATGCGGCTATGCAATTCGACAGTGAAGTATTAGAGCCAAAGTATAAATTGTTAATCGGTAAATCAGGAGACAGCAATGCTTTATGGATTTCTAGAAAAATGAATGTACGTGAGAAAGTGCTGCAAAAAGCACAGCATTATATAGACAATAAAAATTATGATTTGGAACGTGTGAAAGAAAGTAAAATTAAGAAGCAAATACAGGTTACTGTTCAAGAAGAAGCATCGTATGATTTCGAAATCGGAGATAGGGTAAAATTACTGGAACAAAATGATTTTGGAATTGTGTACGGGAAAAGAGATAGTCTGAATAATGTTTTCGTATTTTATAAAAGTGAAGTAGTGAAAGTAAATGCAAAAAGAATTGAATTAGAAGGAAAAGCAATTGATTTATATCCAGATGGATACGATTTGAATTCATTATTTGTTAGCTATAGCGAACGAAAGTTTCAACATGATATGGAGAGAGGTTCAAAGAAAGCATTGAAGAAGGTTTCATTAGATATGAAAAAAAAGCTTACTGAATAATGTTTCTTAGTCGTTTAATTTTGCAAAAAAGTCTGGTATGATGGATAATTCGTATATACGTTGAAAAAAATTGGATGAACATATATTAGGAGGAGATTGGAATGGAAGAGAAAATTGAGATTGGCCAAACGTTTATGGTGTTAGATGAAAATGATCAAGAACAGGAAATGGAAGTAATTGGTCTATTAACTGTTGAAGAGGTCGACTACACTGCGGTTGGTTTTGTAGAAGATATCCAAGATGATGAGACAGATGAAGAAATCGATGTGTTCTTTTTCCGTATCGGAGATGGCGGAGAATTATCTATGATCGATAATGACGAGGAATTTGATAAAGTTTCATCGGCGTTTAGAGAAGCAGAAGAAGCAGCAGAAGCTGAATAAATAAAATGTTTAAGAAAAGAGCTGTTTTACTTGAATGATATATTCAAGTAAAACAGCTCTTTTTATGTTATTGATAATTATTTATTTGTCTCCGCCGTAGCGAAGCATTCGGTATCCGACGCGTATATGTGTTTGTATATACTTAGGGTTTGCTGGGTCTTCTTCTATTTTTTTTCGCAAAGTTACCATAAAGACACGTAGACTAGGGACGTCGGATTGAAGTGCATTTAGCCAGACTTCCTTCAATAAAAAGTTATGTGTTAGTACTTTTCCAACATGCTTAGACAGTACGACTAATAACTTATACTCAATAGGCGTCAAATGGACTTCCTCGCCATGAACAAACACTGTGTTTGCTAAATAATCAATTTTTAAATTACCGTTTACGAATACTGGTTGATCCTGATCGATATTGCGCTCGTTTATGTTTCTCCTTAATGCTACTCTAATACGAGCTAGTAATTCATCTACGCTAAAGGGTTTCGTTACGTAATCATCCGCACCAGCATCGAGGGCGTTGATTTTATCATATTCTTCGTCTCTGGCACTCACAACTATAATGGGAGTTTGAGACCAACTACGGATTTTATGAATAACTTCAACACCGTCCATATCAGGTAGCCCTAGATCTAGAATAATTACATCGGGTTTCATCGAAATCGTCCTTTGCAGTGCGTTTTGGCCATCTTGTACAGTCTCGTATTCATAATGCTGTGTATTTAATGTCATCTTTATCAAATGACCAATAGCTACATCATCTTCTACCACAAGGATGCGTTTATTCATGGACGTTTACAACTCCTTTTTTAAGAGAAAAACTAAAAATCGTACCCCCTGGTTCATTATCTGCAACAGTTAGTTCACTGTCGTGTAATTTTAAAATTGTTTGACATAAGGCTAAACCAAGTCCCAGACCTCTCCGACTATCGCTTCGCTGCACCTTACCTGTTGTAAAAGGTTCAAATAGTTTTACTTTTAAGGATTCTTCAATGCCAGGTCCATTATCCGCGACGCTAAAGTGAACATAGCTATCCATTTCTACTGCCGTTAAGATTATCTCACTACCTGCTGGCGTATAGGCGAGTGCATTATCAATCATGTTAATAATGACTTGAATGATGAGACGTGCGTCCATTAATGCGAATAATAATTCAGGTTCGACATGGTAAGAGATTTGATGCGTATCGTTTATGCGAACGACGTGTAAAAGTGCTTCTTGCATAATATCCTCCACAAGTTCTGGTTGTATCTCAATTGCAAGTTTGCCATCATCTAATTTAGAAACAGCAAGCAAGTTCTCCACCATTTGTACGAGCCATTTCGAATTACTATAAATATCCTGATATAATTGTGTTTTTTGTCCGTCATTAATCTTTTCTCCATTTGTTAACAATATCTCAGCATTTCCCGAAATACTTGTAAGGGGAGTCCTTAAATCATGAGAAATTGCCCTTAAAAGGTTTGCTCGCATTTGTTCAAGTTCTGCTTCACGAGCAACTTCTTCATTCAACTTCTGTAAATACCATTTATCAAGCGCGAATGAAAAATCATTCATGATAGCGTGTAGAATATGACGCTCAAACGCTGGTAATGGAGCTTCTTTTGCTAGAGCTATTCCAATAACACCCTTCACATCGCCACCAGATATGAATGGCAAATAGTATGCTTTTGCTTCTGGAAAGATATCAGTTGACACACCTGCTACATGGTTGTTGCTTGCTACCCAGCTTGCTACGCCACGTTCACTTACATTGTCAAACAGGGTTGCCACTTCTTTATTTTCTAGAGTAGTCATGCTAACTGTTTGAAAAAAAATAGACTTTACGATTAGATTTTTGTCTATTTCAAAAAACTCAACTGGCTTTTCGACTAGTTTTACAATTTGAGACATGCCTTCATGGATGATTTCTTCTATTGACTTTGCTTTTTGTAATTTACGATTTGTTTCGAGTAATACTTCCATTCTATAAGACTTACGAACTGCAACGATAGCTTGCTTCTTTACTTTCCTAGTTAAGCTACTAGTAATAAAACCGGAAAGAAACATGATTAAAAACGTCATTGGATAGTCTCGATAGTATGCTTCGAATGAAAAACGAGGTTCGATAAATAACAAGTTGAAAAGAAGCACCGCCACTAGTGAACTTATAATGCTTACTATCCAACCAGATGTCCATGTTGCAAGTATTAATACTCCTAAAATATAGATTGTAATAATATTTGATTCACTAACACCAAATTCGAAGAAAAGTAATCCTATGAATGATGCCAAAGAAAATATGACAAACATTTTAAGTAAGTCCATCCATTCAAACTTAAGATGAGGTTTTACTTCAGGAAATCGCATAGGTTCGTTCTCTTCATCAGGTACAATGTGTATTGCTAGGTTCGGAACAAAGTCATTGATTCGGTCGCCTATTTTGGAGTTAACACGCCACCATTTCTTTTTTAAAGTGGTTCGTCCTATTACAAGTTTTGTCACACCGCTTATGTTTGCATAATTCGCAAGTGCAACTGCTACATCATCTTCCTGTACAATCACGACATTTCCACCAAGTTGTTCAGCCAGTTTGATGTTCTGCTTTAGCCGTTCAGAATTCACTTCGTTACTATCGTTCTTATCAACTTTCTGTACGTAAAGTGCTGTAAATTTGCCATGAAAAGCTTGTGAAAGTCTAGCTGCTGTTCGGATAACTTTCGCATTGGTTGGTGAACTACTGATGCCAACCAATATATGCTCCTCTACATGTATGGTTTGACCTAAAGAATCATTCTTACACGTCTTTTGATGAAAAATTATGTCTGCAGTTCTACGCAGTGCAATTTCGCGAAGTGCCTCTAAATTCTGCTTTCGGAAGAAGAAATCGATCGCTTTTTCTGCTTGTTTTAAGTGATAAATTTTACCTTCTTTTAATCGTTGAATTAAATCATCGGGCTCAATATCTACTAGCTTTATTTGTGTCGCTTGATCAATTAAATAATCAGGAATACGTTCGCGTACGTTCACTCCAGTAATTTCTTCCACCAAATCGTGAAGGCTTTCAATATGCTGAATATTAACTGTCGTGTACACATGGATACCTTTTGCAAGCAATTCCTCCACGTCGCCAAAACGTTTTAAGTGGCGAGTAGTCGGTACATTTGTATGAGCTAGCTCATCAATCAGTACAAGCTCTGGCTTACGTTCTAGCACCGCATCGATGTCCAATTCTTCAAAAGTCTTTCCTTTATAATCTATTTTTCTAGTCGGTATTTGTTCAAGTCCTTCTAGTAAAGCTGTTGTTTCAGGTCGGTCGTGTGGTTCTACATAACCTATGACAACATCTATTCCAATTTTTTTTACTTGCTGAGCAGCATCTAGCATCGCATACGTTTTACCTATCCCCGCAGCGTACCCAAGAAATATCTTTAGCTTGCCTACTTTATCTTCTTGTTCTTCTTGTTCAATCATTGCTAAAAACGCCTCTGGACTTGGACGTGTGTCTCCCATCACCCATCACCTCCATTACATTATAGTCCTATCTTCCATTAAGATAGCGTAAAGATTTTAATCTTTATGCCACCTTAATATAAAAAGCTTTTTCCTAACACTACATTAATTTGAATTCCATTATGATGAACACATCCAATAGAGAAAGGATGATTCAATTGATGGACGTTTATATGATTAGTTTACTAGTTATAAGTTTTGCAAGTCTTTATGGACTGACAATTTGGTGCTACAAACAAGTTAATCAGTAAGGAGGAAATAGCTATGTGGTTAGGATTGGGGATTATCATCGTATTGCTATTTGGCTATTTAGGTCATGCATTACTTTATCCAGAAAAATATTAACTTGAATCTACTTTTAGGAGGTAAGGAATATGTGGCAAATAGCCATTGTTTTGATCATTTATTTACCACTAGTTATTCTAGCGGGCCATTATATGTATCATGTGACCATGGAGAAAAAGACGTGGCTCGATCCTGTACTAAACCGAGTTGATAATGTCATATACAAACTTAGCGGCATCAAGCAAGCTAATATGACGGGTAGACAATATGTGCTGGCACTGATTCTTTCGAATGCTTTTATGATATTCATTGGATACGTCTTATTGCGGATTCAGTCAGCTTTATTTTTAAATCCAAATGGCATTGATAATATGGAAGCGACACTTTCTTTCAATACAATTATTTCTTTTATGACGAATACAAATCTTCAGCATTATAGTGGAGAATCAGGATTAAGTTATTTGTCTCAGATGCTGGTTATCATCTTCATGATGTTTACATCTGCAGCTACAGGTTATGCAGCTTGCATGGCCTTCTGTCGCCGATTAGTGGCAAAGACTGATACAATAGGCAACTTTTTTGTGGATTTTGTACGAGTAATAACACGTATATTAATGCCAATTTCTATCGTAGTTGCTGTGTATTTAGTATCTCAAGGTGTTCCGCAAACCCTCAGTTCGAATAAAACCGTTCAGACAATAGAGGGGAAGATGCAGGATATCGCTCTTGGACCTATAGCATCTCTTGAATCTATTAAGCATGTGGGAACAAACGGTGGAGGGTTTAACGGGGCTAATTCAACAACTCCATTTGAAAATCCTACTGCAATTTCAAACATTGTAGAAATGCTTTCTATGATGCTGTTGCCAGGTGCCTGTGTTGTAGCGTTTAGTTTAATGGTTGCTCATCGTCGAAAGAAAACAATATTCGGTAAACAAGGGCTAGTCATTTTTGCAGCGATGAGTGTTCTATTTTTAATCGGATTGGTTACTTGTTTTGTGGCAGAGCGTGCAGGGAATCCGATTATAAGTGAGCTTGGCATCACGCAGGATCTTGGCAGTATGGAAGGGAAGGAAATGCGATTTGGTGTTGCACAATCCGCACTTTTCACTACTGTTACAACTGCTTTTACAACTGGATCTGTTAATAATATGCACGATACCTTAACGCCAATTGGTGGCCTCGTACCAATGTTTAACATGATGTTGAACGTTGTTTTCGGAGGTAAGGGAGTCGGACTCATGAACATGATGATGTATGTGCTACTGACCATCTTCATTGCTTGTCTAATGATCGGTAGAACTCCCCAGTTTTTAGGAAAGAAAATTGAGGAAAAAGAAATGAAGTTAATAGCTCTTTGTATATTAATCCACCCCGCAATCATACTGCTGTTTTCAGCACTTGCAGTGGCAACAACATCTGGGGTAGCTGGAATCACAAATCCGGGTGCACATGGATTATCGCAAGTTTTGTATGAGTTCGCATCTTCCTCAGCGAACAATGGCTCTGGTTTTGAAGGATTAGCTGATAACTCGACATTTTGGAACGTAACGACTGGCCTTGCTATGTTTTTTGGTCGCTATCTATCTATTATTATTCAACTAGCTATTGCATCACTACTTGCTATTAAATTATGGCATAGCGATTCGGTAGGGACATTGAAAACAGACAATGCAATGTTTACATTCCTGCTTGTCGCAATTGTACTGATGATTGGGGCTTTAACATTTTTACCTGCATTGGCACTCGGTCCAATTACAGAACATTTACAAATACGTTCTTGACGAGGAGAGACAATAATGGAAACTGCTTCAAAGAAAAGTTTTATAACGCGCGATATTATGAAAAGTTCAATTGTAGGAGCTTTTAAAAAATTTAATCCGATATATATGATAAAAAATCCTGTTATGTTCGTAGTGGAGATTGGCTTTATATTTGTTCTAATGTTAACTATTTTTCCGACTATGCTGGATGAGGGAGCAGGGGAGAATGATCGTCTCTATAATGTTATCGTAGCTTTTATCCTATTCATCACAATACTATTTGCGAACTTTGCTGAATCTATTGCAGAAGGACGAGGAAAAGCACAGGTAAAGACGCTAAAAAAATCAAAAACAACGACTGAGGCGTGTGTCCTACTTCCCGATGGTTCTGAGGTAATGAAGCAAGCGAGTGAGCTGACAAAGGGCGATATTGTCTTAGTTCAGGCAGGTGGAGTCATTCCAAACGATGGGGATGTAATAGAAGGGATTGCTACAGTTGATGAATCGGCTATCACGGGAGAATCTGCCCCTGTTGTAAAAGAGCGCGGTGGTGACTTCTCGTCTGTTACAGGTGGTACGACTGTGACAAGTGATTGGCTAAAAATAGAAATCACATCACTGCCTGGAGAATCTTTCCTTGATAAAATGATTAGCCTTATCGAAGGGGCGAATCGTAAAAAAACACCGAATGAGATAGCACTGAACACACTATTAGTTAGTTTTACTATTATTTTCTTACTAGTTGTAGTTACTCTTTATCCAATGACTACTTACTTAAATGTGCATATTCCTATAGCAACGCTAATTGCGCTGACTGTTTGTTTAATCCCAACGACCATTGGAGGTCTTTTATCTGCAATCGGTATTGCGGGGATGGATCGTGTAACACAGTTCAATGTAATTGCCATGTCAGGTAGAGCTGTCGAGGCATGTGGTGACGTGGATACATTGATTTTGGATAAAACAGGAACTATCACTTATGGAAATCGTATGGCATCTGAATTTACTGCTGTGAAAGGTGTAAATAAAAAAGAGCTAATCCGAGCTGCATGGCTTAGTTCTCTTACGGATGACACACCAGAGGGGAAATCTATTTTATTACTCGCTTGCAGATTAAACGTGGACACTGCTGATGAGAAAATGATTATAAATACGAGCAATCACATTTCATTCTCAGCACAAACACGCTTGAGCGGGCTTGATATGAAAAATGGAACTAAAATCCGCAAAGGTGCTTACGATACGATTAGAAAAGAGTGTATTGCTGCTGGTCATACTATTCCTAAGGATTTAGAGGAACTAGTTCATCAAGTATCAATAGTTGGAGGAACACCCCTAGTTGTAATGGAAAACAATAATATTCTAGGTGTCATCTATTTAAAAGATATTGTGAAACCAGGTTTAAAAGAACGTTTTGAGCAGCTTCGTGCAATGGGTATTAAAACAATCATGTGTACAGGGGATAACCCGCTTACTGCAGCTTCCATCGCTAAGGAATCAGGCGTGGATAGCTTTATCGCAGAAAGTAAACCGGAAGATAAGATAAAAGTCATTAAAGATGAGCAAGCACTTGGAAAAGTTGTGGCAATGACTGGTGATGGTACAAATGATGCACCCGCACTCGCGCAAGCAAATGTTGGGCTCGCGATGAACTCTGGGACAAATGCAGCAAAAGAAGCTGCAAATATGGTTGATTTAGACTCAAACCCAACGAAAATTATTGAAATTGTGGAAATCGGAAAACAATTGCTCATGACACGAGGGGCTCTTACGACATTTAGTATTGCGAACGATGTAGCAAAATACTTTGCAATTATTCCAGCAATGCTGATGGTAGCAGTTCCAGAAATGAGCGCTTTAAATGTTATGATGCTAAATTCACCTACAAGTGCAATCATATCTGCATTGATTTTTAATGC
Source organism: Psychrobacillus sp. (assembly GCF_032154225.1). Taxonomy (GTDB): domain Bacteria; phylum Bacillota; class Bacilli; order Bacillales_A; family Planococcaceae; genus Psychrobacillus. The sequence goes on from NZ_JALDYF010000010.1 coordinate 82,199, forward strand.
CATAATCATCCCAATGCTAATCCCGATTGCTATGAAGGGAGTAGAATACAAGCCGATGAGTGCATCCAAATTATTAAGCAAGAACTTGCTAGTTTATGGACTAGGCGGTATTATCGCTCCATTTATCGGTATTAAAATGATTGATTTAATAATTGGACCAATTCTACATGTGATTGGCCTATAGGAGGAAAAGCTTTATGAAGGCATTTTTAGAAAACTCTAAACAAGCACTGCTGGTCACTTTAGTAATGTTTATTTTATGTGGTTTGATTTACCCATTTGCAGTCACAGGAGTTGCTCAAGCTTTTTTTAACTATGAGGCAAATGGTAGTTTAATAGAAGTAGATGGAAAAATTGTAGGCTCTGAACATTTAGGGCAGGCATTTACGGCACCTGAGTATTTATGGGGGCGCGTATCTTCCATAAATTATAATGTCTATACAAAAGAAGATAAGGTGCCAGATCAAAATGGTGAAACAGCCTATAGTGGTGTCAGCTCTGGTTCTTTCAATTATGCTCCGTCTAACCCTGAACTACAAAAAAGAATAGAAGCTGATATTGAACTATTTTTAAAAGCTAATCCAAAAGTAAATCGAGAAGAAATTCCAGCTGATTTGATGACTGCTTCTGGATCCGGCTTAGATCCGCATATAAGTGTAGATGCAGCTCAAATTCAAGTAGAACGCATTGCCCAAGCAAGTGGAATCTCGATTGTAGAAGTGGAGAAAATTATCAAAAAAAACACGGATAGTAGTGTGTTAGGTGTAATTGGAGAAGATAAAGTAAACGTCCTAGGTGCAAACTTGGATATATTTGAACAGATGAAAAAGAGATGAGTGGAAGAGAAGGGGGAAATTATTCCTTCTCTTTTTTTGTGGATTGTAGGGTTTTTCAAAAAGATAATGGCTCAAATCTTCACAAAATAGATATTGACACAGCATAAAGAGGGGGTAATATGAAGAAAAGGAGAAGATTCTATGAAAAAGTTGAACGATTGGAAAATTGGTACTAAATTATTTGGTATTCTAGGATTTATGATTATTGTAATTGTCGTTATAAGCGGACTGTTAATACAAAAAATAAATCAAACTGCGAATGAAATGAAAAAAGAACTATATACGGAGTTATATGAATCAAGTTCTTATCTACTAAATGCAGACCGTGATTTTTATCAGGCAGAGCAAGCTATAAAGGATGCATTGATAAATAAGAGCTCGGCAAATGCGCAAGCTGTTTTTGATGACAATATTGCACAAGTACGTGAAAGAATGCAAAGTGCTCAAGAAATACTTATTAATGACACTGGAGTTAACCAAGGAGAGATTGGCGGTTATTTCTCTGAATTTTTCGGAATGTTCGATCAATGGGAGAAGGATGCAAAAGTTATTTTGATGAATAGTACAGAAGTTTCCATTCCCTCACTCAATAGTTTGCGAGAAGATTTTGAAACTACTCGAAATGAAATTAATTCTATTCAGGAAAGCATAGAAATATCCGCAGTCGAAATGATAGATGAAATTAATGAAAGCATACAAACTTCGATAATTACAATAGCCATTGTCATTGTAGTCATACTAGTTACTATGGCAGTACTAGGATTCTTCCTTATCCGAAGTATTACGAAACCAATTTCTCAACTCGTACATGTGAATCAATTAATAGCAGCAGGGAATCTACAATTTGAACCAATTCAATTAAATAGAAAAGATGAGATTGGTCAATTAGATAACTCCTCTCAAAAAATGATTCAGTATATAAAACAAATGATTTTGGGAATGCAGGAGTTAGCGGGAGAAGTAAAAACACAAACGAATGATTTAACTGAGGCTTCGATGTCGGTAAGTACAGGAGCAGAGTCGATTGCCGCAACAATGGAAGAACTCGCTTCTGTTACAGTAGTACAAGCTAGCTCGACTACTGATATTTCTTCATCGCTAGAAGATCTTAATGCACAAATAAAAGCATCTACAGTAGAAGGAGAGGAACTCCAAAAAGTATCCAAGGATGTTTTCAATCACGCTTTAGAAGGCAGTAAGCAAATGGATGTATCTGTTACTCAGATGGAAGAAATCACGAAAATAATGACTGAATCTGTAGATAAAGTAAAAGAGTTAGAGAATATGTCTGCTAAAATATTCACTTTGGTAGAAGTGATACAAGCAATAGCAGAGCAAACGAATTTATTGGCATTGAATGCAGCTATTGAAGCGGCTCGTGCAGGAGAGTCGGGTAAAGGTTTTGCAGTTGTTGCTGATGAGGTGCGCAAACTTGCCGAACAGGTTGCTAAGTCGGTTACAGAAATTACGGGTATTATTAGCAATGTTCAATTAGAAACCAAAGAAGTAGTAGAAACATTGGAAGTCGGTTATGAGAAAGTTACACTTGGTAACGAACAGATACAAATTAGCCAAGAAAGCTTCCATACAATTCATGAATCAATGAACGATATGATGACGAGAATTCAACATATTTCAACTAATTTAACTTTGATTAATGGGTCTAGTGAAGGGGTAAGTCATTCTCTTCAAGAAATTGCCTCGTCTTCAGAAGAGGCGGCTGCTGGTATAGAAGAAAGCGCTGCTTCGGCTCAACAACAAAATGCTACTCTCGAAGAAATAGCATCAAGTGTCGATACGCTGGCTAATTTATCAGATGATTTATTTACATTAACGAAGAAGTTTTCCATTTAACAAACAATCCGACCTTAACTATTCAGGTCGGATTGTTTTTTTCTTAAAGGGATAACCTTCCAGTAAGTGATTATTCGCCAAAGCCATTCAAGTGGGCCCATAACGAAAAAGCGGAGCCAGATTATGCTAAATATAAGCTGGAATACATAGATGAACAGGCATATGAACAATGTGTCGATATAGCTTAGCTGAGAAGTGATAAGTACATTGGCAGCTATTAATATAAAAAATGTTTGCCCTAAATAATTTGTTAATGCCATTCGACCATAATATTTTAATGGTGCAAATAGTTTTTGGAATATATTGAATCGCAAAAGTAATAATAGAAGTCCAATATAAAATGCAGATAATAAGGGCCCGATGGTAATACCTAACCTCAAAAACGTGCTCGTTTCATCGAACGTGCCATCTTCATTTGCAAAAATCATGTGGAAGAATGGTGTAGAAGGTATACTTTGATATTGGATGTAAAGTCCGATTGCACTAAATAAGAACGCAACTGTCGTGAAAATTGCTAGCTTTTTTGTTTTTTGTGAAAGGTTTTCGAATACACCGTATTGTCCACAAACTAGCCCTAATAGCATTAACGGGATTATGAGACCTGCTTTTGCTGCTGCCGATGCGAAAAACAATAATAGTATAAGTGCAATTACAAGGTTAATCCTTCTATTTACTTTATAAAAAGGCAGTATGATAAACCCGATAACGGCATAAAACAACAATGCTTCTCCTGGATGGAATGTGGAATGGACTATTCCCATCACGAATAATGCGATGAGTCGACGGGTAAATAAAATATAAGCCCTTTCCCCTTTTGTTATTGCACGAGAGATGAAAAGGTAAAAACCTACGCCAAATAAGAAAGAGAAAATAGTAAAAAAGCGACCTTCTACGAATAAATATAAAAATCTTTGATAGCTTGCATCAAGTGTATCTGTCGCTGGAACATTAATATTTAATAAAGGGAGTATATTCACTAAAATAATACCTAGTAATGCAAAACCTCTTAAATAATCAAGGTCATCAATCCGCCTATTCAGTTGGTGTTCTTTCATTTTAAACCTCCTAATTGTCCATATTAAGGAAGGACGAAGCATAGTGGAGAATAGTTCCAACTGATTAAGAAGTAAAGATGGTATTTGCATAATCCTTTTTTTGCTGGATAACCTACCTATTATAGAAAGGATGATGAATTAGATGGAAGAGACAAAATTTGCACATCTTGACAATGAACAGTTGCAAGAACTTAATGAACTGGAGGATAAGCTAGGGGTTACGCTAGTTGCTTATGATACTATGGCAGCATTCAATAGTACGTCGAGTGATATAGCTTCGTCTTAGGAGAGGAATACTTATACGCAGTTCAATTTCAAAAAATCTTTAATTTGAACTGAAACGAAAAGAAGCTATCCCTCAATCAATGGAAGAGGGATAACTTCAGTCGTTTTATTGTACAAAATCTACAAATTCATGAACTGGTTTTCGGTAACCACGTGGGCGGCGACTAGTTTCTTTTTCTTTCCCCATCGTGATCATTAATACTGGTTCATAATTTTCATCAATGTTTAAAATCTTACTTACTTCCTCTGTGTTAAAACCGATCATTGGACAAGTATCCCAACCGTATTCTTTCGCTGCAAGCATGAACATCATTGCGGAAATAGATGCGTTACGAATAGCTTCGTCACGTTGGAACTGTTCTCCGCGTGACTCATAAAAATTCACTGTTTCTTGAACGATATCTTCGTATTGACCTTGGTTGATCATTCCTAGAAAAAGAATTCCTTCATTGATGCTTGCAGTATGCTCGTGTGCTTTTTTATCACCAAGTACCATAATTACAGCACTTGCAGAGTGAATTTTATATTGGCCAAAAGCAGCTTCTCTAATTTGTTCTTTTTTATCATGATCCGTCACTACGACGTATTTTGAATGCTGTAAATTAAAAGCCGATGGCGCTAGCTTAACCATTTCAAAAATTCGTTGGAAATCTTCCTGTGGTATCGGATAATTTTCTAAGAAATTATTGGGAGATCTTCTGTTTTCTACTAAAGATTTAAATTCCGTCATTTTATAAAACTCCTATTCTACTAGATAACATTAAAAATTGTATGCATCATCTTTTGCTTTTTGAATAAGTTTCATAACATCTATCATCTGAACCGTATCATCGACAAGGCGATTAAGACGGAAGTGTACATCGTCATTCACAATTTCTTTTCGGTAGAAATCTTTTTCTTCTATAAATACATAAGTTTGTACAACGGTTGCTTTCATATAAGCTAAAATTGGTTTCAATTGCTGTTCTACCATTAGGTAGTGCTTAGATGATCCGGCAGTTACGACAATGCTCACTACTTTTTCACGGAATGCATTTTCAGGTAATAAATCAAAAATGTTTTTCAATGTTCCAGGAATAGACGCCTGAAAAGTTGGTGTACCAATAATAAGTGCATCTGCCGCCATAATCGCTGCAGTTACGTATTTTGTATCACCTTCATAATCTAGATAATTCCGTCCATCGCTATAAACGACATCGTAATTACCTAAATCAATTAGTTCCACTTCTGCATCTGGATATTTTTCGCGTACTTGATTGATCGCATAGTCCATTGCAATTTTAGTTTTTGAACCGACGATAGAGCCGGAAATTCCAACGATTTTCATTGTGAGTAACCTCCTATTTTTGAGCAGTTGCTTTTTTCACTGCTGGCATAATTACTGTTGCAAGTAATTCAATATTTTTTGCTATTTTATCGAACGGTATGCCACCTGCATCAATTTGTGCTAAGAAACGTTGATGACCGTATAATTCATGTTGGTACAGCATTTTTTCAATAATTTGTTGTGGGCTACCGACCATTAAAGCATCTCGGACACTTGCGGATTCAGCGAATTGTGCTTTTGGATAACCTGAACCTCTTAATTGCAGCATCGTATTGTTAATGTACGGGTAAAATTCACGCATTGCAGTTTGTGAATCTTCTGCTGTGTATAACAAACTAGTTGTAGAAATAGGGAGTGAATCAATATCATGACCGTATTCATGTGCTACGGAACGATACATATCTACCGAATGTTTGAATGCCATCGCTGGTCCACCTAATGTAGTTAACATCATTGGTACGCCTGCGCGTCCAGCTTTTATCGCACTTGCTGGTGGTCCTCCTACCGCACGCCAAATTGGCATTTTCCCATTCAATGGCTGCGGGAAAATTTGTGCATTGTTTAGAGCAGGTCTAAATTGTCCGTTCCAAGTAATATTTTTTTCTTCATTTATTTGCAATAAAAGATCCATTTTTTCTTCAAATAAATCCTCATAGTCTCGAACATTGTAGCCAAATAATTCATAAGCTCCTAAGCGAGACCCACGACCTGCAACGATTTCAGCACGACCATTGGAAATAAGATCAAGTGTAGCAAAATCTTCATATACTCGAACAGGATCTGCGGTACTTAATACTGTTGCAGAGCTAGCGATTTTTATGTTTTTCGTTGCTTGTGCAATTGCACCTAACACGACTGTATGTGCAGAAGTTGCGAACATTGGCTGATGACTTTCTCCAACAGCAACAACGTCTAAACCTGCATCATCTGCTAATTTTGCTGCTTCGATTAATTCTTGAATTCGTTGCTGTTCACTAATTTGATGTCCAGTAAGTGGGTCCATTAAATGATCCCCGATTGAATAAATTCCTATTTCAATTCCGTTGTTTGGTTGGAGGCGATATTGTTCCATCATGTTAAAATTCCTCTTTTCTTATATTTAATAAAAATTTAAATATCTACTCAGATAAATGTCTAGCTTCAGGGCCTAGCCCCTCGAGGTTAAATGCGAGTTTCTTGCGGTGGCTGGAGAACTGCCTCCTCAGAAACCGTCATTTACTTTTCGGGGCTGACATAGGCGCTTACGCATTTTTAAATTATCGGTTTTAGTTTTGCTTCTATTTCTGCTCGTCTATTTTCTAAAAATGGAGGTAATGCTAATTCATTTCCAAGGTTTTCACTTACTTCATCTGCCAAAAATCCAGGGCCATCTGTTGCTAGTTCAAATAAGATGCCATTAGATTCTCTGAAGTACAGACTATGGAAGTAGTAGCGGTCGATAACACCAGTCGTTTCAAAGCCGGCTTCTGCAACTCGTTCAGCCCATTCTTTCATATGTTCTTCTGTATCTACTCGAATAGCAATATGATGCACACTACCACGACCTGGTCGTTCTTTATCACCTAGCAGTTTTTTCAAAACGATTTCACTGTAAGCAGCACCTTCAACTGATTGGTAAACTGCTTCTTCTTTCGTTGCAGTAATTTCGTGATAACCAAGTAAATTGGCCAATGTTTTGCTCGTTTTTGCTATATTACGAACGGTTAACTCTACGGGTCCAATACCTAAAATTTGATGTTGAGTAGGAACGACAGAGTCTTCCCATGGTGTCCAAAATGTTGGTATTTCTTTTTCTTCGTGATTTATAAGTAGTAATTGTAATCCGTCTGGATCTTCAAAAGGTAAAGCTTTTCGGTTGCCATACATGAATTTTTCTCCATGGTTTACACCCAATACTTGAAAACGTTCTTGCCAGTATGTTAGTGTTTCTTCATTTTGTACTAATAACCCAATTCTAGAAATAGAGTTAGTTCCACGATGAGTTCCAGCTGCGATAGGTAGTTCGAAAAACGATAATTCAGTACCAGCACTTCCTGTAGTATCGCCGTAAAATAGGTGATACATAGAAGGGGTATCCTGATTGACTGTTTTTTTCACTAGACGTAATCCCAAAATATCTCTATAAAAATGAACATTTACTTGTGCATTTTTTGTAACCATTGAAACGTGGTGATGCCCTTTAATTGTATTCATTATTAATGTCCTCCTTATCACTTTACGTGTAAACTGAAAGTGTAAAAAAATTTTATATTTTTTTTTGTAAACTATTTTTTTGTATTTTGGTCATAAGTGTATATAGTTGTTTTTTCTCTGTTTCATCAAGCACTTCGTCAAATAGGGAAGATTGAAAATTTGTTTGTTCAGGCATTGCATCTTGTATGAGAGCACGACCTTTATCGGTCAATGAAATGTACTTGATCTTCCAGTCTTGTTTACGAACGATTAAGCATTCTTTTTCTAAACGAGTGAGCATGCGAGAAATGCCGCCACTACTAACGGTTAGTTTTTCTGCTAAATCCATTTGAGTAATTGGTTCGTAAATATGAATTTGTGCTAGCACGTCAAATTGTGCAACGGTCATATCATATCTTTCTAAAAATTCATTGGATAGCTGATTGCTTCGCTGTACAAAGCGTGCCATTCGCAACCAGATAAGTGAACTGAGCGTATTCTGTTCCATTAATCTCAACTCCTTTTCTTTCTCTTGTAACATCAGTTTACTAGTCAATTGAATAAAAAGCAAGTGTTTTATTATTAATTTTTCACGCGTGTTGATTACCCATTTTATTCAATTTAGTGGTTTCGGGAGGGATTTGCGCTACAGAGTCGGACGCTTACCGCGGGCACGGCTTCAATCTCCTCGTCGCTGCAAAAATATGCTCCTGCGGTTACTCGTCGGAAAGGTACTGGCCAAATAAAATTCGGCCAGTATCTTTCCTGCGGGGCTTTCAGCTCGCGCTTTTCCCGCTGGTGTCGCCACCTCTTTCGCTCCAATCCAAGGGAGCATGTTAGAAGCTTTAAGGCTATCCCTCTATTAAAACTTTTTCCAACTAAAACGTAGGGTGACTGATCGGGAAGTAAATGAAAATATAAAAGCATGGAAAATCAGAAAATTGATTGTCCTATTTTATCGTTCAGCCCTATGATTACTAAACCATATAGATAGGTATTTACTGAATGCCGTAGCTCGTCGGGTCGCATGAGCCGAAGTATGAGACCCACTTGGGTGCAGCACAAGTTGGCTCATGCAAGGTGCGGCACGCGCGAAGGTATAGTGGCTATTCGCTAAGAAGCACTATATGTAAAGTACGTATGAGAACGTAAAGCAAGTCGAAAACGAGTGTTTTGTTTTAAAGGGTGTTCTTTTTTCCTAGAAGCACAAATTTTTAAAAAATAGGATAATCAACAAACATGTTCATTTTTATTTTTTGCTCCGCTTTTCACTCTTTTCAGCTGTGCAACAATAATTACGCTAATAATAACAAGTAAGAACCATGAGCTGATTTTACCTATGTGAACGAGTGACCAAGTCGTTTCCTGGTTCGGATATTGCCATGCACCAAGGAACGTCGTAATATTTTCTGCAATCCAGATAAAAAATCCAATGAGTAGGAAGGCAAGAATCATGGGCATTTTATAAATTTTTTCATTCACTTGGAAACTGACGAATGTTCGGAAAAAAATCAAAACTAATAAAGCTTTTAATACCCAACGTATGTCGTATGTAAAATGATGCGTAAAAAAGTTCATATAGATAAGGAAGCTAATACTAATTGCAAAAAAGGGTTTTGGCCAATTATACATTTGCAAATCATGTCGTCTCCAGCTTTGGCAAATATAGCTTGCTACGCTCGCATACATGAACCCGCTGTATAATGGTACTCCAAAAAACTTGCTATATGCATCGTCAGGATACGACCACGAACCCATATGTACTTTATAAAGCTCAAGTGCTAAACCAATAAGATGAAAAACACAAATAACTTTTAGTTCATCTATTGTTTCTAATTTGGATACAAGCATAAAAATCTGAGCAGCAATACAAACAATTAAAATAAAATCATAGCGGGGTAAAAAAGGAATTGTAAAAAATTTAGATACTGCAAGAGCAGCGAAAATGATAACAGGAAAAATGCAGGAAAGGGCTTGTAAATAAGTAAAGTGAATAAGATTCCTCATAGTACGTCAACTCCGATTTTTTGTTTTCAAGACTTGGACGAATTGTAATTCTATAAGTTTCCTCTATATAAAGCAGGAGGAATAGTGTTGCTTGTGGAAATAGTAAAGGATGCGAAAAAATTTACAACTAGAGGAAGGCTGATAGCAGATGATGGCACGAGACATAACGGTAGACTATGCAAAAGAGTTGGATAAGCAAGATAGGCTTCGAAAGTATCGCGATGAATTTTATTTGCAACAAGATGTTATTTATATGGATGGAAATTCTTTAGGGTTGTTATCAAAAAGAGCGGAGCAGTCGCTGCTATTGTTACTCGACTCATGGAAGAATCATGGTATTGACGGTTGGACGCAAGGGGAGCATCCATGGTTTTATTTCTCTGAAAAGCTAGGGGAAATGTGTGCACCGCTAATCGGAGCAGAAAAAGAAGAAGTGATGATGACAGGGTCTACTACAACGAATTTACATCAGTTAGTAGCCAGCTTTTATAAACCAGAGGGAACGCGGACAAAGATATTAGCGGATGAATTGAATTTCCCATCGGATTTATATGCGATTAGTAGTCAGTTAGCATTGCATGGATACGATCCTGACGAGCATATGAAGTTAGTGAAAAGTCGCGATGGAAATACGCTTCATGACGAAGATATAATAGAAGCAATGACGGATGATGTGGCACTCATTATATTGCCAGGTGTGCTGTATCGTAGTGGACAAATCTTAAACATGGAAGCGCTTACGAAGGCTGCGCATGAGCGAAATATTTTAATTGGCTTCGACCTTTGTCATTCTATTGGAGCAGTTCCACATAAGTTAGATGAGTGGGATGCGGATTTTGCTTTTTGGTGTAATTATAAGCATTTAAATGGAGGACCTGGAGCAACTGGAGGTTTATATGTGAATCGAAAGCATTTTGGCCAAAAGCCAGGTTTAGCAGGTTGGTTCGGGTCGAATAAAGAAAAGCAGTTTGATCTATCTATTAAAATGACCCCAGCAACGGATGCAAGTGCTTATCAAATTGGGACGCCAAATATTTTAAGTGCTGCACCATTATATGGCTCACTAGAAATGTTTGCGGAGGCAGGAATGGATACCATTCGAGATAAGTCTATTAAGTTAACAGATTATATGATGTTTTTAGTAGAACAAGAGCTGAGTGACTATCAGTTTACGATTGCCAATCCAACGGAAAGCGAACGTCGTGGAGGTCATGTTTATCTCGTTCATGAAGAAGCAGCTCGTATTTGTAAAGCATTAAAAGAGTATCATGTCATTCCAGATTTCCGTACGCCGAATGGTATTCGTTTAGCGCCAGTCGCGTTGTATAACTCATTTGAAGATGTATGGAAAACGGTTCAAATTTTAAAGAGCATAATGAAGGAAGAATCATATAAAAAATACGAAAATAAGCGTGATGTAGTTGCGTAAATGGAGGAATACGATGTCTAAAAATATTGCGGGGTTAAATGAACAATTGGAAAATGAAAAAGGAATTCACACTGATTTTCGTGAAGACATGACGTACGGAGAATATTTAAAACTGGATGGGATTTTATCTAGTCAAAGACTATTATCTGGTCACCACGATGAGATGCTTTTCATTATCATTCATCAGGTGAGTGAGCTTTGGATGAAGTTAATGTTGCATGAATTAACTAGTGCGATTGAGGCAATTCAAGAGGATAAAATGCAGGCGGCCTTTAAGATGTTGGCACGCGTAACGAAAATTCAAACGCAAATTATTCAAGCTTGGGATGTATTATCAACTTTGACGCCAGCAGAATATTTAGAGTTTCGAGATAGCCTTGGCAAAGCTTCTGGTTTTCAATCGTATCAGTATCGCCAAATCGAATTTGCACTTGGCTATAAGTCTAAGCATATTCTTAAAATTTATGAAAAAGATACAGAGCTACACGAACAGTTAGAGAAAGCATATAATGCTCCAAGTATTTACGATGTAGCAATCCAAGCATTAGCAAAGGGTGGATTCGAGCTGAACCCAGAAGTGATCAAACGGGATTATTCCGTAACATACGGTGGGGATGAAACAGTTGCAAAAGCTTGGGAAGAAGTGTATCGAAATGTCGATAAACATTGGAACTTATATCAATTAGCAGAGAAGCTTGTAGATGTAGAAGATTGGCTACAGCAATGGCGTTTCCGTCATATGAAAACAGTGGAACGTATTATTGGATTTAAAACGGGGACAGGTGGATCGTCTGGAGTAAATTATTTGAAGCAAGTACTAGACCATCGTTTCTTCCCGGAGCTATGGGATGTAAGAACAAGTTTGTAGGGGGATGGCAATGGAAAAACGCTGGATAGATATTTCGCAAAGCTTTTCAAATAAAATCGGTACTTGGCCTGGTGATACGCCATTTCAATTTGAAGTAGCATTTTCAAAAGAGCAAACCGGCTCCGTAAATATCGGCCGTTTCACAACGAGTGTACATACTGGAACGCATGCAGATGCACCTTTCCATTTTGACAGTGATGCACCAACGATTGAACAACTAGATATTAATGTGTATATTGGGCGTGCAAAAGTAGTTGATGTAACTGGATTTGAGACAATTGGACGAGAAGAATTACAAGCATTTGAGTTAGATGGCGTCGAGCGCTTACTTTTAAAAACTGCAAAACATGTATGTGCCGAACAGTTTCCAACACAAATACCTGTGCTAAAAGAAAATATTGGTGCTTTCTTAAAGGAAAAAGGAATCTTTTTAATCGGGGTCGACCATCCATCGGTAGACGCATTAGATGATAAACAATTGCTTACTCATCACGCACTGTATCAACATGGGGTACATATTTTAGAAAACTTGCTTTTACAAGATGTGTCACCCGGAGATTATGAATTGATTGCCTTGCCTTTGAAAATTCAAGGAGCAGATGGTAGTCCGGTGCGAGCAGTAATTCGAGCGATGTAATTTTGACGAAACTGTGATTTTTATGGATTTGTGAGGTAAGTCATACCAGATAGCTCATATTCCGTTTATACTAGAAGGAGCGAAAAATTCTAGAGGAGTGGGCATATTGAAAAAGGTAGTTGTAATAGGTGGGGGAATTACAGGTCTTTCTACAATGCACTATTTGCAAAAGCTGAAATTAGAAAAAGCATTGGATATAGAATTAGTTCTAGTTGAATCGAATGATTATTTAGGTGGAAAAATCTACTCGGTGCAGAACGCAGATTTTATTATGGAGACAGGAGCAGACTCAATTGTTGCACGCAATGAAGGGGTCATGCCTTTAGTCGAGGATTTACAATTGCAGGACGAACTTGTTTATAACGGAACAGGCATTTCCTATATTTATACAAACAATGAACTGCATGCAATTCCAGCGGACACGGTGTTTGGTATTCCAACAAGTGAGGAATCCCTGGAAAGTAGTACATTAGTTTCCGATGAAGGGAAAATGGAAGCGTTAAAAGATTTTGAATTGAAAAATGAAAGCTTTACAAAAGAAAGCTCGATAGGCTCATTTTTAGAGCATTTCCTAGGGAAAGAGCTAGTCGAAAAACAAATTGCTCCAGTGCTATCAGGTGTCTATTCAGGTGATTTGAATAAGCTAACAATGGCGTCTACTCTACCTTATTTAATTGATTATAAAAACGAATATGGAAGTATTATTAAAGGATTAGAGGAAAATAAAGAACAATTCCAAGCTGCTGCCAATAAAAAATTCATCTCTTTTCAAAATGGACTTTCTGGGTTGATCAATCGACTTGAGGAAGAACTAAGTGATTCTACTATTTTAAAAAGTATGGACACGACGAAAGTGACTAAAAATGACCGAGGATACGAAATTTCATTTTCAAATCATGAGACAATTACAGCAGACTATGTTGTATTGACAACTCCGCATAATGTAGCTCAAGCGTTATTGCAGCAGGATGAATTAGATGCTGATTTTAATAAGCTGAAAAATTCATCGCTCATTAGCATTTATCTTGGCTTTGATATTCCGGACGATCAGCTTCCTGCAGATGGCACTGGTTTTATTGTTTCTGAAAATAGTGATGTGAAATGTAATGCGTGTACTTGGACGAGTCGTAAATGGCAGCATACATCGGAGCAAAGCAATTTGTTAGTTCGTATGTTTTATAAGAGCTCGAATCCGGCCTATGAAGATATGAAGGATATGAGTGAAGAGGAGCTTGTTCAAGTAGCTTTGCAAGATATAGAAAAGAGCTTAAAGTTAACTGGCAAACCTCGAGTTGTTGAAGTGACGAGATGGAATGACTTAATGCCAAATTATCATTTAGGACATGGTCCGGCAATCAAATCGTTGAATGAAAATATTGCGGCTATGCTACCTAATGTAGTGCTTGCAGGGTGCTCGTATTACGGCGTCGGAATTGCTGCTTGCATTAAAAATGGAAAAGAAACTGCAGAACGAATTGTACATGAAGTGGCCAAAATTTAATTTTGGCCCTTTTTTTATGGTGAAAAATAGAAAGAAAATTCACCATTTACAAAATACAATCTTGACGCCTCTGTAAAATAAAGGTACGATTACTCTATTAATCAAAAACTAAATATTGAATTCTTATCACGAGAAGCAGAGGGACTGGCCCTTTGAAGCTTCAGCAACCAGCCGAAAGGTAAGGTGCTAAATCCAGCAGACAGGTAATAGTCTGAAAGATGAGAAGGAGCGAATATTCGTATACTCGTAAAGCCTTCTTATTTATAGAAGGCTTTTTTTTTATTATAGAGAGGATGAGCTTGGATGGGATTATTAGAAAAACTAAAAACAAATATGTTAACCGCAGACGGTGCAATGGGGACGATATTGTATTCGTATGGAATTGACTATTGCAATGAAGAGCTGAACATAGTGAGGCCAGAAATTATAGAGAAAATTCATCAAGAGTATATAACAGCTGGTGCTGATATTATTCAAACGAATACATATAGTGCAAATGCTATTAAGCTGGCACGCTATGGACTAGAAGGTAATGTGAAGCAATTCAATGAGGCTGCGATGCAAATTGCAAAACGAGCGGCTGCGCCTGGGGGGCAATTTGTATTAGGAACTATTGGGGGAATACGGGGTATTCGAAAAATGGATTCTTCATTAGATGAAATTCTTTCAGTTTTAAACGAGCAAGCGGTTCATTTATTATCTGGAAATCCAGATGGTCTTTTATTGGAAACGTATTATGATTTTGAAGAACTAGCAGCTACTGTAACGCATTTACGAAAGCTGACGGATACGCCAATTATTGCGCAAGTATCGATGCATGAGCCAGGAATATTGCAAAATGGGTTATCTTTAAATGATGCTCTACACCAACTGGAAGCTTTAGGTGCGGATGTTGTAGGAGTCAATTGTAGGCTTGGTCCTCACCATACAATTCAAGCGTTGGAAGAAGTAACGCTTCCTAAAAAAGCGTTCCTTTCCGCTTCTCCGAATGCAAGTTTACTGGATATTGAAGACGGTCGAATTGTGTATGAATCGGAAGCAGATTACTTTGGCCGGGCGGCACTATTACTGCGTGAAGAAGGTGTGCGACTAATTGGTGGATGCTGCGGCACTACTCCAAAGCATATTGAAGCGGTGAAAAAAAGAATCGGAAACTTAGCTCCACTTACGAAAAAAACAGTGACGCCAAAAAAGGTGATTGTTATCCAAGAAGCGGAGCCAAATAAAAATGAACCCCTTCATAAAAAAGCACTAAAAGAGCGAACAATAATTGTTGAACTAGATACACCACGCCACTTAGATACGACTGTGTTTATGGAAGGCGCAAAAAAACTATATGCAGCAGGTATTGACGCCGTTACAATGGCAGATAATTCACTAGCTTCTCCTCGTATTAGCAATATGGCTATGGGGTCGATGTTAAAGCTACAAGAAAATATTCGACCATTAGCGCATATTACGTGCCGTGATCACAATCTAATTGGACTGCAGTCCCATCTAATGGGGTTAGATGCACTTGGTATTCATGACATATTAGCTGTAACGGGTGATCCGACGAAGGTTGGCGATTTCCCTGGGGCGACGAGTGTGTATGATGTTTCAAGTATGGAGCTACTGCAATTAATAAAACAGCTGAACGAAGGTATCTCATTCTCAGGAAAAACGCTTCGCAAAAAAGCAAACTTCTCTGTAGCGGCAGCGTTTAACCCAAATGTTCGATTACTTGATCGTGCCGTGAAAAGGTTAGAAAAGAAAATAGATTGTGGGGCTGACTATTTCATTACGCAGCCTGTTTATACGAAAGAGAAAATTGAAGAAATTTATGAAGCAACAAAGCATTTGTCTACCCCTATTTTCATAGGCATTATGCCGTTAACGAATATCCGAAATTCGGAGTTTTTACACAATGAAGTGCCTGGTATTAAACTATCCGACGAGGTGCTGGACCGCATGCGTGCATGTGGGGAAGATAGAGAGCGTGCAACTGCAGAAGGTATTCAAATTTCAAAAGAGCTGATTGATACGGCAGGTGAATTATTTAATGGAATTTATATTATTACACCATTTTTCCGTTATGATATGTCCCTTGAATTGATTAGTTATATTAAAGAGATTGACCGTAAGAAAGCGAGAGATAACAACTATGTCCAAACATCTAATTGAAGAACAACTGCAAAAGCGAATTTTAATCATTGATGGCGCCATGGGAACGATGATACAAAATGCTGATTTATCTCCAGAAGATTTTGGTGGGGAGGAGTATGACGGATGTAACGAGTATTTGAATATCGTAAAGCCAGCAGTTATAGAGCAGATTCATAGAGAATATTTAGAGGCAGGAGCAGATATCATTTGTACGAATACATTTGGTGGAACTCCAGTCGTGTTGAATGAGTATGATATTGGCAGTCAGGCGTATGAAATTAATTTAAATGCGGCGCAGTTTGCCAAAAAATGTACAGCAGAATTTTCTACTCCAGAATGGCCACGCTTTGTTGCAGGGGCAATTGGTCCGACGACGAAAACATTATCTGTTACTGGCGGGATTACGTTTGATGAGTTGCAGCATGACTTTTATGTGCAAGCAAAGGCATTAGTTGAAGGCGGTTCTGATCTGATTTTATTGGAAACAAGCCAAGATATGCTCAATGTTAAAGCCGCAACTATTGGCATAAAGCAAGCGTTTAAAGAAACGGGCATAGAACTACCTATTATGATTTCGGGCACAATTGAGCCAATGGGAACGACACTTGCTGGGCAAAGTATTGAAGCTTTTTATATTTCGATTGAGCATATTAAGCCACTATCTGTCGGACTTAACTGTGCAACTGGACCAGAGTTTATGACGGATCATATTCGATCGCTTTCGGAGTTATCAGATGGATATGTTAGTTGTTATCCGAATGCAGGGCTCCCAGATGAAGAAGGTCATTATCATGAGTCACCAGAATCTCTATCTAAAAAACTAAGAGGCTTTGCAGAAAAAGGCTGGCTAAATGTTGTCGGAGGTTGCTGTGGAACGACTCCAGCACATATTCGAGCAGTTCGAGAAGCCATTCAGGATCTAGCACCAAGAAAGCCTGTTGAAAATAGTCACGGTCACGTCGTTTCAGGAATTGAGCCATTATTATATGACGATTCGATGCGTCCACTTTTAATAGGAGAACGCACAAATGTAATTGGTTCACGAAAGTTCAAACGACTTATTGTAGACGAAAAGTTTGAAGAAGCTTCAGAAATTGCACGTGCGCAAGTAAAAGGTGGCGCGCATGTTATTGATATTTGTCTAGCAAATCCAGACCGCGATGAGTTAGAAGATATGACAAACTTCATGAAAGAAGTTGTGAAAAAAGTAAAAGTTCCTCTAGTAATCGATTCTACCGATGAAAAAGTGCTTGAAATTGCTTTGAAATATTCCCAAGGGAAAGCAATTATTAACTCGATTAATCTAGAAGATGGCGAAGAACGATTCGATGCTGTTATGCCATTAGTAAAAAAATATGGGGCAGCAGTTGTAGTTGGAACGATTGATGAAATTGGAATGGCTGTTACGCGTGAACGTAAATTAGAAGTTGCCCAGCGTTCATATGATTTGCTTGTGAACAAATGGGGACTCGCTCCAGAAGATATCATTTTTGATCCACTTGTATTCCCGATTGGAACAGGAGATCAACAATATATTGGATCTGCAGTCGAAACAATCGAAGGCATTCGTCTAATAAAAGAAAAAATGCCAAGAGCATTAACTATTTTAGGTGTAAGTAATGTTTCATTTGGCCTTCCACCTGTTGGGCGTGAAGTGTTGAATGCTATTTATTTGTACCATTGTACACAAGCAGGGCTTGATTATGCGATTGTGAATACAGAAAAATTAGAGCGATACGCTTCTATTCCAGAGCAAGAAAACAAAATGGCGAATGAGCTTTTATTTACAACAACAGATAAAACATTAGCTGATTTCACCGATTTTTATCGAGATAAAAAGAAAGAAAAAACAGAAGACGATATTCCAAAAACAGTTCCAGAACGTCTTGCTTATTATATTATTGAAGGGACGAAGGAGGGGCTTATTCCTGACTTGGAAAAAGCGCTTGATATGTACGATACTCCTTTGGAAGTTATCAATGGACCACTAATGGCTGGGATGTCAGAGGTCGGACGTCTTTTCAATGACAACCAATTAATCGTTGCAGAAGTTCTTCAAAGTGCTGGTGTCATGAAAGCATCTGTGTCTTATTTAGAACAATTCATGGAGAAAAAAGAAGATGACTCTGGAAAAGGAAAAATCGTCTTGGCAACCGTTAAAGGGGATGTGCATGATATCGGAAAAAACCTTGTCGACATTATTTTAAGTAATAATGGATACAAAGTTATTGATATCGGCATAAAAGTAACTCCAGCTACGCTAATCGAAGTCATTCGAAAAGAAAAACCAGATATGGTTGGTTTGTCTGGATTGCTCGTGAAATCGGCTCAGCAAATGGTTATTACTGCGCAAGATTTCAAAGAAGCGGGTATTGATATACCAATTCTTGTAGGCGGAGCAGCACTTTCCCGACGATTCACAGAAACGAAAATATCGGCTGAATACGATGGACCTGTGCTATATGCGAAAGATGCGATGAACGGGTTAGACATTGCAAATCGTTTACAAAATGAAGAAGAAAAAGCAGTATTACTGGAAGAACTGGATATACAACAGGAAAAGAGAAAAATAGCAGAAGCTACTCGCTCAGCTAAACAAGCAGTTGCAGTTTTAGCAAAACCTGTGAAAACAGTACGTGAAGATGTTCAAGTTTATAAACCAAAAGATCTTCGCCGCCATGTGCTAAAAGATTACTCGGTGTCTCATTTGTATCCATACGTGAATATGCGTACATTAATCGGTCATCATTTAGGGCTAAAAGGATATAGTGATAAACTGCTGGAACAAGGAGATAAACGTGCAGTAGAGTTACATGAACTTGCAACAAACTTTCTAGGAGCAGGCATTTTAAAACCATCGGGGATGTATCAATTTTTCCCTGCGCAAGCAGATGGAAACGATGTTATCATTTATGACCCTAGTGACGCAAAAACTGAAATCGAACGTTTCACATTCCCACGCCAATCAGTAGAACCATTTTTATGTTTAGCAGATTATATAAAAACGGTCGAAAGTGGAGAAATGGATTACGTTGGTTTCATGTTAGTTACAGCGGGGCATGGTGTGCGTGATGCTGCGAATAAATTAAAAGAGCAAGGGAAGTTTTTAGAAAGTCATGCTTTACAAGCAACTGCGCTTGAATTAGCAGAAGGGTTTGCAGAACGAATTCATCAAGAAATTCGAGATCAATGGGGCTTTCCAGACGCAACTGACTTTACGATGCGTGATCGCTTTGCAGCTAAATACCATGGTCAGCGTTTCTCGTTTGGCTACCCAGCTTGTCCAAACTTAGATGATCAGTCGAAGTTATTTGGGTTGATAAAACCAGAAGATATTGGTGTGCAATTGACGGAAGAGTTTATGATGGAACCAGAAGCATCGGTGTCTGCAATTGTATTTGCTCATCCAGATGCAAGATATTTTGTTGTAGACTAAATAATGAGCATAAGAAAAGACTGTATACAGACTCAGAAACTTGAGCGTGTATACAGTCTTTTTATTCTTGATTAAACCATAGTTTTTCTTTGTCATCCACATCGCCATTATAATTGATAAGAATTTCTTCTCCTGCTTTTATATCCGTGTAAGCAAAGAAATCAAATGTGTGATTGTCAAAGTTTATATCATACGTAGCGTTCGGTTCGTAAGAATGATTAAATAACATTCCGTAACCAAGAAGGATAGCTGTATGATTTATCCCGTACTCAAAAGCATAATCTGCGAGTAATGTTTGCTCTATATGTTGATGTTGTTCGTTTGGATATGAAATGACAGGTGCTTCATGAAAAAGCGTTCCTTTTTTTATATCCCGTTTAGCAAATACGCCTCTATTGAATTCTCCATCACTTAATGAAGATGTTTTTACTTCTATCATGTTTATTCGCCTACTCACTTTTATAATATTCTCTTTAACTGTAACACTAATTTGAACATTGGGCTAGGCAAAGTGCTTCCTGCAACACAGATACTATTTAAAGTCTACGTCTTAAGTCTTAGTCGGTTTCCTTCTCAAGCCCGTTTGGAAAAAGTTTTAAATAAGAGATGATTAAAACAACAGATAAAGAGCATATGCTACCTATGGGCGGAGGGAAGGAAATGGAAAAAAACATTTATATTGTGTTAACAAATACAGGTACATTGTTTTCAAGAGCTATCGGAGTATATACGAGAAAAGAGTTAAACCATGCGTCAATTGCCTTTGACGAGCAATTAAATGAGATGTACAGCTTTGGTAGAAAAAACAAAAATAACCCTTTTGTTGGAGGCTTCATAAAGGAAAATACAATGGAAGGACTTTTTAAGCGTGCAACATGTGCAATATATAAATGTCATGTGACATTGCAAGAATACAATCAAATGCAAGATAAGATTCGACACATGGAGCAGCAGAAAGAATTGTATAAATATAATTTAATTGGATTGTTTGGTCTGGCGATGAACATTGAAATTGAGAGGCAATATGCTTTTTTCTGCTCACAATTTGTTGCAACTGTTATGAATGAATGCAACCTATCTGATTTACATATACCCCCTTGCTTCATGCAACCACACCATTTTGAGCAGTTGTCTTCATTAGAGATTATGTATAAAGGGTGTTTGCAAACATATGTAAAAACAAAACGACCACAAGAAGAACGAATTCAAGTCCGTTCTTGGGAACAACGTGGGTTTCAGATACAAGCCTGATCAAATATTGGAATATTTGCTATCTAATCTGGACAGAATGTAGAGGTAGGAGAAGTCTATATTATGTTTAGGGGGATGGAAAGTGACAGAAAAGCAATCCAACAAGGAAACAAATATTGAAAATGAGGACACGTTAACAAATAGGCAAGGACACCCGATTACGAACAATCAAAACATGAGAACGGTAGGTAACAGAGGTCCTGCAACTTTAGAAAACTATGATTTTATTGAAAAAATCAGCCACTTTGACAGGGAGAGAATTCCAGAGCGTGTCGTACATGCTCGCGGTGCAGGTGCCCACGGTTATTTTGAGGCATATGGAGCAGCTGGGGATGAGAAAATTTCGAAGTATACTCGTGCTAAATTATTTCAAGAAAAAGGGAAGCAAACGCCAGTTTTCGTTCGTTTTTCATCTGTAATACATGGTGGTCATTCACCGGAAACGTTGCGAGATCCGCGTGGTTTTGCAGTAAAGTTTTACACCGAAGATGGGAACTGGGATTTGGTAGGAAACAATTTGAAAATTTTCTTTATTCGTGATGCGATTAAGTTTCCCGATATGATTCATGCTTTTAAGCCTGACCCGGTAACGAATATTCAAGATGCAGAGCGGTTTTTCGATTTTTGTGCAAGTTCTCCAGAATCGTTTCATATGGTGACATTTATATATTCGCCTTGGGGTATTCCTGCAAATTATCGGATGATGCAAGGCTCTGGAGTGAATACGTATAAATGGGTGAACAGCGAGGGAAAAGGCGTTCTTGTAAAATATCATTGGGAGCCTAAACAAGGAATTCGAAATTTAACGCAGTCAGAGGCGGAAGAAATTCAAGCGAAAAACTTTAATCATGCGACACAAGATTTATATGACGCCATTGAAAAAGGGGATTTTCCTGAGTGGGAGCTGCTCGTGCAAGTGATGAGTGATGACGATCATCCAGAGCTCGACTTTGATCCATTAGATGATACAAAACTTTGGCCAGAAGATCAGTTTCCATGGCTAGCTGTTGGTAAGATGGTGCTAAATAAAAACCCAGAAGATTATTTTATGGAAGTGGAACAGGCTGCTTTTGGTACAGGTGTACTCGTAGACGGCTTAGATTTCTCCGATGATAAAATGTTACAAGGGCGTACTTTTTCTTACTCAGATACGCAGCGCCATCGTGTAGGAGCAAATTATTTGCAACTGCCGATTAATGCCCCGAAAAAACGAGTAGCAACCAATCAAAGCGGTGGACAGATGGCTTACAGATTAGACAGAGCTCCTTTTCAAAATCCTCATATTAACTATGAACCATCGATTTTAGATGGATTGCAGGAAGCGAAGCAATTAGGAAAAGAATATACGCCAATGATTAAAGGTAATTTAGTTCGCGAATCAATTGATAGACAAAATAACACGAAACAGGCAGGAGAAACATATCGTAATTTTGAGCAATGGGAAAAAAACGAGCTCATTTCAAATCTTGTTGCGGATTTATCTAAATGTGATAGAAGAATTCAAGATAAGATGATTGCCTTAGCAGAAGAAGCTGATGCAGAATATGGTCAACATTTAAAAGAAGGTATAAAAAACGCATCTAAAGGTGGGACAAGTAAGAAACCATTAGGTAATAGAGATGGTGACCAAGCTCCAAAAGATGCGATCAAAAACAGCCATGAAGCAGAACCATATTAATAAGAAAAGCAAAGGCTATCTTTTAGTGTCATACTAACTAAAAGATAGCCTTTGCTATGGATGTTTATCTCCAGTTTAAAGGGGGAATAGTTACTAGAGGAGGATGAAACATGAAACATTATGATGCAGTTATTATTGGTTTTGGTAAAGGTGGAAAAACGCTTGCATCTGAGCTGGCGAAGCATGGGAAAAGTGTTGCAGTAATTGAAAAGTCACCTGATATGTACGGTGGAACATGTATCAATATAGCGTGTATTCCAACAAAGTCGCTTGTTCATTCATCCAATGAACGTAAATATTTAGAAGCTCCTAAAAATGAATTTTATAAACAGGCAATTGAAGAAAAAGACAAGTTAACTTCTTTTTTACGAGATAAAAACTTTCATATGCTCGATGATAAAGAAAGAATAACAGTTATTACTGGTGAGGCAACCTTCGTAAGTGACGATAAAATTCAGGTGAAAACGAAAGAAGAACAGTTTGAAGTCAAAGCGGAGCACTTCTTTATTAACACAGGTTCTTCACCTATTACGCCACCTATCGATGGGCTGAAAAACGCAGACTTAGTATATAATTCAACGACTTTGCAAAATTTAGACACGCTTCCAGAAAAACTCATCATTATTGGTGGAGGCTATATCGGTATGGAATTTGCTTCGATATACGCAAATTTCGGTTCCGAGGTCACTGTCATCGATAGCAATAAAGAGCTTCTTCCGAAAGAAGATAGAGATATTGCGGAAGAAGTAAAGAAAGTATTAGAAGCAAAAGGGATAAAAGTTGAAGTAAATAGCAAAGTAGAATCCATCAAAAATGAAAATGGTGGAGTAGTTGTAACGTATCGAGTGAATAATAATAGCGTGGAATTGCATGGATCAGCAGTCTTGCTAGCTACAGGAAGAAAGCCAAATATAGAAAACTTAGGGCTGGAAAACACTTCTGTAAAAGTAAATGAAAGAGGAGCAGTAGTAGTTGATGACCTTTTAAAAACTACAGCAAATAATATTTGGGCAATTGGGGATGTAAATGGAGGTCCACAGTTTACGTATATTTCCTTAGACGATTTCCGAATTGTGAAAGGTCAGCTTTTCGGTGACGGTTCTTATTCGAAACAAGAGCGTAGTAATATTCCTTATTCCGTTTTTATTGATCCGGTTTTGTCGCATGTTGGTTTAAATGAAAAAGAAGCTAAGGAAAAAGAAATAGAGTATAAAGTTGTGTCGATGCCAGCTGCTGGAATTCCAAGAGCTCGAATTATCAAACAAACAGAAGGACTATTGAAAGCTTTAATAGATCCGAAAACAAATGCTATTTTAGGGTGCACGTTGCTTTGCGCAGAATCAAACGAAATGATTAATATTGTGCGTGTAGCAATGGAGGCAAAATTGCCTTATACATTTTTGCGAGATACAATTTTTACGCATCCAACGATGAGCGAGTCTCTCAACGATTTATTTTCAAAAGTGGACTAACTAGCAAGTATTGACTCCCTCATTTACTTCTTTACAATGGAGTATATAGAAGGAGTGGTTATATTGAGTTTAATACTGTTTGCGGCTATTTCTTTGGCAATTCTATTCGGATTGTTTGTACTTGCCATTGCTGTTTTTGTTTTAGTGAGGATGGCTAAAAAATAAAGAGCATGACCCCTACTATGGAGTCATGCTCTTTGTTATTGTTGGGTAAGATCAATTGTGAACGAAAAATCTTCAAGTATTTCGATGACTTCACCATATTGTCCCTCGGCAGTGCTAATAACGGTTGGAACAATGGTTAGCTTTTTATAAGGATCTTCCCTTGTCGGCAAGAAGTAAGAGTAACGCATATTCAACCGTTTATTTATATATTCTCCGCCTTCACCATCTACAAAAATGATAGGAACTGAATTTCCATTTTCGTCAAAAATAGTGTAGATAAGTTGTTTGTCTCGCAATGATATATAATGTTCGACGCTTTGCTTCTCTTCGAAGGATAAAATAGTAGTAGAGGGATAAAAAGTTATATTTTGATATAGAATAGATAATCCCTCGTTTTGCTTCTCTACTTGAATGTCGAAGACTGTATGCTCGCCTTTTGAAGTGACAGGGACATGCACCCATGAACTGTCCGTTTTAATAGAGAAATTAAACTCCTCCGGTAGAGGCTTTTGTGTTTTTAAAATGTATACACCTGCATAATATCCATCCGATACAGGTTTCTTCTGAATATGAACTTGTAGCCATCTTCCCCAATCAAAAGAACGTGTATCATTAATTTTATAAAGCAAATCGTATAATTGTTGCGATGCTTCCTTTTGGCTGTTAGCTTGTACGATAAAACTAATCGCTAGTCGACTTCCATCAAACATCGTTTCTTCCACAATTATTTTATTTCCTTCTATTTGAAATTCAATGTTCTGATCTTCAGAAATTCCTTGTTTTACAGATGTTTTTATGCCTTCATCTGCAACGTGTAGCCATTCAAACAGGGACCCTACTACTGGAATGGACTGAAGCGTTGCGGCCATTGTTGGTGAAAAGAAGGAACCTACCACTAAAGATAAAAACAAAACAGCAGCAGCGACAATACCTGTAGTTTTAGCTTTAACCTTCTTTGTTGGTAATTGTTTAAAAGCTTTTTGAATGCTCAACTCAACTGATTCGGGTAACTCATCTTTCTGTTTATCCGTTAAAAATTGTTCCCACTTGTCCATGAATGTTCCCCCATTTCTTTTTCGGTTAACAATTCCTTCATTTTTTTCTTCGCTCGATGCATCTTACTTTTCACTGTGTTCTCAGGGAAATCGAGTAGCTCTGCAATTTCTTTAATACTCAACCCTGCGGTATAAAATAAAACTAGGAGCTTTCTATGATCATCCGATAATAGTGCTAGCGCTTCTTCTATTTCTAATTGTTGCGATATTGGATGGGTATACGATGGTTCTTTGACCGATTCTAATGGAATGACGTTCTTTTGTTTTCTCAAAAGTTGATAACATTCATTCATGACAATTCGTATTAGCCAAGTTTTAAAATATGACGGTTCTTTTAGTTTGTGAATGTTTAGAAATGCTTTTATGATGCTTTCTTGCATGGCATCAGCGCAGTCTTCATCATTTTTCAAAATAGATTTAGAGACGTAATACATCGACTGTTTATGAATTTTAATGAGTAATTCGAATGCGGAGGAATTGCCTTTTTGTGCTTTTTTTATTAATTTAAATGGATCCAATTCGCATGCTCCTTTCTGCACTTATTTGTTGGATGAAAAGGAAAGGTGAAAAGTTCCATTCAACATAAAAAATGATTAGATGATGTTTTACACGCAAGCAATATATTAGTACAGTATATAGATAAACAATGTCCCGGTCCTAGGATCGTTTTTTTATATTGGAGGGAATACATATGAAATTAGTATCTTGGAATGTCAACGGATTAAGAGCTTGTGTGAAAAAAGGATTTTTGGATTATTTTCATGAAGTAAATGCCGATATTTTTTGCTTACAAGAAACAAAGCTACAAGAAGGACAAATTGAACTTGAGTTAAATGGATATGAACAGTACTGGAACTATGCATTGAAAAAAGGGTATTCAGGAACTGCTGTGTTTACAAAAGTGAAGCCGATATCTGTGAAATTTGGTGTAGGGGATTTAGAAACAGAGGATGAAGGAAGGATCATTACGCTAGAGTTCGAAGATTTTTACTTAGTGAATGTGTACACACCAAATGCAAAGCGAGATTTAACGAGATTACCCTACCGACTTGAGTGGGAAGATGACATGCGCGTGTATTTGAAACAATTAGATCAAGTAAAACCAGTTATTATGTGCGGGGATCTGAACGTCGCTCACGAGGAAATCGACATAAAAAATGCTAAATCAAATAAAGGAAATTCAGGCTTTACAATAGAAGAACGAGGCAAAATGACCGACTTACTGGCAGAAGGATTTGTAGATACATTCCGTTATTTTTATCCAGAAAAAGAAGAAGTATATAGTTGGTGGTCTTATATGGCTAAAGTGCGCGAGCGTAATATAGGATGGAGAATTGATTATTTTATTGCTTCAAAAAAATTAGAGCCTGTATTGAAAGCGGCGGATATTCATGCACAAATTCTTGGAAGCGACCATTGTCCAATTGTTTTAAAACTGAATTAAAGATACAATACGCAAGCAAAATGAAGTACAATAATTCTAGTAATAAACCAATATCGGGAGGTAAGTAAGTTGAATACTTTAGCTGTGCAATTAAATGAAAAAATGCAAAAAGAAAATCCTGCTATTTACGATATGTTATCTGATTTAGGGAAGAATTTATTCTATCCAAAAGGGATTTTAAGTCAAGGTGCAGAAGCGGGAGCAAAAGCACATCGCTTTAATGCAACAATTGGTATAGCAATGGAAAATGGAGAACCAATGCATTTCGGTCATATTCAAGAAAAGCTTGCTTATAATCTGAATGATATTTATCCATATGCGGCTCCACAAGGAAAGCAGGAGCTTCGTTTAAAATGGCAAGAAAAACAATTAGCAGACAATCCTTCTATGAAAAATAAATCAATTGGTTTACCAATCGTAACGAACGCGCTTACACACGGATTAAGTATTGTGGCAGATTTGTTTATGGATGCTGGCGAAGTACTAGTTACAGCAGAGCAGTATTGGGGTAACTACAATGCAGTATTCCAAACTCGTCGAGGCGGTCGCGTAGAAACGTTTCCATTATTCAATGAAAATGGCGGTTTCCATGTAGAAGCGTTCCGTGACGTACTTATGAAGCAACAAGAAAAAGCAATTGTTTTATTAAACTTCCCAAATAACCCAACAGGCTTTACGCCATCTGTTCAAGACGCAGAAGCAATTGTTCAAGTATTAAAAGATGTTGCGGCAGCGGGCACAAAGTTAGTTGTCGTACTGGATGATGCTTATTTTGGCTTATTTTATGAAGATACAATTAAAGAATCATTATTCGGTTTGTTAGCAGACAGCCATCCGAATATTTTACCTGTAAAAATTGATGGTGCAACGAAAGAAAATTATGTATGGGGCTTGCGTGTTGGATTCATCACATATGCTGCAACTCCAGATGTATTAAATGCATTAGAGCAAAAAACAAAAGGAATCATTCGTGGAACGATTTCTAGTGGATCTCATATTTCTCAAACAATTATTTTAGAATCATTGAAATCGGACCAATTCCAAATAGAAAAAGAAGAGAAGTTTCATATTATGCAAGGTCGTGCGATCAAAACAAAGCAAGTTCTTGCAAATGAAAAATTCGCTCCTTATTGGACGTACTATCCATTTAACTCTGGCTACTTCATGTGCTTGAAATTGAATGATTTAGACGCAGAAACATTGCGTCTTCATTTATTGGACGCATACGGGGTTGGAGTAATTGCTAGCAATACAACAGATATCCGCGTTGCGTTCTCATGTGTAGAAGAATCAGATATAGAAGAATTATTTGATTTAATTTATGAAGGATGCAAGGATTTAACGAAATAATAAAAACATCACTGAAAGAAACCAGCTGTATTTCATAGGCTGGTTTCTTTGTGCATATTTGCCCAAGAAAAAAGAAAAATGGTGTATACTATGTTCAATAGTTATGAAGAAGGGGATCTTAAAATGACAAAAAAATATCCAGATGATGGTCTTGCTTTACATACCGATTTATATCAAATTAATATGGCGGAATCTTATTGGGCGGATAATATGCATGAAAGAAAAGCAGTGTTTGAACTATTTTTCCGCAAACTTCCATTCGGAAACGGGTATGGAGTTTTTGCAGGGTTAGAAAGATGTATAGATTATTTAAGGGATTTTCGTTTTACAGATAGTGATTTAGATTATTTACAAAATGAGGTTGGTTATAAGGAAGATTTTATCGACTATTTGCGTACAGTTCGCTTTACAGGTGATGTGTATTCAATGGTAGAAGGAGAACTAGTTTTTCCGAATGAACCAATTTTACGCATAGAATCTACATTAGTAGAAGCTCAGCTTGTGGAAACTGCTCTGTTGAATATTGTTAATTACCAAACATTAATTGCAACAAAAGCTTCTCGTATTAAGCAAATTGTAAAAGATGAAGTAGCGATGGAATTTGGCTCTAGACGTGCGCATGAAATGGATGCAGCAATTTGGGGCACTCGCGCTGCTTATATTGGTGGGATAGAATCGACGAGTAATGTACGCGCTGGGAAAAAGTTTGGCATTCCTGTAGCAGGTACACATGCTCATTCACTTGTACAAGCATATAAAAGTGAATACGATGCTTTTCATTCGTATGCGAAGCGACATAAAGATTGCGTCTTTTTAGTAGATACGTACAATACGTTAAAAACGGGAGTACCAACTGCTATAAAAGTAGCGAAAGAACTTGGCGATAAAATTAACTTCATCGGAATCCGTTTAGATTCTGGAGATATTTCATTTCTTTCGAAAGAAGCAAGAAAAATGTTGGATAACGCAGGATTCCCAAATGCGAAAATTGTTGTTTCCAATGATTTAGATGAGTACACGATTTTAAACTTAAAAGCACAAGGTGCCAAAGTAGATAGTTGGGGAATTGGAACGAAGCTTATAACTGCTTACGATCAACCTGCACTAGGAGCGGTGTATAAAATCGTGTCGATTGAGAATGCTGAGGGTGTTATGGAAGATACGATTAAAATTTCATCGACTACTGAAAAAGTAACGACGCCAGGTCAAAAGAGACTGTTCCGTATTATTGATAAGGAAAATGGCAAAGCAGAGGGCGATTATATTTCCATGTATGACGAAGACCCACTACATGAAGAACGTTTGAAAATGTTCCATCCAGTACATACATTTGTTTCGAAATTTGTGACGAACTTTGAAGCGAAAGATTTACATGCAAAAGTAATTGAAAATGGAAAAGTTGTTTATGAAATTCCACCTTTAGTTGAAGTCCGTAATTACGCACATGATAACTTAAATTTACTATGGGATGAATATAAACGCTCGCTCAACCCAGAAGAATATCCAGTCGATTTAAGTCAAAAATGTTGGGACAATAAAATGCGAAATATCCGAGAAGTGAAGGAAATGGAAGATCATCTTATTGCACAAAGTGGAGGACTGTAATTGTGAGGACAAAACAAAAAGAGATTATTGCGGCTCTAAAAGCCAAACCAGTCATTCAGGTAGAAGAAGAGATTCGCTTAAGTGTTGATTTTATGAAAGCGTACTTGACGAAAAATCCGTTTATTAGAAGCATGGTTTTAGGCATTTCCGGTGGACAAGATTCTACTTTAGCAGGAAAGCTTGCACAAATTGCTGTTGATGAGTTAAATGTCGAAGCAAATGAAGAAAAATATGCTTTTATAGCAGTAAGTTTGCCATACGGCGTACAGTTTGATGAAGTAGAACGCCAGGATGCACTAGATTTTATCCGACCGACGAAACGCCTGACGATTAATATTAAAAATGCCGTCGATGCAAGTGCACGTACATTAGAAGAAGCTGGTATAACGCTTTCCGATTTTGCAAAAGGAAATGAAAAAGCGAGAGAGCGCATGAAAGCCCAGTATTCGGTTGCGGCGATGCATAGTGGTGTTGTTCTTGGAACAGATCACGCTGCGGAGGCAGTAACAGGATTTTATACAAAATACGGTGATGGTGGCGTAGATTTAGCACCGATTTTTCGATTAAATAAAAGACAAGGAAAGCAGCTATTAGAACATCTTGGCTGCCCAGAGCATTTATATTTGAAAGTTCCAACGGCAGATTTAGAAGAAAACAGACCTGCGCTTCCAGATGAAGTTGCACTCGGTGTAACATATGATGAGATTGATGATTATTTGGAAGGTAAAGTAGTATCGAAAGAAGCCCTGGAAAAAATCGAAGGCTACTACAGCCGTTCCATGCATAAACGTCATATGCCAATTACAGTGTTTGATGATTTTTGGAAATAGAAGAAGATATATATTTGGAGAAAAAGCTGTTGCATTTGCAATGGCTTTTTTTGTGAGTAAATTTACCTATTCACCACATAAGCAACCAAAATCGCCACATAAACACCTCAGATCACCACATAACAACCAAAAATCAGCACATAAATCCATCCTACAATAAACTCTTCCAATCTACTATGTTTTGATAAACAAGAGCCACCAAAATTGTATTTCTTATTTGTATTATATTGTAATTATAGGTATGCTAAATAGGTGTTGTATTAATTTTCAAACTAATCTATTAATGGTAGATGCAGGAGGAAAACAAATGACTGAACAAGTACAAATCCAATCGATTATTGCAAATATTGAAAAGGTAATGATTGGGAAGAAAGAAATTGCAGAACTTGCATTAGTTGCTCTGCTTGCAGATGGTCATGTGCTTTTAGAAGACGTGCCAGGAGTCGGAAAAACAATGATGGTTCGTGCACTAGCAAAGTCAATCGGAGCTGATTTTAAGCGAATTCAA
Organism: Psychrobacillus sp.; assembly: GCF_032154225.1. GTDB lineage: Bacteria > Bacillota > Bacilli > Bacillales_A > Planococcaceae > Psychrobacillus. The sequence continues at coordinate 113,109 of NZ_JALDYF010000010.1, forward strand.
TTTACGCCGGATTTATTGCCTTCAGATGTTGTTGGGGTTTCAATCTATAATCCGAAAGAGATGGAATTTGAATTTAGACCTGGCCCGATTATGGGGAATATTGTATTAGCTGATGAGATAAATCGTACTTCTCCAAAAACGCAATCTGCTTTATTGGAAGGAATGGAAGAAGCGTCTGTAACGATTGATGGTATCACTATGCCAATTCCTAAACCATTTTTCGTAATGGCTACTCAAAATCCGATTGAACATGAAGGAACATATCCACTTCCAGAAGCACAACTGGATCGTTTTATTTTGAAATTAAAAATGGGCTATCCACATCCGAGTGAAGAAATAGAAGTACTAAATAGATTAGAAAAAAATTCCCCAATAGAAGAACTTCGACCAGTTATTTCACTAGAACACTTAATAGACCTTCAGAAAAAAGTGAAGGAAGTAAAAGTCGATAGTACGGTGAAAGGGTATATTGTGGAATTAGCGAATCGTACGAGAGAGGACACGTATGTTTATCTAGGAGTGAGCCCACGCGCTTCGATTGCATTAATGCGTGCGTCACAAGCATATGCATTACTTCAAGGAAGAGATTATGTTATTCCGCATGATATTCAATACTTGGCTCCATTTGTTTTTTGTCATCGAATTATACTTCGACCAGAAGCGCGTTATGATGGTATTTCTACGGAAGAAGTCGTTGCACGAATTTTGAAAAGAACGCCGGTGCCTATTAAAAGGAAAGTTAGTCAATGACGAAATGGTTAGGGCAACTAAAAAAGCTTAAAGGTGTTACAGGAATTCTGGTTCTCCTCGTTGCAACGTTCGTGTATGCAATGTTTCAGGGAGGCTTTATTAGTTGGTTTCTTTTTTATCTGATTGTTCCTCTTATTATTTACTCCTTGTTTTTGTTTTTCTATCCGCTATCTAAGGTGGAAGTAGAACGGACGATTGAAACGCGCAAAGTATATAGTGGTGGGAAATTTTCTGCGACGATCAATGTAAAAAGAAAAAATCGTTTTCCGCTTTTGTATGTTTCATTCGAGGAAAAGGTAAGCGATAGCTTGCAACAGTCTACTTCTTGGAAAAGGATGACGTTTTGGGGAATGAAGCGTGAGTACGAGTGGACATATGAAATGGAGCATATTCCGCGTGGGGAGCATGTGTTAGAAGGAATTATTATCCGAGCTAGTGATTTATTTGGCTGGGTACAAAAAGAAGTATTCATCTCTAATACTAAAACTATTTTAGTGTTTCCTAATTTAACTGAAATGGTCTATATTCCTATTGAATCGCGATATGACCAAGGATCAGCTGCGTCTCGAATTCAAGTAATGAAAGATACGTCTATGGCTACTGGTATTCGTTCCTATCAACCAGGAGATCGTGTATCTTGGATTCATTGGAAATCATTTGCTCGGACGCAAACATTAAAAACAAAAGAATTTGAAGATCGGCAATCGCAGGATTTGTTTGTATTAATAGATCGAACAGCTTCTCCTTTATTTGAAGAGGTAGTCGATTTAACAGCTTCTATTATGCAATCGATTGTGAGGCATCATGCATCTAGTGCATTTCTCTCGATTGGCGGAAGTAGACTGTATATTCCAGCGGTCCAAAGTGAGGAACAACTTCAACGCGTGTTGTATCATTTAACGAAAGTGCAGGCAGATTTAACGAGACCGGTAGAGCAGGTCATTTTAACAGAATCAGCACTAGCTCAAGCAACATCTCTTTTATATATTACGAGTAATCTTACATATGAATGGATAGAAAGTGTTCAAAAGGTTACTCAAAATTTACGAGTTTGTACATGTTTTGTTATAAAGGAAAAAGAAACGAAGCTATCTTCCGAAGAAAACGCATTGAACCAATTTGCGGCTAGTAGGGGGATCCATGTACATGTCATTACGAAAGATAGATTTGCCCAAGCATTTATGGAGGTGAGTCGTTCATGAATGAAAAAACGGGCAACCATTTGTTATCATTCATCATCTACTTTTGTGCGTTCATTCTAATGGTTGAGTGGCTTAAACCAGTTATTATGCTTACCGATACAGGTCATTTAAAATTATTTAGTGTATTTTTATTGCTATCCTTTTCATTTTATTTCCTTCGTTTGAATTGGAAAATTGTCATTCCTATAAAAGTTTTATGCATTAGCTGGATATTGATTTTCATTTATGCAGATTTTTCTTTTTGGTCAATGGAGTCTGTTTCCTATTTAGTCGATATGATCCGTACTAATTTAATGGCTTTAATGGCGCAAGAGTGGAATGACGTAACGAACCCTTTCCGAACTTTATTGTTTTTTATATTACTTTGGATGACTACGTATTTATTGAATTATTGGATTCGAGTAAGAAAAAGTTTATTGTTATTTTTCTTGCTTACGGTTTTATTTATTACGATATTAGATACGTTTAGTCCTTATAATGGAGAAAAAAGTATTGTTGTTACGTTAGTTGCTGGCTTTATAGTAATCGGATTGTTATATGTGGAAAAACTGTGGAAGGAACATAATAAGCAGATAAAAGGTAAGTTTTTATTCGCTGCAATTGTGAGCCTTGTTGGATTACTCGTTTTTAGTAGTACTTTAGCTTATGCGCTTCCGAAAGCGGGTCCTAGTTGGCCAGATCCTGTTCCTTTTTTTACTGGAGCTAATGCACCATCTGGTGAGGGAGAAGGAAATGGAAGAGGAAAAGGTGGTCCGCAGAAAGTAGGATACGGGGAAAATGATGAACAATTAGGCGGAGCTTTTATTGGCGATAAGTCTCCCGTATTTTATGCGACCGTTCCAGATCAACAATATTGGAAAATCGAAACGAAAGATACGTATACTTCTAAAGGCTGGGTTCAATCAAAAACGGAGGCGCAAATTAGTAGCTATGATAAGGGAGAAACAATTAGTACGGATATCCCTCCTGGTCAAGCGGATAAGGCGGAAAAAGCAACTATTTCCATGAGGGAAGAATACTCATTTGTTATGCAACCTTATGGGCTAATAAATTTAAACACTGCTGAGCCAGCTACAATTTCTCTCAATGCAACGAATCAAAAGATGACAACCTTTTTAGGTGGCAATACAGTGCCGTTGCAAGAGTATGAAATAGAGTTTAGTGAACCTTATTATAGTTTAAAGGCACTTAGGGCATCTACAAACGCAAAGTTAGAGGAGTTAACGAGCGAATTTGATCGTTATTTACAGCTACCTAATACGCTTCCTGATCGAGTAAGGGAGTTAGCAACATCTGTTTCTGCAAGAGAAGAAACCTTATATGAAAAAGCTAAGCTAATCGAACGTTATTTCCGTTTAAATGGATTTAGTTATGAGAAAACTGATGTTCCTGTTCCAAAAGGGAATACTGATTATGTAGACCAGTTTTTATTTGAAACGAAGTTAGGGTATTGCGATAATTTCTCGACGTCGATGGTTGTCATGCTTCGTTCACTTGGGATACCAGCAAGATGGGTAAAAGGCTTTGCTGCTGGTGAAATTGTGGATAGAAACAATGATACCCGTGTGTATGAAGTGACGAATAATAATGCACACTCATGGGTGGAGGCATATATCCCTGGATCTGGATGGATGCAGTTCGAGCCTACAATTGGTTTTACAAGTGGCATTAATTTAGATTATGACCTAGATATTGAAACAGAGGGCATAAACACGCCGACACCAATTGTTCCGAAAGCTCCGATTAAAGAAGAAACGAAGCAAGAACGAGCAGAGATTTCCAAAGTGTTTACAGATGTAACGAGCGGTTCGCTTAAATGGATTTCTACTCATAAAGCAACGTTTTTTTGGTCAATCATTTGGCTATCCTTTGCGAGTTTAATCATTTATTACTTTAGACGAAAATGGATGTCGAAAATACTCATTCCAATGTATCGAATGAAGAAAAATAATTGGGAAGCATTTGAGAAAATGTACCACCAATTATTGAAGCAGTTAAGTTTACATGGAGTAAAACGAGAGCAGGGCGAAACATTGACGGATTATGCAAAACGAATAGATAGTTACTTTGGTGGCAATTATATGAATAGGCTTACAAATGCATATGAAAAAGGATTTTACGGTGGAAATAAAGAAGAGATTAACTATGCTTCGATGAGAGAAAATTGGGAAAAATTAATCAATCAGTTAAGCGGTTGATTTTCGATTCGACAACCTGTAAACTGATAACAAATTAAATTGACCAAGTTGCCCTCGTATATGTCCGATAATATGGTTCGGATGTCTCTACCAAGTTGCCGAAAATAACTTGACTATGAAGGTGAATGCAGTCATGTCTTTTTTAGACAATTGCATTCACCTTTTTGAACCGATAAGAAATATAAGGTTTCATACATAGTAATTGTCTAGCTTCAGCGCCTAGCCCCTCGGGTCAAATGTGAAAAAGCTGTGGTGGCTGAGGAGCTGCCTCCTCGCTTTTCCCCATTTGCCTGTCGGGGCAGACATAGGCACTTACGCTTTTCGGATGTAGAGTACTTAAACGCGTAGAAAGAGGTATGCTTTCCTGCGCGTTTTTTTTAGATTTATTTCCTAAAATTCGAGACGTTAGGTGCAATTTGGATTACAAATAAAGAAGAGGTGGATACTAATGTCTTTAACACCATTGTTGTTAGAACAAGAAAAAATTGTCGTTCTAGATTTCGGAAGTCAATTCAACCAATTAATTACGCGTCGTATTCGTGAATTCGGTGTATACAGCGAGTTACACCCACATACAGTAACTGCGGAAGATATCAAGAAAATGAATGCTACAGGTATTATTTTCTCTGGTGGCCCAAATTCTGTATACGATGAAAATGCATTTCATATTGATCCAGCTATTTATGATATTGGTGTACCAATACTAGGAATTTGCTACGGAATGCAATTAATGTCTCAACATTTCGGTGGAAAAGTAGAAAAAGCTTCTCATAGAGAATATGGTAAAGCAGAGATTGAAGTGAAAAATGCAACTTCTTTATTCGGAAAACTTCCTGCGAGCCAAGTTGTTTGGATGAGTCACGGTGACCATGTAACAGTAGCTCCTGAAGGATTTGAAGTGATTGCAACAAGCCCTTCATGTGAAGTTGCTGCAATGGCAAACGTAGAGAAGCAATACTATGCAGTTCAATTCCATCCAGAAGTTAGACATTCTATTCATGGAATCGAATTACTTCGTCAATTCGTGTTTGATATTTGTCACGCAAAAGGCGATTGGTCAATGGAAAGCTTCGTAGAATTAGAAATCGAAAAAATTCGTGCAGAAGTTGGCGACAAAAAAGTTCTATGTGCACTAAGTGGCGGAGTGGATTCTTCAGTAGTTGCAGTGTTAATCCACAAAGCAATTGGTGATCAGTTAACTTGTATGTTCGTTGACCACAACTTAAACCGTAAAGGTGAAGTTGAGCAAGTAATGAAAACTTTCACTGAAGGCTTTAATATGAAAGTAATCAAAATAGATGCACGTGAGCGTTTCATGAATAAATTAGCAGGAGTTTCTGACCCTGAACAAAAACGTAAAATTATCGGTAACGAATTCATTTACGTTTTCGATGAAGAAGCTTCTAAGCTAGAAGGCATGGATTTCCTAGCTCAAGGTACTCTTTACACAGATATCATTGAGTCAGGTACTGCAACAGCTCAAACAATTAAATCTCACCATAATGTAGGTGGATTACCTGAAGATATGCAATTCACATTAATCGAGCCATTAAAAACATTGTTCAAAGACGAAGTGCGTGCACTTGGCTTAGAGCTTGGCATTGATGAAAAAATCGTTTGGCGTCAACCATTCCCAGGTCCAGGTCTAGGTATCCGCGTACTTGGTGAAATTACAGAAGAAAAACTAGAAATCGTTCGTGAATCAGATGCAATTCTTCGTGAAGAAATTGCAAAAGCAGGATTAGATCGCGACATCTGGCAATACTTCACAGTACTTCCAGACATCCGCAGTGTAGGCGTAATGGGCGATGCTCGCACATACGATTACGCAATCGGTATCCGTGCAGTAACTTCTATCGACGGCATGACTTCTGACTGGGCACGTATCCCATGGGACGTACTTGAGAAAGTAAGTGTACGTTTGGTGAATGAAGTGAAGCATATTAACCGTGTGCTGTATGATATTACGAGTAAACCACCAGCTACGATTGAGTGGGAATAGTTAATTAAAAACAGCCTAGAACCCTTATACAGAAGGGTTTCTAGGCCGTTTTTCCATTTACAACTATTGATTTCTAAAACGTACTCTCTTTTATTTGCGCTATTTTGCAAATAGAAGAGAGTTTTTTTGTGGTTAAAATGATGGATTAGTAGACGACTTTTAACTAGAAATGAAAATAGGATGTTCTTTCAGCGTATTATTAGAGGAAAAACACATAGAGTCAAAAGTATCACTAACGATTTAGTTATTGGGTAATTAGTTGAAATAATTATTATTTAAATGCACTACTATGGACATCTTTGTTACAAGTGCGTAAAATCATCAATATAATTGGAGGGATTCGGAGTGTTTAATAGATTGATTAAAACAATTTTACTTACAGTATTTGCTGTTGGTATTAGTGGTTTGTGCACAGTAGAAGCAGGTGCCTCATCTAAAGTAATGTGGGGAAAAACGGAGCTAGTAGTTGGTCAGATTGGGAAAATAACTATCTTAAACGACACGCCCCTTGTGAGACTTAACAATGATAAAATAGAAACAATAAAGACGTTGAAAAAAGGTGACGAGTTCCGAGTATATAGCTATAAAGGTCAACATGGCGGGCTTTATGGAGTAGGCGGTGGTAGTTTTGTGCAATTAAACAAAACGAACGTAACTTATGCCACACCTTCTAAATCAAAGTTAGATCAGTTAGCTGCGATAAAGGAACAAGAGAAGGAAGTCTCAAGTGAAGTTCAACAAGTAGTCGATCTAATAAATAAAGAGCGTTTAAATGAAGGTCTTCAGCCATTGGAAATAGATGCGAAGCTAGAAAAATCCGCTCAAGCGAAATCTCAAGATATGAAAATCAATAATTATTTTTCTCATACAAGCCCAACATATGGCTCACCTTTTGATCAAATGAAGTCATTTGGTATTTCATATAGATCAGCTGGTGAAAACATTGCAAGGGGTCAACGTAGAGCAACTGAAGTTGTCGATGCATGGATGAAGTCACCAGGTCATAAAGCAAACATTATGAATCCATCCTATACACATATTGGGGTAGGGTTATCAGACAGTGAATTCTACTGGACGCAGCAATTTATATCCCGATAAAATGAAACAGCCTAGGACTCTTAAAGAGAAGGGGCCTAGGCTTTTTTTTATACACTAGCTACAATTGATAAGTAAATAACTATACTGCCATCCCTTTTATACACTTCAAAATCAGTAGCAAATGCTCTTGGTAAATCACTCTGCCAAATTTCATACCAAGCTTCACCAACCCCATTTAAGTCATTCGACTCCACTTCCCACATATAATATTCCCCATTTGGAATAGTAATGCTATGCTGCCCGCTTTTTTCTTCCGTTCCAATCATAAAGTCGAAGCTGCCAGTATGATTACTTTCATAGTTACTATACACTGCGTAAATATCACCTTCGCTTTTATTTTTCAAAAATTCCTCCCATTCCTTTGAAAAAACGTTTATGTCCTCATTGCTCGTTCTGATTTTATTTCCATAGATTACTTTATTCATTTCAATAACCTGCCTTTCTAAATGGAATATATCATGGTATATATGACAACTGATTGTCATCATTTATTTTTCGGTATATTTTGTTTAATTCGTTGTAATATTGTTTTTTCAATGATATTGGCTCTAGTACATCGACAGAACAGCCGAACATCAATAAAAAAGGTATGAGGTTTTTATTGCGATCGTATGTAAAAATAACGTTAACGCTATCTTCTAGAATTTCGATTTCTTCATCTATGAAATAATCATATAGCTTGCCGAGCTGATTTTTATCGAATACTAATGAAACCATTTCATCACTTGGTGGGGAAGTAAATTCCTTTCGATGTATCTCCATAGTTTGATCATCTAATAGTATATATTCTCTAATTCTTGTTAATTTAAATACACGATTGGCGCATCGTTTCTCGCAATAAGCTTCGATGTACCAGCTACCATCGTTCAAATGCATATGAAAAGGGGAGATAACTCTAGTAGACAGATCTCCAAGAAGAGAGACATATGTTATTTCTACTTTCTTTTTCATAGTAATTGCTTCTCTTAAGGCAATTACTTTATCTTTTATTTCTACCTCAATTTCTTTCCGGTGTATCGTAGGGGAATAAAAGGAAAGATTGTGGAATGATTCATTACTTCCTATTAAATTTTCTAACTTATTGATAAGTGTTTTGCTGTCCTCTTGTAACATCGTTTGTTGCATGTTCAAAGCACTGATGATCGTTTGCTTTTCTATGTCGGAAAACAAATATTTATCTATAGTATAGGAAGGCATTAAACGAACACCACCGTTTCTACCGTGGATTGTTACGACCGGAAGTCCTGCCATTGCTAAAGATTCAATATCTCTATAGATAGTTCTTTTACTAACCTCGAACTTTTTCGCGAGTTCGTCGGCAGAAACGACTTCTTTATTTAATAAAACAACTAAAATCGATAATAAGCGTTCGATTTTCATTTTAAGCAATCTCCTTTCGAATAAACAGAATGACGAACTATTATAAGTTTTATTTGATTAATGTTCGGATTTACTATTGATTTTCCTTTCTGCTAGTGTTATATTACTATCATAATTCAATTATGTCGTCGTATAACGTTGGGAATAAGGCCCAAAAGTCTCTACCGAATCACCGTAAATGATTCGACTACGATTAGTGAAAGTGCTTCGTGCATTCACTTATTTAGAGATGCCTTCGCGTACGACTAGTTACTAGTTGTATGCTTTTTTAGTTTACACGACAAAAAAATGGAGGATCTCATGAAAAAATATTTCAAGTTTGAAGAACTAGGTACGAACTATCGCCGCGAGATTATTGGTGGTTTAACAACTTTCTTGGCGATGGCATACATCTTAGTAGTAAATCCATTAACTTTATCATTGGAAACGGTGGAAGGATTGCCGGATTTCATGTATATGAATAAAGGATCGGTATTTACAGCTACGGCAATTGCGGCTGCAGTCGGATCTATTTTAATGGGGGTATTAGCGAGATACCCAATTGCACTAGCTCCTGGTATGGGACTTAACGCATTCTTCGCTTATACAGTAGTTCTAACTTACGGAATTCCTTGGCAAGTTGCTTTAACAGGTGTTTTATTCTCAGGTCTTATTTTTATCGGTCTTTCATTATCTGGAATTCGCGAAACAATTATAAATGCCATTCCTTCTGAATTGAAGTATGCAGTTGGTGCAGGTATCGGTCTATTCATTACATTCATTGGTTTACAAAACTCTAAAATTATCGTAGGTAATGATGCGGTTATAGTAGCTTTGGGAGACTTATCAAACCCGAATGTTCTATTAACAGTTTTTGGTTTAGTGATTACAGTTATTATGATGGTAAAAGGTATTAAAGGCGGTATTTTCTACGGAATGATTATTACTGCAATCGTAGGAATGGTATTTAGTTTAGTGCCAATCCCAGAAGCGGTTGTTGGAAATATCCCAAGTATGGGCCCAACATTCGGAGCAGCTTTTGATGTAATCTTTAACGATCCTGCTTCTTTATTAACAACACAATTTTTAGTTGTTGTACTTACATTCTTGTTCGTGGATTTCTTCGATACAGCTGGAACATTAATCTCAGTAGCAAATCAAGCTGGTTTAATGAAGGAAGAGAAATTACCACGTGCAGGAAAAGCATTACTAGCTGACTCAATTGCAACTGTAACGGGAGCAATTGCAGGTACGTCTACTACAACATCTTATGTAGAATCGACTGCCGGTGTAGCAGCAGGTGCTCGAACAGGTTTAGCAGCAGTAGTTACAGGAGTTTTATTCTTATTATCTTTATTCTTCTATCCAGTGTTAAGTGTAATCACTTCCCATGTAACTGCACCAGCATTAATTATCGTTGGAGTATTGATGGTATCTTCATTAGGTAAAATTGAATGGAACAGATTCGAAATTGCAGTTCCAGCATTCTTTGTTATCATTGCAATGCCATTAACCTATTCAATTGCAACAGGTATCGCAATCGGATTTATCTTCTATCCAATTACAATGATCTTTGCCGGACGAATAAAAGAAATACACCCGATTATGTATGGACTGTGGATAGTGTTTGTAGCTTACTTTATATTCTTATAAAAAAAGAGACCTTGTGTCTCTTTTTTATTTGTCTTATATAGAAGAAATATAGAAGAAATAGAGATTATCTTATTAGATAAAGTGATTAAAGCTAATAGCAAACTATATTTTGTGAGTGTACCTAACAACAGTTGCGCTATTCTGAATAAAGTGTTATTATATTTTTATACCTTTTTGTCGAATAAAGTGTTGACGTAGTATTTGAAAGGGTGTTAAGATACAAAAGTCGCTAAAACAAGACGGCAATTTACAAAGCTGAACATTGAAAACTGAACATGCAAAACGTTAAGAAATATAGCTAGACAGATTA
>NZ_JALDYF010000031.1:0-27150 GCF_032154225.1 Psychrobacillus sp.
TGTGCTAGGCAACTAGTGTTTCCTTATTTATATAGGTTATTATTCATAGAGAATTAGACTTATCTATAAAAAGTGACGAATAATTTGCGATTTGAAGCTATGAACTTGTGATTTGCACTTTTTCAAAGCTTGTATTCGCTCCTTCTTTCTAAGAAATAGTTCCTTCATTCTAAATAAGTAGCCGTCTCTACTGGATTGGAGCGAAAGAGGCGGCGACACCAGCGGCTGAAGCCGTGCCCGCGGTAAGCGTCCGCTTCTGCAGCGTAAATCTTTGCTGAAACTCACTAAGACGCATTTTATGTAGAAAACGAACGAAAATAAAAAATTGAATAAAAATGTTAATCAACAGGCGTGTTATTTTGAGGCAAATCTCCTAATAGCTTGTTAAAAGTATTTGCATGGACATATGTTAAACTGAATGTACTTTAATTTGAAAGGAAGAAAGTAAATGAAATCACCATATACATTTAAATATACTGCTCCTTTAACAGCTACTGAAAAACAGCCAGCTCTATTTTTACTGCACGGCATGGGCAGTAACGAAGAAGATTTACCACAGCTTGTCAAAAGTTTTGAAGAGACTCATCATATTTTCAGTTTGCGTGGTCCAATCGTTTCCAATCCAGGCTACGCATACTTTACTATAGAAGAAATCGGCAAACCTCATCGAGAAGTTTTTGATAAAGTTCTCCACGCTACTCAATTATTTATTCAAGAAGCGATAGAAGAATATCAGCTTGATCCTACTCGTATTTGCGTACTTGGTTTTAGTCAGGGTGCGATCATAGCACAATCGTTGGCATTAACGATGGGCAACACGATTACAAGCGTAGTTGCTTTAAGTAGTTACATACCGGACTTTGTAAAGGAAGAATATACAAAGCTTCCCGTTGATCATTTGAATATTTTTATCTCCCACGGTGACTATGATTACGTTATCCCATCGCAATGGGGTGTAGAAAGTAAAGACTATTTCACGGAACAAGGTGCGAATGTAACGTTTAAAACATATAATGATGGGCACGGTGTAACCGCTGAAAATCATCAAGATATAATTGCCTTTTTAAAAGAATTTAAATCCTAATTTTAAATTCATACAATCCTATATTTCGGCGTACTTATGTTAATAATAGTAATAGGTGAAAAATTCTGATAAACTATCATTGTTCACTTATTATACAAGCAATCACATGTGAAATTACGATACCTTTTTGAAACCTTTTTCACATATAAACGTATATATAACAAAGCTATAAATTGGAGGAATTTTAATGGCAATTAATTTGGTAAAAGGGCAAAAAATTGATTTAACTAAAGGACGTTCTTCGTTATCAAGTATTATGGTTGGTTTAGGTTGGGACCCCGTGAAAAAAAGCGGCGGCGGTGGATTTTTAAAAGGACTTTTAGGCAGTGGCGGCGGTGGAGCTGACATAGATTGTGACGCTTCTGTGCTTTTATTAGATGAAAAAGGAAAGCTAGCTGCTAAACAAAACTTAGTGTATTTTGGAAACAAAACAAGTCAAGACGGCAGTGTTGTCCATTCAGGAGATAATCGTACTGGTGATGGCGATGGCGACGATGAAGTAATCAATGTAAATTTAAATGCTATTTCACCATCTGTACATAAATTAATTTTCGTGGTGAATATTTATCAAGCACAACAAAAGAAACAAGACTTCGGTCTTATTCAAAATGCTTTCATCCGCCTTGTGGATAGCAGTAGCAAGGAAGAATTAGTACATTATAATCTTTCTGAAAGCTACTCAGGAAAAACCTCTCTTTTCCTTGGTGAATTATATCGCCATGGTTCAGAATGGAAATTCTCTGCTATCGGTGAAGGTACATCCGATTTAGATATCGGTTCAATTGCAAACAAATACTTATAAGGGGCTGTTTAAAAATGGGAATTAACTTATCAAAAGGACAAAAGGTAGATTTAACGAAAACAAATCCAGGCTTAGTAAATGTAACTGTAGGTCTAGGCTGGGATACAAATAAATACGATGGTGGGAAAGACTTCGATCTAGATTCATCTGTATTCTTATTAGGAAGTAATGGAAAATGTTCTACTGAAGCTGACTTCGTATTCTATAATAATGCAACTGGCGGTAACGGTTCTGTTGTTCATACAGGAGATAATCGTACTGGTGATGGTGACGGGGATGATGAGCAAGTAAACGTAAACTTATCCACAGTACCTAGCTCTATAGAAAAAATCGCTTTCAGTATTACAATCCATGACGCTACAGATAGAGGTCAAAACTTTGGCCAAGTAAATAACTCATATGTACGAATATTGAATGCAGACACACAAGAAGAATTAATTCGCTATGATCTTGGAGAAGACTTCTCTATTGAGACTGCAGTTGTTGTTGGTGAATTATATCGCCATAACAACGAATGGAAATTCAATGCAATCGGAAGTGGATATCAAGGCGGACTAGAAGCTCTAGTTACAGACTTCGGACTGAATTAATAATACTTGTAAAAAGCAAGGGCATGCCTCCTTGCTTTTTATTTTAGTATTTATACCGAAATAATGCAGAATTTGGTGAGCCTAAAACACCTTTTTCATTTTTAGGAGTGAAAGCGATGAAACACTTTAGAGGGTTAAATGAAGAAAAAATACAACCATTTTTTCATCTATTACCTGCAGAATATTCAAGAGAAATTGACAAAAAGAAATTAGGTGTCGCACTTGGCGCTGCATTATATATGCCCGGGCTAATGCCCAACTTTTCAACTAAACTTGCGAATAAAAACCTTAAAAATTTAACGACTTCCATCATTTGCCTTGAAGATTCCGTGTCAGATAAAGAACTTTTAGCAGCTGAAAATAATGTCATACAAGAGCTTCGATTAATAGAGCAAACGTATGAAAACAGACTAGCTATAAACGAGCTTCCTCTGCTATTTCTTAGAATAAGAAACGTGGAACAGTTTAACAGATTAGCTGAGCAATTAGGAAGTGCATTACGCTTCTTAACAGGAGTCGTTTTTCCAAAATGTACATCTTTAAATGCAGAAAACTTTTTTGTTTGCTTACAAACGATCAATCGACAGGAATCTATTCACTTATATGCACTCCCAATTCTAGAAACAAAAGAAATCATTTATATGGAATCAAGAGAACAAGAATTAGCGAAGTTATACAAGCTATTCAAACAATACGAATCATTAATATTAACGATTCGAGTTGGTGCAACTGACTTTACAAGTCTTTTTAGCCTAAGAAGACCAGGCCATAAAACAGTCTACGATCTAAAATTGATTGCTGACTGTTTAACCGCTATTTTAAATAAATTTAGTCGGCACGAAGATAACTTTGTCATCTCCGGTCCTGTCTACGAATATTTTGAACTCCATCCACAAAAAACCCTTCCTATTAGTGCAACTAGTACCGAAATGGTCTTATGGAATGAAGTACAACTAGATGTTTTAAATGGATTTAACGGGAAAACTTGCATTCATCCATCTCAAGTCGATATTGTAAACGCTTCCTACATTGTTTCTAAGGAATTATATGATGATGCAAGTTTAATCGTCGAAAAAGGCTCTGAAACGAATGGAGTTCTGAGAAGTCCAATGAAGAATAAAATGAATGAGGTAAAGCCTCATTACAGCTGGGCATTAAAAATACTTGCTCAAGCAGAAATATATGGGGTGCTAAAAGAAAATGTTACATCACTCGACTTCCTCCAACACATTAAGAACGTATAACTTACATGGAGACTTGCAACTAACTATTGAAATGAAAAACAATCCATACAACTTCTCTCCAGATGCTCTTTTTGAAATGGCTGTACGGATTAATAAAAAAAGACAGTTTTTATTCATCAGCCGTTTACTTGGCAAACACTTAGCAGTTGACCCTGCTATTTCTCTTGGAGCTGGTTCCATTTTAGCATCTATGCTTATGGAAAATGAGGGACAAAAGCCACACCCTCAGTTAAATGAAATTGCAGAAATGGTGAATTCGGGCATCTCAAACAGACAACTAAGTGCGGAATCTTTAGCATATAAAACTAAGTTGCCAACTAAGACTGTTTTTATCGGTTTTGCAGAAACAGCAACAGGCTTAGGACACGCCGTTTTTAACCACTTTCAAGAGGCAATTTATATCCATACAACTAGAGAAGAAATGCTAGAAATTGAGCCTTCTTTTTATTTTGAAGAAGAACATTCACATGCTACTTCGCATCGTGTCTATGCTTCTGAAAAAACATTAACAGACGCGGAAACGATTGTCCTTGTGGACGACGAAATTACATCTGGTTTGACCGCTTCAAACTTAATCATTGCTTTAAACGAAGCATTTCCTGGCAAACGATACAAAATCCTTTCTATTTTAGATTGGAGAAGCAACGAACATCAACAAGATTTCATAGATTTAATGGAAGCACATCATATTTCTGCTGAAATTATTACAATCGTATCTGGTCAATTTTCTCTTTTGAATCCTGCTGAAATTGAGGAAAATGAAGTTCTCTATCTAAATGGACAGAAGGAATTTGAAGCGTTCGCTGATGAGCAGTTATCGAATACAACGACATCCCAGTACAGAAGTATATATGGTGCTTATAGTGAATTTACAGGGAAATTTGGATTAACCAGTAATAATCATACCGAAATGGATGAATGGATTTCTGCACTAATTAACAAGCTCCCTGAAGTCGATAGAAGCAAGCGCACGCTCATTATTGGTATTGGAGAAAATATCTATATCCCACAAAAATTCGCTTTAATGTTTGGAGAACAAACAAAAGTTCAAACGACAACAAGAAGTCCTATTTTTGCTAAAAATGAATTATCCTATCCAATCAAACACGCATGTAAATTTGCTTTACCTGATTCGGATGGCATCGACCAATATCTCTATAATCTCTCGAATGTAGAAGCGGACCAAATCATCGTTATTGCCGAATCCGTAAACGATCGAACAAGTTGGTCTCCATTACTAACACATCTTGAAACGATAGCGCCAGTCACATGGCTGTCTCTTACACTACCGATTAAAAGAGGGAAAACAGATGACAATTAACACATCAGAGCTCGTAAAAACAAGCTACCATCCCGAAGATGTTACATTTTTATTGAAAGATTTATCGAATGTTCAAATCGAATCCACGGTTGAAGCAAGAGAAAAATCTTTTCAACAAGGTAGTCACTATGCTGAATCTCTTCCAATTGAATATCGCCCTTCCGCTGCATATACAGAGCTGTATCATGAAGCTCTCAACATGTCTTCCGATCATATTGCACAACTAGTTGGTGTATTGACAAGACGGGTTAGAAAATTTGCAAACACAGATGATGTCGTACTCATCTCTCTTGCAAGAGCCGGAAGTCCAATTGGAATACTTATGAAACGATATGCACAAAACTTTTTGAAACTTAATTGGCCCCATTTTAGTATATCTATACTAAGGGGAAAAGGGATCGATGAAGAAGCCCTCAAAACAATAAGAGCACTTTATCCAACTAGCCACCTTCAATTTGTAGACGGTTGGACAGGAAAAGGTGCAATCCAAACAGAACTCACGAAATCTGTTCAAAAACTAAATGAGACATATCAATTGCAGTTAAATGATGAGTTAGCTGTTTTGTCTGATCCAGGAGAATGTGCAACACTTTACGGAACGAGAAACGATTTTCTTATTCCAAATGCTTGCTTAAATTCAACTGTTTCTGGACTTGTTAGCCGAACTATTTTGAATGAACAATTTCTAAAGCCTGGCGATTATCACGGGGCTAAATATTACACTGATTTGGAGCTAGAAGATGTTTCGAATGATTTCATCGACCATATTTCTGCACGTTTCGAAGAACAAGAAGTTGCTATTATCAAACTAGCTGCTAGCTTCCCTGCTCTCAACGAACGAACTTGGCGAGGTATGCAAGAAGTTGAAACCATCGCTCAGCAATTTTATAAAAATTCGGATTTGAGCAAGGTAAAACCTAGTGTTGGAGAAACAACGAGAGTATTATTAAGAAGAAAACCATATAAAATATTGTTACGAGATGCTAACCATGAGTCGGTACGACATATCCTACATTTATGCAAAGAAAAAAGTATTCCTGTAGAAATCATGCCCAACCTATTCTACTTAGCCATCGGACTTATTGAATCCGAGGACCAACTATGACCATACTATTCGCTAGTGATTTAGATCGCACACTTATTTTCAGTAAAAAATCCAGAGGTCAAGAAGTCGAAGAATATGACCTTTCAATCGTAGAATGGATTGATGAAAAACCAACTGCTTATATGACAAATAAAGCAATCGACCTTTTCAAAGAGCTTCCTTCAGAAATTACTTTTTTGCCTGTTACAACAAGAACTGCTAGCCAATACCTTCGTATTACTGGGTTGATAAATGCAGCACAGCAGCCAAAGTATGCCATTGTTGCAAATGGAGCCGTTGTTTTAGAAAACGGTGAACCTCTTGCAGAATGGTCTGAAAAAGTAAAAAAACAGCTAGAAGAAGCATCTACAACAATTGAACATGTGATATTACAGTTAGAGGAGTATGCTAAGAAAGAGTTTGTATTGAAGGTCTTACAAGCAGAATCATGGTTCGTTTATATGATTATAGATGAGCAAGCATTTTCCACGGAAGAGTTTGAAAAACTTTCTCACATATTTGCCGGGCAAGGATTCACACTCTCTCATCAAGGCCGAAAATTATATATTATGCCAAATTGCATCAATAAATCGATTGCACTTCAATTTGTAAAAGAGCGGATCGGTGCTAGCACAGTAATTGCTGCCGGTGATTCCATGCTAGACTTTGATATGGTAGTAAGTGCGGATCATGGTTTTATTCCATCACATGGAGAGGCAGTTCAGAAAAGCAATTCACTCCCTCCCCATGTTCACCTAACAGAACATACAGGAGTATTAGCTGGCGAAGAGATATTGAAAAAGATTAGTCATTATTTGATATAATAGGTATGAACAGGAGGAAAGCCCATGGTGAATTTGACTCCAATACGGATGAAGTCGTGGGATTCATCTAAAATTGGAATTTGGTTAAAAGATTCTTTAGGAGACCCCACGCAAGTTTCTATTGATGGGGAAAACTTAACATATCCACAACTAGTTTGCCAGTACATTGGAATTTCCTTAGATGAAGATGAATACTTCTCTATCCTGCATACACACGTTAATGATTCCTTTGGCAAGCTACACATATTATCCGATGCACTGAACAAAGAAATTGCAGCAGATAAATTACGAGCTATCCACCAACTCTTTGATATGCATCGACAAGAAAAAGGTCTATCCCCAAATCGGATGGTTGCTTTTCTTGACGGGCAATCATTGCTACCAAAACTGAAAGACCTTGGCTTAAATCGACGAATTCGAACCACATTAATCGATGTTTTGAAAGAACTTCAATCAAATTATAATGAAGGAACACTTCATCATGAATACCGACGTGTAACAACTGATCTTATCAAATGGATTTTTAATCATGTCGAGCCTGCTCTACAAAAAGTTGATTTCGAAAAAGGCCTTCCTGGGTTTCTCTGGTATGGTTCAGCTACACCAAGTGAAAGATGGTTCCTTACATATCTTGCTACTTTCGGTTTTCACATCGTCATCTTCAACCCTTGTGACGAACCTTGGCCAAAACAAATGTTAGCGATTACTGAAGATCATACGTATAAATTTCCTAAAATAGCAAACGAGCCAAAGCCTTTGCCGGAAGAAATGCCTAAAATTGCTGGAACCGTTGCATTTAGAGCAACTCAAGAAATTAACGAGCTATTACACCATGAAAATTCAGGTTTATATAAACCTTTTCAATTCAAATCATTTTCTACTAATTCAATCCGATTGAAAACGACAGAAGACGAAGCATTTTTACTCTCAAAAGAGCGTGCTATGGTCCGTCCCCATTTTGAAGTTAGCAATCAGGTAGTAACTATTCCTGTCGTATTTGCAAAATTTATGGGAATTGATAAAAATAGAAAACGCTTTTGGAATAATGTACACTCCTTAACGGAACGAGACGATACACATGTCATCCGTCAGTTCCCGTTCACTAAGGAACAAAAAACAAATCAGCTCTTTCATTATCGCGATGCATTAAGCTCAAATGGATTGTTAGATCCTGAAAAGATGAAAACATCTAATTGGTGGACATACGACAAACTTCCTACTGGCACGCAAACAGTAATTGGTGAAACAATAGCTAAGCATGTCGAAAACCCAATTTTGCTTCATCAAGGCAATGAAACAGCTGAGGATCTTCAATTGTATGCTTTTGCACAATCTATGGTTTTACCAGACTTTGTTATTCGTCTTTTACAAACCTTTGACTATCCACAATTTGTTCCAACCATATTTCTGTATAATGAAGAAATTGGACCCGAGTTAAGTAGATCTGACGCGAATGCTTTATGTATGATGCACCATTTAGGATTAGATATTATCCTTGTCAATCCAAAGGGACATCTGGATATAGAAAAATGGGTACAAGAAGGCACATTCGATCTCCACTGGATGGATGACCGAAACTTCAATGAACCATTTAGAGAACCGAGTGTCGTGCAAAAGTTTTTTAAAAAATTTCGCTAGCATAAGGAGGAAGAAAATTGGAACTACAAAAATTAGAAATGGATCAACAAGAACAGCTACTAGAAGAAGGAAATGACTTAAAAGCGAAGTTAAAGCGAGACCCACAAGTATTACAACTAGTTGCTAGGATTGATCCCAAAAACCAAATAGAACTATTAGAGTTCGGGCGCGAACCAGCAAACGAAATTTCTTTGTTTACAGGGAAAATTTTAAGCACGATTAAATCTAGCAGCATGGAAGAGTCAAGTGAGTTGTTAAAGCAACTTGGTAAAATAATGGATAAATTCGACAAAAAAGATTTCGTCGAAAAACCGTCTTTACTAGGCAAAATATTTAAGCAAGGCGAAAAGTTAATTGAAAAACTGTTCAATAAATATCAAACAATGGGCGGAGAAATTGATAAAGTATTTGTTGAAATAACGAAATACGAAAATGAAATGAAAAAATCAACCGTGACATTAGAAGAACTTTACGACAAAAACTTCAATTATTTCATGGAGTTAGAAAAGTATATTGTTGCAGGGGAACTTAAAGTTAACCAATTGCGCCAACTCGTACCTAACTTACAACAAAAAGCCGAAAACGGCGATCAACTTGTACTAATGGAACTAAATACATTGCAAAATGCGATCGAGCTTCTGGATCAACGAATTTATGATTTAGAAATGGCAAAACAAGTTTCTTATCAATCTGCTCCTCAAATTAGAATGCTACAACGAGGCAATACAAAACTAATTGGAAAAATTAACTCTGCTTTTGTAACGACTATTCCAATTTTTAAAACTGGTTTAATCAACGCTATTTCAGCAAAAAGACAAAACCTTGTTGCACAATCTATGAGTGAATTAGATCGTAGAACAAATGAAATGCTATTAAGAAATGCAAATGATATATCTAAGCAAAGTGTAGATATTGCTAGAATGTCGGGGCAACCTAGCATTAAAATTGAAACAATTGAACAAACCTGGGACACGATTATGCGCGGGATGAACGAAACAAAAGCGATCGAAGAAGAAAATCGCAAAATGAGAGAACAAGGACGTTTGAGGTTAGAAGAGCTGCAAAAAAAATACGAAGATGGACAACGAAAATAACTTAAAATATTTGGATGAGGTGGAAACAGAATGTCAGTTATTAACCTATCAAAAGGGCAAAAAATTGATTTAACGAAAACAAATCCAGGTTTAACAAACATATTGGTTGGATTAGGCTGGGATACAAACAGATATAGTGGTGGAGAAAGTTTTGACCTAGATGCCTCTGCTTTCATAGTCGATGGAAACGGAAAAGCATTTAACGAAAAAAGCTTTATCTTTTATAATAATCTCCAAAGTGAAGATGGATCTGTTATTCATACGGGTGATAATAGAACTGGTGACGGTGACGGCGATGATGAGCAACTACTTATTAAATTACCTATTGTTCCAAGTATTGTTCAAAAAGTTGTCTTCACTGTAACCATTCACGATGCCGACCAACGCAGACAAAATTTCGGTCAAGTATCAAACGCATTTATACGAATCGTAGATGAAAATACGAACGAAGAATTGATCCGATACGACTTAGGAGAAGATTTTTCTATCGAGACAGCACTAGTAGTAGGAGAAATTTATAGACATAATAATGAATGGAAATTTAATGCAATTGGTAGTGGATTTCAAGGCGGCTTAGCAGCACTAGTTTCTGAATTCGGACTAAGTTAATCAAGTTTTAACTAAGGAGACGAAGACTACTTATGGATATAATTAATGGATTTATAGACACATACGCTATGTTTTTCGATTGGGGTATGTGGGTTGAAGCATTAAGTGATCCCGTCAACTGGGGATTAATCGGTACACTAGTTATTTTAGAAGGTCTTCTTTCTGCAGATAACGCTTTAGTATTAGCAGTAATGGTTAAACATTTACCTGAAAAACAACGTAAAAAAGCATTATTTTACGGTTTACTTGGAGCCTATGCTTTTAGATTTATCGCTATTGGAGTCGGTGTATTCCTTATCAAGCTTTGGTGGGTAAAAGTAATTGGCGCACTTTATCTTGCATGGTTGGCGATTAAGTATTTTAAAGATAAACGTGCGGGTAATGAAGAAGAAACAGTTGAAGGCATCAACAAAACTGGATTGCTTATTCGTCTATTCGGAACTTTTTGGGGTACTGTTGTAGCAGTGGAATTAATGGATATTGCCTTTTCTGTAGATAGTGTTCTTGCAGCTTTCGGAATTAGCGATAAAGTGTGGGTATTATTACTTGGTGGTATGTTAGGTGTACTTATGATGCGTGGAATCGCAGGAGTTTTCATCAAACTGATTGATCGTATACCTGAGTTGGAAACAAGTGCCTACGTGTTAATATTAATCATTGCAACAAAAATGTTACTCGGCGTATTCGGCATTCATATAAGCCATTATGTATTCTTCACAATTTTAGTAATTACATTTGCAGCAACTTTTGTCATTCACTTTATGCGAAAAAAAGCTAAGTAATTGTTATTCACCATGCAACTAAATCTGAAAACAAAAATGACTCCATGTTACGTGGAGTCATTTTTTAAACTTCAATATCTAAGAACACAACACTCAAGCATCTATTATTGTTTGTTAAAAAAGTCCGCTAATATACGAGTATAAATCTCCTGCTGATCAGTATGTACTAAATGCGCCGCAAATGGAACAACAGCAACATGTACATTCTTATTTTCCTTAGGATAAATCGTTGTACTAATTGTTTCATGCTGATTTCCTTCACCAACTATAAAAAGGACAGGAAAACCAAACTCCCTTAGTGCTTCCATATCTTCGAAAGGATACCATGATTGCTCCCTAGCCATATAAAGAAATTGTTTCCAGTCAGAGGCATGTAGTTGATCAAAATAACTAGTTACCTCATTATTCTTCAGGAGATTTGTTTGAATTTCTACATCTTCTTCATTAATCTTAATCCAGTTTGGAGGCTTCACTGGCATTATTCCTGATACTGACAACGTAATAATTCGCTCAGGATATAACTGAGCAAACTTAACCGCCACTATTGCTCCTAAAGAGCAACCGACAAGATGAACAGTCTTTAACCCGTAATGATTAATTGTTTCCCATAAATCTATTGCCGAATTTTCAAAGAAATTTCGAAAATCATCCGTTTCAGACTTTCCATGTCCCCTTAAATCTGGAGAGATAACTTTATAGTTTTTACCGAAATAATCCCTTTGAAATTGAAAATCAGTCAAACCCGTTTGCAGACCAGTATGTAGGAACACTATTGGTTCTCCAGCTCCTATTATGTCTGTATGCAATATCAAATATCTCACCTCAATTAAATTATTAATACTTATTTCAATACATACTCAGCCAATACACTTTGTACTTTATATATATTCAATGACTTATTGAACTTCTTTTGGATTGGTGCTGAACCGCCGGAAAGCCAAATTTTCAACTCCGCATCCAAATCGAATGTTCCAGCTGTTTCGATAGAAAAATGTACTACACTCTTATAAGGAATAGAATGATACTCCACTTTTTTCCCTGTCACTCCCTGTTTATCGATTAGTAATAGCCTTTTGTCTGTAAAAACAAAAAGATCACGAATAAGCTTATACGCATGCTCCACCTTTTCAGTAGAAGCAAGTAAATCCTTCAGCTCTTCCTCTACTTTATCTAACTCTATTTCCGACGCATTTCCCATTAGCCCATCTAAAAATCCCATTGTTATTCCCCCTGTTTTCGGATAATTTTAATAGTCTTTCTCAGTTTCAAGCATTTTGGACAAACATTTTTATTGTTGTATCGCAATTGTTTTTCCATCACTAACAACGGAAATATTGCCATTTCGAGTTGTGTACACTGCAGCTCCTACACTTTCCAGTACATCCATTATCTTATCGTCTTCTGGATTTTTGTCTGAACTAGTTATAACTGCATATTTAGGTCTAACTTCCTGTATGAACTCTGTGCTTTTATTATTAAATCTTCCATGGTGAGGCACTTTTAAGAACGTATACGCTAAATTTCCTTGCTCTATCAATTCAGCTAAACGGACTTCTTCCGCATCCCCAGCAAATAAAAAGCTATTATATCCATGCTCTATGCTTACAACGAGCGAATAATCATTATCCTGCTTATAACTTCTTTTTTCAGCTGGAGAAATAGTCATTTTTGCTGAACCTAATATTACAGAAAGCTTCGCATTCAAAATAGTAGCCGAAATATCATTTTTTATAAGTGCAGCAGTATATTCATTGTATTGTCTGCTATTTTTCGTATAATTTGGTGCAATAACTTGTAATACATTCGAATTGTTTAAAATCGTATTTGCTCCTCCGATATGATCTTTATCGAAGTGCGTCAAAATCAGGTAGTCAATCGTCTCTATGCCATGTTCAGTTAAATACTCTAGTACTTCATCGCCGTCCTCGTCCTCCCCAGTATCTATTAGTATATGTTTTTCTCCAACTGTTATAAGTATGCTATCTGCTTTTCCTATTTTAAAAATAGTCATCTCTAAGTTTAGGTTATTCTCAGACGTAACCGTTTCCTTTTTTTCTTCGACGCAACCAAACAACAATAACGAAACTAGCACAATTAAAATCTTTTTCATGTTACTACTCCCCTAAATAGATTGTGGATAACTTTTCTTCCGTGTCTTTATCCACATAATATCCACATGCTTGTGGACGAGAGCTCACTACTTGATGTAATTTTTCGTCCACGAAATGCAGAGCTGCTCCATCATCCGCAACATACCCTGGTCCAATAATCTGCTCTTTGATCATTTTTTGATACGTAGGACGCCTATTTTCTTCCCCATCATAATGAGGACAATTACTCCCACGAATTAAACCAAAACATGAAATAGGCTCAAGCTCATCACCATAAGAATCCGTCGTACCTTCTTCAAACCAACAAAGGGAACCAGCACTAATACCCGATAAGATTATCCCTTCATCATAAGCTTGGCGTATTATTTTATCTAATTCCCACTCTTTCCAAAGTGCTACTAAGTTTTTCGTATTGCCTCCACCTACATATAAGATGTCCTGCTCCATGACGAGTTTCCGAATATCTTTTGTACTCGGTTTAAATAATGATAAATGTGTTGGTTCGCATTCTTCTTTTTGAAAAAAATCATAAAATCGATTAATATAACTCTCTGCATCCCCACTTGCTGTGCCAATAAAACAAATTTTTGGTCGCTTTTTGGATGATTGCTGTAAAATATATCGATCTAATAAAGGATTTTCTGGCTCCATCGAAAAGCCACCGCCACCCAGTGCAATAATTTGTTTCATCTTATTCCTCCTCGTTCTATCCTTACTGCTAATAATAACATGAAAAAGGACTAACATTTAAACAATTCGGAATACTTCAAACGACAAGCGTCACAAAAATGGAGGCGGTTCATAAAATACTGAAAGAGGACCATATACTTATAAAAGGAGTATCCAAAAGTGAAAAAAACAAAAGTCCATTTAGTTTCGAAGGCTCTTGCAATAAATAATAATCAAAGCCATTTTGTTACTAATCAGTATAAAGACCTTTTAGAAGAACAAAAATCCATAAACCAAAATTTAATGAACTTCGCTTCTCAAATAAACACATCATGCCAAACGATATTACGCGATATCCACAAACAAGAATCAGCGTTACATTTACAAAAAAGAACCCGGAATAATAATTATATATATTTAAGAAATCTTTTACTCGAGACCGTTGAAACCTCGAAAAGTTATGAAATTCATTTTAACAAACAGGATAAAGCAATATACCAATTACAGCAAAGCTTTAATAGACAAAGAAACTTTTTAAATAATTTATCCATCAAACAAAACGACAATTATCAGACACTCTCTAAACAGCTGGAAGAATACACTCAAAAATTAAACAACTTTCAGGAACAAAAAAATCATTATGAAAATTTAGAAACTCTACTTGAACAAACACTACTTGAACATAAAAAACATCTAGAGGAAATAAAAATACTATTGAAAAAAAACGACTCCGCACATTGCGAGTAAGAATTTTTTTGGGGGAAAGCAGGCTAATTAGTAATTAGCCTGCTTTTTCTATTTTTACTAAAAGACTCTTAGTTCCTTCATCACCTATAAAAATGAAATTACTATTAAAAAATCTGATTGGCTATCTCCCCCTAGTACTTTTCTAAAACTTGTATGATTTAGGACATGTAGATAAAATAAACACAAGAGAAATGTAACGGAAGGTGGTCTTGCTTTGCAAAAAGAATCTATTTTAATCGTAGAAGACGAAGAAAAAATCTTAAGATTATTAGAAATTGAGTTGGAATATGAAGGATACGAATTAGGGAAAGCAACAGATGGAATAGAAGCTTTCGACATTTATCGCTCTAGAAACTGGGATTTAATCTTATTAGATGTAATGCTTCCAGGGATGAGTGGGATTGAACTACTTCGGCGCATTCGCTTAAAAGATTCATTCATTCCTGTTATTTTATTAACAGCAAAAGATTCTATTGAAGATAAAGTATCTGGGCTTGATCTTGGGGCAAATGACTACATTACAAAACCTTTCCGAATGGAGGAATTACTCGCAAGAATTCGAGCAGTTTTAAGAATGAAACAAACGATCTCTTCGACAAAAGAAGAGGAAGACAAATGGCTGCATATCGGTGATTTGAAAGTGAATGAAAAAACTCGAGAAGTCATTCGAGGAGAAAGTGATA
Organism: Psychrobacillus sp.; assembly: GCF_032154225.1. Classification (GTDB taxonomy): domain Bacteria; phylum Bacillota; class Bacilli; order Bacillales_A; family Planococcaceae; genus Psychrobacillus. The sequence goes on from NZ_JALDYF010000031.1 coordinate 15,283, forward strand.
TTGCCTTAACACCAAAGGAATACGATTTGCTGTTGTATTTACTAAAAAACAAGCGCCAAGTTTTAGATCGTGAGCAAATTCTAGAAACAGTTTGGGGCTATGATCATTTCGGTGATGCTAAAATTGTGGATGTTTATATTCGTTACCTTCGCAAAAAAGTGGATTCTGACTATGATCATCCTTTAATCCATACCGTAAGAGGCGTCGGCTACGTCTTAAAGGATGCAACATGAAGCTTCGTAATAAGATTAATTTATATACTTCCGTATTATTTATCACTTTATTGATGCTCATGAATACTTCCATTTATTTTTTGTTTAGCCATCTTATGATGACTAATGAGCTCGATCGAGCAAATGCAGAGGTCGAAAAAATTGTCACTGACATCACACCTGTAATAGACAGGATTACATCCGATCAGCTACTATTCGCTTATGTACCAGTTAACGGAATGATTCAAATACTGAACGAAGATTTATCTACTAAAGCACAAACGATTGTTCCTTCCGAAGCAGCACTAGAATCACAGGTCGCTCACTATTCCACAGGAGAAATGAAAGAACTGATTTCATTTGAAAATAAGAAATATACATTCGTTTCTTATCCAATTGTTTGGAATGATGGCAGCATTGTAAACCTTCAAGTAACAAGTAGTATTCAAGCAACAGATGAGATGATGGATATTCTACTTATTGTCTTAATCGCTGTTACACTTATTGCGATGATTCCAGTTTTTATTTCTAGTAGAATTCTTAGTAATTTAATCATCCATCCGATTAGATCGATGATTAATACGATGAAAGACATTCAAAGAAGCAGCCAGTTTAAAAGGCTTCAACTAGAAGAAACGACTGAGGAAGAGCTAGTAGAAATGGCAGAAACTTTTAATCATATGATCGACTTGCTCCAAACGAACTTTGAAAAACAAGAACAATTTGTTTCTAATGCTTCACATGAATTAAGAACTCCATTAACTATTATTGAAAACTATTCCGATCTTTTAAAACGAAGAGGACTGGAACGACCCGATTTATTTGAAGAATCTATTGAAGCTATACATTCTGAGGCTGTTCGAATGATCGAAATGACAGAACAACTTTTATTGCTAGCAAAACAGCAAGAACAATGGAACATCAAAATGGAAAAAGTAAACGTTTCAGAGCTCGTCATAGAAACAGCTAACACCTTTCAAAACACATACCAAAGAGATATTTCCGTTGAAAGTAATGAAAATATAACTGGATATACTGATCTCCAAAAACTAAAACAATTACTTTTTATCTTTTTAGATAATGCCCGAAAATATAGTGAAGAACAAATTATCATTCACATTAGCCAAACACCTGATGAGACAAACATTCAGATTAAGGACCGTGGGATGGGAATACCTAAAGATGACCTCCCTAAAATATTTGATCGATTTTATCGAGTTGACCGAGCTAGAACTAGAAAGCAAGGTGGCTCCGGCTTAGGACTAACAATGGCAAAAGAAATTTCCAATGCAATCGGTATCCAAATTGAACTGGACAGTATCGAAGATTACGGAACAACAGTTACACTTTCTTTCCCCACAGAAATAAAATAACATACGCATTCTCATCATTTTCTTACTTTGCCGTTATATACTATGCCAATAACTTGTTACATTGGAGGATGCACAATGAAGAAAAAAAAATGGATGTGGATAACTGGAGCTATTCTGCTGATTATATTACTACTAAGCTTCGGCTTACGCTCGTTTACTCCTTACTTCTCCGCTCAAGCATTAACGGAGGAGGAAGCAAGTAAAGTCGTACTCGAAAAATACCCTGGAGAAATTGTTAAAATCGCCAAAATACAAGATGAATATTTAATTGATATACAGCTTGAAACCGGGGTATACTTCATCAAAATCGATGCAAAAACTGGCGATATTTTATCATTAGAGCTCCTAAAAAAAGCCGAGGAAAAGATTGAGGAAAAAGCACCTGAAGTAAAAGTTCCACTGTCGCTAAAAGAAATAGAACAGCAAATGGCCACTCAAGGTGAGCTACAATCAATCGAATCAATGGAAGAGAAGGATAGTTTTTACTACAAAGTGATTGTTCACAAAGACGATGAAAAAGTCACATTAAAAGTCAATCCATATACAGCGGAAATAATGGAATCTTCAAAAGAACCTATTCAAACAACATCCGACACTAACAAACTCATCACTGAAAAAGAAGCCATTGCAATAGCGGCAAGCTATTTAAAAGGAGTTGCTGACGATGATGTAGAATTTTATCAACCAACAGGTAAGGCACCTTATTATTTAGTCGAAGTAGAAGTTGAATCCGAAGAGGAAGACCGAGAGGCTACAGTCAAAATAGACGCATACACAGGTGTCGTGAAATCCTTTAACTGGGAAAACTAAGTCGAGCAAGTAAAAAAGAAAATAGAAGTCTTTTTCTTACCAAATTTTAACCTTTCTTTCCCCGTCTTTTCGTTTTTCCTGTTTATAGTTATAACTGTAAGACAAAACAAAGGAGGAAACAACGATGAAAAAGATTATTATTGGTACATTGGCAGCTACACTGTTAATAGGTGGTTCAATCGGAATGAGTGCATATGCACAGGATGATGATATTAAAGTTAGCGCAGTGCAAAGCAAACAATTAATCGGGATGAAAAAAGCAAAAGAAGTTGCTTTAAAGAAAGCAAATGGTGTAGTTGAGAGTGTCGAGTTAAAAACTAAAAACAATAAAACTTACTATGAAGTAGATATTGATGCCAACAAAAACAAAGAATTCGAAGTGAAAATTGATGCATATACAGCTAAAGTGCTAAGTGTGAAAGAAAGCACTGACGACGATGATGACAATGATAGAATCATTTCTTCAAAATCCATCATCACGGAAGACCAAGCAATTGCCATTGCCAAAAAGCAGGTTAGTGGTGAAGTCATTAAATTGAAATTAGATTCTGACGACGGTAGATATGAGTATGAACTAGAGCTTCGCACGAAAAAAGGAAAATTTGAAATCACAATTGATGCAAATACTGGAAAAATACTAGAACAAGAATTTGATGATGATGACGACCATGATGATTTCGATGATGATGACAACGATAGAGACGACGATTAAATTAGTATAAAACAACCACCTACGCTTCATTCGTAGGTGGTTGTTTTTTGCTTATATTAATACGTTTTTTCTGACTCACTTTTCTTACGTTGATTTGGCGTCATTGGCTCTTGCTTTGGTGTTAAGTTACCAATTTCAGCTAGCTCCAGAGAAATTTCTTCTTTCATGTTTCCTTGTTTTGCTGTTTGAGTCGGAGAGCCGGTCTTTTTACGATTTTCTTTTCCGATACTAAAACCTCCCTATTAACAATTTGACACCTCATTAATATGGGCAGTAAACGGATTTTCATTCGTAATTATTGGAGTAAATTTTTCACTCGCTGCACATACGGTTCTTTGTTATAGGAATAGTACAGTTGGCTTGAAAGTCGAATAGGGTCTCCAAAGAAAAAGCGTTCGTATAATGTTTGACGTGTGCCGAAAGAGCTCATTGTTAAATCCCATGCTAAGCGAAAAAGTTTGACGCGGTATTCTGCTTCATGCGCATGAGACTGCAAGTATTGATCTAAATCCTTTCGAATAGGTGATTGAAATGCATTTTCTGTTGGGATGGACATTAACCCACTCGCACCTAAAAGCTGAATGATTTCAGTAAATCTTGGATATACCTTTGGAAATATATTTATCGCAACGTGTAGCGTCGTGCGATCTGGTTGCATAAATCCCCATTGATCCGCTTTCGCTTCGACTTCAGATTTAATAAGCAATGCTTTCAACGTTTCCAAAGCTACAATAATTTCAGATGCTTTTTCTTGCACATGTTGATATTCCTTAATATTAATCGACTCAATAATAGACTGGACAATCCCTAAAACAAATTCAACTTTAATAATTTGTCTTGAGACAACCTGGTGCAAACCAAAGCCATGAAACGAACTCTCAATCATAAAATTATTCGAAACTTCCATATTGTCATAATAAAACACGCGATCCCACGGAACTAACACATTCTCGAACACAACGACGGAATCCATTTCCTCAAATCTTGAGCTTAATGGATAATTAAATATGGAATCCCTACCAACAAAAGATTCCCTGCATATAAATTTTAACCCTTTACTATTACTCGGTATCGAAAACGCAAAACCATACGCTTTATCCACAATACCTCCTGCGGATATTACTAAAAGTTCATCCGTGATTCCACCTTGAGTCGCAAGTAACCTTGCGCCCGTCACAATAATTCCATCGACATTTCGATCGACTATTTTCGCAGTAATCGGCTCATCTTCATCTCCCATATAATATTGTGAGCGGTTTACTTGTGGGCCTATAAATGTATGCGTCATCGACAAATCATGTTCCCGCATATATTCATAAAATGATACTAATTTTTCGGGGAAACAGTTCTCTTTTCCTTTCAATAAATCAGCAGATGAGGCAAGCGCCATTAACACTGTATTCATATAATCTGGGCTTCTTCCCATCAGACCATTATTTGATTTAGCCCACTGCTGCACCATAGCTCGTTTTTTAGCTAAATCCTCTTTTGTTTTTGGCTGTAAAAATGAAAGACCTACTCGATTTCTGGTTGACGGCGATTGATAAGTCAAGACATCCTTAAAAGAATCCTCATGCTGCATGTCGTATAATGCTGCTTGGCTTTTCATTATCCCCTTGAATGCGGGATGTTCAGAAATATTTCCTGTTACTTGCTTTCCATCTACCCACACATTCGCCTTCATACTATTAATCCGTTCCATATATTGTTTCCCTGTAATAGCCGACATATGCACACTCCTAAATGATATCCGTGTTATTCTTCCACTTCTTTAGTTGTATACTATTATTATTTTCCTTCTATGGTTACAAATTGGATTGGTTGACTGCTTAAAATAAGAAAAATCGAGGGAAATAACGTCGAGTCCTTTAAAGCCAAGGTACAAGAGCACTACAGTTTCCGGTTCGCTTCAGGCTTCGCAATTAGGCTATACGATGATCGGGGAAATTTTTAAAGCATGTTGGAAGTGGCTGTACCTCTTCCAACATGCTTTTTAGTCGGTCATCGTATGGCAATTGTCCACCTTCCACTCGCCAGAAACTTCCGTGCCAAGTAATTAAATACTTTTGGCAATAGGAGAAGCAAATCGCATTCTATATAGTAAGAAGGACACCAAAGATGCAATTTGGGTGGCTCGTGTGTCTTTTTACAAAGACACACTTCTACATCTTGATCCAGTGAGTAGAAAGAGTACCTGCTTCTTACTGTCTAAAAATAGAGATGCAAGTACTTCAAAAAAACTAAATTAGAAAGAATATGATTACATTCTTCTAAACTAGTTGGATGGAGTAGAAAGCGGCGACTCGAGCGGGATTAAGCGGGACAGGTGAGGCCCCGCAGTGGAGCGTTTGAAGTGACCCCCGAACGCGCCCGCTTGAAACAGAATCCCTCTTATACATTCACATACTCCCTCTTATTCTTTAAAAAAAAGATCATCAGCCGATTACTCAGTTGATGATCTTCTTGTTTATATTATTTAGCTTGAGCTTTTGCTACATACTCATTGAAGTCAGCAATAGTTGGGTTACCAATGTAATGGCCGCCTTCTACTTGAATTACTTGTCCTGTAATGAACTTAGACTCATCAGAAGCTAAGAATAACACTGTGTTTCCGATATCGTCTGCTTCCCCATGATATGGAAGAGCATGAAATTTGCTGAAAATCTCCAAAAGTTCACCTGGCATATTATTTTTAGCAGCAGGAGTTAAAATAAGTCCTGGTGCTACTCCGTTTACACGAATTTTATCTTTGCCATATTGTGAAGCTGTGTATTTTGTAAGATTCACAACTGCTGCTTTAGAAGCACCATATGCTGAACGGACTGAATCACTAAAGAAACCTGCCATGGAAGCTGTATTTATAATAGATCCTCCACCCGCTTTAATCATATGAGGAATGGCAAATCGGCTACCAAGTAAAACACTCTTAACATTCATATTCATAAGACGATCCCATTCATCTAAGTCCATGTTAACTACATCTAAATCTTTTTGAAGATTTGTTCCACCCACATTATTGAAAAGAACCGTAATAGTTCCATATTGTTCCACTGTAAAATCAACAGCAGCTTTAATAGAATCTTCTTTTGAAGCATCTAAAAATACTGCTACCGCTTCTCCACCTTGACTATTAATAGCTTCAGCTGCTGCTTTTGCACCTTCTAAGTTATAATCTGCAATTACAACTTTTGCACCTTCTTTTGCTAATAATGTTGCTGATGATAGCCCAATACCAGAAGCTCCACCAGTTACTAATGCTACTTTACCTTGTACGCGACCCATAATTTTTCCTCCTTAATTTAAACGATTTATTTAAAAATTATCTAAGTTTAATCGATCCACCGTCAACCATGATTGTTTGACCAGTAATATAATCTGAATCTGCACTTGCTAAGAATACTGCAGTACGTCCGATATCTGTTTCTAACTCCCCAAGTCTTCGTAAAGGAATTTTAGCCAGCATACCTTGGTAATACTCAGGGTTTTCTTCAGCCCATTGAATCATACCTGGTGATTTAGCAATTGGAGCAATAATGTTTACATTGATACCGAATGGACCAAATTCATTTGCTGCCACACGAGTTATCGCACGGATTGCTTCTTTTGCTACTGCGTATGAACCTTGATTCACATCACCGTTTATTCCAGCACCAGATGCGAAGTTAATGATTTTACCTTGTGTTTCTTTTAAGTAAGGTAAAGATGCTTGCATAAGGTAGAATGTTGGATAGAATCCAGTGTTAAACGACAAATCGAAATCTGCTTGTGTCGTATCGGCAATAGAGTTCATTCTAGAAGCATGTGCATTATTTACTAAAATATCAATTTTCCCAAATTTATCTGCAATTTGCTTAACGATTGCACCTAATTTGTCATGTTCAGCAAGATTTGCTTGGATGAAAATTGATTCTGGTGCGTATTCTTGTAGTTCTTTAATCGATTGTAAACCAACCTCTTCATTTAAATCGATAATAGCAACTGTAGCTCCTTCTTTAACGAAAGCTGTTGCCATACCTTTACCAATACCTGACGCTCCGCCTGTGATAATAGCTACTTTGCCTTGTAATTTACTCATTAAAAACATCTCCTTTTGAATATACTTTAACATTAAATCTTTTAAAACTGAAATAGTTTGTTCACAATTTCGCTATAAATTTAAAAAAAGCTCTAATATCCCTTGGGACACTAGAACTTTCTCGTGTAAACTTAATATTGAAATTTTACCCTAACAGTTGCTTGAATGGAAATCTCTCCTTGCTCAATAGGAGTTTGATTGGCCATGGCTACTGATTTAAATAATATTGGATTGGCCTCATGCTCTTCTACAATTTCAATCGGTTGCTCTTGCAAAGGTAAATGCATTTTTTCAGCAATTGTTTTTGCTTTCGTTTGTGCATCTTGAAGCGCCAAGCGCAGGGCTTGTTGATAATAAATATTCGGATTTTCCACTCTAAATTGAATGGTCGACACACGATTTACACCATTGTACACTGCCGTATCGATCACTTTTCCAACTTGACTAACATCTTCTATTTTAACAGTAATAGCATTTGTCACCTCATATCCTCTAAACACTTGCTTTCCTTCTATAAAGTCATAGGTCGGAAATATATTATATGCAGTCGTTTGAATATTTTCTCTAGCAATATCTAGTGCCAAAATGGACTGAATAACTTGATTCATAATAGTTGCATTTTCCTGCTGTGCTTCACTTACACTCTTGCCTTCCGTACTAACCTCCAGTTGTAGCTGGGCATAGTTAGGAGGAGCTGAGATTTCCCCACTGCCAGTCACGGCGATGATACGTAAAGCAGAAGGAATATTTGAATTATTCATCGAATTCCACCTTCCAAACTGTTCATATGAATATATCTTATGCTTTATCTAAAAATATTATGTTTATATAAGTATTCATATGAAATATCAATAAATAAATACTCATTACTATTAATTGCTATAGAAAAAGTACGCGTCATTTCACCTGTATCGATATCACTATATAAATCAGAAAACACTCCACTCTGATCATTACGCATTTCAATAATTGTTTTTAAAAAATATGGACGCCAGCTCCAATTTTTATTGATTGCTTCTTCCTGCACATGCCACTTTTTATCGATACACATAATATTTGGCGATGTTTGAAATCCTTCTTCATCACAAATATAAAGTCGGAAAGAATACGCATCTAGCTCTTTAGCAAGTGCAACTAAATGATCAATATTGTCACCGGACGGCTTCATAAGTTGCACATATTTCTCTAATGCACTTTGTAATTCTTTTAGTGCATTGTAACTTCCCTCGAGCAAACGCTTCTCAGCCTTTATGAACTGTTGGCATCTCTCTCTAAAACTTTTCTTTAGTTGATCACGCGGAATCGTTCCTATATGCTCATCCGCTAAATATTTCCCTTGGTAATAGCGCCCACCATTTTTCCATGCAAATTGAAGTTGGTGCACATTGTCAATACCTTCAAATAGCATATTGGCCCCGATTTTTCGGGCTAGTGTACCTAATGAAGCAAATAAATCATTTTGCTCTCCCCAAGATTCATAACTTAACTGAGCAATATTCAACTTCAAAATATTCGGAGACAGCATTTTAATATAATCTAAATGACTTTCAGAACCAACTTGATTAATAGCAATCTTCAAATTATACGTCCGAAAATATCGGATAACATTGTTAAGCTGACTAAATTCACCTTTAAAATCATGTTCCGAAATAACGACCACAACACGTCCCAGCTCTTCTTCTGGAATGTATTCCTTTATAATATCGAAATAACTTTCTCCATAATCCAGCACTAACAAATTAGCATTACATGGCAAATAAATATCGAAATTCTTTGCTTCTTTTGTAAGTTGAGACAGTGCCAAATGCACAATTTTATGTTCTATATCTACTCTATATTCTTCTGGAATATCTTCATCGTCGACAAAAGATTGTACACTAATAGGCTTTTCATTGTTTATGAATTTTCCAGTAACCTCATATGCAACCACAATATGCTCTTCTGCACTAAAAACCGGCTGGAAATATGCCTTTAACTTTTCTAAATTTGTTAACACATCCATTGCGTCCATCCCAAAAACCTCCTTAACGAGTCGAACAAATGACTAAATAATAATGCTTCTTTATAATAAAATACCACAAAACACAAACGTTTCATATAAACAACCACCCATCATTCGCCTTTTCTGTAGACTACTCTATCGTTATCCTCTATACTATCGAATATATTCCTTAAATACGAACGAAGAGGTGTGAAATTTGATAAAATATACGCAAATTTTCCAAGGGACTGCTTTTACGAGCACATCCCCAAAAGAAGTAGAAGTATTAACTAATTATCTTTTCTGTATTAATGCAGATGGAATAATCGAAAAAATTGTCGCTCCAAGTGATGCAGACTATCAACCTTTACTTGATGCTTATGAAGGAAAAGAAAATTTCCATCGTTTAGCTGAAGGTCAATATTTCTTACCAGGCTTTGTTGATTTACATGTCCACGCACCACAATGGGCTCAATCTGGTACTGCATTAGACATTCCACTATATGATTGGTTGAATACATATACGTTCCCAATCGAAGCTAAATTTTCTGATTTAGATTTTGCGAAAGATGTTTACCAAGATGTTGTGAGTACTTTACTAGCAAATGGAACAACAACAGCTTTGTATTTTGCAACTGTTCATAAAGAAGCGAGTCTATTACTTGCGGAAATATGTGCGGAAAAAGGCCAACGTGGACTTGTTGGGAAGGTTGTCATGGATGATGCCGAACAAAATCCAACATTTTATCGCGATGCTAGCACGCAAACTGCATTGGCAGACACAGAAGAATTTATATTAGCTGTGAAAGAATTAGCAAAATCAACTAAACAAGGGGTATACCCAGTAGTTACTCCACGCTTTATACCAAGTTGTACAGACGACGCTTTAAAAGGTTTAGGGGAACTGGCTTCTAAGCATGATACTTACGTCCAATCACATTGCAGCGAAAGTGATTGGGCACACGGATATGTCCAAGATCGTTTCGGGAAAAACGACGCATTCGCGCTACATGATTTTGGTCTATTAAGCGATAAATCGGTCATGGCACATTGTAATTTTCTAGACGACGATGACGCAGATTTATTTGCAAAAACAGGAACTGCGGTTTGCCATTGCCCTATTTCTAATGCATATTTCGCTAACAGTGTAGTTCCAATCGCACACTTACAATCTAAAGGTGTAGAAATCGGTCTAGGTTCTGACATTTCCGGTGGTTTTTCACCTAGTCTTTTCGATAACGTTAGACAAGCAGTGATGTCATCAAGAATGCTAGAAGATGGCGTAAATACTGCACTTCCTGCTGCAGAACGTGGCGTGCAAAATTCACGAATTACGATTAACGAAGCATTCTATTTAGCAACTGCTGGTGGTGGAGAAAGCTTAAGCTTACCAATCGGTCGTTTAGCACAAAATTACACTTGGGATGTGCAAATTATTGATACAAAACTAGCCACTGCCAAGCTACCTATTTTTGATGCACAAGAAGATCTACATGATATTTTCCAAAAGATTATGTATCTCGCTCGCCCAGAAAATATTCGTGAAGTTTGGATTCAAGGTGAAAAAGTGCACGCACGCAAATAAGAAAAGCGTAAGCGCCTATGTCTGCCCCGAAAGCCAAATGAGGAAATGCGAGGAGGCAGTTCCCCAGCCACCGCAGATTTTTCACATTTGATCCAAAGGGATGGGCGCTGAAGTTAGACAGGTACTAAATATTAAAGTTTAAAGTTTATACTTTCTTATCTGTTTATAATAAAAAATTTAAGGTAGAGTAGGTTTTTGCTTACTCTACCTTCATTTATTCTTGTATTCTTGGCTAAAACTTGCAAGTTTTTCTATAGGTAGCTCTTCATATACGAGCTTTATTTTCTCTTTTATAACACGAGTTAAAGTACTTTCGATGTCTTCCGTAAAAAAAGTTACAAACACATGACAATGCGCTAAAGCTAAATGATTTGTTAATTGTTTAGCAAATCGATCGAGCAATTTAATATGCCCCGCTTGAACAGGATGATTTGAATAAACACTCACCGTGATTAAATTTGCTCTTATTTCTTCTTTTATATTAGGATGAGGGGAAGGAAAGTCATTTATTGTAGCAGGCCGATTCTCATCAAATATAATCATTCGATAAATAGATTTCTCCAATTGAATATCCCAAACTTCTAAATCTCTGAATCTTACCACTCGTTGAAAATCATCTAACATTTTTATGCTCCTTCCTATAGTAACTTCTCACAATTACAAGTATAATAAATTAATCGCATCAAATAGAAGATTTGTAAACTATACACCTTGCTTTTTATAAAAAAATAAAATATTTTAAAAAAACATTGCTTTTATAGTGAAAAGTGTTTTATACTATTACTTGTCGCTAATATAAACGACAACATCTCGGAGGAATACCCAAGTTCGGCTGAAGGGATCGGTCTTGAAAACCGACAGGCGGGTCATACCGCGCGGGGGTTCGAATCCCTCTTCCTCCTCCATTTTTATTTTTAAGTGCAAGTGAAAAATTAGTGCTATATATTATTGTCGCGGGGTGGAGCAAATCGTCAAACGAAGATGACGATTAACACCGATGCAGACGAAGTCGAAGCAGGTGTCCTACTTACTTCGAGCGTAGTAAAAGAAAAGTATAAACTATATTATTGTCGCGGGGTGGAGCAGTGGTAGCTCGTCGGGCTCATAACCCGAAGGTCGC
>NZ_JALDYF010000011.1:0-118618 GCF_032154225.1 Psychrobacillus sp.
GCGCCGATGGTAGTTGGGGGTTTCCCCCTGCAAGAGTAGGACGTCGCTGGGCACACAAATAAAAAGTCGTTACCGAGTAATCGGTAACGGCTTTTTTTGTATGAAATTATGATGTATTTATTACAAATAAAAAAAAGCTGAAATTGAATTTTGATGCATTAAACAATCATAAAATTTAATTTTGCTCCTATTCTAGCTATCAAAATTAAATTATCTCCATATTATGTGAACTTACTATTGTGTTAAATATGATAGGATTCCAAAAAAGGGATGATTTATTGATTAGCAAAAAACGTTCTAATGATTATAATTATGTGGGTTTGCAAATGCTTTGTCGGCGTTTACCTGATAGGCATGTGATAAAAAATGTTATTCAGTCAAAGATGTTATCAGCAAAAGCAGGAATAATAGGAGAAACCACGATTGAAAAAGTATTTGAAACATATCAATTTTCTTTTCCATGTCGTGTATTGCACGACATAAGTTTGAACTCGAATGGTAAATTTCAAATAGATACTTTGTTATTCAGTCCGCATTTTGCAGTTATTTTTGAGTTTAAAAATATTGTAGGCGAATTTAAGTTTGAAGGTGATCCTGCTTGTTTAAGACGAACATTAGAGAATGGCCAGGAAGATATAATTCGAGAGTCCTGAAGTGCAGATGGACCGAAATATGTATTTGTTAAGAGAGTGGTTGAAAAAGCGTGAAATAGACATTCCAATTACAGGCGTCAATGTATTTAGTAGTTTTAAATCTATAATTGTTAATCCTCCAGATCACACATCTGTTATTTATGCTTCAACCATTCCGGTTTATCTGAGGAAGCTACAAAGGCAAAAGAAATATTTAAAGGATGTTCAAATGGCAAATATTGAAGAAGATATTGTGCAGAAACATCAACTGTATATGCCATTTCCGATGTGTAAAAATTGGAGAATTGATACGAGAGAGTTAATTACCGGAGTTCAATGTGAAAAATGTGAAAGGTTTGGAATGGAAAAGTTAAAGAAATGGTGGTATTGTCCTTCCTGTGGAAATATTGATCGACTAACACATGAAAGAGCAGTGCGTGACTGGTTTGCACTAGTTAATACTGGTATTACTAATGGAGAGTGTCGGAAGTTTTTACGTATTGATTCTCATCAGCTTTCGAGTAGAATATTAAATTCAATGAACTTGATACGAAAGGGGGAGCTCTAAAAATACGATAAAGTATACTCTTGAATGGAAGTAGCAAATGTATAAGTAATTTTGAAAAATATTAGTATTGGACAATCTCCAGGAACAACTGGACAATCAAATAGATAAGGCGAACAATGCTTCCAGTGACAGCACTCAAATTGAAGTAAATCACTATTTAATGTATTATTAGAGCAACTTAACATCTATATTCTATGATTCAACTTGTACCGTATGAGGAAAAAGCGCTTACTGAGTATCCGCTTTATGAGCAAAGTGATATAAAATACATAAAGAGAAATTGGAGGGTGGATGGCACTTTTGAAAAGACCATCCGTAACAAAAATGAAAAAAGAGACTGTTTGGTTTGAAGTAGAAGAGCATGAAACAATTGCGGCTTGTATGGAAAGAATGGATAAAGAAGGCTTTCAAATTGCGGGTAGAAGAGAGGAACCACTCTTTGCTGAGGTGGATGGGCAACCTGTTCCAATTAGACAAATTATCATGTTAAAAGGAATAAAAGAGACAAATTAATAAAAATCGCACTTAAAACCGAACAATAAAGTTTAACTAAAATTCATTGTTCGTATTTAAGCGTTGACGAGATGCCGTTCACTTGATAAAATAAGAATAGAAATAAACGACAATATCCCCATATATACTAAGGAATTGGCCTTAGTGTTTCTACCATGTCACCGTAAATGACAGGACTATGCGGGAAAGCAACTTTTGGAAAAATGCTAGAGGGATGTGTTTGCATATGTTAGTAATCACACAAAGTCAGCGAATTAACTCCTTAAGTAAACTGCTTTTCATGCATGAAGAGTAGTTTATTTGGGGAGTTTTTTATGCCTTAGGAAGGGACGAAAATAATGAACGCAAAAATTGGTGTAATTATGGGTAGTTCTAGTGATTGGGAAACAATGAAGTATAGCTGTGAAATACTAGATGAATTACATATTCCGTATGAGAAACAAGTAGTGTCTGCACATCGTACGCCAGATTTGATGTTTGAATATGCAGAGCAAGCTAGAGGTAGAGGAATTCAAGTAATTATTGCAGGAGCTGGTGGTGCTGCGCATTTGCCAGGTATGGTTGCTGCAAAAACCACTCTTCCAGTAATTGGTGTTCCGGTTCAATCAAAAGCGCTTAATGGGCTAGATTCTTTATTATCAATCGTGCAAATGCCGGGTGGTGTTCCAGTTGCTACTGTTGCAATAGGAAAAGCTGGTGCAACAAATGCCGGATTACTTGCTGCACAAATACTTTCTATAGAAGATTCAGACGTGACAAGTCGTTTAGAAAAACGTAGAGAAGACACAAAAAACAAAGTATATGAAAGCAATGGTGAGCTTCAATGACAAAAGTAATTTATCCGGGACAAACAATCGGTATTATCGGTGGTGGTCAGCTTGGACGAATGATGGCGTTAGCAGCAAAAGAAGCTGGTTTTAAAGTAGCTGTACTGGAGCCGACAATAGATTCACCATGTGGACAAGTAGCAGATATTCGTATCGTTGCTCCATATAATGATGAAGCTGCATTAGAGGAACTTGCTGAAGTAAGTGACGTAATTACGTACGAATTTGAAAATATTGATTATGCTGGATTGAAGAGATTATCGCAAATTGCTTATGTACCTCAAGGTGCGGAACTGGTGAAGATTACACAAGATCGCATTCTGGAAAAAACAGAAATTCAGGCTTCTGGTGTACCAATTGCGAAATTTGTCGAAGCAAGTACATTTGAAGAACTAGAAAAGCGTATTGACGAAGTTGGTTTTCCTTGTGTAGTGAAAACGGCTCGCGGTGGATATGACGGTAAAGGGCAGCAAATCGTTAAAATAAGAGCTGATCTTTCATTAGCAAAATCACTTTTTGAGCATTCGGCATGTATTGCAGAAGCGTTTGTACCATTTACGAAAGAAATATCTGTCATTGTTCAGCGTAATGGAGAAGGCCAAACATATTGTCTGCCAATCGGTGAAAATATTCATGTGAATCATATTTTGCATGAAACAATCGTACCTGCTCGTATTAGTGATGAACTTGCAAAGAAAGCTATTCGTGCAGCTGAAACAATTGCGAATCATTTAAATCTTGTTGGTACATTAGCTGTAGAGATTTTCGTTTTAGATAATGGTGAAATATTAATAAATGAATTAGCTCCTAGACCACATAATTCTGGTCATTATTCTATTGAGGCATGTAATATTTCACAATTTCATCAGCATGTTCGAGCAGTTTGTGGGTGGCCACTTCGTGAACCAGAGCTTTGGACCGACACTGTCATGGTCAATGTCCTTGGCCAGCATGTGATTCCATTAACAAAATCAATTAGTAAATATCCAAACTGGTCTGTACATTTATATGGGAAAAGTGAAGCGAAAACAAACCGTAAGATGGGTCATGTAACTATTTTATCGTCTAATATTGAACAAACATTGGAAGAAATTAATCAATCTAAAATTTGGTCTTAACCGGGAGGAACTTGAATGATCCAACGATATACACGCCCAGAAATGGGTGCCATATGGACAGAAGAAAATAAATACAACGCTTGGCTTGAAGTGGAGATTTTAGCTTGTGAGGCTTGGGCTGAAATTGGGGATATTCCAAAGGAAGACGTTGTGGCACTTCGCAAAAATGCATCATTCTCTGTAGATCGTATTTTAGAAATTGAAGAAGAAACAAGGCATGACGTTGTGGCGTTTACACGTGCTGTTTCTGAAACATTAGGTGAGGAACGAAAATGGGTACATTACGGACTTACTTCAACAGATGTAGTAGACACAGCTCTTTCTTACTTGATCAAGCAAGCAAATGTTATTTTACGTAAAGATCTTCTGAACTTCATTGAAATTTTGGAGAATAAAGCAAAAGAACATAAGCTGACAGTCATGATGGGACGTACGCATGGTGTACATGCAGAACCCACTACATTTGGTTTGAAGCTTGCACTTTGGACGGAAGAAATGAAACGTAACTTAGAACGTTTTGAAGCAGCGGCTAAATCTATTGAGACAGGAAAAATGTCTGGTGCTGTTGGAACATACGCAAATATTGATCCGTTTGTAGAAAAATATGTATGCGACCATCTAGGACTTGAGGCTTCACCAATTTCGACACAAACATTGCAGCGTGATCGCCATGCACAATATATGAGTGTATTAGCTCTTATCGGTTCTTCTATTGAAAAATTTGCAACGGAAGTTCGTGGGTTACAAAAATCAGAAACTCGTGAAGTAGAAGAATTTTTTGCAAAGGGTCAAAAAGGTTCTTCTGCAATGCCACATAAACGCAATCCAATTGGATCTGAGAATATGGTTGGTTTAGCGAGACTCATTCGTGGTTATATGATGACTGCTTATGAAAACGTAGCTTTATGGCATGAAAGAGATATTTCACATTCATCTGCAGAGCGCGTTATTTTACCAGATGCAACAATCGCATTAAATTATATGTTAAATCGTTTCGGTAATATCGTGAAAAATTTAACGGTGTTCCCTGAAAATATGAAACGCAATATGGATTCCACTTTAGGATTAATTTATTCTCAACGTGTGCTACTAGCACTGATTGACAAAGGGCTTGCACGTGAAACAGCGTATGACACTGTGCAACCACTTGCGATGCAAGCTTGGGAATCTCAAACTGCTTTCCGCACATTTGTAGATGCGGATGAAAAAATCACTTCTTTATTAACAAAAGAAGAGTTGGATGATTGCTTTGACTACAACTATCACATCCAACATGTTGATTTAATTTTCGAGCGTTTAGGACTTAATTAATTTCATTCGGGGGAATTCATAGTGGAAAAAGGTCGTCTATTATACGAGGGTAAAGCAAAGCAATTATTCGCAACAGAAGATGAAAATATACTTTTTGTTTCATATAAGGATAGCGCTACAGCTTTTAATGGAGAGAAAAAAGAAGAAATAGATGGTAAAGGAATTTTGAACAATAAAATTACGACTATTTTATTTCAACAATTAAAAAGGCACGGGATTGATTCACATTTTGTAGAAGAGATTTCGGAAAATGAACAGCTTGTACGAAAAGTAGAAATTATTCCATTAGAAGTAGTTGTTCGTAATGTAGCGGCAGGGAGCCTAGCTAAAAGGCTAGGAATGGAAGAAGGAGTCCTTTTAAAGCATCCAATTGTAGAGTTCTATTACAAGGATGATGCACTAGGAGATCCTATTCTTACAAATGCACATCTTGAATTACTTGAACTGGCAACACCAAAGGAAATAGAAACGATCACAGCAAAAGCGTTAGAAATTAACCATGTATTGCAGCCAATTTTCAAAGAAATCAGCGTTTCATTAATTGATATGAAGTTGGAGTTTGGACGAGATGCACACGGAGAAATCTTACTTGCAGATGAAATATCACCAGACACATGTAGATTATGGGACGATGAAACAAACGAAAAATTAGATAAAGATGTATTTCGCCGCAATTTAGGTAGTTTAACTGAGGTTTACCAAATAATATTATCTCGCCTAGGAGGATTATCAAAATGAAAAAAGTTAAAGTATATGTAACATTACGTGAAAGTGTATTAGACCCACAAGGTTCGGCAGTTATGGGAGCACTTCATTCGATGAATTATAACGAAGTAAAAGACGTTCGTATTGGTAAATTTTTAGAGCTTCAAATCGAAGAAAGTGATCGTGATTTAGATACAATCGTCAAAGAAATGTGTGAAAAGCTTCTTACAAATACAGTAATTGAAGATTACAGCTACGAAGTTGAGGAGGTTAATAACAAATGAAATTCGCAGTAATCGTTTTTCCAGGATCGAACTGTGATTTAGATATGTACCATGCTATTAAAGACGAGCTTGGTGAAGAAGTAGAGTATGTATGGCATGATGAAACAGATTTAAGCAGATTCGATGGAGTGTTATTACCAGGTGGATTCTCTTATGGTGACTACTTACGTTGTGGAGCTATGGCTAACCAATCTAACGTTATGGCTGAAGTTGTAAAAGCAGCGAAAGAAGGCAAACCAGTTTTAGGTATTTGTAATGGATTCCAAGTGCTAACAGAAGCAGGTCTTCTACCAGGAGCACTTTTACGTAACAAAAACTTGAAATTCATGTGCCGTACTGTTGGGCTAAAAGTAGTAAATAATGAAACACAATTTACATCAGAATACGAAAAAGACCAAGTAATTCAAATTCCAATCGCACATGGTGAAGGAAACTACTATTGTGACGAAGAAACTCTTGCAAGTTTAAAAGCAAATAACCAGATCGTGTTCACTTATGCTTCAGAAAATCCAAACGGAAGCATCGAAGACATCGCAGGTATCGTGAATGATAAAGGAAATGTATTAGGAATGATGCCTCACCCAGAGCGTGCTGCAAATGACATTATGGGTGGAGCAGAAGGACTAGCATTATTCAAATCAATAGTGAAACAGTGGAGGGAATCTCATGTCAATCATGCTTGAACCAAATCCGGAGCAAATTAAGGATCAAAAAATATATGCACAAATGGGTATGTCGGATGAAGAATTTGAAATGGTAGAGAAGATTTTAGGTCGTCTTCCTAACTACACAGAAACAGGATTATTTTCTGTTATGTGGTCTGAGCATTGCTCATATAAAAACTCTAAACCAGTATTACGTAAGTTCCCTACAAGTGGACCACAAGTATTACAAGGACCAGGAGAAGGCGCTGGAATCGTAGATATTGGTGACGGTCAAGCAGTAGTATTCAAAATGGAATCTCATAATCACCCTTCTGCTATCGAGCCTTACCAAGGAGCGGCAACAGGTGTTGGTGGAATTATTCGCGACGTATTTTCAATGGGAGCTCGCCCAATTGCGATGTTAAACTCTCTTCGTTTCGGAGAATTAAAAACACCACGAGTGAAATACTTATTTGAAGAAGTTGTAGCTGGTATTGCTGGATACGGTAACTGTATCGGTATTCCAACAGTTGGTGGAGAAATCCAATTCGACGATTGCTACGAAGGTAACCCACTAGTAAACGCAATGTGTGTTGGTTTGATTAACCATGAAGATATTCAAAAAGGAATCGCTGCTGGTACTGGAAATACAGTATTGTATGCAGGTGCTAAAACAGGTCGTGACGGTATTCACGGTGCTACATTTGCATCTGAAGAACTAACAGAAGCTTCGGAAGAAAAACGTCCAGCGGTTCAAGTTGGAGATCCATTCATGGAGAAATTATTACTAGAGGCTTGTTTAGAAGTTATTAAATCAGATGCACTTATTGGAATTCAGGATATGGGAGCAGCAGGATTAACTTCTTCTTCAGCTGAAATGGCATCTAAAGCTGGTTTTGGTGTAGAAATGAACTTAGACTTTGTTCCTCAACGTGAAACTGGGATGACAGCATATGAAATGATGCTTTCAGAATCACAAGAGCGTATGTTAATCGTAGTGAAAAAAGGACGCGAAGATGAAATCACGAAGATTTTTGATAAATACGGCTTGGATTGCGTTGCTGTTGGTAAAGTGACGGATGACAAAATGTTACGTCTTCTTCATAACGGCGAAGTTGTAGCAGAAGTACCTGCGGATGCACTTGCAGAAGAAGCTCCAGTGTATTACAAAACATCTTCTGTACCTTCTTATTTTACAGAATTCCAAGCAATGGAAAACGTAGAGCCGGTAGTTTCTGATTACAAAGAAACATTATTAAACTTACTTCAACAACCAACAATTGCTTCGAAAGAATGGGTTTATGATCAATATGACTACCAAGTGCGTACAAGCACAGTAGTAACACCTGGTTCAGATGCTGCAGTAGTGCGAGTTCGTGGTACGAATAAAGGATTAGCAATGACAACGGATTGTAACTCTCGTTACATCTATTTAGATCCTGTTGAAGGTGGAAAAATTGCAGTTGCAGAAGCAGCTCGTAACGTAGTGTGTTCGGGTGCAAAACCACTTGCAATTACAGACTGCTTAAACTTTGGTAATCCAGAAAACCCTGAAATTTTCTGGCAGCTTGAGAAATCAGCTGATGGTATTTCAGCAGCTTGTATCGCATTAGATTCACCAGTAATCGGTGGTAACGTTTCTTTATATAACGAGCGCAGTGGAGTTGCAGTTTACCCAACACCAACTATCGGTCTAGTTGGACTTGTAGAAGATCTTGCACATGTAACAACTCAATCAGTGAAACAAGCTGGAGATATCGTTTATGTAATTGGTGAAACGAAAACAGAATTCGGTGGATCAGAGCTTCAAAAATTAGTGGAAAAACGTATTTTTGGTAAAGCACCTTCTATCGACTTAGCTGTAGAGGCATCTCGTCAAACAGCTCTACTTACTGCTATAAAAGCTGGAGTTGTAGCTTCTGCACATGATATTGCTGAAGGTGGATTTGCAGTTGCTTTAGCAGAGAAAGCTTTCGGAGCAACTGGTCTTGGAGTTGAAGTAACTATAAATGGCTCTGCAACAACAGCGTTATTTAGTGAATCTCAATCACGTTTCCTTATTACAGTAAAACCTGAAAATGCAGCTAAATTTGAAGACATCGTAAATGATGCAGTTAAAATTGGTGCTGTAACAGATTCAAATAAAGTAATTATTTCTAACGAAGATGGAACTGAATGGATTAACGGTTCTGTTGACGAATTGCGTTCCGCTTGGAAAGGGGCAATACCATGCTTGCTGAAGTCAGAGGCTTAAACGAAGAATGTGGTATATTTGGGATTTGGGGTCATCCAGATCCTGCACCAATTAGCTATTATGGTTTGCACGCTCTTCAACACCGTGGGCAAGAAGGTGCTGGAATAGTAGTAACAGACGGAGAATTTTTACGCGCTATTAAAGGCGAAGGATTAGTGAACGATGTTTTCAATCACGATAAGCTAGGCAATTTAGGTGGAAATGCTGCAATCGCGCATGTTCGCTACGCTACTGCTGGCGGTTCAGGAATTGAAAATGTACAACCACTTCTTTTTAATTCCACAACTGGAAGTCTTGCAATTGCGCATAATGGAAATATTGTGAATGCAAATCATTTAAAACGTAGTTTGGAAAAGCAAGGAAGTATTTTCCAAACTACATCTGATACAGAAGTGTTAGCGCATTTATTGAAAAAAAGTCATCATACTTCTTTAGAAGAACGAGCAAAACAAGCCCTAAAATTATTAGATGGTGCATTTGCATTTGTTATTTTAACTGAAGATGTCATGATGGTTGCGCAAGATCCACACGGCATGCGTCCGCTTTCTCTAGGAAAACTTGGTGATGCTTGGGTAGTTGCATCAGAGACAAGTGCATTTGACTTAATCGGAGCGGAAGTAATTCGTTCTGTAGAACCTGGTGAGTTATTAATTATTAACGACGAAGGTCTTCGTTCAGAACGTTTTGCAGAACCTGCTAATCGTGCAATTTGTACGATGGAATACGTGTACTTTTCAAGACCTGACTCAGATATTGATGGTATTAATATTCATATGGCAAGAAAACGTCTTGGAAAACAACTTGCGAAAGAAATTCAAATTGAGGGTGACATTGTAACTGGCGTACCAGATTCGAGTATTTCTGCTGCAATTGGTTTTTCGGAAGCAACAGGTATTCCATATGAAATGGGTCTTATTAAAAACCGTTACGTTGGTCGTACATTCATTCAACCTTCTCAAGATTTGCGCGAACGTGGAGTGAAAATGAAGCTATCTCCAGTTCGACAAGTTGTAAATGGCAAACGTGTTGTTATGGTAGATGACTCAATCGTACGTGGAACAACTTCTAAACGAATTGTTAAAATGCTGAAAGAGGCTGGAGCAAAAGAAGTGCATGTAGTTATTAGCTCACCTCCACTGAAAAGTCCTTGTTTTTATGGAATTGATATTAGCACAGATTCAGAATTAATTGCTTCTAACAATAGCATTGAAGAAATGCGAGAGTTAATCGGAGCTGATTCTCTATCATTTTTATCTGTTGAAGGAATGGTTGAAGCAATTGGTCGTACAGATGAAGGAAAAAACTGTGGACATTGTTTAGCATGTTTTACAGGCGAATATCCAACGTCTATTGCTGCAAATACGAAATTACCGCATGAAAAAGAGCTTGTTCGATAGGAGGATTTTACATGTCAAAGGCATATGAAAAAGCTGGAGTAAATATTGAAGCAGGCTATGAAGCTGTTCAAAGAATGAAGTCGCATGTCGAACGTACAGCAAGAAAAGGAATCATGGGTACATTTGGTGGTTTTGGCGGAATGTTTGACCTGTCTTCATTAAACTATAAAGAGCCTGTATTAATTTCTGGTACAGACGGGGTTGGAACGAAGTTAAAACTTGCGTTCATGACTGATTCACACGATACAATCGGTGTAGACTGTGTTGCAATGTGTGTTAATGACATCGTTGCACAAGGAGCAGAGCCATTGTTTTTCCTTGACTATGTTGCAGTAGGAAAAGCAGTACCTGAGCGTATTGAACAAATCGTTAAAGGTGTTGCAGATGGCTGTGTGCAATCTGGAGCGGCTTTAATCGGTGGAGAAACAGCTGAAATGCCAGGTTTATACGAGGAAGACGAGTATGACTTAGCTGGATTTGCAGTTGGTGCTTGTGAAAAATCAAAAATCGTAACGGGTGAAAAAATTGCAGAAGGTGACGTTTTAGTTGGAATTGCTTCTAGCGGCGTTCATTCAAATGGTTATTCGCTTGTGCGTAAAATTGTTTTTGAAGAGCAAGGTTATACACCAAGTACAGTTGTAGAAGGATATGAAGGTCTTGGCGAAATTGGTAAGGCACTTCTAACTCCAACAAAAATTTATGCGAAGCCAGTAATGGAAATGCATAATGCACTATCTATTCACGGAATGGCACATGTAACGGGCGGTGGTTTTTACGAAAACTTACCACGTATGATGCCGGAAGGTCTAGCAGTAGAAGTAGATTTAGGTTCATGGGAAGTACTTCCTGTATTCCATTTCCTGAAGGAAAAAGGTGAACTTACAGATCGCGATTTATATAATGTCTTTAATATGGGAGTAGGCTTTGTTATTGCAATATCTGCTGATGAAGCGGAAAAAGCAATCGCAATCGCTGAATCTCATGGTGAAAAAGCATACACAATTGGTCGTGTTGTGAAAGGTGAAGGAGTTATCTTCAACGGTACGCATGACGGGAGTTTAGTGTAATGGCTGGAACACCGAAATTTGCGGTATTTGCTTCAGGGAGTGGCAGTAATTTTCAAGCTATTTATGATGCAATTGAATCAGGTAAATTAGCTGGTTCGATTGAGCTTGTTGTAACAGACAAGCCAAATGCCTATGTAATTGAAAGAGCACAAAAAGTCGGGATTAAAACACTAGTTTTGATTCCAAAAGAATTCACTTCAAAAGCGGCATATGAGCAAGCTATTTTAGAAAAGCTTGTGGCGCTTAATATAGAATGGGTTGTATTAGCAGGGTATATGCGTTTAATAGGAGACGTCTTATTGGATGCCTACCCGAATAAAATCATTAATATTCATCCATCTTTATTGCCTTCATTTCCAGGAAAAGATGCCATTGGACAAGCAATGGATCATGGAGTGAAAGTAACTGGTGTAACAGTTCACTATGTCGATGCTGGAATGGACACTGGTTCAATCTTAGCACAGCAGGCTGTTATTGTAGTTAATGGAGATAAAGAACGAACAGAAACACTTATTCATGAAGTGGAACATGAGCTGTATACAAAAACATTACAACAGTTATGGAGCCGGTAATCATTACCGGCTTTTCTTATAAAAGGAGGAATTTACGTGTCAAAACGTGCTTTAATTAGTGTTTCAGATAAATCAGGTATTCTCGAATTTGCAAAAGAGTTGGAACTACTTGGTTATGAAATTTTATCAACTGGTGGAACAAAAGCGTTTCTTGAACAAAACGGAGTTGCGATTACATCAGTAGACCAAGTAACAAACTTTCCAGAAATTTTGGATGGTCGAGTAAAAACATTAAATCCTATGATTCATGGTGGACTATTAGCAAAACATGACGATCCTTCTCACCAAGCACAATTAGAAGAACATAGCATTACACCAATTCAAGTAGTATGCGTGAACTTATATCCTTTCCGTGAAACAATTTCAAAACCAAATGTTGCTTTTGAAGATGCAATCGAAAATATTGATATTGGTGGACCATCTATGTTGCGTTCAGCAGCTAAAAATCATCAATACGTAACAGTAGTAACAGATGCAACGGACTATCCAGAAGTATTGGCACAGCTAAAAGAAAGTGGCGCAACTACACTAGAAACTCGCCGTAAACTTGCTGCGAAAGTATTCCGTCATACTGCGGCTTACGATGCATTGATTGCTGGCTATATGACTGATTTGGCTGGGGAAGAATTCCCGGAATTATTGACACTTACATATGAGCGTAAACAATCTCTACGTTACGGTGAAAACCCACATCAACAAGCAGCATTTTATAAACGTCCACTTGGATCAGATTTCTCTATTGCTTCTGCTACTCAATTGCACGGTAAAGAGCTTTCTTATAATAATATCCAAGATGCAAATGCAGCTATCCAAATCATTAAAGAATTCGAAATTCCAGCTGCTGTTGCTGTGAAGCATATGAATCCTTGTGGTGTTGGAACTGGTGAAACAATTGCTGATGCTTTCCAAAAAGCGTATGAAGCAGACGAAACGTCTATTTTCGGAGGGATTATCGCATTGAACCGTGAAGTAGACGCGAAAACGGCGAAAACATTAGCGGGTATTTTCTTAGAAATCATTATTGCACCTTCATTTTCAGAAGAAGCAATTTCTATGTTAACGGCGAAAAAGAATATTCGCTTGATGACGATTTCATTTGAACAAACGAAAAAAGATGCTATGAATACAGTGTCTGTTGAAGGTGGTTTATTAGTTCAATCACCTGATGCATTTGGTTTAAAAGATGCTGATGTAAAAGTAGTAACAGACCGTGAGCCTACTGCTGAAGAGTGGAAAGCGTTAGAACTTGGCTGGAATGTTGTAAAACATGTGAAATCAAATGCAATTGTTGTTGCAGCAGAAGATATGACTATTGGCGTTGGTGCTGGGCAAATGAACCGTGTAGGATCAGCAAAAATTGCATTAGAGCAAGCTGGTGAGCGTGCAAAAGGAGCTGCACTTGCTTCTGACGCATTTTTCCCGATGAATGATACAGTAGAAACAGCTGCAAAAGCTGGTATTACAGCAATCATTCAACCAGGTGGATCTGTGAAAGACCAAGATTCCATCGATAAAGCAAATGAATACGGAATTGCCATGGTATTCACTGGCGTTCGCCATTTCAAACACTAAGGAGGCGCATCTCATATGAAGATTCTCGTAATAGGTAGTGGCGGCCGTGAACATGCCATCGTAAAGCAATTTAGTCATTCCCCTTCTGTAAGTGAGGTATTTGTAGCACCAGGAAATGCTGGTATGGCAAAAGATGCACAAATTGTTCCAATTGATGTAATGGCATTTGAAGAGCTTGCACAGTTTGCGAAAAATAATGCGATTGATTTGACGTTTGTTGGTCCAGAGCAACCACTTGTAGCTGGAATCGTCGATCATTTCATGAAGCATGACCTTCGTATTTTTGGACCGAACAAAGCTGCGGCACAATTGGAAGGCAGTAAAACATTTGCTAAAGAGCTGATGAAAAAATATAATATCCCAACTGGTGCATATGAAACATTTACTGATGTTGATAAAGCGAAAGCATATATTGAAAAGCTAGGTGCTCCAATTGTTGTGAAAGCTGATGGCCTTGCTGCAGGTAAAGGCGTTGTAGTTGCTCTGACAGTAGAAGAAGCGAACGGTGCAGTAGAAGATATGATTGGCAATCAATTATTTGGTGAATCATCTTCTAGTGTAGTAATTGAAGAGTTTTTGGACGGGGAAGAAATTTCGTATATGTCATTTGTTCATAACGGACAAATTTATCCAATGGTTATTTCACAAGATCATAAACGTGCATATGAAGGGGACAAAGGGCCGAACACTGGCGGTATGGGTGCTTACTCTCCTGTGCCTCAAATTGCCAACGAAGTAGTACAGTTAGCGTATGATACAGTCGTTGTTCCTACAGTGAAAGCAATGGAGCAAGAAGGCACACCATTCACGGGCATTTTATATGCAGGGCTTATTATTACGAAAGAAGGACCAAAAGTAATTGAGTTTAATGCTCGATTCGGTGATCCTGAAACGCAAGTAGTACTTCCAAGAATGACGAGTGATTTCGGATTATTTATGACTGCATTGCTAGATGAAAAACCATTCGATTTAAAATGGTCGGATAGAGAAATTCTTGGTGTAGTAATTGCATCTGCTGGTTATCCAGGAGATATGAAAAAAGGTGCTAAGCTGCCGGATCTTTCTGTTTTAGAAGAGGCTGGTCTTCATGTGTTCCATGCAGGAACAAAAGTTGTAGGGGAAAACTTAGTAGCGAATGGCGGGCGTGTTATTTTAGTTGTAGCGAGCGAAGCAACTTTAAAAGTAGCACAGAAAAAAGTATATGAAGGTTTATCTAAACTTACTTGGGATGGTTTATTCTTCCGAAAAGATATCGGCTGGAGAACTTTCCAATAATAAAAATCCATTTACTCCGTATTAATGGGGTAAATGGATTTTTATATATATGTTCTAAATGTAGGTATGAATTTAGTTAAATCGGATGGTCCACTTGCTTAGACCAAAATGCCATAAAGGTAACATAAATTCAATCAAAACTATCAAAAAATAACAATGAACACTTTGCTTTACTAAAGTGATATGCTACTATTATTTTAATAAGCTATCTTAAAGGAAGGAGACTGGCTAAAATGCAATATCCTATATGGAAAATAGAAGAAATTAGACATCAAATAGAAGTCGTAAATAGAACACAATCGCCAAATATTCTTATAACGAATGCGACTTATTTACATAGTCATTTAAAGAAATGGATTACCGGTAATATTTGGATCGTAAAAGATCGAATTGTATATACGGGCCTAGAAATGCCACTCGTTTCTGAAAAAACGGAAGTATATGATGCAACTGGCCAAAAGATTGTACCAGGATATATTGAACCACACTCGCATCCATTTCAGCTATATCATCCACAAACATTTGCAGATTATGCTGCACAAGGTGGGACAACTACATTTATAGCAGATAACTTAACATTATTTTTGGCACTTGAAAATAAGAAAGCGTTTTCAATTATGGATGAATTGAGTGAGCTTCCTTTTACTTTTTATTGGTGGGCTCGATTTGATTCGCAAACAGAATTGATAAATGAAGAAGAAGTGTTTACTTCAAGAACTGTTGGAGAATGGATTGAACGCCCCGATGTAATTATGGGTGGAGAGTTAACTGGCTGGCCAAGATTACTTTCAGGAGACGATCAAATGTTGTATTGGATGCAGCAAGCGAAGTCGAATGGCATGAAGATTGAAGGGCATTTTCCTGGTGCCTCTGAACAGACGCTTGCACGTATGCGTTTATTAGGAGCGGATGGAGATCATGAAGCAATGACGATTGAAGAAGTAGAAAGAAGAATTTTACACGGCTATGCAGTTACATTACGCCATTCTTCCATTCGTCCGGACTTGCCGAATTTATTAAAAGGAATATTAGAAAAAGATTTACGTATTTTCGATCATTTAATGATGACGACGGACGGAGCAACTCCTTCGTTCCATGTGGATGGTGTCATAGACAAATGTATTCAAGTTGCACTTGATGCAGGTGTCGATCCAATTGATGCATATTTAATGGCTTCATTCAATGCTGCGAAATATTATAATCTGTCTAATTTACATGGTGTAATTGCAACTGGAAGATTTGCAACATTAAACTTTTTAGAAAACGAGCAAAATCCAGTGCCGATAGCTGTTTTATCTAAAGGAGTATGGTTAAAGAAAGCACAAGAAAAAGTGCATGCGCTTGCTCTAATTGATTGGTCACATATGCCAGCATTCGATTTGGAATTTGATTTAACGGATGATGATTTTCAATTTTCGATGCCTTTTGGAATTCATATGGTCAATGATGTTATTACAAAACCATATTCAGTTTCTGTTGATACAACGGACAATGAACTTTCAAGTGAGCATGACGAAAGCTTTCTTCTTCTAATTGATCGTCATGGAAAATGGAAAGTGAGCACGATGATTAAAGGATTTGCTACTACATTAAAAGGTTTCGCATCATCTTATTCAAGTACAGGTGATATTTTATTGATTGGAAAGAACAAAAAGAGTATGCTAAAAGCCTTCCAAGAAATGAAAGCTATGCGCGGTGGTATTGTTATTGTAGACAATGATGACGTTGTTTGTACGATCAAACTACCGATAGGTGGAACACTTTCGGATAAACCTATGGAACAATTAATAGAAGAAGAATTACTATTCAAGAAAGAGCTGGCAGAAAGAGGATTTACGCATGGGGATGCTATTTATACATTATTATTCTTGCAAGCTACACATTTACCATATGTTCGAATTACCCAAAGAGGTATTTTTGACGTGATGAAGAAACAAGTACTATTTCCAGCTGTTATGAGGTAGGAGGAGTGAAATGTTCAAAAAATGGGGTATTGTATTTGCGATAAGTTTGCTTGCACTCGCCGCTTGTTCGAAAGAAGAAGTAATAGAGGAAGAGGCAGGGGAAGTTTCTGAGGAACTAGAAGAAGTAGAGGAAATTGTAGAAGAAGAGGTTGCGCTTCCGTTTATGGCTCCATTTACTGGAGTTGGTTCGGAACAAGAGGTAACACAAAGGGCGATTCTTGTTACAATGAATAACCACCCAAGTGCGAGACCACAGTCCGGTATTGCTCAAGCCGATGTCGTATACGAAATGCTTGCAGAAGGAAATGTTACAAGATTTCTTGCGTTATATCAGAGTGAAATACCAGATTTAATAGGGCCTGTAAGAAGTGCACGTGATTATTTTGTGAATATCGCAAAAGGGTTGGACGCTTTTTATATTGCACATGGCTATAGTCCGGCGGCACAGAAAATGTTAAATGCAAAAGTCGTGGATAATATTAATGGCATGCAATATGACGGTACTTTATTTCATCGATCGAAAGAACGAAAAGCACCGCATAATTCGTATATTACAAAAGACAAAATTTTCGCTGGTGCTGAAAAAGTTGGAGCTTCGATGGAACTTAAAAAGACCCCAGTGTTCTCTTTTTATGATTCGATAGAAGGAGCTAAACTAGGCCAACCGGTATCTAGCGTG
This sequence comes from Psychrobacillus sp., assembly GCF_032154225.1. Classification (GTDB taxonomy): domain Bacteria; phylum Bacillota; class Bacilli; order Bacillales_A; family Planococcaceae; genus Psychrobacillus. The sequence continues at coordinate 17,383 of NZ_JALDYF010000011.1, forward strand.
AGCGTTCAATATGGTTCAGGATCAAGTTTTGAAAATCAGTATACGTATATTGCAGAAGAAGGTATTTATGAACGAAAAACAGCAGGTATTTTAACGACGGATAAAGAGACAGCAGAACCTGTTAAACTAGCAAATCTAGTTTTTATGGAAATACCACATAAAGTAATTGATAACTCTGGTAGACAAGAGATCACGTTGACCGAGGGTGGAAGAGCATATCTTTTTCAAGCGGGGCTCATGAAAGAAATTGAATGGGAAAATGTTGATGGTATTCTCATTCCAATGGAAAATGGAGTACCTGTGAAGCTTGTAAAAGGAAAAACGTGGATAAGTTTTGTTCCAACGAAAACTGGACTTGAAGGTATGGTCAACTTTTTACCATAATAGTAGATTGGGAAGAGGAGATATGTAGATGCAAATCGAAAAAATAAAAGGACATCAAACAGATCAATTGTTTAAAGCTGTCCTAGAATTAAAAGATATAGACGAATGTTATCGATTTTTTGATGATCTATGTACAATTAGTGAAATCCAGTCATTGGCACAGCGATTTGAAGTAGCACATTTATTGAGATTGAAAAAAACATACGAAGCGATTAAAAAAGAAACTGGTGCGAGCACAGCAACTATTTCCCGTGTTAGACGCTGTTTTGACTATGGAAACGACACCTATGATGAAATGCTTGGACGTTTATATCCAGACGAACAACCTTTTCAAAATCCAAGAAGCTGAACAGAAACCTCTGTTCAGTTTTTTTGTTATAATGGAGAAATGTAAAGTAACTAATAGTAGGTGAAGAAATGGAATATAAAGAATGGCGACATATATTTAAGTTAGACCCGGCAAAAGAAATTAGTACAGAAGCATTGGAAAAGGTTTGTGAATCAGGAACCGATGCGATTATTATTGGAGGGTCTGATGGTGTAACGCTTGATAATGTCATTGATTTATTAATGCGTGTTCGACGTTATGCTGTACCTGTAGCTTTAGAAGTGTCAACGATTGAGTCAATCACACCAGGTTTTGATTTTTATTTTATTCCGAGTGTATTAAATAGTACTGACACAAAATGGGTGAAGGATTTGCATCATGCGGCGATGAAAGAATTTGGTGAAGTGATGAACTGGGAAGAAATTATTACGGAGGGATATTGTATTTTAAATCCGGATTGTAAAGCAGCGAATTTGACGAATGCTAAGTTACCCGAGTCAGCCGAAGAAATTATTGCGTATGCGCAAATGGTGGAGCATATGTTTAAGTTCCCTATTTTTTATATGGAATATAGCGGAATTTATGGAGATGTGGAAGTTGTTCAAAAAGTAAGTGAAGGTCTTGAACGAACACAGCTATTCTACGGTGGAGGAATTCAAACGGAGGCACAAGCACGCGAAATGGGTGCTTATGCGGATACGATCATTGTTGGCAATCACGTATATGAAAACTTAGAAGAAGCTTTAAAAACAGTAAAAGCAGTACAGTAAAATTTGAGAAAACAGATATTCACATGTATAATAGCGAGAACAAACGTTCTTGAAAAGGAAGTGCATTATGGAACTTATAGCGAAAAATTTATTGAACGGCATGAATCCAGAACAAGCAAAAGCAGTGAAAAAAACAGAAGGACCTCTTCTAATTATGGCTGGAGCAGGTTCTGGGAAAACACGCGTATTAACACATCGAATTGCTTATTTAGTTGTGGAAAAAGAAGTATATCCATCGAAAATTCTTGCGATTACATTTACAAATAAAGCAGCAAGAGAAATGCGAGAACGTATTGATGGTCTGCTAGGAGCAGGAACTGGTGAACGTATGTGGGCATCTACATTCCACTCTATGTGTGTCCGTATTTTAAGAAGAGATATTGATCGAATCGGTTTTTCGAAAAGCTTCTCGATTTTGGATACGACAGATCAATTGTCCGTCATAAAAACTATTTTAAAAGAACAAAACATCGACTCCAAACAATATGATCCACGTTCAATGTTAAATGCTATTAGTGGTGCTAAAAATATTTGCATCGACGCAGATACATATAAAGCGCAGATGAATGAACATAATCCGTTTGAGAAAATAGCAGCAGAAGTATATTTAGGGTATGAAAAACGATTAAGAAAAAACCAATCCCTCGATTTTGATGATCTCATCATGACCACACTTACACTATTTAAACGCGTTCCTGAAGTGTTAGAGTTCTACCAAAACAAATTTCAATATATTCACGTAGATGAGTACCAAGATACAAATAAAGCACAGTATGAATTAGTTCAAATGCTGGCGGCGAAATTTAAAAATATTTGTGTGGTTGGCGACTCGGATCAGTCTATTTATCGCTGGCGTGGAGCGGATATTCAAAATATTTTATCGTTCGAAAAAGATTATCCAGATGCAACTGTCATTATGCTGGAGCAAAATTATCGTTCATCTAAACGAATCCTTCAAGCAGCAAATGACGTCATTGGGAATAATGCAAGCAGATATCCGAAAGTGCTTCGTACGGACAATCATGATGGAGAAAAGATTCAGCTTTATCGTGCCTATAATGAGCAGCAAGAATCTCAATTTGTTGTGCAAACAATCCAAGAGCTAATGGAAAATGAAAACCGCACACTCAATGATTTCGCAATATTGTATCGCACAAATGCTCAATCACGTGTCATGGAGGAAGTGCTCGTTAAATCGAATATGGCCTATACAATCGTTGGAGGAACAAAGTTCTATGATCGCAAGGAAATTAAAGATTTACTTGCATATCTTCGACTAATTGCCAATAACGATGATGATTTGTCACTTGCACGTATTATTAATGAGCCGAAGCGAAATATTGGTGCTACTTCATTTGAACGAATGGCGCGGTATGCAATGGAACAAGATCGTTCTATTTTAGATGCTTTAAATGAAGTTGATTTTATGGGATTACCAGCGCGTGCTGTCAATTCAGTCGTTCAATTCCATGGCCTACTTCAAAACTTTACACAAATGCAAGAATTTTTGTCGGTAACAGAAATTGTGGAGCAAGTGCTTGATAAAACAGGTTATCGAACGATGTTAAAAAATGAAAAGACGATTGAAGCAGAAAGTCGTTTAGAAAATATTGAAGAGTTTTTATCTGTGACGAAAGCATTTGAAAAAAATAGTGAGGATAAATCGCTTGTGGCTTTCTTGACCGATTTAGCACTGATTTCAGATATTGATAAATTGGATGAAGAGGAAGATACGTCACAAGGAAATATTATTTTAATGACAATGCATGCTGCAAAAGGACTTGAGTTTCCAATTGTATTTATCATTGGTATGGAAGAAAATGTTTTTCCACATTCACGCTCCATTGGAGATGATGATGAGATGGAAGAAGAACGTCGCCTTGCTTATGTAGGAATAACTCGAGCAGAAGAAAGACTTGTCATCACTTGTGCTCAATCTAGAACTCTTTTTGGACGTTCTAACTTTAATAATCCCTCTCGTTTTATCGCAGAAATTTCGGATGATATTATCGAAACAATTGGTGGACAAAAAGCAAGTCAGCAAGGGCAAGGAGCTTATGCGCGTTCGCAAACAATTGCACAACCGCAAAGAACAGCTGTTACTTTACCAGCATATAGTGCATCTGGTGGAGAAAAAATGGGCTGGCAAGTTGGAGATAAAGCAGCGCATAAAAAATGGGGCGAAGGGATGGTCGTTAGTGTACGTGGACAAGGGGAAGAAATTGAACTCGACATTGCGTTCCCAAGTCCAACAGGTATTAAACGATTATTAGCCAAATTTGCACCAATTGAAAAAGTATAATTCACTTAGTGGAGGAAACACGGCATGGATAAATTAGAACAACGCGTAAAAGAGCTAAATAAGCTTTTATATGACTACGGATATGCGTACTATACATTAGATACCCCACTCGTGTCGGATGCGGTTTACGATCAATATTTGAACGAATTGATCGCTTTGGAAGAGCAACACCCAAGCTTAGTGTTACCCGATTCTCCGACACAACGAGTTGGAGCATCTGTAAGCGAAGGATTTCAAAAAGTAACGCATACGACACCAATGCTCAGCCTTTCTAATGCATTTAGCGAAGAAGATTTACTAGACTTTGATCGACGAATTCGAGGAATGATTGATGAAACACCAACATATGTATGTGAGCTAAAAATCGATGGACTAGCAGTTTCTCTTTTATATGAGGATGGCATTTTAGTTCGTGGTGCAACTCGAGGAGATGGAACTACAGGGGAAGATATTACAACGAATATAAAAACGATTCGTGTTGTACCACTTCGTTTGAAGGATAATGTAACGCTTGAAGCAAGAGGCGAAGTATATATGTCGAAAGCTTCTTTCCAAAAGTTAAATGAAGAACGAGCGGAACGCGAAGAAGAGCTTGCCGCTAATCCACGAAATGCAGCAGCGGGATCGCTCCGTCAGCTAGATTCTAAAATAGCGGCAAGCAGAAACCTTTCGATGTTCGTCTATGGAATGGGAGATTCTGAAGTGCAAAATATCGATGCACATTCGGAAGCATTAAACTATTTCAGTGTGCAAGGATTACCTACAAATAAAGAAACGAGAGTATGTTCTTCGATGGAAGAAGTAATTGCATTTGTTCAGGAATGGACTGCTAAGCGGACAGATTTACCATATGAAATTGATGGAATTGTTATTAAAGTAGATGAATACGCACAGCAAGAAGAACTTGGTTTTACAGCGAAAAGTCCACGTTTTGCGATTGCCTACAAGTTCCCAGCAGAAGAAGTAGTAACGACTATTATCGGGATCGACTTAACGATTGGACGAACAGGTGTAATAACACCGACTGCTATTTTGGAACCTGCACAAGTAGCCGGTTCTACTGTTCAACGTGCTTCTTTACACAATGAAGATTTAATTCGTGAAAAAGATATTCGTATCGGTGACCGTGTCATTATTCGAAAAGCTGGAGATATTATTCCTGAAGTTGTTGGAGTTATTTTGGAGGAAAGAAAAGGCACAGAAATTCCATACGAAATGCCAACAAATTGCCCAGCATGTGATAGTGAATTAGTCCGAATCGAAGAAGAAGTAGCTTTACGTTGTGTTAACCCAACATGCCCAGCACAAATCCAAGAAGGTATTTATCATTTTGCATCTCGAAACGCAATGAATATCGAAGGATTAGGTGAAAAAGTAGTAGAGCAATTATTTAGAGAGCAGCTAGTGAAGGACATATCAGATTTATATAAACTAACGGTAGATGATTTAGTAAAATTAGAACGAATGGGTTTGAAGTCAGCTACTAATTTAGTGGAAGCGATTGAATCCTCTAAAACAAATTCAATGGAGCGAGTATTGTTTGGTTTGGGTATCCGTCATATCGGAGAAAAAGCTGCAAAAATTTTGTCGGAAACTTATCATCACTTCGATGCGTTAATGTTAGCGAATAAAGAAGAGCTTATACAGATTTTTGAAATCGGAGAAAAGATGGCGGATTCTATCATTACTTATTTTGAACAAGAAGAAGCAGTTCAATTAATCGAACGATTAAAAGAAGTGGGGCTTGCTTTACAATACACAGGAAAAATTGTCGATGCTGCTACATTAGAAAATGGTTTATTTGCAGGGAAAACAGTTGTATTGACAGGAAAGCTTACACAATTAACACGCCAAGAAGCGAAAGAACAGATTGAAGCATTAGGTGGCAAAGTTGCGGGAAGTGTAAGTAAAAAAACCGATTTAGTCATTGCAGGAGAAGAAGCCGGGTCTAAGCTGGAGAAAGCAACTAGCTTAGGAATTGAAACTTGGGATGAGCAAAAATTGCTAGATCAGTTAGCAGAGTAAAGGGGTAATGAACATGGTGAAAAAAAGGGTAGGCATATCCATGTTGGCTTTGTTGCTACTTATTTCTGGATGTACTCCTTCTATGAAAATGGAACCGGAAGTCGTTCAAGATACAGAGCAAGAAGCAACGAAAACAGTAATCATACCAAGCTTACAATTAGATGATGCGTATTATCGCACGGTATTACCTTATGAGGAAAGTAAAAGTAGAGGGTTAATCGTTTCTAATTTAGCTACTAAATACGATATGAAAGAAGTGGAAACTGGACTGCTTCGCATATCCCAAAAACAATTTTCTCCTGATAAGTATTTATTTCAAGAAGGGCAGTATTTAAAAAGCAGTGAGTTAAAAGACTGGTTAGCAAGAAGTAATCAAGAAAAAAGCGGTTTAAATCCTAGCGATGAAGGGCTTATTGGAGAAGAAAAAGCAAAAAATGCTCCAGTTTATATTACACATATTGTGGAACAAAATTATTTGGTAAAAGAAGATAATAAAGTAAAGCTTGCAGGAGTTTCAATCGGGCTAGCTTTGAATTCCATTTACTATTACCGCAAAGAAGATTTTGGAGCAACATATGAGGAAGTATTAACACAAGCACAAATCGAAGAAAACGGGAAGAGAATTGCGGATGAAGTTGTGAGTAGAATGCGCCAAATGGAAGACTTAGCAAATGTACCAATTGTTGTTGGTCTTTTTAAACAAAATAGTAGGAATGCTGTCGTACCTGGAACATATTTTACGTATAGCGTTGCACCAGAAGGCAAAAATGTCTCGGAATGGACTGCTATTGACGAAGAATATGTTTTATTTCCTACTGCAGCATCAGAAGAAAAACATCGTGATTTAGATACTGCTTTCCGTAGTTTTAAGCAAGAAGTTGAAAGGTATTTTTCTAACTATACAAGTGTTATTGGTACAGGTTATTTTAAAGACAAGCAGCTTCAAAAATTGACGATTACAATACCGATTCAGTTTTATGGAACGGCTGAAATTATTGGCTTTACACAGCATGTTGCTGGCTTGATGATGAATCAATTTACTCCCGCCACTCATGTGGAAGTGCGCGTTACTTCATTGAATGGGGAAGAAGCTTTATTGATAAAGAAACCAAATGATGAAAAACCTTATGTTCACATATATGGGCAGTGATAGTTCTCTGTTCAATTAGTGTGAAAAATGATATGATACTTCTTATGGTTATCGAATTCGGAGGTGTGAAAAATGGCGAATATTTCAAAAGAAGAAGTTAAGCATGTAGCGAATTTAGCAAGACTAGCAATCACAGATGAAGAAGCTGTGAAATTTGCGCTTCAGCTTGGTGCAATTACAGATTTTGCGAAACAATTAGAAGAATTGGACACGACAAATGTAGTACCAACAACACATGTTCTACCACTAGTAAACGTTTTACGTGAAGACAAAGCAGTTAAAGGATTAGACCGTGAAACGATGATGTTAAACGTAAAAGAGCAAGAAGCAGGTCAAGTAAAAGTACCATCTATTATGGACTAATAGTTGTGAGGAGGGAAAGTAATGACGTTATTTGAACGTACAGCGAAAGAGCTACAAACTCTTTTACATAGTAAAGAACTTACAATCGCTGATTTAACAAAAGAAGCATTTGAACGCGTAGAAAAATTAGATGGTGATGTAGAAGCTTTCCTAGCATTGAACAAGGATAAAGCACTTGCAACGGCATCTGAATTAGATCAAGTTCCTTTTGAAGAGCGTGGACCACTATTTGGTTTACCTATCGGAGTAAAGGATAATATCGTAACAGAAGGTCTAGAAACTACTTGTGCGAGTAAAATCTTAGAAGGATTTAACCCAATTTATGACGCAACTGTTGTGCATAAATTACGTGCAGCAGGAATGGTTACGATCGGGAAATTGAATATGGATGAGTTTGCAATGGGTTCTTCAAATGAAAACTCTGCATATAAAACGACAAAAAATCCATGGTCATTAGATCGAGTTCCAGGCGGTTCTTCAGGTGCATCTGCAGCAGCAGTAGCAGCAGGAGAAGTACCATTTTCACTAGGTTCTGATACTGGTGGATCTATTCGTCAACCAGCTTCTTACTGTGGCGTAGTTGGGATGAAACCTACTTATGGTCGTGTTTCTCGTTTCGGTTTAGTTGCATTCGCATCTTCACTTGACCAAATTGGACCAATTACACGCAATGTAACAGACAATGCATTATTACTGGAAGCAATTTCTGGATTAGATGCAAATGATTCTACTTCTGCAGACGTTGAAGTACCAAATTTTGCAGCAGCTTTAACAGGCAATATTGAAGGATTAAAAATTGCCGTACCTAAAGAATTTTTAGGTGAAGGTGTTAGTGAAACAGTACGCCAGTCTGTTCTGGATGCTTTAAAAGTTCTGGAAGCAAAAGGAGCAACGTGGGAAGAAGTTTCATTACCACATTCTAAATATGCTTTAGCAGCATATTATATCCTTTCTTCTTCGGAAGCTTCATCGAATCTTTCACGTTTTGATGGAATTCGTTATGGTTTCCGTGCTGAAAATGCACAAAACTTAATGGAACTTTATAAAGAAACTCGAGCTCAAGGATTTGGGGATGAAGTAAAACGTCGTATTATGCTTGGAACTTATTCTTTAAGTGCGGGAACTTACGATGCTTACTATAAAAAAGCGCAACAAGTTCGTACTTTGATCAAAGAAGATTACGATAAAGTATTAGCAGAATATGATGTTATTATTGGACCTACTGCACCAACACCTGCGTTCAAAATTGGTGAAAATGTAGAAGATCCATTAACAATGTATGCAAACGATATTTTAACTATCCCGATTAATCTAGCAGGTGTACCAGCGATTTCTATCCCATGTGGATTTGAAGATGGCTTACCACTTGGCTTACAAATTATCGGTAATTACTTTGATGAGTCGACAATTTATCGTGTAGCTCATGTGTATGAGCAAGCGACAGATTTCCATAAACAAACTCCTCAAATTTGGGAGGGAAAATAACATGAACTTTGAAACAGTCATTGGATTAGAAGTACACGTAGAGCTAAAAACAAACTCTAAAATCTTCTCTGCGGCACCGAATCATTTCGGAGCTGAGCCAAATACAAATACGACAGTAATCGACCTTGGATATCCAGGCGTATTACCTGTGCTAAATAAAAGCGTAGTCGATTTTGCAATGCGTGCAGCTCTTGCATTAAACATGGAAATCGAACAAAATACAAAGTTTGACCGTAAAAACTATTTCTATCCAGATAATCCGAAAGCGTATCAAATTTCACAATTCGATAAGCCAATCGGTAAAAATGGATGGGTTGAAATTGAAGTAAACGGAGTGAAAAAGCGTATCGGTATTACTCGTCTTCATATGGAAGAAGATGCAGGTAAATTAACGCATGCGGATGGTTACTCTTTAGTTGACTTTAACCGTCAAGGAACTCCACTTGTCGAAATCGTTTCAGAGCCAGATATTCGTACTCCAGAAGAAGCATATGCTTATCTAGAAAAAGTAAAATCGATTATTCAATATACAGATGTTTCGGATTGTAAAATGGAAGAAGGATCTTTGCGTTGTGATGCTAATATTTCTATTCGTCCATACGGAAGAGAAGAATTTGGTACAAAAACAGAATTGAAAAACTTAAACTCTTTCAACTACGTGCGTAGAGGTCTAGAGCATGAAGAAATTCGTCAAGCAGAAGTACTTTCTGCTGGTGGAATTATTGAACAAGAGACTCGCCGTTACGATGAAAAAACAGGAAAAACGATTCTAATGCGCATTAAAGAAGGAACAGATGATTATCGTTACTTCCCGGAGCCAGATTTAGTTGATCTTGTTATTGATGATGCGTGGTTAGAACGTGTACGTGCAGAAATTCCAGAATTACCGGATGCTCGTAAACAACGTTATGTTGCGGAACTTGGTTTATCTCCATATGATGCACATGTTTTAACTTTATCAAAAGAAATGGCAAACTTCTTTGAAGCAACAATTGCTGATGGAGCAGATGTAAAACTTTCTGCTAATTGGTTAATGGGAGAAGTTTCTGCTTACCTAAATACAGATCAAAAAGACCTAAAAGATATTAAACTTACTCCAGCAAATCTTGCGGGTATGATTAAGCTAATTTCAGATGGAACAATTTCATCGAAAATAGCGAAAAAAGTATTCAAAGAGCTTGCAGATAATGGCGGTACTGCAGAAGAAGTTGTTAAAGCACAAGGCTTAGTACAAATTTCAGATGAAGGTGCACTACGCGAAATCGTAACTGCAACGCTTGATGCAAATCCACAATCTATTGAAGATTTTAAAAATGGTAAAGATCGCGCAATCGGATTCCTTGTTGGTCAAATTATGAAAGCAACAAAAGGACAAGCGAACCCACCACTTGTTAATAAAATCTTGAATGAAGAAATCGTTAAAAGATAAATAATAAAGGCCAACTCAGAATTTTAATTTTGAGTTGGTCTTTTTATATGAAGAGAATGGATTCCGTTACAAGCGGACGCTTTCCGCGGGCGTTGCCTCAGCTTCCTCACTTTGTTCCGGGGTATTCGACTAACGCTGTTCCCTCCAGAGTCTCCGCTTTGCACTACATCCAACTAGTTTATAAGAATGGATTCATGTGCGTTCTATTTATTGATTTTATAGAATACTTGCTTCTGCATTTTAGAGTGAATATTTGTAGGCAGCTAACGATGAAACAACTTTTTGAAACAAGTTAATCTCTTTTTAGAAATAAAGTAAAAGAAATAATCATCTATCCTTGTTTGGCCCAAGATTCTAATAATAGTTCTTCTATTTATAAAAAGATGAAACTATGCATAAATATAAGCTTATTGATTGAAGTGGAGGCGGCGACTTCTGTGGAGATCAACGGCGTCTTATTTTCTATAGTTCAAAATTACTTTTTAATATATAATTATCTTTAAATTCAGTTAGTTATAAAAAGAGGGGGATGGGAATGGAAGCGTTAGCATGTGAATCAGGAGTTTATTATGAATTTAATAAAAACAATGCGTACACGAAGAAAGTAGCTTCTGGAACGACTATAAAAATTGAAACGTATGACTGTTATAAAAATCAAATCCAATCCGAAGAGATATCAATGGACGCGATTAATTGGCATGAGATTAATCCGGCAACAGGACCGATATACGTAGAAGGGGCACTTCCAGGAGATATATTAAAAGTACAAATTGAAAAGATTGAAATAGGATCACAAGGTGTAATGATGGTCGGTCCGGGATTAGGGGTAATGGGTCATCGCATAGAAAAGAGAGTTGCAAAAATTCTACCAATTCGAGAAGAAAAAATAATATTCAACGGAATTCAAATTCCATTGAATAAAATGATCGGTGTCATTGGAGTAGCACCCGCCGGAGAAGGTGTAAGTTGTGAAACACCTGGAGCCCATGGTGGAAACATGGACAATAAAATGATTACTGAAGGTGCAACATTATACTTCCCAATTTTTACAGAGGGTGCTCTTTTTAGTTTAGGCGATTTGCATGCTGCAATGGGGGATGGTGAAGTTGGTGTTTCAGGAATAGAAGTTCCTGGGGCAGCAACAGTTACTATAGAAGTTATAAAAGGACCAACGATTCAACATCCAATGCTTGAAAATGCGGAGGTGTTTACTCAAATTGCGTCTGCCCAAACATTAGATGAAGCTACAAAAATAGCTATAGAAGAAATGATCGATAGAATCGTAGAGAAATCTACTTTATCGTTAGAGGAAGTAACGATGTTAATGAGTGCTGTTGGACAAATTGAAATTTGCCAAATTGTTGATCCATTAATGACTGTACGTTTTGTTGTTCCGAAATGGTTATTAGAAGAGTTAGGAATAGAGCTCATTTAAGGAGGAAAATATATGTCTTCATTAAAACGATATTTAAAAGAGTTAAATGACCTAGTTGCTGTTTCTGGTGAGGAAGAAGAAGTAGCTGACTATATTAAAAAAGAACTTGAGCATTCCACTTTAAAATACACAGAGGATAGTTTAGGAAATTTAACGTATATCAAAAAAGGAAGTCATGAAAACTTGAGTCTCTTACTAGCAGCACATATGGATGAAATAGGATTTATCGTTACTTATATAGATAATGACGGATTTATTTATTTTGGTGCAATTGGTGACCATGATGATCGTATGGCAATTAATCAAGTGCTCCAAATAAAAACATCAAAAGGAATAGTTAAGGGAGTTACTGGAACCAAACCGGCTCATGTATTAACAGCTAATGATATGCAAAAAGCAATTATGATGAAAGATATATTCTTAGATGTGGGCACTTCTTCAAAAATAGAAACTGAAAACCTTGGAGTTGAAATCGGTGATTATATAACTTTTGATCGAGAAGGTCAGTTCTTAAATGGTGGATTTATTTTTACTGGGAAAGCCGTAGATAATCGCTCGGGCTGTGCCGTACTTATTGAAGTAATTAAACGCATTGAAAATCTTGATATTAAACCGACTGTTTATTGCACGGCAACAGTTCAAGAAGAAACGGGAATACGAGGAGCAGCACCAGTTGGACATTCTATTCAACCAACAGTTGCTCTTGCAATTGATGTAACGCTTGCGGGAGGGTTACCTGGTCATGATAAACATGAACTACCTGTCTATTTAGGAAAAGGTACGGCAATAAAGTTTTATGATGAAGGAATATCAGTTCCGAAAAAGTTGTCTCGTAAGCTAGTAGAAACTGCGGAAAAGTATGATATTCCATATCAAAGAGAAGTACTCTTAAAAGGAGCTACTGATGCAAGGGCTATAAGTGTATCAGGTAATGGCGTTATGACCGGGGCAATCTCAATTCCATCTAAATATATTCATTCCGGTGTTGGGTGTGTTCATATAGAAGACATGGAACACTCAGTTGAGTTAATCGTCCGTTTCATAGAGGATATGGTAGAGAACTTTTAAATAGTAATGGACCAACTTGAAATTTTCATCACAAGCTGGTCCTTAATATTACCCAGTAAACACCGGGTCATACGGATAACGATAATGTGTTTTCTTTGGTTTCGTTAAAATGAAAAATAAAGTAAGTGGTCCAATTCTCCCGATAAACATGACAATACTAATAAGGATTTCTCCAACAGGAGTAAGATCTCCAGTAACCCCCATTGTTAAACCAACAGTTCCAAAAGCAGAAAATACTTCAAAAACAAGAGGCAACAAAGGAATTCTTTCACTAATTGTGAGCATAAACGTAAAGAAAAATATAACAGCTAAGCTAATCGTAGATATTGCTAAGGAACGAATAATTACTTCTTTCCGAATCGTTCTTCTAAAGAGTTCAGGTTCATCACGAGATCGTAAGAAAGCAAATGTCGCTAAAATAATGACTATAAAAGTTGTTAGTTTAATACCAGAAGCAGTAGAAGCACTACCACCTCCAACGAACATTAGAAACATAGTAAATAATAAAGAAGGGTCTTCCATTTGTCCGTAATCGACCATATTAAAACCAGCAGTACGAGGAGTAACTGCATTAAAATAAGAAGTGAATCCCTTCTCCCAAAAGCCCATCGTTCCTATTGTTCTATCATTATTATATTCTAATAAGAACAAGATAATCGTTGCAAATAGATTCATAGCAATTGTTCCAACGACCATCATTTTCGTGTGGAGCGACCATGCTCGAATCGATTTCTTCTTATAAATATCTACGACTACAACAAATCCAAGACCACCAATAACAAACAAACTAGATAAGATGAAATTGACGATAGGATCACCCGTAAATCCCATCAAGTTATCGGGAAATAAAGAAAATCCAGCGTTATTAAAAGCTGAAACAACATGAAATAGACTATAGTAAAAAGCGTCCTCTAATCCATATATTGGTAGCCAATGAAGGGTTAGTATAACAATAGCGATACTTTCAACAGTTAATACGAATAGTAAGATTAGCTTCGTAAGTTTGACAATACCGCCAATGGATTGTTGGCTAAACGATTCTTGCAAATAAATTCTGTTTTGTAAGCCAATTTTTTTCCCGAGTAAAATAAGTAGTGCTACAGCAAACGTCATTAATCCAATACCGCCACATTGGATAAGAAAAAGTAGCACAAGTTCTCCAAATAAGGTTAAAGTAGCCCCGGGATCGAATACACTTAGCCCGGTAACCGTTGTTGCAGAAGTTACAACAAATAGAGCATCTATCCAAGTGATTGGAGTAGTCGTAGCAAATGGGAGCATTAATAAACATGTTCCAACGACAATTAGAGAAAAGAAGCTACCAGCAATAATAACAGGTGGAGAAATAGTCATTCTTTTCTTTTTATGCTTTAACATAAAAATCACTTCCTCTTTAATTATTGCCGAAAATAATAATTACTGTATGCTTCTTTCTATTTTTTGTCAATACTAAAAATAGTCGTGTCATCTAATTTGAAATAGCTAATCGAACGAAGTATACTTAGCAAAAAGGGGGATGGCAAAATGACTAATGAGCAACGCTATTTTGACAATGCAAAATCATTGAAACAATATATGGACGATATGACAACGAAAAAAGAAGAAACCTTTAGCATATATGAACAGTTTGAAGTACCAGTGGATGATGGATTCATCGACATACTAACAGAAAAATCGCCGTCTATACTAGTTATTACAGAAGACTGGTGCGGAGATGCTATGATGAATAATGCAATTTTACGTAAAATTACAGAAGCAGCTGAAATAGAAGTTCGTGCAGTGTACCGTGATGAAGATGTAACGTTAATCGATCAATATTTAACAAATGGAGGTCGTGCAATTCCTATTTATTTATTGTTAAACAAAGATGGGGAAGTTATTTCTAAGTGGGGACCACGTGCTGAAAAAGTGCAGCAATATGTGATAGACAATAGAGCAAAGTTTCCATCTAAAGAAGATCCGACATTCGAAGAAGTACAAAAAGCATTTTATGAACAAATGACTAAAGAATTCAACGACAATAAAGACTTCCATTTAGCCGTATATGAATCAATTCGCAATACATGGTTACCAGCGCTTCAAAAGTAAATAGATCGAAGAAACTTTTTGTTTGCATATGAAGTCTTTATGGCTATAAGAAAATGTAAGACAGGAAGGAAATAATGATGAAACGTGCAAGAATTATATATAACCCTACTTCGGGCAGAGAACTTTTTAGAAAACATTTAGCAGAAGTTTTAGAAAGCTTGGAAATAGCGGGCTATGAAACATCATGTCATGCTACAACGAGCGAAGGAGATGCTACCCTTGCTGCGATTAATGCCGTTGAAAATGGTTTTGATGTCATTATTGCTGCTGGTGGAGATGGCACGTTAAACGAAGTCGTTGCAGGAGTTAGTACAATGGAAAGACGACCGAAAATAGGACTTATTCCTATGGGAACAACAAATGATTTTGCAAGAGCTGTTCATATTCCAAGAGATATAAAAAAAGCTGTAGAAATCATTATTAAAGGCGATACAATTCCTGTAGATGTTGGAATTGTAAATGACCGATACTTCATAAATATTGCAGGTGGCGGAAGAATAACAGAGCTTACATATGAAGTACCAAGTAAGTTAAAAACCGTGCTTGGCCAATTAGCATATTATTTAAAAGGTATAGAAATGCTTCCTTCGATTAATGCAACAAAAGTAAGAATTGAATATGACGATGAAGTATTTGAAGATGAAGCAATGATGTTTTTAGTAGGTTTAACTAACTCTGTTGGTGGCTTTGAAAAGCTAGCACCAAATTCGAGTATTAATGATGGGAAATTTACTTTATTAATTTTGAAAAAATGTAATATTGCAGATTTTATTCGCCTTGCATCACTTGCGATTCGTGGAGAGCATTTACATGACCCACTCGTAATTTCCACAAAAGCGAAGCATATTAAAGTGACATCAGAAGATAAAGTTCTTCTCAATCTAGACGGTGAATACGGTGGCACAATCCCAGCTGTATTCCAAAATTTATATCGACATATAGAGGTTTTTGTACCAATCGATGAAATTCGAGAACAGGACAGACCGTAAAACTAACCCAGCATTCTTAACAGATTGCTGGGTTTTTCTAAACAATTTTGTATTTGTCCTATTGTAAAGGGGAATTAATAGGGAAGAATGGAATATAGGGAGTGAATGACATGTATAAAAAACAAGAAAAGCACTTGATGTGGCTTGCATTTGTCGTTGCAGGAATTATGCTATTGTCATTTGTTGGACGAATTTTTGGAAGCTAAGGAGGTATAGCAAATGGGAAATGAAGAAGCGGTATTTTTTAGTCGCGTATTAACGGAACTAACTTTATCTTTTCATATCATTTACGCAACCATTGGTGTAGGGGTTCCACTAATGATTATGATTGCCCAATGGGTAGGGATTAAAAAGAACGACGAACATTATATTTTACTTGCAAGACGTTGGGCGAGAGGCTTCGTTATAACCGTTGCTGTCGGAGTAGTTACAGGAACAGCCATTGGAATGCAGCTATCCTTACTATGGCCGAACTTCATGGAGCTGGCAGGAAATGTTATAGCCCTTCCACTATTTTTAGAAACTTTCGCATTTTTCTTTGAAGCAATTTTTCTTGGTATTTATTTATACACATGGGATCGTTTTGAAAATCAGAAAAAGCATTTATTATTACTTATTCCAGTAGCAATAGGAGCTTCTGCATCGGCAGTTTTTATCACAATTGTAAATGCATTTATGAATGCTCCACAAGGTTTCGATATATTGAATGGTGAGTTAATAAATATTAACCCATTGCTTGCAATGTTCAATCCAGCAATGCCAACGAAAGTGGCACATGTTGTTGTAACAGCTTATATGACTTCTGCGTTTGTTTTAGCGTCTATTGCAGCTTTCCGTTTATTGAAAGGATCGAATCATGTATATCATAAAAAAGCATTGTTTTTAACGATAAAAGTTGGTTTTGTGTTTGCAGTAGCAACAGCGATTATCGGTGATTTTTCAGGGAAATATTTAGCTGAATATCAACCAGAGAAACTTGCTGCGGCAGAATGGCATTTTGAAACAGAAGGTAGTGCCCCATTAATACTTTACGGTGTATTAGATGATGGTGAAGTAAAATATGCGATTAAAATTCCTTTTGCATTAAGTATTTTGGCGCATACAAATCCAACAGCGGAAGTAATTGGACTTGATCAGTTCCCGGAGGATGAAATTCCACCTTTATATATTCATTATTTGTTTGATATTATGGTAACAATCGGTGTTTGGATGACTGTTTTATCTGGTGCTTATTGGTTAGGAAAACAAATGAAATGGGCATTTGTAGATTCAAAATTATACCGTTGGTTAATCGTTTTAGGGGGCCCTTTATCGGTTCTTGCGATTGAAACAGGCTGGTGGCTTGCAGAAGTAGGAAGACAACCTTGGATACTGCGAGGGTTAATGCGCGTGGAAGATGCGGCAACAACTAGTGCTCATGTAGATACAATGCTTGTTCTATTTGCAGGGCTTTATTTGGTACTTGGAGTCGGCAGTGTAGTTGTATTAAGACGAATGTTTAGAAAAAATCCGGTAGAACAAGAGCTAGAAGATCGTCATGCTGAAAAAGGTGGTGACATTTCATGACACTTGAAATCATTGGCGTTACTGTGTTATGGATATTTTTGTTCGGTTATTTAATTGTAGCATCCATTGATTTTGGAGCAGGATTTTTTAATGCGTATAGTTTATTGACCGGAAGACAGCATATTTTAACGAATGTAATTCAGCGTTATTTATCACCAGTTTGGGAAGTAACGAATGTATTTCTCGTATTTTTCTTTGTTGGAATCATTGGATTTTTCCCGAAAACCGCATTTTATTATGGCACGACATTACTAATTCCAGCCAGTATCGCGATTATTTTATTGGCGATCCGCGGGTCTTACTATGCGTTTGAGACGTATGGCTCAAGAGGGCATAAAGGGTATTCGTTTATGTATGGCGTGTCGGGATTGTTTATACCTGCTTCGTTATCGATTATTTTGACGATTTCAGAAGGTGGATTTATCGATATGATAAATGGAGCACCGTCACTCAATTACAATGCACTTTTCACTAGCCCATTAACTTGGTCTATTGTCGTGCTGAGTCTATGTTCCGTTTTGTATATTTCCGCTGTGTTTTTAACATGGTATGCGAATAAAGCAGGAGATGCAGATGCAACGAAATTGATGAGAAAGTACTCGCTAATTTGGGCATTGCCAACGATTATTACCGCGGGGGGAATAATGTTTGAATTACGTTCACATAATCCAGAGCATTATAGTAACATGCTTGATATTTGGTGGGCGTTTGCAGTGTCGTTTTTATTGTTTGTAGGAACGGTTTGGTTTTTATATAAAAAACGAAATTATGGATTGGCGTTTGGATTATTAGCTGGACAGTTTTTAGTTGCGTTTTTCGCTTACGGTTTTGCGCATCGTCCTTATTTGCTCTATCCATACTTAACGATTTACGATAGTTTTACGAATGAAGCAATGGCGATTTCTTTGATCGTTGCATTTATTGCAGGGTTAGGGTTACTTATTCCATCGTTGTATTTGTTATTACGTCTGTTTTTATTCAATAAAGATTATGTTCGTGGCAATAAAA
This sequence comes from Psychrobacillus sp., assembly GCF_032154225.1. Lineage (GTDB taxonomy): Bacteria > Bacillota > Bacilli > Bacillales_A > Planococcaceae > Psychrobacillus. The sequence goes on from NZ_JALDYF010000011.1 coordinate 35,773, forward strand.
AAGATAATCATGCATAAGGAGGAGCCACTATGACAAACTTTTTTATATTTTACGCACCATTTATAGTTCTGGCCGGATCAATTGTCGTAGCCTTTTGGGCGGCTTCAAAAGATGGAGCAATTAAAGAGAAATAAGAAAAGAAGAAAGTATATAAAAAGGTTCCATGAATACAGGGTATTCAGTGGAGTGTATTTCATTACAAGCGGACGCTTTCCGTGGTGCGCGGCTTCAATCTCCTCGTCGCGAAAAGACGCTCCTGCCTAGTTAGAAATAGACAGACAATTTTGGTATGAAGTAAATATGTCATTTACTTCTCCACTTTATATTCAAATGTAGAAGTGGCGCTTTGTAAAAATCTACAAAAAGCTGCCAAAATTGCATCTTTGGCAGCTTGCAAAGTAAATAGAACCGACTTGCTTCTCCTAGTGCCAAAGATATTTAACAACTTGGCACGGAAGTTTTTGGCGAGCGAAAGGCGAACATTTTCCATACGATGACCGAAAAAAGCTTGTTGGAAGCGGCGCAGCCACTTCCAACAAGCTTTTAAAATTTTCCGATCATCGTATAGCCTAATGGGAAGCCTGAAGCGAGGCAGAAACTGGGTTGTTAAGATGTTTTAGATTTAAAGGACCCGGCCACCTTTTACCTGGTTTTCTCATTAGTTTTTAAATTGTAATCCCGCTTCCTGTAAAACGGTTCGAAGTGTTGGCAAAGAGGCTGGTCCGATACCGTGAAGTTTCAAAAGCTCTTTTTCACTATACTGTGACAGCAGTTGCAAGGTAGTTATTTCATGATGTTCTAATGCTCGTCTCGCTGGTGCGGAGAGTAGGGAAAGAAATCCGCTCGTTGGTTTACGTTCTTGCTCACAAATGGGACAAGTAGGGCACTCGCTACTTTTATAGTATTCATGTCCATTCTGGCAAGTTCTTAATGTTTTTTGCGAAGCTGTCATTTTACATATCTCCTCCGTATCGTTATATTGTAGAACGAATGTTTGTATATTTCAATAAAGAAGCTTAAAATTTATAAGATTAATGAACTATTCATCAAAGTTTGTTAAAATGGTTATGCATTCTAACAACAAGAGGAGAACGACATATGGTAAAGAAAAGTAGCACGAAAACAGTAGTTTTTGAATATATTCAAATAATGTTTGGAGCAGCTCTAGTCGGCGTTTCCTACAATATATTCCTATTACCATCCAAACTCGCTGCAGGAGGAGTTTCTGGGATAAGTACGATTCTTTATGAACTTTTTCAATACAATCCTGCTTATGTTCAATGGCTTATTAATATTCCATTATTCTTTTTAGCAATCATTATTGTAGGGAAAGATTTCAGTTTAAAAACGCTTGTTGGAACAATTTTTGTTCCATTAGTTATTTGGTTGACGTCCGATATTAAGATAATGATAGACAATCCACTTCTAGGAGCCATTTACGGTGGGATTATGTTAGGAGTAGGTCTTGGTATTGTTTATCGAGGAAATGGATCAACAGGTGGTACGGCATTAATTGCGCAAATACTGAAGAAATTCACAGGTATTTCTAGCGGGTTTTCTCAGCTTTTAGTGGACGGATTAGTTGTCATTACGTCTGCACTTGTTTTTAATTTTGAATTAGCGTTGTACGCAATGATGTCCATTTATGTATCAAGTAAAGTAATTGATTTTGTACAATTACAATCTTCAACAGCTAAATTAGTGCTTATTATAACGGATAAAGAAGAAGAAATCCAAGAGATTGTCAAAGAAGAGATTAACCGTGGATTGACGAAAGTCAAAACAATTGGTGGTTACACAAATGATGAGAAAACAATGATTTTATGTGTAGTAGAGCAATCAGAGGCAGTCTATTTTAAGAAGCTAATATTAGAAAGAGAGCCAACTGCATTTGTCATTTTCTTAAATGCATCTGAAATACTAGGACGAGGTTTTTCAAAAGCGCGATTTGATGAATAAAAGGATGGGATATTAATGAAATACGATGTTTTGATATTTGATTTGGATGACACATTATTTGATTTTGGAATGACTGAAAAAAATGCACTTCACCATTCTTTTACGGAATACGGTTTGCCAAATGGTTTAGCGGATTATTTAGCAAGCTATAAAGCGATTAGCAAAGTATTGTGGGATGATTTAGAGCATGGACGTACAACTTTAGACGTGCTGAAAGTGGAGCGTTTTAAACGATTATTTACGGGGCATGAATTAGACATAGATGCGGAAGCTTTCGGATATAAGTATTTAGAGAACTTAGGGAAAGAAGTGCATATGATTGATGGAGTAGAGGAGATGTTTGCTAATCTTTCTGACTGTCGATTTGCTTTATTAACAAATGGTTTTAAAGATGTTCAGCATGCAAGAATTGGTGGATCTACGTTAAAGGATTTGTTTGAGGTTTTAATAACGTCAGAGGAAACTGGTTTTCAAAAGCCACAAGCAGAAATTTTTGCGTATACATTGGGCAAGTTGCAAATGCCAAGTAAATCTCGTGTGCTAATGATTGGTGACTCACTGTCATCTGATATTCAAGGTGGAAATAACTTTGGTATTGATACTTGTTGGTTTAATCCTCATAGGAAGGATAATGGAACAGGTATTCAGCCAACGTATGAAATTCAATCGTGGGACGAGTTAGTTGAAATTGTTCTTAAACATGTAATGGAAGTGAAATAAGCAAGGAGAGTGCCTTAATGACAACTGATCAAATGGAACAAGTTAAGCGAATTCGAACGGAAATGAAACGCTTTATGTTAATGTATAAATTTGCTTTATCGGAGCTCGAAACAAAAATCGAAATTTTACAAGAAGAGTTTCAGATAATCCATGATTATAGTCCGATTGAACATACTAAATCTCGCATTAAATCGCCAGAAAGCATTTTAAAAAAGATACAACGAAAAGATATGAATATATCATTAACGAATATTAGAGAAAATGTGAAAGATATTGCAGGAATGCGTATTACATGTTCTTTTATTTCGGATATTTATCAGATTTTAGATATGCTGCAAAATCAAAGTGATATAACTGTGGTAGAAATTAAAGACTATATTAAAGACCCTAAAGAGAATGGTTATCAAAGTTTGCATCTACTTATTAAAATTCCAGTTTTTATGTCGGATCGTACAGAGCTTGTTCCTGTGGAAGTCCAGATTCGCACGATTGCGATGGATTTTTGGGCAAGCCTTGAACATAAAATCTTTTATAAGTATGACCAGTTTGTACCTGAACATTTGCTGGAAGAATTGAAGGAAGCTGCAGATTCTGCTGCGGCACTAGATCAGAAAATGGAAAGGCTCCATAATGAGGTCAAAGCAATAAAAGATGAAAACAAATTAGAATTAGAAAATGAATCTATGCAGTTAATGATAAAAGGCCAACAATTTACTATTCCTCCTGCTTTCTTGAAGTTGCTTGAGGAAGGGGAAATATTGAAGTAGAACCTCGAAAGGGCTTATTCAACAAAAGGGCCAGCGAACGATTCTGCTATTGAATACCGAGAAATTAACTGAATATATCCAATGATGCGTATGTGTTAAAACATACGCATTTTTTGGTATAATGAAACAAACAAATAAGAACGGAGAAATAAAGTGAATACACCAGTAACGAAAAATGACCGCATTACAGTTCATATAGAAGATTTAACTCACGACGGAGCAGGAGTTGCAAAAGTCGACGGCTATCCATTATTCATACAAGGTGGATTGCCAAATGAAACAGCAGAAGTACATGTTTTAAAAACATTGAAAAATTATGGCTTTGCAAAATTAGTAAATATTGTAGAACCTTCACCATTTCGAGTTGAAGCACCATGTCCTGTATTTTCGGAATGCGGTGGCTGTCAATTGCAACATATGACGTATGAAGGGCAACTAGTATGGAAAGAAAATATGGTTAAAAACGTCATGCAACGAATCGGTAAAATAGATGCACCTGTGCTTCCGATTAAAGGAATGGACAATCCTTGGGAATATCGCAATAAATCTCAAATTCCTTTTGGACTAGAAGAAGGACAAGTTGTCGCTGGTTTTTATCAAGCGAAATCACATCGCATTGCGGATACAAATACATGTTTAATTCAAACAGATGAAGCAGATCGATTGCTTAGAGCTGTAAAAGAAAAAGCATTAGATTTAGATTTAATGCCTTATAACGAAGAAACGAGAAAAGGACAGCTACGTCACTTAGTCGTTCGTAAAGCTCGTGCAACAGGGGAAGTAATGGTCGTACTTGTAACGAAATATCCAAAGCTTTCGAAACAAAACGAAATCATTGCATTCATCCAAGAAGTAGAACCGAATGTCACTTCTATTATTCAAAACGTAAATAATCGCAATACAAATGTTATTTTCGGTGATGAAACGAACGTCCTTTGGGGCAAAGCAGCTATCGAAGATCGAATTGGCGATGTTCGCTTTGAAATATCAGCGCGTTCATTCTATCAAGTAAATCCAGAGCAGACAGAAGTACTTTATAAACAAGCGTTGGATTACGCACAGCTTTCAGGTGACGAAACAGTCATCGATGCATATTGCGGAATCGGAACAATTTCTTTATTCTTGGCACAAAAAGCAAAACAAGTACTAGGTGTAGAAATAGTTCCACAAGCAATCGAGGACGCAAAACGCAATGCAGCATTAAATGGCTTCGAAAACACTTATTTTGAAGCAGGTCCAGCAGAAGAAGTTATTCCTGCGTGGTACAAAGAAGGCAAAACAGCAGACGTTTTAGTAGTCGATCCACCAAGAAAAGGCTGTGACGAAGCATTGTTGACGACAATAATAGAACAACGTCCAAAACGTGTTGTTTATGTATCTTGTAACCCAGCGACACTTGCTCGTGATCTACGCATTTTAGAAGATGGTGGGTATAAAACACAGGAAATTCAGCCGGTGGATATGTTCCCGCAGACGACGCATTGTGAGGCTGTGGCACTGTTGTCGAAAATATAATATGTATAACCTTGGAGACCATTTGTGAATTCCTTATCGGATTATTGAAATTCGAATAAGTGTAATACATATGGTCTTCTTTGGGGATTATTTTTATCGTTTTATTTCCGAAAATATGACAGTTTTTTAAATCAAGCAGAGCGTGAGGCAGGAGACTTAGAATTCGACTATGCTAGGCTTTCAGATGAAGAAGCAGAGATGGATTTTCGTCCCAATACAGTTGAAGATAAAGGTTTTTTCATCTTGCCAAGTCAGTTGTTTGGAAATGTTGTTGAGACCTCAAGAACTAATGAGAATTTGAATACAGACTTAGCGAATATCTTTAGTGGAATTGAAGCGAGTGCTGTTGGATTTGCTTCCGAGAGAGACATTAAAGGGCTATTTGAAGATAATGATATTGATGCTTTTGGAGATGCGTATGAATATTTGATTTCCAACTATGCACGTAATGCTGGTAAAAGTGGGGGAAAATTTTTTACACCGCAAAGTGTTTCACGCTGTTTAGCTCGTTTGGTAATGGACGGAAAAATAAAAATACATAAGGTGTATGATCCACCCTATTCGATTAAGTGGGTGGGAAACGTGGATCCGACTTTGATTAACGACGAAAGATTTGCCCCAGCAGGTAAATGGTTTGGTGAATAATTAGGGGTTGACTAAATTTATTAACTAGGTATACTTAGATAGATAATTGATATTGATAATCATTATCAAAGTTATTGTTTTTGTGTCGCCACTGGGCACTATGTGAAATAAAAAATATGATTGAAACCTAAAAAGGTATTTCGTTGAAAAAAGCGGCTTACAAAACACAGCATATGATGGTTTGTTTGGATGAATATCTACTACATATGGTATTAATAAAGGCGTTTTGACATTTTTGGGGGCTAATCAAAATATTTATTATTTAAATCACGCATAAAAAATAACATAGATATTAGCTTTATCAACACAATAATCTGTTTGTCTATATTGTTTACACATAAGGAGAGGAATAAGAAAATGAGAAAGATTAAATTAACTGCTATTATGGCAATTTTTGTTTTGATGTTGGCTGCGTGTTCAGATTCAAGTAAAGAAACTAATCAAGAGTCAAAGCCTAAAGAAGATAATAAAAGTGAAGAGGTTGCTAAGCCTACGACGGTTGAAATCACTGATGCCCATGGAACTGTTACTGTTCCTGTAAACCCAAAGAATGTAGTTGCTTTGGATAATAGAACTTTTGAAACTTTAGCTGATTGGAACATCGAACTATCAGCTGTTCCAAAGGATGTAATGCCTGAGGGTATATCATATAAAAGTGATGATTCAGTTCAAAATATTGGAAATCACCGTGAACCAAATCTTGAAATTTTAGCAGCTGCAGACCCTGAACTTGTAATTGTCGGCCAAAGATTTGCTGACTATTACGAAGAGATAAAAAAATTAGTGCCAAATGCAGTTGTTATTGATCTTAATGTTGATATCTCTGAGGAAGCTGCTGCACCTGGGGAAAACTTAGTAAATGGACTTAAAAATTCTACAATTGCTTTAGGTCAAATCTTTGATAAAAATGAAGAAGCTAAACAATTGGTAGCTGATTTTGATAAAGTTATCGAAGATGCTAAATCTGCTTATAATGGAACAGATACAGTTATGAGTGTTATTGTTTCTGGTGGGGATATTGGTTTTGCAGCTCCTTCTTCTGGACGTGTTTGGGGACCAATGTATGAAATTTTCGGTTGGGTTCCAGCATTAGAAGTTGCCGATTCTTCTACAGATCATAAAGGTGATGAAGTTTCTGTTGAAGCTATTGCACAAAGTAATCCTGATTGGATTTTCGTATTAGATCGTGATGCTGGAACATCTGATGCAGCTACTTCAACTCCTGCTAAGGATGTTATTGCTAACTCACCTGCTCTTCAAAACACAACTGCTGTTTCTAAAGAACAGATTATTTATGCACCAGCAGATACTTACACAAATGAATCAATCCAGACTTATTTAGAGTTATTTGAAAACCTTGCAAACACTTTAGCTAAGTAGTGTAAAGGAGTATGAAATAGTGCCAAAAAATATAATTTCTAGGGTTGAGAATTTTTCTCAACCCCAGTTTTATAACCACAATAAGATATGGACAAGACCCTTTATATTCGCGATTATAGTTGTGATTATTTTAGGCGTTATATCACTGTTTACTGGAGTTTATGATATACGTGGACAAGAGGATGGAATGGAGATGTTTTTCATAACTCGCGTTCCAAGAACAGTTGCATTAATGCTTACTGGCGCTGCAATGTCGATGGCAGGACTCGTAATGCAACTGATTACACAGAATCGTTTTGTTGAACCAACTACAACAGGGACTATTGAATGGTCAGGTTTAGGGCTACTTCTTGTTTATTTATTATTTCCTGCTCCATCTTTAGTTTTAAGAATGACGGGTGCAATCATTTTTTCGTTTATAGGAACTATGATTTTCTTTTTATTTTTAAGAAGAGTTAAACTTCGTTCGTCTTTAATTGTTCCGATTATTGGATTGATGCTTGGAGCAGTTATTTCTGCAGTGTCCACTTTTGTGGGACTCCTTTTTCAAATGACGCAAAGTATTGAAACTTGGTTTGTAGGTTCTTTTGCACCCGTTCAGGTGGGAAGATATGAATACTTATGGCTAATTGTTATCGTTACTGTGCTTATTTTTATTTATGCTAATAGATTGACTTTAGCTGGACTAGGAGAAGATGTCGCAACAAGCCTTGGAGTTAATTACAATAGGATTGTTCTTTTTGGAACTGGTCTTATTTCTGTTGCAGTTGGAGTTGTTGCAGCTGTTATTGGAAACTTACCTTTCTTGGGTTTAATTGTCCCAAACATTGTTTCAATGTTTAGAGGCGATGATCTTAGGAGTAATTTACCTTGGGTATGTGTGATAGGAATGGGGACTATAACTGCCTGCGACATAATTTCTCGAGCAATTATAATGCCTTTTGAAGTACCTGTTTCTTTAATACTTGGAACAGTGGGGGCAGTCGTGTTTATTACTATTTTATTGAGACAAAGAAAACCAAGGAGGCTACGATGAACACATTGGAATATAGAAATAAAGAAAATGTCGAAATCGATTCTAGCCTTCATAATGAAAATAGATCAGCTAGGGCTTTTCGTTCTAAGAAGGAAGAAAGACGTTATTGGATTTTGCTGATAACATTGATTGCTTTGGGCATCCTTGCTTCATATGGACTTTTAGTTTACAACAATCCAGTTCCGGTAGATTCACCTTCTTTTATCCCAGTTGTTATGAGAAGGGTAGTAGCTCTTGTTGCAATGATTATTGCTGCAATTTGTCATAGTTTGTCGACCGTTGCTTTCCAATCTATAACGAATAATAGGATCATAACCCCTTCACTTTTAGGTTTTGAATCACTTTACTCAACAATACAAACGAGCACAATATATTTCTTTGGTGCTAGTGCATTGATAAATTTTAGTGGAATTGGATCTTTTTTATTTCAAGTTGTTGTTATGGTCTTGATGAGTTTGATACTTTATGGATGGTTACTTTCTGGTAAATACGGGGATTTACAACTTATGCTTTTAGTTGGAATAATTATTGGCACTGGACTAAATTCTGTGTCAACTTTCATGAGAAGACTACTTGCGCCTTCTGAATTTGATATTTTACAGGCAAGATTGTTTGGTTCTGTTAATAATGCAGATCCTGCATATTTTCCTATTGTAATTCCTATGGTAATAATTGTAGCATTATTACTTCTTGCTAATTCTAAGAATCTAAATATATTGTCACTAGGAAAGGATGTTTCTACTTCTTTTGGAGTTAAATATCAATTTAGTGTAATTTATACGCTTATATTAGTTGCTATTTTGATGTCAATTTCAACAGCTTTAATTGGGCCACTTACTTTCTATGGCTTTTTAGTTGCAACTTTGAGTTATCAGGCGGCGTCAACTTATGATCATAGATATATTTTTCCAATGGCTCTTGCTATAGGATTTTTGATACTAACGGGTGCATACTTTTTGATGTATCATGTATTCCATGCTCAAGGTGTAGTTTCAGTTATTATCGAATTATTTGGTGGAATTTTATTTTTAACTGTAATTTTAAGGAAGAGGTCTCTATGATAAAAATTGATAATGTTAAAAAGTTCTATACTGATGAGGTAAAAATAGGACCTTTGAATATTGAAATACCAAAAGCGGGTTTTACTTCTTTAATTGGACCAAATGGCGCTGGCAAGTCTACGACACTTTTGATGATTGGAAGACTTTTGGATATGGACGAAGGTCAAATTCAGGTGGCAAATATGGATGTTTCTGAATCCAAATCAAAAGACTTAGCAAAAATTTTGACTATCTTGCGACAAGAAAATCATTTTGTAACTAGGCTTACTATTAGACAACTAGTTGGATTTGGACGCTTTCCTTATTCAAATGGACGATTAACTAAAGAGGATGAGGTTATTGTTTCTAAATATATCGATTTTCTACAATTAACTGATTTAGAGAATAGATATTTAGATGAGCTTTCTGGTGGTCAAAGACAAAGGGCATATGTAGCGATGGTTTTGTGCCAAGAGACTGAATATGTACTTTTGGACGAGCCTCTGAACAACCTTGATGTTGCTCGTTCTGTTCAAATGATGGAGCATTTGAGACGTGCGGCTAATGAATTTGGAAGAACAATTCTGACTGTTATGCATGATATAAATTTTGCGGCCAAATATTCTGATAGAATTTGTGCTATGAAAGATGGTCAAATTGCCGCTTTTGGAACAGTAGAAGAGATTATGGACCCAGAAGTTTTGACAAATATTTTTGAAACGAAGATAGAAATTATCGATGGTCCTTATGGGCCAATAGCTGTTTATTAGTTATAAAATTTTATTAAAAGAAGTATCTCAGAATATAAGTATACCAAAAAACTAATAGAAAATTAAATTATTTACTGTAACTTGCACAGATCATAACAGCTATTCCGCTTGAAATGATTAGATGAACATTCAAATTGCTTATGAGATACTTTCTCTTGAGCTTCATAAATTATATAATCGGTTCAATCGATTTTAAAATTGAGAATTATTTCCAATTATTATATATTAGATAGCGAAGATACATATAATTGAGGAGGATGTATTATGCAAGTATATTGGACTAAAATAAATAAGATTATTGAAGAAACGCCTGAGGTTAGAACGTATCTACTTGACTGTCCGCAAGACTTTACATGGGAAGAAGGTTCCCACACCCACTTTGCACTAGAGGGTTTTAATGCTGGAGATAAACCAAACCGCAGCCTGATTCGCCATATGTCAATTTCAACTTTACCGCATGAAGATGCGATAGGAATCACAACACGTATCAAAGAGCAATGCTCTGAGTTCAAAACGATTTTAAAAAATCTTGAAGTCGGTAATGAAGTAGCAATATTTAAAACACATTCAAATGTACCGCTGAAAAGAGAAGGTAAAAATGTTTACCTGTTGTCATCAGGTGTCGGTCTGGCAACTTTCAGACCGCTTGTACTTGATTATTTCAAACGTGCTGACAACGTCAATCGAATTCATTCCTTAAACATCGATTCATCGAAAGATTTCTTATTTACCGATATTTTTGAATCCGCACCTGATAAGAAGTTTACATCACAGTTCGTCGATAACCGTAAAGACTACTATGAAGAAGTGAAAAATCTTACTTCAGACAATGATGGGCTCTTCTATGTTGTCGGCAGTGACGAATTCCTCGTGCAGAACATTGAAGTACTGCGTGAGCAGGGCATCAAGGCGGAACAGATTATGCTCGATAAGCATGAACAACAACTGACTGAGTTTTTATCATTCGAATTGTCAAATTAAGCTAGACAAAATATTCTATTGGTAAATACGAAATAAATGTTCCATTAACGGCGCTATTGGGGAATATATTCACGCAAACCAGAGTATTCGTGTAAATGTTTCAACCAATGATGAAAACACATGTCAAGTGCCTCCCTTGTTTGGAAAAATAAAACACCCCAACAGTTAGATTCCAACTGTTGGGGTTTCTTTTGCTAAATATAGGTGGTAAGTTAATTGATTTAGAAGTTGTATTGCCTGGTGTAAACTTCGTGGAATTGAAAAAAACGCTGCTTTTAGAAAAGTATTTTTTGATCTTAAAAAAATATTACTATATTTCGCAATTGGGGCGTTAATCGCATAATGTTGTTCCAAAAAAAGGGTCAAATTATTAGAATTAATTTAGAATATAAAGTGAATTGAGGTGAAGAACACAATGAACAAATATCATAGATCCAGCTTATGGATAATTTTTATTGTCACTATGTCGTTGATTTTATCTACGTACTGGTTGAATTTAGAGTTTGGTTACGGAATTATACTTTTACTCATAGTTGTTGGGTATGCTATTTATCTTAATTTTAAAGCACTTAGAAATGAACAAAAGGAAGAATAAGAACCTGCAAAGTTTACATATTAAGTTGGAGTTGGGAACAAAAACTGAATAATAAACCTCGGATATTATAAAAATAAATCCATGGTAAACGTCAGATAGCGCCTTATCCTAAAGTCTGGATAAGGCGCTATCTGACGTTTACGATTGTGAAGAAGTTGATGAAAAGTCTCTGAAAACAGGTTTTTACCATTACATGAAATACATATATATAGGGTAAAAGCTAATAGGAGTGGAAATCATTGGACAAACAAAATAGCAGATACAGATGGATTGTATTTGTTGCTGTATTGTTTACTTATTTGTTAATGGCGAGCCAACGAACCGCTCCAGGATTGATTACGGACCAATTAATAAGGGATTTTAATGTAACAGCATCAACGATTGGGTTATTGACGGGTTTACAATTTCTTGTATACACTGGTTTGCAAATTCCTATGGGTATTTTAGCTGATCGTTATGGGCCAAACTCGTTTCTAATTATAGGTGCCTCACTTACTGGGTTAGGAACAATCATTTATAGTCTTGGTACACATGAATTTGTACTTTTTTTTGCTAGAATTCTTACTGGGGTAGGGGATGCGACCATATGGGTTAATATGGTTTTAATTTTGGCTGGATGGTTTCATACAAAAGAATTTGTTCGATTAATTGGTCTGGCAGGCATGACAGGAAGTCTTGGTTTCTTATTGGCGACAGTTCCTTTCTCTGCCTGGATACTTTTACTTGGTTGGAGGGGAGCATTTTTCTCAGTGGGAATATTGTTATGTTTTTGTGGCTGTCTCCTTTATTTTGTACTTATAAAAAAACCAAAAAGTATTTTTGTGGATAAACCGGTAATTGTAACAGAAGTGGGACAACGTGAAAAAACATTCGTTTTATTACGAAGAATATTTTCAAATCGGCAAGCATGGGCTCTATTCTTTTGTCATTTTGGAGTTGTCGGTGGCTATGTAGGGTTTATCAGTTCTTGGGCAGTACCATATGGGATGAGTATGTATGAAATGACACGCTCAGATGCAAGCCAGATGATTATGATTGGTCTTATCGGGGCACTTATTGGAGCTCCTCTAGCTAGTTGGATTTCAAGCCGGTTAGAAACGATAAAAAGGCCATATATTGTCGTTCATATTACTGTTTTATTGAGTTGGTTTTCCTTCTTATTATGTAATGGGCGCCCATCATTATATTTGCTAATTGTCCTTTTTTTTATCATTGGCTTTGGATTTGGAGCAAGTGCATTAACCTTTGCAGCTGTACGTCAATCTTTCCCAATAAAAGAATCCGGCATTGTTTCTGGGTTTGCGAATACGGGTGGCTTTCTTAGTGCGATATTGCTACCAATCATTTTTGGATATACATTGGATTATTTTCAATCTACTTCAGGTAATCAAGCTGATGGATACTACAATAGTTTCATCACGCCAGTTATCTTTTCCATAATTGGCTTGATTGGAGTGATTCTATATAAGGAAAAGGGTCAGTTGCAGGACAAAAAAAGAAAATCCGTATATCCTAATTAGCAAAAATAAATTGAAATGCTCGTAATTATTGGTGGGACGCCCTATGTGAAAAATTATTTTTCGACTTTTAATAAGCAGTTTTCACCGATTATGGAAGGGCATATTACGCACGAGGACATCAGTCGTTGGTTAAAGTGGCGTACGTTTCCGCCAACGCGTGTGAATGCCGATGAATTGCTGAGAGCTTTAGGACTTGGGGCGTTTAATCGTTGGGGATTGTTCGTAAGACGCATGGTGTGATGGCGGATGATGAAATATGGTTACGTTTCAAAGGAGAAGAGCATATAAGGCACCGGGATGTATGTTTGCGAAAAGATTTATACCATCCTAGTTAATATGTGAGAAATATTATAAAAGATGAGGCTTGGCTGATATTGCTTAAATAATTATTAAGGATGAATCCCCATTAGAGGAATTCGTTCTTTTTTGTAGAAATAGACTTAAATGAATGTGAGGGAGTGAGTGAGGTGCAGGCTGAAGAAGTATGGGAAAGATTATTAGTTGAATGTAAAGATCGTCCGATGATGCTTCAAACTAAGACAGGCTTACATTTTAATTTAAAATCAAACGGAAAAAAATTAATTGCAACTGCATCAGAAATAGAACCACCATGTAAAATCAGATTGCCACGACCTATTTATAAAGATAATTTTCTAAAAGTATTTCCCTATTATGAAAGGGTAAGATCTGGAGAAAAAGGATTGAGCGGTGAAATACTAGCTAACACTAGAAATAGCGTGTATATTATGGCTGCAATTAAGCGTATTGGTTAGAAATTTTCACATGTATTTCAGACATAGGGTACATTCGAAAGGTTTACAGCTACTGAGTCGATTGATATATTAAGTGTTAATACAGAATAGGGAAAAGGGGTTTGAAAATGGATGTAAAATACCCAATTGGAAAATTGCAAGTTCCTGAAAAAGTAACATTTGAACATATTCAAGAATGGTTAAAGGAAATCCAAACTTACACGATTAAACTAAGAGAAACGGTCGAATCATTAAGTGATGAGGAATTAAGTAAAACGTATCGTGAAGATGCCTGGACAGTTCGTCAGCTCGTTCATCATATTGCAGATTCTCAGTTGAATATGTATCAACGTTTGAAGTTGACTTTAACAGATGAGAATCCAACAGTACCAGCTTGTGATGAAGAAAAGTGGGCTATTCAACCAGATACGAAGCTTCCTGTAGAAAGTTCTATTAAAATGTTAGAAGGTATAAATGAGCGTATCGTTTCTTTAGGACATAGTTTAACTGAAGAGCAGTTAAATCGGGTTTTTACTCACCAGATGAACGGTAAAATAACAGTTGCAACAAAAGTTGCAAAATTAGCTTGGCACGAAAATCACCACTTAGCACATATAAAAATCGCATTATCAAAATGATGCAATATGTATTGAATTTCATTTCAAAATAATGTAACATATAAAAAAATTCTATATATAAAGCTATGAAAAGAAGAGTAAGCATATATACTATCAGCAGAGACCTCTGGCAGCTGAAAAAGAGGGATAGGAAATGTGTTGAAACAAGTCTTGGAGCTGTGCATTGGATTTGTTTGCTATGAACAATGATGATGCAACGTATTCTCACGTTAACGAGATAGAGTATCACATGTGATTTATTCACAAAGTCGTACTTGATTAGGCTTCTGCAGCAATGTGGAGGTGAACTGGGGTGGCACCGCGATATGACTCGCCCCCAAGATAAAAATCTTGGGGGTGAGTTTTTTTTATTTTGTTTTACAAAAATAAAAAAGGAGTGGTGGACATGTCCAGATGGAAGTATCCGTTAATGCTATTAGGAGGAATAGGAATTTCAAATGTGGGGGGATGGGTTTACCTCATCGCACTGAACTTAATTATTTTGAATGAAACAGGTTCTCCACTTGCAATTGCCTTATTATATATACTAGGTCCAATTGCCACTATATGTTCGAATGCTTGGGCAGGTAGTTTAATTGATCGGGTAAATACACGACGACTAATGATGGGATTAGACATTTTCAGAGCGCTATGTATTGCGTTAATTCCATTTTTACCTTCGCTTATTTATGTTTATATACTAGCGTTTATCATTAATATGGGAAGTGCTATTTTTGAACCTACATCTATGGTTTATATGACTAAACTGATACCTGAAAAAGATCGCCAACGCTTTAATGCACTACGTAATTTTATCAACTCTTGTGGTTCACTAATTGGACCTACCATTGCTGGGGTTTTATTTTGGATAGGTACTCCTTACACTGCGATCCATGTGAATGCAGTAGCTTTATTTATTTCGGCTCTTATTATTATGATGCTACCTAATGTTGATGCAAGGCTCAAAGGGACAGAGAGGCAAAGTCTTACATGGGATATGATAAAAAATGATTTTCGAGTTGTTTTTAATTTCAGTAAGGACTATACGTATGTAACAAAGATATATTTATTATTTAGCGGAACTACTATATTTATGACTGCAATAGATTCTCTCGAGGCTGCATTTGCTAAAGGGGTACTTTCATTATCAGATCCTATTTATGGGTTTTTATTAACTGTATTTGGAGCAGGATTTATACTAGGTTCCATAATTAATTCAGTATTTTCGAAACAGCTTGCAGTTAATCTTTTAATTGGTTTTGGTACGATTTTCACCTCAATAGGTTATATAGTGCTTTATAGTTCGAATGGCTTTTTTAGTGCAGGGCTAAGTGTATTTTTAATTGGGTTTGCTGTAACGTTTGCAAATACAGGGTATTTGACTTTCTACCAAAATCACGTTCCTGTGAGGATGATGGGAAGGTTCAGCAGTATCTTTAGTGTTATGGAAGCAGGTTTCATTATTGTTTTAACGGCATTAATAGGTTTAGCTGCTGAATTAACATCGATCCGTCTTGTGGGGATACTAGGTTCATTTGCCTTCTTTTTATTAGGGATAATGGCATTGAAAGCTGTACTAGGTACAAAACGGAAGAGATACTTTGAAAAACGAGTTTTAGATAGGGTTGCAAGTAGAGCGAGAATAGATGTAAGCTGAAGTTGAGGAATGAGAAATATTAGAAAAGATGAGGCTAGTTATGAAAGTAGAAATAGAAAATACAGTAGTAAATTTTAATATTCAATATGGAAAAGGAAAAAAGCTGTCTATTCATATGGATTCGTTTGGTTTTCTAACTGTTAAAGCTCCGACAGGTACAAGTAAAGAACAGATTGTTAGTGCAATTGAAAGTAATGGAACATGGATACTCGAGAAAATGCAAGCAATTGAAGTAGCTAGAGAAATCCCTAAAGCAAGAGAATTTCATGATGAAGGGAAGTTTTTACATCTAGGGAAAGAGTATTTCTTACATGAATTAATAGATACAGATGAGCTGGATGAAGAGACACTTAAAAAAAATCTCAAAAGGTTTTATATTAATAGCTGCAAGAAAGTTGTAGGAGAACGGATAAAAATATATCAACAACAACTAAAAGTAAAGCCTAAAGTTATTGAAATAGTAGAATCTAAAACAAAGTGGGGCAGTTGTAGCTCAGATAGGAAGCTCACGTTTAATTATCGATTAGCTATGGCTCCCATCGAAGTCATCGATTATGTGGTCATCCATGAATTATGTCATTTAGCTCATATGAATCATGATCGCTCATTCTGGAGACGTGTTGGAAGTATAATGCCGGATTATAAAGAAAAAGAAGCATATTTAGCAAAGCACGGACAATCTATGACATTTTAATGAAATAAAGGAAGGGGGCTCAAACGATCATTGTTTGGAGCCCCTTTCATTATTTTATTCTTAAAGCGTGTCCACAACGTGCGCAATACCTAGCACTCCGTGGAGATACAGTACCACAACCACTACAATGCAGCTCGTCATCTTCCTTCTCGTCAAGATCGAAATGATGCAGAGGCTCTTGTACATAGGGATTCATAGTCGTAAAGGATTGAATTTCTTCTTTTCTGCCAATACGGATTAAGATATATAACAAGATGATGTCAATGAAACCTATAATAATCATTGCCCCAACTTTGCCCCAACCATTAACGAAATCGAAATCCCATAGTGCATGCAGACTGATGACGGTAAGAAGAAGGAGAAACGCACTTACAACCTTGTACATAATACGTGCGTTACTATTGGTTTTCAATTTTATTGACGTCACACCAATCCAGATTGCAGCGACTGCAATTGCCGTCCATGCTCCATGGCCGAAAGGAGACAATAAAGCCCTAATCCAAAGAACGGATAGCATTCCAACTGAAGATGCCTCTCCCATATGCGACCAACCATAAATCATGCTCTCTACCGCAGCAAACCCCATGCCTGCTGCCGCACCGAATACGATTGCATCCATTAGAAAATGCATTTGCTTTTTTCGAATAAACAGGAGGCATACAAGAAGCTTAACGCTTTCCTCGATCAATGATACAGAGAGCGGCAATCTAAACTGCGTAAAATCTAAGCCACTGTTGAATAGCCACAATCTCTCGAGAAACCAAGCTGCAGGAACAGCAAAAATCGCGGAGGCTGCAAAAAGCATGCCTAACCGCGTTTGTCGAAAGCCTAATAACTGATGGTCTCGAATATAAGAAACGAATGTAACTGGTCCAACTAGCCCTCCTACAATCATGACAACGATATTTAGCCAACTATTGTTGAGAAACAGAGCAAGCGCAGATAGAGCAATGAAACTCCCGCCGAGCCAAAGAAGTACGTCAACCCAACGCTCCCTAGTTTTCGTTAAGGTGGAGCTGTTCTCTACAGAAACTTGCTCCGAATTTCCTCTAAACTCTGATTTAACTTTGGAAAGCAAGTGAGGAGACCGGATATGTAGAACCCCCATAAATTGCTTTTGGATTGGGGCGTAATAACTTAGTACATATAGAAACTCATTTTTTCCCATCACTAATAATTCACTATCTTCCGAAGCCACAATTGCAATGTCTGAAGGGGTCTCAGTCAATAGCATCTCTTCACCGAAAAAGTCACCTTCAAGCAGGACTGTTCGTTTTCTTTTCTTTCCATTGACTTCGAAACTTCCTTTGCTGACCATGTAAAATTGATCGGAAAGTGCTCCCTCTGCAACGATGGTCTCACCTCTGGCAACCTTTTGAATTACTGTGACTTCTGCAAGACCACGAAGCTCTGCGTCAGGAATGGCCGACCAAATCGTAGCATTGCGAAGCTTCCGATGGATCATCCGAATGTTAAGCGTAAGCATCATACTCTCATAGAACAGAGGACTACTTTCCGACAATTGCTCGAATAACTGGCGCTCTAAACGTAAAGCAGTTACTTCCCCAATGGCTGTTACGCGAGCGGTCCTACGTTCATTTTGAAGCAATCCGATTTCTCCAACTAACGCTCCTGGACCGAGCTCAGCAAGTAACATGGATTTGCCTATCAAATTACGCGATGAAACCTCGACATTGCCCGTACGAATAAAATAACATTCTGTGCCAATTTCTCCCTCAATAAGAAGTGGTTGTCCATCCATGAAATCGATTGGTTGAATTGAACTTGCTGCAATTTGTAGTTCATTGTCTGGAATGCCTCGTAAAAGTGGATGCTCCTGTAAATAAGAAAAAATTTCTTTTGAGGACATCTGCTCAACCTCTCCTAACGCATATTGCCGATAATGCTAGATCTATTCTCCTGCATCTTCTTCACGAAATTCGACATCACATCGAACGCTTCGTTTCTTTTATTGCTCAAACTTTGCAAACGTAGCATGTCCATCTGTTGCGAATTAGAAAGACTGTCGATATTCCCTTTTGTTTGTGATATTAATGCATCAAGTTGCTCTTTTGTTTTCGGTGGTTCGGTGCCAATACCGGATGCTTCCATTGCTTTTTTCATTGCTTCTAACTGATCGTCATTCAAAGGAGAATTAGGCACTGCGTCGGTCGGAAACTGAGCTAATATCTGTCTCTGCTCGCCTATAGATGTATTTAATTTAGCAAGCTGACCGTTTTTTTCCTGCACTGAGCTAATTTGATCCTTTAGCTGAGTTTCTAGCAGTTGTGCACGCTGATCTTGAATCGCCTTCATTGCTGCCTCAAGATCCATGTTGTTTACTGGAATGCTTGAAACCCCAGAAACGTTAGTAATTGAATTCTGTGTTGCACCTTTGCCTAGTACGTCATTGACCGTATGGTAGAACGAATTGTTGTACATAAGGGTCAAACCAACAAGTAAACCTGCAATAAATATGCCTCCAATAGATAAAATCTTTTTCTTCTTGTTCATTTTTTATCATCCTCTCATTCAGATTGTCTATCTATAAAAAGTATATATATCACTTATTATTTTGACAATACTGAGGAATGTTAATAGTCTGTTAGTAACTACGGTTTAAAAACTAGCAATTAATACAAAAAAAACTGTAGAAACCGCTCAAATGAGTGGACTCTACAGTTTTTTTATACTTCTTCTTGAAAATAGATTTTATAAAATTTACGATTAGTTACTTCATCATAGCCAACTTCAATTAGTTGATCGATTTGGTCGATATCACGTACATTTACTTGGATTTCAATATTGGAATCGAGTTTTATTTTCCGTTTATAACTCTTCTCTGCTTTTGCAATCGCACTCTCAGAAATAACAGTTTCGTATGGTTTTACGGAATTGACGATAATATCTTTTTGGACAGGATCGCTCCCTTCAAAAACGGTTTCAATATAATCATCTACCTGAAATTTTTCTTCCGTTTTAAAGAAATCGAGCGTTTTATTCAATAAACCTAATTTCTCTGTATTCGTAAAACTTTCTTCTTTAATAATGTATTTTTTGCATTCAGTTAATGCTAAATTTGTTTTATGATAGTGTTCATCGGCAACTTTAATCTTTAAAAAACGTTCTTGCCAGTAGATGACATCCTCTTTCTTCTTCGTTTTCATAAAGACTGCAGGGGCTACGTCTGGTCCCATGTCCATGATGATGGCCATGTTATTGATTTTCTTCACATTAATACCGTCGATACCATTCACAATCATTTTGTTTTGCTCATTTTTCACATCTAAAAACATTTCTTTTTCATCAATTTTTACAACGGCAAGTACCTTTTTTTTCTCTGTATGCCATAAGCAATTATGGAATAGCCCAATAAACAATTCGCCGCTTTTAATATTAGGATGTTGGGATACACTTTGCAGGTGAACTGCAATATGCTTTGATTGATCAAGGAAATTGCTTTCCTGATCAAAAATAGAATTCACATATGTATAGATTTCATTTAACCCAATATCCGTTTCGTGAAAAAATTCGAATTGCTGTTCAAAATCAACTTTGTTAAACGCTAATTGTGTAAATGCCGCTTCTAGCATTACCTCTGGTTGAGAAAAAGACTCTTCTCCTAAAACAAGCGTGTCGCCTACATAATGTACGACATATTGTGCTAATTTACTTTCACTTACTTCTAGCATGGTCTTCACCTTCTAATCATTAGTTGTAGATAATTTACCATATCATACTCCACGCAATATTTTCATACATTTTATATAAAATAAGGCACACATTTTTGTGAAGGGGGAATTTACATGAATAAATTAATAAATGACAATCTGTACGAAACGAGAGCTAACCTAGTTAAGGAGATTACTTTTTTAAGCGATACCGAATTAAATAGTAAGCCTAATTTGAATATGTGGAGTATCGCACAAGTTTGTCATCACTTAGTCTTGGTGGAAGGCGCATCAATAAAGGCAATTGCTTGGGGATTAAAAGAGGTTAATAGTTCACAAAAAGAGCGCAAAAATGTCGACCATATATTATTAGATAGAACAAATAAGATTAAAGCTCCAAAAATAGTCGAACCAAATATAGAATCATTTAATGCTCAGCAAATGATGGATTTATTAAATGATTCGAGAAAGAAGCTAATGGCTTTTCT
Organism: Psychrobacillus sp.; assembly: GCF_032154225.1. GTDB lineage: Bacteria > Bacillota > Bacilli > Bacillales_A > Planococcaceae > Psychrobacillus. The sequence continues at coordinate 56,580 of NZ_JALDYF010000011.1, forward strand.
AAGTTCAATAGAAGATATATCGGTATTAGCAGAAAAATCAGTGGTGCATCCCGCTTTAGGTGAATTACCTCTTGATCAATGGATTGAACAGATATATTTGCACGAACAACGCCATATAGAACAAATAAAAGAAATAAAATTACTTTTAGAGAACAATTAGAGCAAGAAAAACACTGAGATAATAATCAGTGTTTTTTTTATTCTATGAAAAAGAATCATTCATTTTCTTCATCATCAATTATTTTATCAAGGTAAACATCGATGATTGCTCCAATTTGATGTGCGAATGTAATAATTTCTGGATACAAACGCATACCTGGAGTCTGTGCCCAGTAAAAACGATAATGTGCGAAGAAAATAGGTGTAATTTGATACTTCTCTTTATAGTGATTAATCAATTCGATATGAGGGCGCAATGGTGCAATAATTGACTCAAAAAACTGCATATCTTCATCGCCAGCATACTCAATTTTCATAACCTCAGATTTGATAGTCCATACCGTTTCAAATCTTTGCATTTCTCTTGTACTTCGAACAAAAATATCTCCATTTTTATATGTCTCTGTTGCAATATCTCCAATTTTTTCAATAAATTCATCAATTGGCCATTCATCCGCTGCAAGACTAAAACGTATTTGTACAGTGTCTTTTAACAAGTGTTTCACCTCTATAAAAAAACAATTTAAAATAAACTAGTAGAGTATTTGGCGAAGTAATAAATAACATAAAGCCAGCTTAAACAACCGTGTATAATAGCCCAACCTATCGATTTATAAGCCGAATACGAAATAACAATAGACAGGCAAGTGCCAAAACTTATACCTTTTTTAATAACACTTACTGTTTTTGGTTTATACTTATTATTGTCCAAAATAAGACTCCTTTCCAATCCATCTGTTAACTTCAACTTAACCAACGTTACAGTTGAAAAACTTTTCCACAATTAAAGGATAAAAGACGATTATGTTTCCATTAATATGATACTATTATATTAGAAAATTCAGAAGAGTGAACAAACTATATTACTTACTATTAATGAAAAGAATTATAATAGGGGGACAATATAATGCAAAATAATTATAAAAATTGTCAAAGTTGCGGTATGCCAATTAAAAAAGATGAAAAAATAGTAGGAACTGAGGCAAATGGGACGAAAAGCAATAAGTATTGCATTCATTGTTATGAAAATGGACAATTCACGATGCCAAATGTGACTGTAGATGGTATGAAAGAAATAGTAATGGATAAAATGATAGAGATGAAATTACCTAGGTTTTTAGCTAAACTTTTCACGAAAAATATTCCTAAATTGGAAAGATGGAAGAGCTAAAAATTTTTAAACGACGGGAGGGACATGTGTGATTTCGGAGTTAAAGACTTTAATAGAAAAAATTAACGAAGCAAAAGAAATAGCTTTAAAATATCCTACCAAAGCATTTGAAGAAGCTTCTTTAGCATACAAATTAGCAAGTGCATCGGAATGTAAAAAGGAACAAGCAGATTCTTTATTTGTCATGGCACTTGCTTGTCGCTCTATGACAAAACTGGAAAAATGTTATGATTATGCATACGATGCGTATCAAATATATAGAGAACTAAATGACCGTTTCGGAATAGCTGAATCGCTCAATTTAATTGGAATAGCGTACTTTTATAGCGGGATGTATGAACAGTCCCTAGAAAATCTTTTAAAAGCACTACAGTTTGGAGAAGAAGCAAATGATCTAGGAATTTTAAGTAGTATTCATAATAATATGGGTGAGGTATATAAGGAAGTTGGAAATGTAGAAGAAGCCCTTGCTGCTTATGGGAAGGCACTAGATATATTAGAGCAGCAAGATTTTAAAAGAAATCGAGCTGTTATTCTATTGAATATGGGATGGATTTATTTTACACAGAATCGTTTTAAGAAAAGTTTTGATTATTATCAAAAAAGTTATGAGATGTTGTTGAAGCTGGATGATGTGGCTCCACTAGCAGAAGTCGAAAATAGAATTGGAAAAATTTATTTTCTTCAGCAGGATTTTAAGCAAGCAAAACATTATTATATGCAGGCATTGAATCGATTAGAAGCAATCGGAAATAAATTCTATGCAATTGACGTATTAATTAATTTAGCCGAGTATGAACAGCAAGTAAATGAAGAGGCGTTTTTAGATTATCTTTATGATGCGATTCATATTGCGGAAGAAATTCAAGCAAGGAAACAGCTAAGCCAAATTTTTTATCGACTGTCGAATTTTTATGAGTCTAAAGGACAGCATGATTTGGCATTAGGTTACTATAAAAAGTATCATCTTATAGAACAAGTAATTGAGTCTACCGGAATATCACAAAAGTTAGAGATTATTAAACTAGAATTAAATAAGCTTTTTGCTGGGAAAGAAGTCGAAGAAATTGCCAAAATGAATGAGCATTTGAAAAATGAGATTTCTACGCAACAGAAAATAGTAGAAGATCTTGAGAAAACGAATTTACACTTAAGTGGAGAAGTTTTTTATGATGATTTGACCAAACTTGCTAATCGTAAACATGTGACGAAATATCTTTCGGAGTTTAGAAGTGATGAAAGGAATCACACGTTGGAGGTCGCTTTGCTCATGATCGATATTGATCACTTCAAGCGTTACAATGATTTTCACGGTCATATGGAAGGTGACCGTTGTTTGAAGGAAGTGGCAGCTTGTATGAATGCTGTCATTGAAACGCGAGAAGGTATTTTAGGAAGATTTGGCGGGGAAGAATTTGTTTGCTTTTTGAAAGATATTAGTCAAGAAAAAGTGATTCAAATTGCAGAAGAACTGAGAGTGAAAGTGGAATCTCTGCCATTACTTTACTGCTGGGAACAGCATTCATATCCTATAACAATTAGTGTTGGCGGAGTACATGGAAAGTGCAATAAGTTCAGAGATATGGAAGAAATATATACAATTGCTGATGAAGGATTATACGAAGCAAAAATGAACGGACGTAATAGGGTGAGGATTAACATAAAATAATAAACGAAATGTTCATATGAAATAAATATTAAGTACAAATAAAAACCAGCGATATGACTGTAGCTGGTTTTTATTTGTACTTTTTTACAGCTTTTGTCTTCAGTGTAATTTGGACTACTAACATTCCTCAGTATTGTCGTTATGAAAAGTACTGTATATACTTTTTAATAGAAAGATAAGTACTGAGATTAGGATGTAAAAATAATTCTTTCCAAGGATGGAAAAACAATTATTATTACAAATAAAATATCATATAAAAAAGGTGAACATTATTATCTTACAACAACTAAAGTAGTTGGAGTGAATGGAGAAATCCTATTAAAACCAATAAGAAAGATTTTTATCATCGGAGGAAATTAAATTGTCTTTATTAGCAAACACGGTTACACATAAATATACTGGAGAATCTATTACATTTTTAAAAACGAGTAGTGAAACAAATGGGGAGTATTTATTAATAGAAGTATCTTTACCACCAAATGGAGAAGGGCCGCCATTACATTGCCATGATCGATTTGTGGAAGAGTTTGTCGTAAAGGAAGGTAACCTTACAGTAAATATTAATAAAGTAGAGCAAATTGTAGAAGTTGGAGAAGCGTTAACGGCTCCGATAGGTACTGCGCATACTTTCCGCAATGCGCATGATGAACCAGTCGTTTTCCAAGTGAGGTTAACTCCACCTCAGCAGTTTGAGGAATCGGTGCGTATTCATTATGGATTGATGGACGATGGGCTTACGGATGATAAAGGTGTACCAAAGAGTTTGTTTCATATTGCATTGATTCTAGTACTCCAAAATACGTTAGTTACAGATAAGCCATTGTGGTTACAGCGGGCATTATTCGGCACTTTAATCCAAATAGGTAAATTAACAAATAAGTATAAGCCTTTGGAAAAATATACTGGTAAGAAGATTAAATTGTAATAGAATAAATATGAAATCCAGGTTCTCGATCTATTTTTTTATAAATAGATTGAGAACCTGAAACTGTCTACTTTCTATTAGGGTTACATGTGAAAACTGTTTGTAATTTCATATAATTATAAAGCATACGAGCATGTCTTCCTTTTTGAGTGTATGGATTTATTTTGGGCTGCAGTTGGCGAAGAAATTCATAATCACATTCACACCGGTTTCTTCCGCTGCTGTAACAATCGTCGTGTGCCTTGCACGCAGCATCTACATCATTTATAGGTGCACCAGGTCCGCTACAACCAGGTCCACACCAGTTATATCCAGGAAACACACAAAAACCAAGCTTCGCATTTCTTCTCTGTGACAAATCAAAAACCTCCTTTAGATTTCTCTTAGCTTTTAACATAATATAAGTTATTCAATAATCTCCGATAATGTATAAACTGTTACCTACGAGTTCCATAAATAATTCGCAAGTTATAAGCAAAGGGATTTTGGCTGGTGAACTCGAATATTAATAGAAGAACTGAAAAAGGGGGGGGGTGAGAAAATGGAGCCTACATTCGTAATGTTTTCAATTGCGCATTTTGGAGCAATGGCAGCGCTAGGCTTTTTAATCCTTCTACTATTTTTGACAAAGAAGAAATGGTCTATTCAAAAGGAGAAGATTAGACTAATTGAACGCATCTTTGCGCTGTCATTATTAATGATGGAAGTCCTTTATCACATATGGCTCTATCAATCTGGAAGTTGGAATTGGAGCAACTCATTACCACTTGAATTATGTAGTATTAGTTTAATGATGACGATTGTTCTTTTATGGACTGGGAATAAGCATATATATGATTTTGTTTTTTATGCTGGGATTGGAGGAGCCCTTCAAGCGGTTGCGACGCCAGTTTTAGATCTTAGCTTTCCTCATTTTCGATACTTCCACTTTTTTTATGTGCATTTCGGAATCATTTTAACGGCACTTTATTTTACATGGGTGAAAGGGTACCGTCCTACTTTCAAAGGTATTATTAAAACGATGGTTGCATTAAATATATTGCTGCCTTGTGTATTTGCTCTGAATATTATGCTTCAAGGGAATTATATGTTTTTAAAGGAGAAACCAACGAATGGAAGTCTTCTCGACTTTTTAGGTCCTTATCCGTGGTATATCCTGTCTTTAGAATTTGTAGCGTTTATCATCTTCGTTTGTTTATGGCTCCTTTTTAGAAAAAAGAAGCATAAAGGAGAATCGAAAGGTTGAGCTTAACTATAAATTTTCGTGGGAAATTGAAATCTATTTCATTCAAACCAATTGTGTTTCTCATTACTATAATTATTGGTGCTTTGTTAGTTAGTGCGTGTAGCGAAGAACAAAAGGCAACTCGATCGGAAGAATTATTAGCATACTTAAAGGATTATGATGAAATAGCTGGGAAGTTAACTTTTGATGAAATAGAATGGGTAGACCATCAAGATATAGAGCGAGTGAAAGAGTTAGGATTAGATCTAGAATCAGATTTACCAAGCGGCTTTCTAATTTACAATGAATCGGAGCAAACGGAAAGTTTAATAGTATCGAAAACAGTAGAGATAGATATTGTAAATGGAAGTAATCTTCAAGAACCTTTAAGCATTGCTATAGATGAATTTTCCAAGATAATAGACAGATATAAAGTTCCTTTTTACTTAACAATAAAAGATGATGAAGTCGTAAAGATTTCGGAAAAATATACGCCGTGAATGAATGCTCTCCTAAACTGAATACGAAACATCTAAAAACAAGAAAAGAGTTTCGACTTTTTCTTGTTTTTGTTATATTGGAAACACCTTGATGAAATGTTCGGAATTTTTAGTGATTATATATATATGAATATATAATCCAACGTGAGAAGCGGGTGATTGAAATGTTTAGAAAGTTGATGAGTTTAAAATTACAAACAAAGCTGATGCTGTTTTTTTCAGCGATTACATTAATTCCCCTATTGCTTTTAGGCATATTCACTTATCAGGTTTCCTCTAAGATGGTGAAGGAACAAGCAAGTACTGGGATTATGGAAAATTTGACGCAAATAAATAAAAATCTCGCTTTTTTTTCACGCGATATCGAGCAATTGAGTAATTATATTTACCGTTCAGATTTAGTGCAGGAAAAGCTACAAAAAGACGAAGCACGAACAAACTTAGAAAAATACCAAGATTTTGAACAAGTGAATGCATTGTTTGACTCTTTTTTAGGTACGAAAAATTGGACGATTAATCTCTATATTATTGGTTTTAATGGTGATCGATACTTTACTGGAGATTATTTACCGCCACAATATAATCAAATTTCAGAAAACTGGGGTGTGTTTCGAAAAGCTAAAAAAGCGAATGGAGCAGCTGTTTGGGATACGCACTATACAATCCGGCATACAGAGTCGCAAGAAGTTGTTCTTCGCGTAGGCAGGCTTTTAAAGAATGAGGATAGTGAGCCAATTGGTTATTTAATAATCGATATACTAGAGCCATCCATTGCAGAACTGTATCAATCTAATTACCAAAATAGTAAAAATCAAATATATTTAATTGATTCAGAAGGGTATGTCATTTCTGGTTATCCAAGTAAAACAACGATTGGAACAAAAATGACCCACGAATCGATTAATAGTATTTTACAAAGTCAAAGAGGATTTTTTGATACAACTTTAAATAACCAAAAGTATATTACAATCTTTGATACAAATGAAGAAACCCATTATAAAATCGTTAACTACTTACCTGAAGATGAAGTGACGAAAAACAGTCAGCCAATCAAATATTTGACTCTATTATTAATTGTGATGGCTTCCATCATTACGATTTGGTTTACATACTTATTTGCTATTTCGATTACGTCACCAATCAATAAATTAAAAAGAGTTATGAAGAAAGTAGAGAAAGGAAATCTAGATGTTCAATTTCAAGCTACATATCAAGATGAGGTAAGTGAGCTTGGAACAAATTTCAATAGCATGATTACGAAGCTAAATACATCTATGAAAGAAAGTTTAGAAAAGAAAAGCCGCCTACAAGATGCTGAAATTAATGCTTTGCGTGCACAAATCAATCCTCACTTTCTTTATAACACGCTTGAAACGATGAGTGCTATTGCCAAAATAAAAGGCGTAAAAATGATTAGTGAGCTAGCGATTGCATTAGCTGAAATGATGCGCTATTCCATTAAAAAAGACAGCGAATATGTTTTATTAGAAGAAGATTTATTGCTATTGGAACGTTATTTATTTATTCAGGAAGTTAGATTTCAGAAAAAAATAGAGATTATCATTTCAGTGGAAGAATCAGCGAAGGGATTATTAATTCCCCCTTTGTTAATACAGCCAATTGTCGAGAATGCCATTATACATGGACTGGAAACAAAAGTTGGTCAAGGTGTGTTATTTATTCAAATTTATAACGACGATTCTGTATTATCGATTCAAGTAAAAGATGATGGAAAAGGGATGAATCCAGTTAAGCTAGCGGAAGTTACGAACTTGTTTGAAAGCAAAGTTTCATCGTCCAAATTAGGAATTGGATTAGAAAATGTAGTTAGAAGAGTTTCTTTGTATTACGGAGAATCGTATGGTTTAAAGATTGATAGCGAAGAGAATGTTGGTACGACTGTTATTATGAAGCTACCGGTGATAAGGAAGAATGGGGGAAAGGTCATTGATTAAAATGGTTATTGCAGATGATGAGTGGCTAATCCGAGAAAGGCTTCATCAAGGGTTTGATTGGACGGAATTAGGAATAGAAGTAGTTGGTACTGCTGCGGATGGGTATGAAGCTATTTCTTTAATCAAATCGGAAGCACCTCATTTATTATTAACAGATATTCGAATGCCCGGTTTGGATGGGCTTGAGCTAATTGGAGTGGCTAAAGAAATCAATCCGCTTTTAAAATCGGTTATTATTTCTGGTTTTGGGGAATTTGAATATGCACAAAAGGCATTAAAAATGGGTGCAGATGATTATTTATTGAAACCAATCGTAGATGAAGATTTGATATATACCGTGAACAAGCTTGTGCACCAAATAGAAATCGAGGAAAAAGAAAAAAGAGAAAAAGAAGACAATTATTTACTTAAAGTTATTCTTGGTGAGCAAAAGGCAGAGGAACATGCATTCAATCAGTTGGGGTTAAAAGGAAAGTATGCGATTGTTTGTTGGGAAAGTGAGCAAGAAAATGGACCACAAATGAATGAACTAGGAGTTAAAAGTTTTGAGGGTGGTATTTTATTTTTGGAAGAAGCAGAACAGAAGCAACCGTTTTTTCAACAACTAGATGGGTATTTTACGGACAATAAAATTGTAGGGGGATGTAGTAGTTTATCAGGTAATTATGATGACCTTCCTAATTTGTATAAACAAGCACTTATGGCAAAAGAACAAAATAAGTTTGGTCCAGCGCTAGGTTGTTTGTTTCATGAGCATACACAATCGCCTATTAATATGGAAGAAGTCTTTTTGTATGTGAAAGAGAATTATCAACAAGCAATTACACTTCAATCTTTAGCAGCAAAGTTTTTTATATCAGATAGCTATTTTAGTAGAGTATTTAAACAACAAACAGGGAAAAATTTCATCGAGTATGTAACGGAATATCGTATGGAAATTGCAAAGGACTTGCTTGGTTATTCTTCTATGAAATCAAATGAGGTAGGCAGTGCAGTAGGATATACTGATCAACGTTACTTCAGCCAAATTTTTAAAAAGTATACTGGAATGACGCCATCCCTTTATCGAAATACAAATAAGAAAGTTTGATTGAATGGAGGACTTACACAAGAAAGAATATGAAATGATAGTAAGAATTCGGTTACAAGCTGACGCTACATTCACTAGGTTAGAAAAATATATTCATATTCTTTTGTATGCAGCAATACCTCTTTCTTTTTTTAGAAAATGTATCTTTGGCGGTCTTCAGATGATATAGAATGTCACTTGCTTCTTCTATTTCCAAAAGCATTACTATACTTGGTGTGGAAGTTTCCAGAGAGCGGAAGGCGATCATCGTATGGCCAAATGTGAAGCCTATAGCGAGTAGGAAACTAGTGTCCTAGTATTAAAGTGCGCCTACATATTTTTTGTATACGAAATATTTTAAACATTAAGGAAAATATACCACATTGTAAACGCTTCCAGTAGGTAGCTATAATTGCACTAGAAATAAAAAATAAGAATGAGGGGCTGAATTTATTGAAAAAGTTTTTATTTTTTGTGTTAATTGCTTTACTTGCTCTAGTCGTTGCAGCATGTGGAAATGAGGAAGTAAAACCTAATACTGAAACGAATGCAGGAACTGATTCAGATACAACTACGAAAACGGAAGCAGAACCAGAGAAAAAAGCTTCAACAAAAGTAACCGTTTACTCACCGCACCAAGCTGAAATTATTAATCCAATTGTAAAGGAATTTCAAGATAGAACTAAAATTGAAGTAGAACTTGTAACAGGTGGTACAGGAGAATTATTAAATCGTATGAAAGCAGAATCTGGAAATCCACTTGGAGATGTTTTCTGGGGTGGTGGCGCAGAATCTTTAGCTGCTTTTACGGAAAACTTTGCACCATATAAAGTTGCAAATGATAGCGAAATTGATGCTATTTACAAAAGCGAAGACGGTGCTTGGACTGGATTCTCTGCACTACCGATGGTTATTATGTACAACAAAGATATGGTGAAAGAAGATGAAGTACCAAAATCATGGAGTGATTTACTTGATCCAAAATGGAAAGGCAAAATTGCATATGCTGACCCAGCGAAGTCAGGTTCATCTTTTACACAGCTTGTAACAATGCTATTTGCTAATAAAGACGATGGCCAAGAAGGCTGGGATTTTGTAAATAAATTTGTTGCCAACCTAGATGGTAAGGTTTTAGGTGGATCAAGTATGGTTTTTAAAGGCGTTGCTGATGGAGAATTTCCACTTGGTATTACATTAGAAGAAGCGGCATACCGTTATATTTCTGGTGGAGCTAATGTAGATGTTGTTTATCCATCGGAAGGAACTTCGGCTGTTCCAGATGGCATGGCTGTTATTAAGGGAGCAAAAAATGAAGAAAATGCACAATTATTCTTAGACTTCTTAGCAAGTGAAGATGTGCAAGAAATTATTGTAAAAGAATTCAATAGACGTTCAATTCTTGGTGATGTTGCTGCACCAGAAGGATTAATTCCTTCGGCTGATATCCCACTAGTGGATTATAACTTCAAATGGGCATCTGACAATCAAGAAGATGTTATGAAAAAATTCCAAGATATTATTATTGGAAAATAAATCAGTAGTATGTTGAGTGGTGAGAAGAAAGAATCGTTTATCACAAACGATTCTTTTTTTAAAAGAATAAGAAAGTATCTGCTTTCATACTCAGTAATTGTCTAGCTACAGCGCCTAGCCTCTTGAGGTCAAATGTGAAAACTGCTCCTGCGGTTACTCGTCGCAAAAAACAAAGCTGTGGTGGCTGGGGAGCTGCCTCCTCGCTTTTCCCCATTTGCGTTTCAGGGCAGACATAGGCGCTTACGCTTTTCTTAAAAGGAGGAAGTTTACAGTGACAGATATTCGAATAGATAAAGTAACCAAATACTTTGGTGATATGAAGGCTGTGAATAATGCTGAAATTCATATTCAAGAAGGAGAGTTTTTTACATTGCTTGGGCCAAGTGGATGTGGAAAAACAACACTATTACGAGCACTTGCTGGATTTTATCGTCAAGATGAAGGGGATATATATTTTGGAGAAGAATGCATAAGTGATTTACCAGCGCACAAAAGAAATATAGGGATGGTATTTCAAAGTTACGCTATTTTCCCACATATGTCGGTGTTTGATAATGTAGCTTATGGGCTAAAAGCGAGAAAAGTAAAAAAGGATGAAATTCAACGTCGAGTAATGGAAGCATTAGAGATGGTGGAATTGTCACACTTAAAAGACCGTCAGCCTGCTCAAATGAGTGGGGGGCAGCAGCAAAGGATAGCACTTGCTCGAGCAATTGTTATTCATCCAGGTTTGCTACTGATGGATGAGCCTTTGTCCAACTTAGATGCCAAACTCCGTTTAAAAATGCGCTCGGATATTCGAGAACTGCAGAAGAGGCTTAACATAACGACTATTTATGTGACGCATGATCAAGAAGAGGCACTTGCTGTTTCCGATCGAATCGCCGTACTTAATAACGGGATAATTCAACAAGTAGGCAGACCACATGAAATCTATTTGCAACCACAAAATAAATTTGTAGCCAACTTTATAGGGTCAACGAACTTTTTAGAAGCAGAGCTAACTTCGAACTCTAGCATATGGATTGAAGGCGTAGAGTACCCGATGAACATTGATAAAAAATATACTGGAAAAGTGATTTACAGCGTAAGACCGGAACAAATTAAAATCAAAAGAATGGAAATGAATAGTGAAAAAACGTATATAAAAGGAACGGTAAAAGAAGCTGTATTTCTAGGGGAGAAAGTCGAGTATCGTGTAGAACTTACTTCAGGTGTATCGATTAGTATTAATGAACATGCAGTAAGTTATCGAGATCTTATTAATCTAGGAGATGTCATTGAACTTTATCTTAATCCGGAGGAAGCAATAATTTATTCGGAAGATGGGGAGGAGGCATTGAATCTCCATGGAAAAACAAGCGCGCAAGCCTAGAAAAAGAAAGCTTTTCCGATGGGATTTTTGGAACTTAGTAACGATTTTTGCTTTCTTATTAGTCCTGTTGTTTTTAGTTTATCCGCTGTTTAATATTTTTATCAATAGTTTCTATTATGATGGAAACTTAACGCTAGAAACATATAAAGACTTTTTTACATTGAAATATTATTATGGAGCTTTAACAAATAGTTTGTTCGTTTGTACACTAGCGACAATTTTTGCGATTTGTATTGGTCTTCCGCTAGCTTATATTATGGCACGTTTTGATATTCCGTTTAAGAAAACAATTCATATCCTCATTATTTTAACATTGCTTTCACCACCATTTATTGGTGCATATTCATGGATTTTAATGCTTGGAAATAACGGATTTTTAACACGGTTTTTTCATGAAATTGGCATAAATACGAAATCGATTTATGGTTTGCATGGGATGATTTGGGTATTCACAATCCAGTTTTATCCCCATATTTACTTGTATGTATCGGGTGCATTAAAAACAATTGATTCTTCGTTGGAAGAAGCATCTGAAAGTTTAGGTAGCACGCGCTGGCAAAAGTTAAGAACAGTTACCATTCCATTAATTTTCCCTACATTGTCAACAGGAGCATTAATGGTGTTTATGGCTTCATTCGCTGATTTTGGTACGCCAATGTTAATGGGGCAAGGAATAAAGGTGTTGCCCATATTAGCCTACGAACAATTTATAAGTGAACTAGGTTCAAATCCAGCAATGGCAAGTACATTAAGTATGATTTTATTAACTGTTAGTACGAGTATTTTGTTTTTACAACGCTATTTAGTATCACGCAAAACATTTACAATGAGTTCAATGAGACCACCCGCATTGATTAAGCTAAAACCAGTCCAAAAGTTTTTTGCACTTTTATATGTAGGGATTGTTGTAGGGGTATCGATTATTCCACAAGCAACAGTAATTACAACATCCTTTTTGAAAACAAATGGTCCTGTGTTTGTGCGTCAATTTAGTTTGGATAGCTATCGTGAAGTACTGTACCGAGTACCAAAAGCGATTATTAACACATTCACTTATGCAAGTGTCGCCATTGCTTTTATGGTTATTGCAGGTTTATTATTATCGTATGTTGTAGTCAGGAGAAGTTCAAAATTTACGGCTTTATTAGATACACTAATTATGATTCCGTATGTTATGCCGGGAACAGTGCTAGGTATTAGTTTGATTGTTGCATTCAATAAACCCCCATTTGCATTAACCGGTACTTGGATTATTTTAGTTATCGCCTATTGTATTAGAAAATTGCCTTATACGATGCGATCGAGTACCGCAATTTTGCATCAAATAGATAAGAGTGTGGAAGAAGCATCGATTAGTCTTGGCGTACCACCGATGAAAACATTCTTTAAAACGACCGCCATCCTTATGTTACCTGGTGTTTTGTCAGGTGCGATTTTAAGTTGGGTGACGACGATTAACGAGTTGAGTTCTACGATTGTGCTATATGCGGGTGCAACTTCGACTATTACGGTTGCAATTTATAGTGAAGTGTTCACGGCTAACTTTGGAACGGCAGCCGCATTAGCAACCATTTTGTCGGTAAGTACAATCGTTTCATTGATAATTGTAACTATCATTTCTGGAAAAAAAGGTGTACCGATTTAATCCTATTGAATGGGGTTAAAGCGATTCGGTGGATTAGGAGGCATTGCATTGAAAAAATGGTTTGTTGTCATCAGTGCACTCATTATTTTTCTATGTGTGTTTTTCCTCTATTCACTAAAGCCCGAAAATACAATTGATCAACAAATAATTAATAAAGAACAATTTACATTTTGGCTGTATTCTTCAGAGTTAGTCGAACTTGCAAAGCAGTTTGAAAAGGATAATCCAACGATTAAAGTAATTACAAAATTCGTGAAAAATCCGCTTACATTAGTGGATGAACTTTATGCGGCTCAGTCGGCGGGTACCCCTCCTGATTTTGCGGAAATTCCATCGTGGTATGGAATTCACTCTTTTATTGAGTCGGGGGCAATTATTCCAGTGTCTACCTATTTATCTACTGGATATGAAGAGGAGCTTCCAGATGCGATTAGGAAGCGATTCCAGTATGAGGATACTTTATGGGCTATGCCAATTAGTTATGAAGTGCCGCTTTTATTTGTCAATGAAGCACATCTTTCGCAAAGCCAAATTGAGCTGAGTACATTGGATAGTTTGCAGTCAGTTATCGCAGCTTCCAATGAAATTTCCAAAGGGAAAAATGCAAAACTAAAATGGGGCTTAAATGCGGATAATCTTTACCCATGGTATTTAATGAATATAAATGCCAATCCAAGTGCTATAAATGAACATCATGCCTCCATATTGGTGGCAGAAAATAAAGAGTTTCTTTTCCATCAAAATCATCTAGCCTTAACGGAATTCGTGAATGGTGAAGGTGGAATTTTAATAAGTTCATCTAACAAGCTTCAGTTAATCGAAAAGTTAATAGGAAGTAAGTTCAAGTGGCAAGTAATTCCATTCCCTTTGGAATCTGAAAAGTTAATTCCGAATGGGAATGGTTTAATCATTTTTAATAAAAGTGAGCGACTAGCTGACTATATGGAAAATTTTCTTCAATATATTCAGAAGGAAGAGCAATTAAAAACATTCGCATTATCAAATTCTACGATTCCAGCAAGTAAAACGCTTATCCAAAATGAATCTTATCAAAAGTATTATCGCCATTTTCCGTATTACCGAAATATTGTAATTGATAGTTTGAAGGCGGAAGGTCGGGTAGTAAGACTAGAAGACGAAACGGAATGGAAGCAATTGATTCGTGCTAACGAGAATAGAGAATAGGGTGATCATTTCATGAGAATCTCGATGATAGAACTATTGAATGAAGGAAAGTTTGGTAATCCAGAAGTATGTGAAGATTTATACGTAGTGACGGACGATTTTGTCGCGGTTATCGATGGTGCAACGAATATTTCAGACCGACTTATTGGCGGCAAAGCACCTGGAAGATTTGCAGCGGAAGTGGTGCAAGAGACGCTATTAGAAGCGGAAGCAGAAGTAACCTTGGTTGAATTAATTGGACAGATTAACGAAAGCTTACAGTCAAAGTACGAACGATTGAATCTAGTTAGAGAGATTGAACAATATGCTTGGATGGCCCCAACAGCCTGTTTAATTTGCTATAGTCGTTATTTCGAAGAGGTTTGGCAAATTGGCGACTCACTGTGCATGATTGATGGTCAGTTACATACAAATGAAAAGCCACTTGATGCTATTACGGCCAATGCACGATCATTGTATTTAGAAACCGAGTTAAAGAACGGTAAAACAATTGAAAATTTGATGGATCATGATACAGGATGGGACTTTATTAAACCGTTAATTAAGCAACAATATTATTTGCAAAATGATACAGAAAATCAGTACGGCTTTGAAGTCATTAATGGTTTTGATATAGACTTTTCACGCGTTAAAACGATTAAAGTTCCTGAAGATGCAAAAACGATAATCCTTGCTTCCGATGGCTACCCAATTATTAAAGAGTCTATTGAGGAAACGGAAGCAGCTTTGAATGAATTACTTGCAATAGACCCTCTTTGTTTTCGACAGTTTAAGTCGGCAAAGGGATTGCAAAAAGGAAATAAATCATTTGATGATCGGACATATATTAAATTTCAGGTAAGATGAACATAAAGAAGGCAACCAACTAGTCAATATTTGACTTTTGGGTGCCTTTTTTGGTGCGCATATTTCGGTCCTTGTGTCCGATACTCCTGTGTCTGTCACAGGGACATAATAAGTTCACCATTTCGCCATCAATACCAGCATTGGTGTTCAAAATCACATGCTCAAGTGATTTGGTTCACTGTTATGAAAACGCTTTGAAAATAGAATAAGGGTAGGAACAAAAGAAGAAGGAGGGCTTCGGAGATGAAAAAGAATAAGGATGAAGAATCGTTAAGAGGAACTTTGTTTTCCTCCATCGTTTTGGTAGGGGGAACGATCGTTTTTTGCATCGTATTATTGCTCGTGTTATACATGGATAGAATTTAAGGAGGAGAAGGCAGATGAAAATGCATCGTACGGAAGAAATATGGCTGATTATCGGAGTTGCAATTTTAGTTATTTCTATGGTCATAACCGGGTATCAAGCATTTGCATTGGAGATGGGACCACCAAGTGGAACGGAGTTAATCGATCCGCAGAAGGTAGATGAAACCGCTCCATTCGACAACACGGGTGTTTTTCAAACAGGTGATAATAAATATGAAGTGATCATGACATTGCAATTATTCTCTTTCACACCAAGTGAAATAGAAATACCAGCAGGGGCAGAGGTGACTTTTATCATGACATCAAAAGATGTTGTACATGGATTTCAAGTTGCTAAAACGAATTTGAATGCAATGGTAATGCCTGGTCATATTCAAAAAATCACACAAAAGTTTGATGAACCTGGAGAATATTTAGTTTTATGTAATGAATATTGTGGTGCCGGCCATCAGATGATGAGCACAACAATTACAGTTAAATAGGGAAGGAGAATATTAACATGGGAGCGGAAGCAAAAGGTTCTATGAAAAACAAAGTAAATAATATGTTAGGTGCTAATCCAAAAGATGCACGTTTGTCGTTAACTCTTTTTGCAGTAGCATTTATCGCATTTTTTCTCGGAGGAACGCTAGGGTTACTCCAAGGACTTAACCGCGCGGGATTACTAGAATTGCCAGCATGGCTGAATTATTATCAAATACTTACAGCACACGGGGTTTTATTAGTTCTCGTATTTAGTACGACATTTACAATCGGGTATTTCTACGCAGCACTTTCCCATACACTTGGTGGACTTCTTCCGAAAGTAAGGAAGATGGGCTGGATTGCTTTTGGATTAATGGTAATCGGAGTTGTGTTTGCAACCGTAACGATTGTGATGGGTGACGCATCTGTCATGTACTCGTTTTACCCTCCGATGGCTGCATCCCCTTGGTTTTATGTAGGTTTAGTATTTCTTGTTATTGGTATTTGGACATCGGCGTTCGGGGCATTTATCAACGTAGCAGATTGGCGTAAAAAACATAAAGGGAAGCATATTCCATTGCTTGCATTTTTTGCAGTCGGCGTATTCGTCCTACTATTTTTCGGAAGCTTTGGTGTAACAGCAGAAGTGTTAATGATTATTCCATGGGCTTTTGGATGGACAGATACGATTAACGTTATGTTAAGTAGAACACTGTTTTGGAGCTTCGGGCATACGCTCGTAAATATTTGGTATTTGACAGCAGTATCAACTTGGTATGTAGCAGTTCCGAGAATTATCGGCGGTAAATTGTTCAGTGATTCATTAGCTCGCTTAGTCGTGATTATGTTAGTTGTGTTAAATATTACAGGTGGATTTCACCATCAAATTGTTGACCCAGGTATTACAGAAAGTATCAAATTCATGCACGTATTTATGAGTCTATCAATAGGTTTTCCTTCATTAATGACAGCTTTTGCGATGTTTGCGGTATTTGAACGCACTGGCAGAAGAAAAGGTGCAAAAGGATTGCTTGGTTGGTTTAAAGTATTGCCTTGGGGAGATGTTCGCTTCCTTGCGCCAGTTATTGCGATGTTTGCGTTTATTCCAGCGGGAGCAGGTGGAATTGCCCAAACAAACAATCAATTAAATCAAGTCGTGCATAACTCATTATGGATTGTAGGCCACTTCCACTTAACATTAGGAGTGACAGTTGTCTTATCCTTCTTCGGGGTTGCATATTGGTTAATACCGTTTTTAACAAAACGTGTGCTTACTCCAGCAATCAATAAATTAGGTGTGATTCAGACAATTATCTGGACAATAGGAATGATATTCATGTCTGGGTCCATGCATATGGTTGGACTGATTGGTTCACCAAGAAGAACTTCTTATTCAACATACGGGGATAATGCTACAGCGTTAAGTTGGGACCCATACTTAATATTCTTAGCAATCGGCGGAACACTATTAATGATTGGTGTTGTCTTAATGGTCTACATCGTTTTCTACCTTATGTTTAAAGCACCAAAAGGAGAAACAGAATTCCCACTTGCAGAGTCAGAAGACGATGCTGCACCAACACCAAAATGGACAGAGCGATGGACATTATGGATTGTGTTAATGATAATAGTCGTATCAATGGCATACGTAATTCCTGTTGTGGACATGATTATTAATGCACCACCAGGCTCTCCACCTTTTAGAACTTGGTAGCATACAACACTCGGAGATAGTCTGATAGAAAGACTATCTCCTTCTATTTCAAAGCATAGGACGTGATTTGTATGATTCAAAATAAGCCAAATAAAATAGCGATTTTTCTTGTAATTCTATTTGGAGTTTCCTTGCTTTTTGTTGGTACGGATGGTTTTACAGCTTATACAGCCGAAACTGCCAGGGTCAATAAACTAATGAAGGAAAATCCAGTGTTCCCAGAAGTAACGCTGGAGGATAGCAAAGGGAGAGTGTATCCATTTTCAGAGTTTAAAGGGAAATATGTGCTTCTTACATTTATTTACACAGCTTGTACAGAAGTTTGCCCACAGCTAGAACTGAATTTATCCGAAGTATATAATCAAATTCCACAAAAATATATTGGAGAAGATATTCTCTTTTTAAGCATAAGCTTTGATCCAACGAAAGATGATCCAGAAACACTAGAAAGATATCGCTATTATTTTGATAGTGATGGAGAAACTTGGAGAATGGCGAGAATTACGAATGAAGCAGAATTGACGAATTTATTGAAAGAGTTTGGCGTTATTGTCATACCAGATGAAAATGGAAATTTTCAGCATAACTCTGCTTTCTATTTAGTAGATCCTAATGGCATTTTAGTAGAGGTGATGGACTATAAAAAAATAGATGAAGCGGCGAATAAAGTGACATCTATTGTAGAAGAGAAAGTAGGGGAGTAGCATATGAGGCAACCATTGTATGGACTCACTCTTTATATTTTCTTAATGTTACCGCCAGTTGCAACGCTAGCGGAGTCAGTAATGGCGATTCATATGCATATGCAAATGCCGTTATTCGTAATCGTTGGCGTATTAATGGCTACTTTTTTTCAACGACGATTTTCACGTTTGTTTGCAATATGGAATGGCAACGGGATACCAGGAATTATTCTTTTTATGATAATCGTTATTTATTGGATGCTTCCGCGCACGATGGATGAGGCATTGACTATACAGAAAATCGAATTATTTAAGTTTGTTAGTTTACCATTTTTAGCTGGTGTTCCTTTGCGAGATAGTTGGCCAAAGCTTGGGGTTATTGGGAAGAATATTATTTTTGTTCTATTAAGCGTGTTATTTAGTAGTATGGCGTGGTTGTATATAATGACACCAATCCAGCTTTGTAATAATTATTTAATTATTGAACAAAAAACACTAGGATGGGGATTTGTTTTTCAAGCAGCTGGTATTTTTATCTATTTTGCAATGGCGTTGTTTATAGATAAGTCCGATTATGAATGAAGAACCGCCAAATTTATCTTTGGCGGTTTTCGTGTTGGATGGAATATGGTTGATTTACCTGAGCATTCATTCAATCAAAAAAACTCATTGGAAGAAGTAAATCCTTTTCCAACAAGCCCTTCCCAACTACTTTACAGCAGTTCCTTCGCTCGGTCACTCATATTTCCTGGATTCCATGCAGGGTCCCAAACGACATTTACTTCAACCTCTCCGACACCTTCTACCTGACTGACACGGTGCTTTACTCCGTTTGTAATATTATCATGCATTGGGCAGCCGGGAGTTGTTAATGTCATGATGATCACTACATTATTACTCGCATCTGCACGAACATCATACACTAAACCTAAATCTACAATATTAATCCCTAATTCGGGGTCCACGACATCATATAACGATTGTTTTACTAGCGATTCCAATTATAAAACTCCTTTTCTGTATCAATGAAATAAAATACGAACAATAGAACTAGCGTAAGCGAGTGAAGTGATTGCTAATAATGCCTGGAAAAAGAAAACAAGCATACTGATTTGAACGAGCGCACCAGCAGTTAAACCGGTGATGCCAACGATAAAAAGTATAAATAATAGTACGCTCCACTTTTCATTGAACATATCTTTTAAATTAGGAACTTGTTCTTTACCGATTTTATCGGCGTATTTAAATGTCCACCAAAGGAAAGGAACGATTTTATATAAATAACCTAAAATACTAAATATAATCCAGCTCATCACATAAAGAAATATTAACCAGCTCCAAATAGTCAAATGATTGACTGCAAATAAGCTAAGCATGAATGCAATGAAGTGAATGATCAAACCATTTACGATAGCTAGAAGGGAAAACATAAACGGCTTGTCGAGTCTCTTTTTCAATCGTTTCGATAAAATATCTTTCATATCTAAAACAAAAAAAGTAAATCCACAAAATAATAATAGCCAACCACCGGTGCGTAGTGTAGTATCCTGCATCCCAAAAGAGACGATTACTACGAGCAAACCAACTAAGTAAGAAAAGAATGCTAATTTCGCCCATTTCATCGAAAAGCCATGTGCAAGGCTAAACATAGGAACTAGTTTATACGAAAAACCAAAAATAAGAAGCGTAAACCAACCAGCAACTCCTAGAGTAATATGAGAAGTTAAAATCGTGTTATGGCTACTAATTCCACCATATGCAATATTCCATGCCAATAAAAACCCAGCTAAAATAGTAAGAAAAAAGCAAGTAATTGCGGCAAGAACGAAATAGGTAATGATATTTTTCTTTTTCTGCTTTCCAATAGTTAATGCCATTTGGAAAATGAACAGGACCATTCCGATAATCGTTAAAATTCCTCCGTAAACAGCGATGTCAGGCTTAATTCCTAATAATAGCGAAAGTGATGTAATTCCAACTAATGTAAAGCTAAACTGAATAGCTCCTAGTTTTTGACTCCAAATAGGTGTTAAAAAAGCGACCGGAACTAACTGATACATAGCTCCCATCGCAATCATTGCCGCAAAACCTAAAAGAAGGAAGTGTGCCCCCATCCAAATAGTTGGTAGCCTAAACTGGCTATCGATTAATAGATTGCTATGAAAAAGGAGCAAAAATTGTGCTGCAACAAATGCTAGTAAGGCGTATAAAATAAAAGCTAATGGTAGTTTAATATTCGTGTTTGATTGGAAATTTGTATTTATTATCAACTTAATCACCAGACTTTGTAATTGTAATTTTAAAACTGCCGTCCTCAAGCTCCTCTGTTTCATGGGCGTATCCAAGATCATTTAGTTCTTCATATAAAAACATCGGTCTGCGGTCATTAATGATTGCTATTTTTTCTCCTATGCTCATTAAATCTAGTCTTTTTAAAGTGCGCATCATTGGTTGTGGTGGCTCTAATCCACGATTATCTAATATCATGCTTCTACATCTCTTTTCTTTGAGTAAGTTACTTTCCAATGTTTTTTTTCTATTTTTTCCGTTTCATATTGAAACCCTTTTCTCCCTAAAACCTTATGCAATGGTGTCGGGTTAAACGGGGCATGTAACACAAAAACTTGGTCCTTTTCTAGCGTTTTAACAACGCCCATAATTTTATCAAAAGGTTCTTTTTTTAATAATAAATCTTCTCGTACATCTAACTCGATTATCGCTTGTTTTTGCATAAAACATTCCCACCTTTCATCTAATACCTATATGATAATCATTTTCAATTAGAGGTGCAGTGATTTGCATCACTAAAATGAAAAAAAGCATACCAGTAGTTGGTATGCTTCCATTCAAAGTTAAAATAACTCTTCCTTTAATTTGTCGATATGTAAAACAATATTCCCAATTGAATCTGTATATAATAGGTCTTTCTTTTTAAGATAAGTAAGCGTTCTACTAACTGTTTCACGACTGGAGCCTATCATATTAGCTAAATCCCGATTCGTAAAGTGCGTAGTAATACTAAACTCTGTGTCGTTAACTTTCTTTCCATGATTTTTGGCTAAGCGAATTAAAAGTAAAATAATTTGTTCATACGTATTGTGCAAAATTTTCTCTTCTAGCCGATTTTGTAAATCGACGAGTTTATCTCCTAAAATGCGAAATATTTTCACGCAAACTTCTGGATTTGTAACTAAGAACTCTTCAAACAATTGAATGGGTATATATATTAATAATGCATCCTCTGACACTTGGGCATGTGCAGGATAATTCCCTTTTCGAAAAAAGCCCATATGTGGAAACATATCACCTTGTTGAAGCACATTAACAATTTGTTCTTTTCCTTGCATATCTGTTCGATATATTTTTATCTGTCCTTGATGAATGAAGTACACATTTGTCAATGGATCATCTTGCATAAATATATGCGTACCTTGCCGATACATACGGTTTTTTGCTAATTGAACAATTGGTTTAATTTCTGAGTCTGTTAGATCCTTAAACAAAGGAAATCGTTGAAGGAGCTCTTGCACAGATCCTGGATTCATGGAGAACACCCTTTCTATCGTTAAAAGCTCGTCTTATTAATATTACTTGAAAATTAGTAGAGAGAGTATGATTTTAATCACACAACTTGTATGTGATTGAAATCATACTTTTTTTGTGCGCTTCCTCACTTTGAGATGACCGTATTAGCAGTATGATGAGGATGTCAAAGAAACATAATAATTTTAGGAGGGAATAGTAGATGAGTGACATTCAATTTACCGTTAAACTGTTTGCACCTGATATTGCACCAAAAATTAGACATCCTCGTATTTTTGAAGCTTTTGAAAGTTTAAACGCTGGAGAATTTTTAGAGCTTACAAATGATCATGATCCAAAACCTTTACAATATCAATTTATGATAGAAAGAGAAGGAACATTTACTTGGGATTATCTCGAAAATGGACCTGAACTTTGGCGCGTTGCGATAGGAAAAAAATAGGTCCTTTAGGTCCCTGTGTCTGACACAACTTCAAAACTAGTCTGAATTGTATTCAAATTGTGTCTGTCATAGGGATACTTATATTTCACTATGGAGGGATCATATGTTTACTCGAGACTATAATAAAAATCCATTTATCGTCATTTGGGAGCTAACTCGTGCTTGTCAGTTACATTGCCTACATTGCCGGGCAACAGCACAGCATCATAGACATCCGTTAGAATTATCATTTGATGAAGGAAAAAAATTAATAGATGATATTTATGAAATGGATAATCCACTGCTTGTATTTACTGGTGGTGACCCTTTAGAACGACCAGATGTTTTTGAGATTGCACAATATGCGATCAATAAAGGGGTACGTGTATCCATGACACCATCTGCCACGCCTAATGTGACAAAAGAAGTGATGCAAAAAGCAAAAGACATTGGCTTGGCTAGATGGGCATTCAGTATAGATGGCCACTGTGCAGAAATCCATGACCATTTTAGAGGGACGACTGGATCTTTTGATTTAACGATGAATGCGATCAACTATTTACATGAATTAAATATGCCACTTCAAATCAATACGGTTATTTCACGATATAATTATGAGCATTTAGACGAATTAGCAAATATGGTGGAAAAACTAAATTGCGTACTATGGAGCGTTTTTTTCCTCGTGCCAACAGGTAGAGGAAAAGAATCGGATATGATTACTTCTGTCGAGCATGAGAAAGTATTCAGATGGCTTTATGATTTATCGAAGCGAGTACCATTTGATATTAAAACAACAGCAGGTCAGCATTATCGCCGTGTGGTCATTCAACAAAAAATGCGAGAGAAAAAAGGAATGAGTGACAAGGAACAAATCTTTTATGAAGATGCTTTAATGGGAGGAAAAACGGGTCAAATTGATGGTTTAGGAAGAGCTCCAAAAGGAGTAAACGATGGCAATGGATTTGTCTTTATCTCGCATACTGGCGACGTGTTTCCAAGTGGTTTATTGCCAATAAAAGCAGGGAACGTCCGCGAAACACTATTAGCTACTATTTACCGTGAATCCGAACTGTTCCAAAATTTAAGAAGTCCAGAGAAATACAAGGGCAAATGTGGCGTTTGTGAATTCAATAAAGTATGCGGTGGGTCTAGATCAAGAGCATACAGCGCAACTGGAGACTATATGGAAAGCGAACCATACTGCATATACATACCACAAGCAATGAGAACAAAATCCGTCCCTGTGTCAGAAACAACTTCAACACTATTCTGAATTGCATTAGAATCACAAAAATATCTTACTCCTTTATATAAGGGTGTAAGGTATTTTTACTTCTTTATCATTTATATTGAGCAGTTTATAGCTTAAAATGAAGTTAAGTATATTGAACTGGGAGGAAGAGATGATGGAAGACAACAAAAGCACTTTTCTAACAATTGATGAATATATAAGCCAATTTTCTGCAGAGATTCAAGGGAAACTAAATACATTAAGAATGGTAATAAAAGAATCGGCTCCAGAAGCAGAGGAAAAAATTAACTACCAAATGCCGACGTTTGCGCTACATGGTAATCTTGTACATTTTGCTGCTTATAAAAATCATATTGGGTTCTATCCATCTTCTAGTGGAATTGCCGCGTTTCAAAAAGAATTATCCGGTTATAAGGGAGCGAAGGGTTCTGTACAATTTCCATTAGAAGAGCCACTTCCATATGAACTGATAAAGGAAATTGTACTGTTTAGAGTTGCTGAAAATTTAAAAAAGGCAGAGGCTAAAAAGAAGAAATGATTTTATTGGGGGAAATCAAATGAGAGTAGAAAGCTTAACAAAGTCGAAAGTTCCTGACTTCATAGAGTACTGCAAGAAGCATAAAGAACAGCTGGATGATTCATTTTTGTATGAGGAAGATTTTCAAACATTTGAAGCGAATGAAGCGAATCCTACTTATGTTTTGATGAATGAACAAGGTAACATGGTAGGAGTAGTATCGCTCATGATCGACGAGTATAGTAAACGAGGAAGAAAGGGACGCTTCCGAATTTTTCATTCAGAGATGGAGAACCTTGAATGTTATTCCATGATGATGGAGTCTATTTTAAAGCATACCGCTGGATTCGATAAAGTTTTCTTGTTTGTTCCATTCACGAATAAAATGCTACAAACGTTCATCGAAGGACTTCATTTTAATATAGAAAGATACTCCTTTGTGCTTGTTCGAGAAGAATTGGAAGTGCCAGAATTTAGTTTACCAGAGAATTATACACTTAGAGCTTTCCAATTAGGAAAAGATGAAGAAGCTTGGTGTACGGTTAGAAATGCCGGTTTTGCAAAATTGCAAGGAAGTGAAACACCAATCACACCAGAAATGGTTATAAAAATGATGACTGCTGAAGAGCATATTGAAGGAGCTTCTATGATTTTATATGACAAGGAGCTACCAGTCGGAGTCATTAGAGGTACTGATGATGAGTACGAAAATTCACCGATAATGGACATCGGACCAATTGCCATATTGCCGGAGTATCAAGGGAAGGGATTGGGGAGAATTTTGGTTAGATCCGCTTTGCAAATTGCAAAAGAAAAGTCATATGCAAAGACAATCCTTTGTGTGAATGCGGATAATGAACGAGCAAAAGCATTATATGTTCAAGAAGGTTTCCAACAAGTTGAGGCAGTCATTTGTTATAAGTATGATACGGAGAATGGATGAAATAGGTCCCTGTGTCCGACAAAACTTCGATACTATTCTGAATTGTGTCTATCACAGGGACATAAAAAAGGAGGATTTTATGGATATATCTTTTAAAACACCAGAAGGAAGATTCAATTATCGTGTAGCGGGATTATTAATACATGATGGTAAATTACTTATTATGCAAGATGAAAACCAGCCTTATTACTATGTTCCGGGTGGAAGGGTAATGCTACATGAAAAAAGCGTAGATGCGATGAAAAGGGAAGTGGAGGAAGAGCTATCCGCAGAAGTGAATATAAAACGCATGTTATGGGTGAATGAAAATTTTTTCAATGAAGAAAGATTGAATGAGCAGTTTCATGAAATTTGCTTTTTCTATTTATTAGAATTGAAAGATCCCGAAATTTTGAACAGGGGCGAAGAATTCATTATTAATGAAGATGGCAAAATACATACGTATTATTGGAAAAGCTTTGAACAGTTGAAGGATATACAATTGTATCCATTATTTTTGAAAGAGAAGATGATGGAGTTGCCGTTGTCTATTGATCATTTAGTAGAAATTAAATAAGGCGGTCACTTTTGAGACAGCAACGATTTGTGTTGCGGAAGGTGGAATCGACCAGACAATCGGTCGATCGAACTCTTCTAAGAATCGATCAATCGCAATAAGACTGCCTAATTGTGTCTATCACAGGGACATAAAAAAGACTGTAAACAAGCTCAAATTTCTGAGTTTGTTTACAGTCTATTTTTATCCTACTATTTTCGAAGTTTTTCCATTTCATCTGCAACAAACTGTACGCTTGTTCCGACGATTACTTGAATACTTTGTGGACCAACTACATTAATGCCGGGAACACCAGTATCTTTGATTTTTTTCTGATCAACAGCATCCATATTTTTAACTTCTATACGTAGACGAGTTGTACAGTGGTCAATAGAAGTAACGTTTGCATCTCCACCTAAGCCTTCATAAATTTTAGATGCCATCGCAGAGAATTTATTATCTGTTCCACTATCTGCTACCGAATCCTCATCTTCCTCATTGTCACCTCTACCAGGTGTTTTCAAATCGAATTTCACGATTAAGAATCGGAATAAGAAGTAGTAAATAACTCCAAATACTAAACCTTGTACGATTAACATATAAGGCTGGTTAGCGAGTGGATTTGCTAAGCTTAAGGAAAAATCTATAAACCCTGCACTAAAACCAAATCCAGCGGTCCATTGAAACGTTGCGGCGATGAACAAAGATAGACCAGTTAATACAGCATGCACTACATAAAGAGCTGGAGCTAAAAACATAAATACAAATTCAATAGGCTCTGTCACACCTGTAAAAAACGAAGCGAATCCAGCTGCTAGCATTAAAGCCGCAATTTGTTTTTTTCTATTTGTTTTAGCTGTATGATACATTGCAAGAGCAGCGGCTGGTAATCCAAACATCATGATTGGAAAGAAACCAGCCTGATACATACCAGTGACTCCTTTGATACCAGATCCATCCAAAAACTTGCCGATATCATTTATCCCTATCGTGTCAAACCAAAATATGTTATTTAAAGCATGGTGCAAACCAGTAGGAATTAACAAACGATTAAAGAATCCGTACAACCCAGCTCCAACCGCACCTAACCCACTGATTGCTTCTCCAAAAGTAACTAACCAACCAAAGAAAATAGGCCAAACAATGTATAACACACCTGCAACTACAAGCATAGAAGCAGCGGACATAATTGGAACGAGTCGTTTTCCGCTAAAGAATGCTAAGAAATCCGGTAGTTTCACATGACTAAATCGATTGTACATAATGGATGCTACAATTCCTGAAATTATTCCGATAAATGCATTCCCGATTTTAGCGAAAGCTGGGTCAACATTTGCTACATCTATCCCTTGATACATGGCTACTGAGCCTGATGATAACAAGGTCGTGACTACTAGAAATGCAACCAACCCACTTATTGCCGCAGAACCATCTTTGGCTTTAGACATCCCTAGTGCAACCCCAACTGCAAATAAAATCGGGATATTGTCTATAATCGAAGCTCCGCCTTTTACTAAGAAAGCAGCTAACACATTCCCAGATCCCCAACCATCGTGGTCAATCCAGTATCCAATACCCATCATAATCGCCGCTGCTGGTAATACAGCAACTGGCAACATTAAAGAACGTCCGAGCTTTTGTAGATATTTCATCATATTAAAATTCACTCCCATTCAAAATTGTTTTAAAAGGTATAAAAATAAAATAATGCCGGTATTTTTATTGCTTACGTAATCTTTCAATATGCAGTGCAATATAGCCTAATTCATGATCAGGCAGTTCAATACTATGCAACTTCTTTACCTCTTTGGCAACTTCAGTCGCGCAATTGTACGAAAAAGCAAATTTCTTTTGAATCATGACTAGCATTTCTTCATCCATCGTATGAAGTTCATAGTTATTCATTCTTGTTAAAGCAAAACGTAAATGTGTGATTAAGCGGTGATAGGAAATATCATCTTCCTCAAGGTGCATATCCAAGTTTTTTTGAATAATTTGGACCATATTTCGAATAATCGTTGTTTGCCTTAACGTTTGGTGTAAATCACCTCCTTGTGGTTTCATCGTATGAATATGAAGGGCAATGTAAGCGGCTTCATCTTCTAGCATATCAACTTGGCATTTTTCTCTAATATGTTGTATTGCCCAAAGACCAATTTCAAATTCTCTTCTATATAATATTTTAATCTCATGTAGAAGCTTGTTATTAAGGTGAATACCATCTTTCATTCGTTCAATTGCAAATGAAACATGGTCCGTAAGTACAATATGAATATGTTCGTTTAACTTTGTACCAATATATTCTTCAGCGTAAGAAATAATTTCTTCGGAAATAGTAAAATGTTCTTCAGGAATTCTACTTAACAGTTGCTGAAGTTTATCATTCTCTTTCATAACAAAGATCTTTTCGACTTTGTCTAGACTGACGATATCGTTTCTTTTCTTATTAAAGGCAATTCCAGCCCCTACAGCAATCTTCTCACGCTCATTGTCGACTACGACGACAGCATTATTATTGAGAATCTTAGTTATTTTCATTGGAAGCGCTCTCTCCCTTATGAACGACATGCAAGCTCTGCATTACTTAGCGGAAATGTTCATGACTACTGTTTCACCTTGGATAGCAGCATTTGTATAACTACATTGAACTTCTTTGTCAATGCCATTTGTAATGATGATTGGAGTTACAATGCTTTTTGCATGTTCTCGAATATATTCCAAATTTACTTCGATAAGTAGTTGTCCGACAGAAACATGGTCACCTACTCGAACAAGTACTGTAAATCCTTCTCCTCGCAATGAAACCGTTTCTAATCCTACGTGAATAAGAATTTCCGTTCCATCTTTAGCACGTATTCCAACTGCATGCTTTGTGTCTGACACTAGAACTATTTCTCCATCCATAGGTGCAAGAACCTTTCCAGCAGTAGGCATAATTGCAACACCTTCACCCATCATTTTTTGGCTGAAAACTGGATCTGGAACGTCCTCTAATGGAATAACTTCTCCATTCATAGGTGCTAAAACTTCCAAATTCTTTTTCTTAAATAGTTTCGATAGCATATAAAAAACTCCTTTTTCGTATATTTTTACAATAGAAAAGGCATGGAGGCAAAAGAGCAGCTATATATAACTTCTCAGTTTACCACCATGCCTGATCTCGTCAGTAACATGTGATCCAATATTGAACTAATATTCAGATAATATCACCAGGTAATTTATAATGCAATAGAAATTTGAAAAAAAGTTTGTGTGCACAATGTAATTGCTTAAATTATATGAAACAAATTCAGTAATAAGTACATTTTTAAAAATAAATAAATTCTGTTTTGGTGAGTTAAAACAAGATGAAATTAATTAGTATTAATCCCATTTGAAGTTGTTCATACGCTAAACTCCACAATGCCGAAATACCTTTCTTGACTTTGGTTTTAGACAAATGCAAAATTTGATTATAGGCAGTTGTCTAAAAGATTAAAATGGAAAGTAGGTATTAAATAATGAATTTCACTCCTTTTCCAACAATAGAAACAGAAAATCTTGTACTAAGAAAAATGGATGAAAATGATCGTTATGATTTATTTGAAATGAGAAAAGATCCACGTATGAATGAGTATACCGATTCTAAGGTGGATGAACATATTTCTGAAACAGAAGCCTATATCGAAAAAATGAATGCAGGTGTTGAAGAAAACAAATGGATTATTTGGGCAATCGAGCACAAACTAAGTAAGAAAGTAATTGGATCGATAAGTATTTGGAATATAAATAACAAACAAAAGAGTGGCGAACTCGGTTATGGAATTACCCCGAATTTTCAAGGGAAAGGCTATATGAAAGAAGCATTGCAAAGTATTGCGCAATATGGCTTAAATGTAATGAATTTAAAGGAATTATTCGCTTATACAGAAGCAAATAATAAGCCATCGATCTGTCTATTAGAAAAATGTGGCTTTACAGAAGTTGGGAAAGTGGAAGAAGCGGGATATTTCAGTAGTAAAATTTACCATATGATTATTTATAAACTGAAGTAAAGCTATTTATTGAATTCTAACGTCGAGTATTTTTCCTCCTAAAGTTGTTCATGCTAACAAAAAGGAGGTGTGACACTTTGGCGAAAGATGTTCTTTGTGAGGTCAATAATTGTACGCATTGGGGTTCAGGAAACAAATGTAATGCAGAAGCAATTTATGTAGTTAGTAAAAAAGGTAACCAAGCTAATAATAGTGAAGAAACAGATTGCCAAACGTTTGAACAGGAAGTTTAACATATTAGGATAACCTTCGTTTGGGTTATCCTTTTTTAATTTATAATAGAAAAATGGTAAGATAATAAAAGGAGTTCAAATATTCAAAATAGGAGTGTAGTAAATGGCAATTGAATTAGTAAGAGATTATTTTGAGCAGTTTGGAATTGCGGACCAAATACTAGAATTCGACGCATCAAGTGCAACCGTAGAACTTGCAGCCCAAGCATTAAATGTTGAGCCAAGCCGCATAGCAAAAACACTTTCTTTTAAAAAAGAAGTGAATTGTATTTTAGTAGTTGCTGCAGGAGATGCTAAAATAGACAATGCAAAATTTAAAGCAACTTTTGGAGTAAAGGCTAAAATGCTCACGCCAGATGAAGTGCATGATCAAGTAGGACATGCAGTTGGTGGTGTTTGTCCATTCGGCATACCTGAAAACGTAGCAGTCTATTTAGACGAGTCACTAAAAAGATTCGAAACTATTTATCCTGCATGTGGGAGCAGCAACAGTGCCATTAAATTGACTTGCGAAGAACTATATACATATGCAAATGCCCAGGAGTGGGTAGATGTTTGCAAAGGCTGGGAATAAAAACATGCTATTTCAAAACGGTAAGTTATCAGTTCGTCCATTAGAACAACAAGATAGTTCATTATTAGTCAAATGGCTTTCGAATCCTGTGGTACTTGAATTTTATGAAGGAAGAGATAATGCATTTGATTTGGAGAAAGTACAAGAAAGTTTTTACAATGATGAACCGGAAGTAGTTCGTTGTATCGTTGAAGTGGGAAAAATAGCAATCGGCTATATTCAATTTTACCGTATAGATGCGGAGGAGAGAACGCTTTACGGTTACACAAATGAAAAAGAAACCATTTATGGAATGGACCAATTTATCGGAGAAGTGGAATACTGGAACAAAGGTATTGGCACAGCTTTAGTCCAATCAATGGTGGAGTTTTTATTCGAACAAAAGCAAGTAGAACGAGTGGTGATGGACCCTCAAACATGGAATGAAAGAGCAATTCGCTGCTATGAAAAATGTGGCTTTAACAAGGTGAACCTTTTACCGAAACATGAACTGCATGAGGGCGAATATCGTGATTGTTGGTTAATTGAATATATAAAATAAGTACCTAGTTCTAAACAATGCAAATTTGTTTAGAATTAGGTGCTTTTTTAGTGGAAATATGGCAATTATATCATTTGAAAAGATGAAATATTTTTTAGTTGGAAAACCGTCTCCACAGAAGAAATATACCATTTTATTTTCAACCAATATAAAAACTGTTTGACAAATGATAATGATAACCGTTATCATTCAGTAGTAATGAAAATGATTATCAGTTTCAATGGAGTGTTAACTACGAAGCAACAAACATACATATACGGAGGGATACATTTTGAAAAAGTTTTACTTAGTTTTACTAATTGCAGTGATCGCGTTATTGACGGCATGTGCGTCAGATGATGCTCCTAAAAAAGAAGAAGTTTCAAAAACTGAGAGTCCAGAAGTAACGGAGACAGAAAAAGCAGAGGAATCTGCCGATGTTTACAGCCTAGAAAATGATGGGGTCGATCAAACAGCGTTAGATGAGGCATTAGCACAATTCCCGACAGACGTGCCTGAACGAGTAATAACGACATCTGTTCCATTAACAGAAATGCTACATGTACTTGGTGTTACACCAGTGGGAGTACCAACTTCTACAAATCCTATCCCAGCAGACTTTGACTCGATTGATCGAATTGGTTCTCCAATGGCACCGGATCTTGAAGTTGTAACGAATCTTAAACCAGACTTAATTCTTGGTGCAGAATCACTTCGAAGCACATTAGAAAAAAACTTAGAAGGCTTTGATTTGAAAGCTGCGTACTTAAAAACAGATTCATTTGATGATTTAAAACTTAGCTTTAAAGCACTAGGAACTTATTTCAATAAAAAAGAAGAAATGAATGCAGTACTAAGCTCACTATTAAACAAAGAAAATGAGTTAATTGAGCAAGCAAAAGGCAAAGAGTTACCGAGCGTTATGTTAATGATCGGAACATCAGACTCATTCATGGTAATGAGCGAGAAATCGTATTTAGGAAGTTTAGTGAAAAAACTTGGTGCGGATAATATTGCAACTTCTACATTAAAAGTTACGGACACGTATTCACCTATTAATATGGAAGACGTTGTAGTTGCTGACCCAGATATTATTCTAGTATTAGCTTCTGGAGATCATGGTGCATCGAAAGATATGTTCGAAAAAGAAGTACAAAGCAATGATACTTGGACGAAATTATCTGCTTATAAAAACGACAATATTCACATCTTGGATTACAATATTTTCGGTGTTACTTCTATCAGTAATGCAGAGCAAGCATTGACGGAAGTCGCAAATTATTTTTATAAATAAAAGAGGGTTATTAAGTGATTAGCAAATCTAGAAGCGGAACGATTGTTACAATTACGTTCATACTTGCAATTGTTGCCGGAGTCATTGCTATTGGTTTAGGCAGTGTAACAATACCGGTTCCAGAAATATTAAAGACATTCTTCGGCTCATCCACTACGGATGTGCATGATACGATCATTTGGGATATTCGTTTCCCACGTGTTCTGTTGGCAATGATTATTGGTGCAAACATTGCAATTTCAGGCGCGCTTTTACAGGCAGTAATGGGCAATCCACTTGCAGACCCTGGATTAACAGGTGTAACAAGTGGAGCAGCAGTTAGTGTACTTGTCATTATGCTCGCAGCTCCAACGTATACACAGTTCATTCCGCTTGCTGCATTTGTAGGAGGACTTATTGCCGCAACAGTTGTTTATTCCTTGGCATGGAGAAGAAATGGTATTTCACCGATTACGATCATATTGTCTGGGGTTGCGGTGAATGCACTTTGTGGTGGCGGAATTGGCTATTTATCTATTATATATAGTGACCGACTTCCTGGTGCTGTTCAATGGTTGAATGGTAGTTTAGCTGCAAAAGGAAATAATGCTTTATTCATGGTATTTCCTTATGCAATTGTTGGATGGATATTATCTATTTTCGCTATCCGCAAGGCAAATATTATTCGACTTGGGGATCAAGTTGCATCTAATCTTGGGGAAAATGTAACTCGAATTCGTATTGTATTATCCATACTAGCTGTCTTTTTAGCTGCGATTTCAGTTGCCGCAATCGGTATGATTGGATTTGTTGGGTTGGTAGTTCCACATATGGCAAGAATGCTCGTTGGTTCAAATTATAAATATATGTTACCTATGAGCATGGCACTTGGAGCACTTGTCTTGTTGTTGGCGGATACAGGAGGAAGAACTTTATTTGCGCCGATGGAAATACCTGCTGGGATTCTTATGGCTGTTATAGGTGCGCCGTACTTTTTATACTTGATGAGAAGGAGGACATTTTAATATGTTTGCTGTAGATTCAGTTTCAATTCGGTATGAACAAAAGAATGTCATTACTAATTTTTCTTTCGTAGTCAATCAAGGAGAAATAGTATCTATTATTGGTCCAAACGGTTCAGGTAAATCTACGTTGCTAAAAGCAGTTTCAAGAAGTATTCCTTATTATGAAGGCACAGTGAATTTCGAAGGCACAAACTTGAAATCATTGAGCTCCAAACAAGTTGCACGGAAAATGTGTATGCTAAGTCAAAAAAACCAAGCACCAACAGATATGACAGTAATTGATCTCGTTTCTTATGGGCGATATCCACATAAAAAATGGTTTGAGAAGTTAAATAACGATGATATGGAAATCGTTCTTTGGGCGCTAGAGAAAACACATTTGACAGCGTACAAAGATCGAACAGTTTCTTCTTTATCTGGTGGAGAATCACAGCGCGCTTGGATTGCAATGGCTCTTGCTCAGCGACCAAAAGTGCTATTTCTTGATGAACCAACAACTTATTTAGACATATCTCATCAGCATGAAGTGCTAGAGCTTATTCGTGAATTAAACCGTGATATGGGTATGACAATTGTGATGGTGCTACATGATCTTAACCAGGCGGCTAGCTATAGCGACAATATCGTTGTCGTCCAAGATGGAAAAAAAGTGATGTGTGGTACGCCAAATGAAGTGATGACAGCAGATATGATTCGGAAAGTATATCGAATGGATGCAGAAATTCAATTTATCCCACCCGAGATGAAGCCTCGTATTCATTTGTTAAGCACAGCTCGATAAAAAATAATAAAAGGCGAGGGATTTAGTATGGTAAAAACAATCGATTTGGAGAAAAATAAAGAAAAGTACTTACAATTTGTAGAGAGCAGAAGAAACTTGATTTTGAATATGATTGATGAAGAAGGAAAACCTTTTAGCAGTTGTACTCCATTTGTGAAAAAAGACGGTAAATTGTACATATATATTAGTCAAATCGCAGAACATTATGGCCATATAGAAAAAAGCAAATATGTCGATGCAATCCTTATTGCAGATGAATCTGCTACAGCAAATCCATTTGCAACGGAGCGAGTTCGTTGGAACTGTACACCAAAAAGCATTGGCAATGAAGGGCATGATGACATTTTCGAATTATTTAATGCTGCCTATGGAGCTAAACTTCTGGATGTATTACGCGGATTAGATTTTTCTCTTTTCGAATTAACTCCGTTACAAGGACGCTATGTAGTGGGCTTTGGAATGGCATTTGACCTAGATATAGATGCAACTGTTTTTACGCATGTTGTTGTAGATAAGAAGAAAGATGCCATATGACGTATTCTACTGTACTACCAATTTGGAATGCTATTCGCGAAAGATTTCATAAAACTGCAAATGCGTTGCCAGAACAAGACTTAAGCTTACAACTAGGGACGACATCGATTGGCTCTTTACTACACCACACTGCGGAAGTGGAGTATATGTTTGCACAATGGTTTTTTGGAAAAGCTATGCCGGAAGATGGAATACCGAAACCTGCTTTGACGAATAAAGATGAACTTGTGGAGTTTTTAGAAGCTTCTAATGAACGTATTCTTCAAGCAATGAAAGAGCTACCTGAGGAAAATTGGCATAAAAGTATGGAGTCACCAATTGGAGCATCTACTCCGCTAGAAGCTGTAGGAAGACTAATGTATCATACGGGAATTCACGCAGGACAGATCTCACTTATTCAGAAAAATGGTAATACTGTAGAATAATAAAGTGTTAGAAATGAACACAAAATCCCTGTGAATTTTCGTGGGTACTGAAAAAGTCATCAAAAGGATTTTGAAGCGATTAAGTGAACGAATTATTGTTCACTTAATCGCTTTTTATGTGGGAACCGTTGATTTACGTTCCAGGCGGACGCGTTCCGCGGGGTGAGCGATGAACCATCACCGCCCCTACGGGTACGTTGTGTTGTTTCATCTTCCTCACTGATGCCGAAGGAGTCGCTGCCTTGCACTCCAATCAACTAATATATGCCTATGTTAAAAGAATTCTATCTAAAAAAACCATCTTATTACGGTAAAATAAAGTAAATGTAGGTGGTGCTCCTCGTGATTTCAAACCAAGGAACCCTTCAACTAAGTCCATACATGGCAATCTATGATATTGTCATGCCAAAAGATAATATGCTTCGCCAACTAACCACCTAAAATTATTTTGTCCACCAGTCAAATAGTAGTTCTGCACGCTTGTCAGATGAAGGATAAAGTATATGAAATACAGGAAGTGTGACTTCATTCAAATCTTCATTTTCCTAAAAAATTGTTAACCATTCTTCAAAATTTCTTAATACCTTAACAATCTTATGAGAGGATTGGCTAATAAAACCAACCCTGTATTCATGATTTTCTTCTCCTTCATCACATATAAATACCCAGTGATCATTAGACTGTTCGTATGCATCAAACATAGTAAAAGAAATAAGTTTAGTGAAGTCAATTTTTTCATTAGTATCCGTAATTAAGACTTGAACGGGAATATTGGGAAATGTATGAGTTAACAGGCTGATATCCCCACAAGGTGTTCCTCTACCAACTCCCCCGATCGGTTCAAAATCTAATAAAAACATACCATTTGAGAGTTTCATTTAAAATTCTTTGAAGGAATTTGGTAATGGATAGCCAAGTTTATCCTCATATTCAGCGATCATTTCATTTGTTATAACTTCGTTATGATCCACATCTGGATACCTTTTATTGAATTGTTCAATGAACTCAGTGATATAAATTCACTTTTTTCTAACATAGATTAAGGTGATCAGTTGATTATAAGGTTTAATACCATATTTTACAGCAGTCTATATTCTATCGCTACTTTGAATAGACCCTTGAAATCCCTGTGACAAATTCTTAATAGTTAAATAAATATTTCCCCAAAATTAAAATACTTATAATTGCTTAATATTGAATTATGTTACAATACCTTTTAAGGACTTTTTGCTTATAAATAAAATAGGAAATGAGGTGGGTATGGAGTTAGTCATAGCGATATTTAAAGAGAATTAAAGCTAATTACTATTTCATTCTATTCTAAAAAGGCAGGTTACTATTCATGAGGTTCAGAAATTTCAAGATAAACACAAAGTTCAATTTATTGCTGATTGGTGTCATTCTTTTCTTAACTATTATTATAAGCCTTGTAGCAAAATCTCAAATAAACAAAGTAATGAACGAAGTTTTTACGGACAGAGTAGAAATATTATCAGGAATTGGATATAACTGGTTGGATGAAGTGTACGAGGGTGAATGGACTGTTAAAGACGGAGAGTTGTATAAAGGAGATATGAAAATCTCGAGTAATACCGATTTTATTGATGAAATGGGAACAATCACAGAAGGCATTGTCACGATATTCCAAAATGATACGAGGGTTATGACGAATGTAATGGTGGACGGAGAAAGATCAATTGGGACGAAAGCTAGTGCAGAAGTAAGTGATCTTGTGCTTAAAAAAGGTGAAACATACATAGGAGAAGCCGATGTTGTAGGGCAAAAACATCTCACAATATACAAGCCTATAAAAGATGCCAATGGAAAAAATATTGGAATGTGGTTTGTAGGGGTACCCATTCAAATTATAAGTGACACGGTTTTTGCTTTATTATTTAAAATTATTTCGGTTTTGGTTGGTGCTGGAGCAGTTGCAATTATTGGTAGCCTTTTACTGACAAGAACAATTATCCGTCCTATTCTTACGATAAATAATCAACTGAAAGAAATTTCAGAAGGGGAAGGTGACTTAACTAAGGAGCTGGTAGTTAATACGAAAGATGAAATAGGGGAGTTAGCTAATTCATTCAATAAAATGCTTGGCAGTCTCCGAACGATGATGCGTCAAATTAGTATTACATCCGACCAAGTAGCTTCTTCCTCTGAAGAGCTAACAGCAAGCGCTGAACAGACAACTGAGGCAACGGATCAAATTGCAGCTTCTATTCATGAAATAGCGGACGGATCGAAAGCACAAGTACAGGGAGCAGATGAGAGTTCAAAGGCTATGCAAGAAATTACGATGGATATTCAACGAGTAGCCGAATCAACTTCATCTATTTCTAAAGCAGCTGTGGAAACAAATGAAGAAGCTATTAGTGGAAATGAATCGCTTCAAAAAGTAATACTTCAAATGAATACAATTCATTTATCTGTGGATCAATCGGCTTCTGTTGTAAAACAGCTAGGTGAGCAATCGGAGGAAATTGGAAATATCCTTGGAGTTATAACTGGGATAGCAGATCAAACGAATTTATTAGCTCTAAATGCTGCAATTGAAGCAGCACGTGCAGGAGAACATGGAAAAGGTTTTGCTGTTGTTGCAGACGAAGTAAGAAAACTGGCGGAGCAATCTAAAATATCCGCAGATCAGATTGCTAGTTTAATTAAGCAAATACAGGGAGATACAGCACATGCAGTTAATGTGATGGAGCAAGGGACTGTTGAAGTAAATGCTGGTATGCAAGTTGTAAAGGAAACAGAAACAGGGTTTCAAAAAATTCTAACGTCTATAGAGCTTGTAGCCTCACAAATCCAAGAGGTTTCAGCAGTGGCGGAGGAAATGTCCGCAAGTGCAGAACAAGTGAATGCTTCTACGGAAGAAATGGCTACGATTGCTCAAATATCTGCATCTAATACACAAAATGTTGCAGCAGCTTCAGAGGAACAGTTAGCATCCATGGAAGAAATTTCTGCTTCCGCTTCTTCGATGGCCAAAATGGCAGAAGATTTACAAGGGCTTATTCATAAATTTAAATTTTAGGGGCAGAACATATGAAGCTAACAAATATAACTCGTGAAAATTGGTTGGAAATTGTTATTCTAACTACTAATCAAGACGGCAAAGCAACAATTTCTGAAGAATTTGTTGCATCTAATGCAGTATCGATTGTTCAGTCTGTGTTTGAAGAAGGATGGATTATTAAGGGCATTCAAGTAGACGATGCCTTAGTAGGCTTTACTATGTACGGATTTCCAACTGAGCATAATCATTACGATATTTGCCGATTTATGATAGATAGAAACTATCAAGGAAAAGGATATGGTAGACAAGCACTTCAGTTAATCATTAATGAATTGAAAACAAATGATGATTGCCAAAATATTTATTTATCGACCGAGCCTGACAATGAACGGGCAATAAAACTGTATGAAAGCTTTGGTTTTCAGCAGACTGGAAAAGTAATTGAAGGTGAAATGGAGTATTGTCTTTCATATGAAAAATAAGAAGTAATCGAAACAAAATACTAATTGAAAGACCAAATCGCATTGTGATTTGGTCTTTTCTGCTTTTTAAACAAGCAGGACTATTAAATTTATAAAGAAGGAATTTACAGAAATAAATTGAATTAGTATATATATAGGGAGATATCTTAATATTTGGAAGGAGAATTACTTTGGTGTATTTATATTCAATATTCTACTTTCTAGTAGTAAGTTCGATGATTCTTTGGGCTTTGTTTTATCATATAGCGAACGAAAAAAGAAAGAAGTACAATCAATTTTTCTTGATTTCAATGTTCTTATCATTCTTAATCATTCTTGTAATAAGCCCTTTCATGGTAATAGTGCAATTATATTATCTGATGAACTTTTGTGTAATAGTAACTTTGGTTTACTTGTCTGGATACTTAAATTCAAAAACAAGGAAAGTGTGGTGATTACGATAGAAGCATTGGGGATTGTTTTGGTTTTATGGGTTTTCTTATGGTCAATTACAAAAACATTAGAAAAGTTAACGGATAAGGTTTTAGAGAAACAGGATAAACAGTATAAATTGTTAGAGGAAATAAAATCTAGATTAGATGAGAAAGAATGAACTTTTTGAAGGCAGGAGTTGGAGGGGATTTTTTATGTTGCAAAATATCATCATAATAACAATTGTCAGTGTAGTTGTGAACTGGATTTTATCAGCAATTTTTAAAAATGAAGAAAAGTTAGATAGTGGATTTGTATTTACTTATTATAAATTAAGTTATAGGAGAAAGATGATTCGGACTTTATGGATGGCTCCAATAATTTTTCTTGGACTTCTAGCTTTATATCGTTTTGCGGACAAAAGCTCTAATGATGTTCTTATTCTATCCATAATCACTTTAATTATTTTCTTGATACAATTGACATATACCTATACTAATTGGAAGAAGAGTGAATGATGGAAAAAATAATGAAGTACATAGACAACAACTTTCCTAACTTAACAAGTGAATTGCATCTAAGGTTTGAACTAGGCGAGCCCTATGAAAACGGAACGGAAAAAAGAATAAATCAAGTTGTTGCAAGAGTTACTACACTGTTTGATGAAGTGTTCGGACCAGATGATTTTATTTATGTTTATATAAAAGATTGGGAAATAACAGAGGATATTATGTTCGGAAATACCACTCCAGAATATCTATATAGCTTATTAAGTAAACAATATATAGAAGAGGAAACTTTGTTTGAACTAGATGAGGATTATGATGAGCTAACGGATCAAACAATAGAAATAAAGCATGAATACAAAGTGAAACTTGTATACGCACAAGTAATGTCTTTTCCTTACAGAGAAATACTTGAAGGTATAGGAAACTATGAACAAGGAAGAGAGCCTTCTATTGGACAGTCTGTGTACTTTATTAGTATTGAAAAAGACATAGTTTTTCATATGTATGATGATAGAGGTTGTTTAATACATGCTAATGAAGTGGAGAAATTGGCGCCTTTGTATCAAACATATAATAAATGGTTGGTTGATTATTGGCGTGATTATATGGATAGCATTTTTAAAAAGTAGTAATCTTTCTTATTCAACTAAAGGAGATTTATATGGATAAAACATCGCTATATGCATATATACTATTTAGCGGAAATGATGATTTCCCAATAGATGTCGTAACAGAAAAGCTAGGAGTGCAACCTACAAAGACTTCGAAAGTAGGAGAACGTGTTATTCCTAATCATCCAATAAATCTATTAGTGCATTCATGTACTGACTGGTGTTTCGAAATAGGCACTAAAGAAACACTAGATACAGAAGAGGTATTACGTCCACTTTTAGAAGTGTTCCAATCAAAAACAGATACGATTAATCAGTTAAAAGAAGAACTAAATTTAGACGTTCGGCTAGAGTTAGTCATGTTAATCTACGATGGATATAGTCCAGGATTAGTGATTTATCCTGAATTTAGTAAGTTCGCTGCAGAAATAAATGCTTTTTTAGACGTTGATATGTATGTATTTTCTTTTAATGAACCAGATGAATAATTGGGCTATCCTTAATTTTTCTATTTGCTGGTGTGTTTGATGGCGGTAATTATGCCGAAACAGCAGTTTATACATTTGGTGCAATAATCATTATACTTCTATGATTTTTGATTTCACTCATGTGCTATTTAATAAATTTATTAAAAATAAAAATTTAGCTCTGCTGTTCACTATCTGGTGCTTTAATTCAAGAAGAATTAAAGCTTTTTTTCTTATTGATCTAACGAGTGGATAGTCTCTTTATAATTCAGGAGGGTACTTATATGTCTTCAGGTGCGTGTGATTTATCAGTTTAACCTCAGGTCCATAAGATATTTCATAGGTCATTCGGTCCTTACCTACTGGAATCCAGTGTCCGCCATCAGTTGGCTCAATTTCAAATGTAATTTCCAATATAAAGCCGCGAAAACCATTTACTCTTCTTGTTTCAATTACTTCAATTTTCCAAGGAGTGACTTGTGGTGAAAAATCCTTTAAAATCTCTGGGTAATAATAGTTATTCAACTCTTTTTCAATATAAGGAGCGAGCATGTTCATAAGCATATCCTGCAACCTAAGTTCTTCAGAGTCTTGAGTTGGTTTAACTGATGAAAAGATTGTTTTTTGAAAAGAAGTAATAAGAACAAGAGATAGTATAAAAACGATTAACAGCTTTTTCATTTTGTTTAACACACCTCTTTACGACTTTATCCGACTAATTGTATTGTTGCCTTTACTGGATAAAGTATGTATTTTTTATCCGAAACTTTAAGTAGTTCTCAGAAATCCATGCTTGTCTACTCTAAGAAATATATGATAGAATACATTAATTTGTGTATTCGGCGATGAGTCGCCCGACATCTCAAATTATAGAGGGGGAGATGTTTCGATGGAATTTAAAGGCTCTAGTGTTTACGATCAAGCAGATTTTTTTAATAATTACATGTCTAGAAGAAACAGACAAGATAGTCCAAATAACGCTATTGAAGGACCGATTATCTATGAATTAATAGAGAGCTTTCAAGATAGTAGCGTCTTAGATTTAGGATGTGGTGATGCATCGTTTGGAAAAGAACTTTTACATTTAGGAGCGAAAACCTACACAGGAGTAGAAGGTTCGGAACAAATGGTGGAAGTGGCACGCTCTAATATGCTTGAACAAAACGGGACAATATACTTTGAAACAATGGAATCTTATGATTACCCAAAAGAGGCATTTGATCTAGTAACATCTCGATTTGCAATCCATTATGTTTCAGACATTGACCTCCTGTTTCAAAATGTTCATAAAACCCTTAAAGAAAACGGAAGATTTGTTTTTAGTATCCAGCATCCACTTACAACTTCATCTTTTGCTAGTAAGCAATCTGGTGATAAACGAGGCAATTGGATTGTCGATGACTATTTCTGTGAGGGTGAAAGAAAAGAACCGTGGATTGACCAAATAGTAGTTAAGTATCATCGTACAACCGAACAATATTTTAGAGCACTTAAACAAGCTGGCTTTTCAATTCTCGATTTACGTGAAGGTACACCAAAGCGTGAACATTTTAGTAGTGAAGATGAATTTGTTAGAAGACAACGAATTCCAATTGTACTGGCTTTTTCGTGTGTGAAGTAAATAACCAAGGTGGGAGTTTGTAATGAAAACGATTATGCAGGCACTTTTTTGTTCGCTGCTAATACATATAATATATTTTTTTAGTATCTATGGATGGGGATATATTAAAATGAAATTCGACAATCCCGAGATGTCAGGGAGCTATGTAGCTACGAGTCATACCGATGTAATGTTCGCTTTTGTAGGTTCCCCAATAATCTTTTTAGGCACCACGTTTTTGGGGATAGCGATAGTATGCGGCTTCATTATTATATTGATGAAAAAATATTTTAAGATACGTGGTATTCAGTGACATAACAAACAAGTTTATCTACACCTATTGCGGAAGTTTAGGGGAAATGAAGGAGTGGTCCAATGAGAAGAACATTACTCTATTGTTTTTGTATCGTTTTCTTGGGTGCCTGCAACAATTTCAACGAACTTTTAATAGAAGGGGAAATGGTTAAACTTACAATTGAATGTAAACGTGGAAAAACAATTGAGATTGATGATCAGAAAACGATGAATAAAATAATAGAGGAAATCAATGGTTCAAGAAGAGAAGGTACACAAGAGATGGAGTTCGATTTTGAACATCGCGCAACATTTGAAGACAGTGATGGTGAGATAAAATCTTTCAATTTGTTTAGCAATGGGAAAGCTGTTATGTCTGGATATTATATTCACTCAAATATGGATGATTTTTGTGGGAAATAGTTTTAAACTTATATCTTCTTGTTCAATTCAATGGGGAGTTATGTTGAAAAAAAGTGTCGAATGACTAGGGGTTCGAAGGTGAACAAATTAGGAAAAGCGTTCCAATGGTCAGGTACTATTATTATTGCTTTGGTACCTTTTTTACCTAGAAGATACGTATGCAGATTATATTTCTATTCTTATGATAAGTGGTTCAAGCCTTGCTCTGTTAGGGGTTTTGCTGTGTAAGTCAAGAAAGATAGAAACTGTGGCAGTATGCGTAGCCCTCTTGTCTGTAATAGCTTATTTTTATTTAGACGAAAGATTGATATACAAAATTTTAATAATAACAAGTCTTGTGTTAGTTGTAGTAGATGTAATTTTAGATAAAAGAAATAAAATCGTGTCTAAATGATAAATTGTAAACCTTTATAATGAAAATTAATCATAAGGGGTGTCCAGTTTGAATAATCAACATGAAACGCCTGAAGAAAAAAGGGAACGTTTAAGACAAAGTGAATTAAAAAATAATCCAACTGGTTCTCTGAACGATGCTTTAAATAGGGGAATGAATGGGAACTTAACTGATCTAACTGGTGGTATGGGTTGGAGAGGCACAGGGATATTAATTGTTGTATTAATCGTAGTATATGTATTATATAAACTAGTATTTTAAAGGTTTATCTTTTTTAAACTAAAAGAAGCTTTATTTAAAACGTCTAAAACTCTTGAAACTCAAGGGTTTTAGGCGTTTTTTATCTATTTTAGTTACTTCAACAAAATTACGTTATACTTTATTGATTCAAATGTTTAAGGACGTGATTGGAAATGATTTATGCCGTTGTATTATTTATATTTGCGGGGCTTGCTGAAATAGGTGGAGGTTATCTTATTTGGTTATGGTTAAGAGAAGGTAAACCATATTATTGGGGGATCTTTGGTGGTGTTGCTTTGGCTTTATATGGCGTTATTGCTACATTTCAATCCTTTCCATCGTTCGGTAGAGTGTATGCTGCATACGGCGGCGTGTTTGTCGTTCTTTCTGTATTGTGGGGATGGGGCATTGATAAGAAAACGCCTGATTTATATGATTGGATAGGAGCAGGTATATGTTTACTTGGTGTGTCGGTTATTTTGTTAGCACCACGTAATTAAAAAGGGAGGACGTGAATAGGATGACGAAGGTGGCAATTAGGTTTTATATTGTGGCTTTTTTACTTTACTTCATTAGTTTTCTTGGAGGTTTTTCAATAGGTTTATATGTAATACTTCCTACTATTTTTGTTTTATTGATTGGAATAGCAGTAAATCTTAGGTTATATAAAAAACAAAAGTCTAATGTGGTGCCTATCATTACGTCCATCGTGATATGCGTTATAACCTATCCTTTATGGCATTTTTTAGTTCATAATGTGGATGATTATTATATCTTCTATCCTTTCACGTTTTTTGTATAAACATATTTCATTGAAGTCGAAAAATATATGCAGAAAATTCTCGATGGAAATGGATTAAATGATTAGCTTAATTTAAAACGTCTAAAACTCTTGATACACAAGGGTTTTAGGCGTTTTTTTGCTTATTTGAGTTATGAAAAGAAGGAATACTGCTCTTTTTGTAGAATTGATAGTAGGCAAGTTCAATAATGGAAATAGGTGATTATAATGATTATATGGTTAAATGGAGCATTTGGTTCTGGGAAAACTCAGACATCATACGAATTAAACAGAAGGATTCCTAATTCCCATGTGTATGATCCAGAAAATATAGGTTTTTTCATTAACAAGAATATACCAAAGGAAATCAGTAAAAGAGATTTCCAAGATTACAGTATTTGGCGAGAATTGAATTACACGAAT
This sequence comes from Psychrobacillus sp., assembly GCF_032154225.1. Lineage (GTDB taxonomy): Bacteria > Bacillota > Bacilli > Bacillales_A > Planococcaceae > Psychrobacillus. The sequence continues at coordinate 101,338 of NZ_JALDYF010000011.1, forward strand.
TTAAAATACATAGAAAATGAATATGACGGAGTTATTATTGTTCCAATGACTATAGTAAATCCACAGTATTTTAAAGAAATTGTAGGAAAACTAAGAGATGATGGAGTAATAGTCAATCATTTTGTACTTTGGGCTTCCAAGGAAACATTACAAAAGAGGTTGCGGAGCAGGGGAGAAAGTAAAAACTCATGGGGTGCAAAACAAATAGATAGATGTATGCAAGGGTTATCAAACGAACTATTTAATCATCGAATAGAAACCGATAATATGACAATTGAAAGTGTAGTGGAAACAATAGCATCCATGTTAGACATTCCATTGCTCGATGACAACAGAAATAAGTTAAGAAAAAGATTGGACAGAATTAAAATACAAATAAAACAGTTGTGATTGATTTAGCTAAGGAATAGTAGAAAGTAATGAAAAGTTCAATTCGCTTACGCAAAAGAAATTGAACTTGATGGATATGGAGGTGAATAGGGATGGAAGAAAATTGTATTAGACTAGACGGAGGATTTCATAACGATGTATTTCACATCAAGAATAAAGGGAAAGTAGTAAGAATATCTGATGCTAAGAAAACAAAGGAAATGGTTTTGCAAGAAATAGAGTGGATGAATTTTTTATATGAGGAAGGAGTTGCTGTATCGAAGCCTGAAATGACTTTAGAGAGTGAAGAGGAACGGGTCAGAGCGTGTTTTGAATTTATTGAAGGTAACCAGATTGACGTGACAAACCAATTCCACTGGAATGTAAACATGTTTGAACAGTTGGGAAGGATTGTGGGAAAAATGCATGCCCTATCCAAAAAATTTAAGGTTGAAGGAATTCATCGACCTGTGTGGACAGTTGAAAATCCCGATGTATTTGGTATTAGAGAAAATTTAAGTCCATGGATAAGAGAGAATTACGAACAATTGATGCAAAATCTATTTTCATATGAAATGTCACCTGAAACATTTGGGCTTATCCATAATGATTTCCACCAAGGTAACCTAATTATCAATGGTGAAGGCACTTTAACTACGATTGATTTTGATGAATGTTCATATAATTGGTACGCCCAAGATATTGCGGTAGCATTCTATCATGCTTACTGGCAACATAATTCTAACAATGGCAATGTAGATACATTCCCACAGACGTTTATGAGTCATTTCTTTACAGGATATAAAGAAGAGAATCTGCTTCATAAGGACATAATTAAACAAATCCCTATTTTCTTGAAGCTGCGAGAGATTTTTTTATATAAATTATTCAGTGAGAAGTGGGATATGAATAATATAGCAGAATGGCAAAAGTATACGATGCATGAATTAGAGAAAAAAATCAAGAACGAAATCCCATATGCAGGGATTAGTGATTTTTCTGTTTTTCTGTAAAGGAGTATCAGTTGGTGACTCCTTAGAAAACGTAAAACAATATTACTTGGAAGGAGTCGATAGAATGAGCGAAAAGTTGTTAAGAGTAGGAACTACTTATATTCCAGTAACTAATGTAAAAAATTCTTATGAATGGTATGTAAACAAATTGGGGGCAGAGTTAAGCTATAAAGACGAAGGCAAAGCAATTCTTAACTTTGCAAATCAAAGTATTTTTCTTGTTAAATCTAAAGAAAATCAAAGTGCTAACTTCTTTGATTGTTATGGTGAAGAACGTTTTTCTATAACATTTGAAGTAAATGGACTAAATGCATTAGAGGCAATACATAGAGATTTTACCGATAAGGAAATAAGAGTTGGAGAAATTGAAGACAGGGGACATTCTGGAAGGAACTTTGTTTTCTTTGATTTAGATGGAAATAAATTTGATGTGTGGAGTGAATTAAGCCCAACTTTTAAAGAAAAATATTTTATCACAAAATAGAAAAACTAAAGGAAGTTTCGGCAAAAGAATAATTTTGGATTAGGGATGCAAAAAAACTACACTCTATCTAGAATGTAGTTTTTTTATTAGCTATTTTGTCTTAACTTGGTTGTAGTAAAAATCATATAATTGGTCAATGGATGAACTTGATAAAAGCGGAATTACTCTTTCAACGATTTCTCGCTCCCAATCAAACCACCGCATTTCCATTAACTTATTAATTTCTGAATCGGTGAACCTTCTTTTTATTTCCTTTGCAGGATTCCCACCAACAATTGTGTACGGTGGAACGTCCTTAGAGACGACAGAACCTGCTGCAATGATTGCACCTTCTCCAATTGTAACACCTGGCATTATCATAGCATTCATACCAATCCAAGCATCACTATTTATAACAGTATCACCTTTTGGTTCGTATGATTGTTCTATTTGGTCAGCAAATGGATATACTGTAATCCAGTCAGAGTGGTGGTTATGGTTGCCACCCATTAGAATGACAACTCCGCTAGCGATACTAACATAGTTTCCGATAATAAGTTTGTCTAAATGCCATCCATATTGCTCGATAGGATTGAACAGTACTCGAGATTTTGTGTCGCCCCATAAATACCTCACACAACCATCTTCAAAGTTTTGATGCCCATAATACCCTGAGTAATAGGAATAATCCCCCACTTCAATAAGTGGATTTGTTACTATATCTTTTAAATATTTTATTTCAGACCAATGATTAAATAATTGATGTTTCATCATGATACCTCGCTTCTAAGTTATATAGATTATAGATTTACTTAGAAGCTTAATACGACAGCTACATTTTTAAACATTTTCAAACGACGAATCATTATCATCAACCTTTCTTTTATAATAAGAAAATCGTAACGCAATACATTACAGTAGTCAAATTTACGAATGAGAAGAATTTAGCAAAGGATCAGTGCCCCGCTTAAACATAGAGGAAAGGGTGGAATTGAAGCTTAACTAGAAGTTACTATCAAATTATTATACAAAAAATAAGGGGGAAAAATTTTGAATAAGATAGTTCTGGCTTTATCTGTTGTTACCATTATAGGTTTAGGAAGTTTAATTAGTTATAATCAGAGCACTAAAGAAAATATAGTATTGGCGAGTGGGAATCAATCTGATATACCTTTAAATTACAATTGGGTTATTACTTTCGATAAGGGATTGAATCAGGATATTTTTAATGAAGAATCTATTTATGTTTTAGATGAGGAAAAAAATAAAGTCCTGTAACAGTAAAAGCTATAGATTCTGAAACTGTGGTAATAAAATCACCAAGTGAGGGCTATTTAAAAGGAACATCATATGTGTTAGATCATTTCATAAAATTTTTTCATACAGAATGTCACCAAATGGTATCTTCATGTGTGTTATAAGTGAAGGGAGTTGAAAGATGTTGCAACAATTAGTTTGGTCGACTGAACCAGATATAGAGAGAATTATTGATACATATGGCAATATGCTTTTTAGAATATGTCTTGTTATTCTATGCAATGAGAATGATGCAGAGGATGTCGTACAAGACACTTTTATTACCTATCTAACTAAATCTACAACATTTAACGATTCGGAACATGAGAAAGCATGGTTGATTACTATTGCCACTAACCGCTGCAAAAATATGAGAAGGTACAATATTATTCGTAAACATATGGATATCAATGATTTGCAATTATATTGTAAGGATGACGAAAACTATGGTTTGCTCGACAATCTTATGAAATTGTCAAATAAACATAAGATTGTATTATTACTTTATTATGTTGAGGGATATAAGGTAGATGAAATAGCAAAAATACTTAACATTACTACATCAGCAATAAAAAAACGATTACAACGCGGAAGAGAGCTTATTCGAGAAAGATATCGAAAGGAGAATGAATGATGGACTTCGATAAGATTAAAGAGGCTGTTAATTCTATTGAAATGTCAAAAACTATGGAAAATCGATTGAAAGAGAATAGTAATATTATAGAAAAGAAAAAACCGGGACAATTAAATTATAAAAGGTTGATTTCTGTAGCTTGTGCATTTGGAATCCTATTGTCAATTATGATAGGCATTCCACTTTTCAATAAGAATGGAAACTTTCAAGGCGCAAATTTTACAATCACAGCTTATGCATGGAGTGATGATGGGAATCGGTCTAATACCAAACTTTTATCAGATAAAGCTACTTTTGAATTATCAACTGAACTTAGAGGTATTACAACTGATATAACTGGTGATTCAGGTCATGCAATTTATACAAAGGTTATGCTAAATGTAAGTGGAGAACATATCGACTCGATCACTTATACCATTAACAAAGGCAAGTTTTTAGAGGATGTTATACTAACAGCTAAAGAATATGCAGACAAAGACTGGTTATTATCAGAAAAGATATTTATTACTATGAGTCATCCTGATTTAGATATATACAATGGTATAAAAGAAATTGGAAATACCTATACAGTTAAGTATAATGAACAGGATAAATATAAAAATTTAATTACAATTCCTCATGATGGCAATTTGGCAATAGATGACGATATAATAATCAAAGTAATTGTAAAATATACAGATGGAAAAACTGAACAACAAGATATTGTTGTAACGCAAGAATCAAATTCTATAGAATCAAAATCTATTTCATTAAAGCTTAAATAAAATAATCGAGATGATAATACTACTGTACAAAGAACTGAGTTAACTGGAGAAAAGAAGAACTAGTAGAAAAAGCTACAGTATGGATTTAAAAACCAATTATTGGCACAATTTACGTAGAAACCTTTCTTCAACTAACACGTGCTCTAGTCAAACATGACCATCTTTTTGATGGTCTATTTTTTTACCGAAATATCAAGTAGATATTAGAAATGCATTGTGCGAAATGTTCCTAGCTGAAATAGAGGATGGTTACATCTCTCTGGTAGAGGCTAGGAAATTCCTTATGGAATTGAAGGATTAAATCGAAAAATCAAATGAAGAGGTAACGCTCAGAAAGGTTCTCTCTTAGTCGAATAGCACTGGATTTAGTAAGAATGATTTGTGTTATAAGCTCGGTGAAAAGGCGTGAGAATTTACCGAAACAGGTTTTGCTGACGAAAGAATACCCGTGGGGGGATATCAACATTTTGATATTGAAAAAGCACAGGCACAAGCCATTTTTGGATTCGGTGGATACCGTACTAACAATCAGTTTGTGGCAATTGATGATGGAAAATTACTTGTAAGTGGCTCTCGTTCATATAATAAAATGGAATCGGCTATCGACTTATACTTAAAAGAGATTGGCGAGGAATCTGTACTTGAATATTATCAGCAAGGAAGATATTAACAAAATAAATTACAGCATTGTTTGAGATTGTATAGATATCCAATTATTTGGGTATCACCTTTTCCTCTCCACGACAAAGTATTTAATAAACACATCACCTATAGATGTTCATTACTCAACGTTTCCCTATCATTTGCCGATAGTATTTCATCATTTTTTCATTTATATTGAGTATAAATAAACAACACAATGTTTATTTATTGGAGGGAAAACGATGAAAAACAAATTTTTAGTATTGCCATTTATTGCGGTCATCGTGTTAGGAATTATTTTCTTATCCACGCAGATTCCTGTTGTTAAAATGAGTCCCAAAAATCTACCTGTTGCTCTTGTGTCTGAAGATGCTGGAGAAATGGGAGATACCTTATTGCAGAACTTGCAAAATCAGTTAGCGGCAACGGGAATGGATATGATTGAGGTCAAAGTATATGACTCCATTCAATCGATGGAAGAAGCGATGAAAGAACAAGAAGTGTATGGGGGATTAGTAGTATCAGAAAGTTTCACAGCCCAATTTGCTTCGTTGCAATCACCTTCTCCTGAAAATCCAACTATGCAAATTTATATTAATCAAGGTGCAAATGCAACGGTGGCGACAATGTTAACCTCTGCTTTAGATAATATTGTCAAGCAACTGAATTCGGTAATGAGTACACAACTGCTTCAAAATATGGGGCAAGCAAACGTACCAATTCAAGCAAGCCAAGTCCCAACATTAGTTGCACCCATCCATGCTGAAACGATTTATGTAAACTCTGTAGGAGATTTAGGATCGGCCCCAACAGCATTCTTCCAACCTCTTTGGTTTGCGAGTATTATTGGCGCTGTTTTATTTTACTTAGCACAAACGAAGACGACTTTTAGTTCAAAGCAACAAAAACTAAAATTTCATGGAGTACAATCCATTGTTGCAATCATCTACGCATTTTTTGCTGGCTATTTTGTAACATGGTCAACAACATGGATGTTAGGTTTTTCATTTGAGGATTTCAATAAAGTCGCATTATTTAGCTCGCTAGCTTGTTTGGGTTTCGTATTTTTAATACTTGCGACGGTTACTTGGTTACGTTTTCCTAGCTTAGTTATCTACGTTTTACTTATGTTCTTTGGATTACCTTTAATTCAATTGGCACCTGAAATGCTACCAACTTTTTATCAAGATTATATTTTGCCATGGTTACCGATGAAGTTTTTAATTAATGGTTTAAAAGATATTTTATACTTCGGTCAAGGTATATTTAATGGAAATGGCGTTGTGTTATCATGGATTGCAGTAATTTCGTTTATTTTACTTTGGATAAAACAGCTCATTGAAAAGCCACGCCCAACTGAAGAAATAAATACGGAAGTTGTAGAATAAAAAACAGGTCACCGCTCTAGTAAAGGCGGTGGCCTGTTTTGGTTCATTCGGTAAAAGGGAGAACGCCAAAAGCTCCCATGGGGCCTTTTAAAAAAATATCCCACACCATTTGAGCTAATTGTTCAGGAGTCTGCTTCATATCTGATTGAATCCAGTATTGAATGACACTAATAAACATTGCGCTTGCAAATAACGCTAAAAATTCAATGGGATATAAAAATGGATGTTCAGATACTTTAAATGGTATGTTATTTCGGAACATATATATAAATGTATTTTTTATTCGATCTTGGAAGGAAAAGAATCCTCTTGTTTTTAATAAAATTGTAAGTAATTCTTGTTCCTCTTGTAAAAGATGGAAAACGTGAACAATTGCCGGGTAACGTGAATGAAGAAATTTATCCATCGTATCATCATCCTGTAAATATTCCATTGCAACATGTTCAAGTTTTTCAAACAGTTCTTGTTCGTACTTTTCGAGCATTTCATATTTATCTACATAATGTAAATAAAATGTTCCACGATTGATATTCGCTCGTTTTGTAATATCTAAAACCGTTATTACCTCAAAATCCTTCTCTTCCATTAATGAAAGGAGTGCATTTCGTATTTCTTTTCTTGTTTTCACCACACGTCGATCCATATTTTCCTCCTAGTTATTCAACAGATAAAGCTTAACTGTTGAGTAATCAACACATCATACAAACTTGCCGATAGGATACCTATTTCGAATATTCTATACTTATATTAAACTTTATACAACAGTGTGTTCAGAAAGAGGTTGTATAAACAACTTGTCAAGACTATATGGTAACTAAATCCCTTAACGACTGAAGGAGTGAGAAGATGAAGGTAATTTCATTACAGCATGTCACAAAAGATTATGGACATGGACGAGGGATTTTTGATGTTTCATTTAATGTTGAAAAAGGTACTGTGTATGGATTTTTAGGGCCAAATGGGGCTGGAAAAACGACTGCCATTCGTCACATTATGGGATTTTCAAAACCGCAACAAGGCATCGTAACAGTAAATGGTATGGATAGTTGGGCAAATGCTAGCACCATCCAAGAAGACCTAGGCTATTTACCTGGCGAAGTAGCATTGCCTGAAAATTTAACAGGTGAGCAATTCATTCAAATGATGATGGATTTAAGAAAAGTTAAAGATGATACGCATTGCAAAAAACTAATAGACTTTTTTGAGCTAGATGCTTCAGGAAAGATAAAACGAATGTCACTTGGTATGAAAAGAAAATTAGCAATTGTAACGGCATTCATGCATGATCCGGATGTACTCGTGCTCGATGAGCCAACAAGTGGTTTAGATCCAATTATGCAGCAACGCTTTATCGATTTCGTGAAAGAAGAGAAAAAGCGTGGCAAAACGATTTTACTTTCAAGCCATATTTTTACGGAAGTTGATGCTACTTGCGATGAAATTTCGATTGTTAAAGATGGGCATTTGATGTCTTCATTTAACAAACAGGAACTATTGAAAATGACAGAAAAGATCTTCCATGTGACAGTCCAAAACACAATGCAGTATACGCAACTTGTGCAAATGATTGAGTCGAATGCAGCATTCCATTTAATCTTTAATAATGAACAAACAAATGAACTTCAAATTGGCTGTTATCCAAGTGACTTATCACAACTTATCAAATTATTAGCCAACTTTACTATCTCTAGTTTCAACGAAGTGCCGTTTAGTTTGGAAAAGCATTTTATGGAGTTTTATGATAGACGTGTAGGAGGGGAATTGTCGTGGCAATGATTGAACTACACAATGTGACGAAAGATTATGGAGAGAGACGAGGTATTTTTAATATCAACCTTTCCATTGAAACAGGTGAAGCATTTGGGTTTGTTGGTACAAACGGAGCAGGTAAAACAACGACGATTCGTCATTTAATGGGTTTTTTAAAACCAAATAACGGAACGGTGAAAGTTAAGAACCTTGATGCGTGGGATGATGCAGCAGAAATTAAGCAATGGATTGGCTATATCCCAGGAGAAATTGCCTTTCCAGATGTATCTACTGGCTGGGATTTCATTCATCAGCAAGCTGAGCTTTTACACGTAACGGATTTAAGCTACGCGAATCAATTAATCGAAAGACTTCAGCTCGACCCTTCAGCAAATATTAAACGTATGTCTAAGGGAATGAAACAAAAAACTGCGATTGTTGTTGCACTCATGGCCGATAGTCCTATTCTTATTCTAGATGAGCCAACAACGGGACTTGATCCTTTAATGCGCACGGAATTTATACAAATTATCAAAGAGGAAAAAGCAAATGGCAAAACGATTTTTATGTCGAGCCATATGTTCGAGGAAATTGAAGAAACATGCGATAAAGTGGCGATGATTAAGGAAGGAAAGATAGTTGCGATTACACCTATTTCAATTATTACGTCTAATGAAAATCAACGATTTATCATAGAGTTTTGCAATGAGCAGGAATGTAGTCGTTTTATTCAAGAGAAGTTCGATTCGATATCCATTAGTCATACAACTGTTTCTATAAATATCGAAAATAATACATTAAATGAATTTTTATCTATCTTATCAACTTATCAATTTGATAATTTAACAGAACAAAAACATACGCTACAAGAGCAGTTTTATAACCTTTATGCGGGAGGACAATCTAATGATTAATGGTACGATTTTCAAACAAACCTTACGTGCAAATGTAAAGCTTTGGCTTATTTTTACGATTGTTTTAACTTTATTACAAGTAGTTATGGTTGCGGTGTTTGATGCAAGTACTTTAGCAGATGTTAGTCATTTAGTAGAAGGGACACCACTTGCAGGACTACTTGGACAGTCGACTTTACTGAGTATGCTTGCTTCAACATTTTATTCAATTCATGGAGTCATTTTTCCGATTATTTATATCATTATGACAGCAAATAGTTTAATTGCCTCACAGGTTGACCGTGGCTCCATGGCGTATTTATTATCAACGCCAACGAAACGATCTACAATTATTGTTACACAGGCCTTTTACTTAATTGTAGCTTTGGTGGTAATGTTCTTTATTGAGACAGTTGCTGGCTTAATTACGATTCAAGTGTTCCAATCAGAAACAGATATTATGGTAGCTGATTATGTTATGCTGAATGTTGGTTTGTTTTTATTAATGTTTGCCATTAGCGGTATTTCGTTCTTTTTCTCAAGCTATTGCAACTTAACGAAAAACTCCCTTGCTTTTGGTGCTGGTATTCCCATTGCCTTTTTCTTATTTCAGTTGCTAAGTTCAGTTGACGATAGCCTTAACGTACTAAGTTACTTCACAATTAATGCATTATTTGATACAACTGCTATTTTAGAAGGTGAAAACTATTGGTGGAAGTTAATCATTCTTTTAGGTATTGGCATTGTTCTTTATATTGCGAGTTTAGAAGTATTTAAACGAAAAGACCTTCCGCTTTAATCTTTATAAATCAAAAACGAGCGTGTGAATTTAATAATTCGTATGCTCGTTTTTTTGTTCAACAAAATTGAAATAAGAAGGGATATCACGCCTGTTGATTAACTATTTTATTCAATTTTTTATTTCCGTTAGTTTTCTAGGTAGAGTGCGTCTTAACGGTAGTTTCCGATGGGATTATCGCTACAGGGGTCGACGCTTTCGCCTCAGCCTATTCCCTCACTTCGTTCAGTCCAGGATCTTCGACTAACGCTGTTCCCGCTGGAGTCGCCAGCCCTTTCGCTTCAATCTAGTAGAGACGGCTACTTATTTAAAATGGAGGAACTATCTCTAAGAAAGAGGGGGAGAATGAATGCTTTTCCAACCACAGCAAAGGTATAATAGCTGTTCGTTAAGAAGGTCTATTTTGCTCGACATAGAAATAGGGTTATCAACAGACGTTTAGGGATGTACAAAAATAAATAGAATTAGTGCATGTAAAGGAATAAAGGTTTTAATGATCCAAAAGTCGAAAAGAATATATAACCCAATACAACACAAGGAGAGACAATTTGAAAAAAATAAGAGAAGCAACAAAAGAAGATATGATAGAAATCTATAAGATGGGCTTTGATGTTTGGGGCGATTATATGCCGGTCGAAGAATATATAACTATGTGTCAGAATTCAAGTAAGTATAAAAAGGGGAAATGGTACGTTCTTGAAGCTACAGATACAAAGGAATTACTAAGTTCTCTTATCGTACATGAACTTAACCCCTCAGAAGACATGATTGTAAAAGGAATAGGTTCAATCGCTACACCTGTACATTTAAGAAAAAATGGATATGCTTTTTTATTAGTCAAAGAAATAGTAAATAAATTGGAACAGGAAGAAAACTGTAACAACTTTTTCTTGTATAGTGATATTGGAACAGAATTTTATAAAAGATTAGGCTTTAATGTTCTGCCAAATGAAAGTCAAAAATATAGAGACAGTATTTGTATGTATTACTCAAAAGAAAATGATGTCGCCACAATTTCATTTGATATCCCCAGTTACTTTTAAAATACATGATTATTCAACAAACGGGGAAGTTTAATGAAAGAACCTTACTGAAGAGTAAAATTAAACTAAAAAAGGGGAAATAACTATGACAAAACAATTTTGGATCAACTTGCCAGTTAAAGATACAAATAAATCAAAAGAGTTTTATAGCAAACTTGGATTTTCGACTAATACACCCCCTGGCAATAGTGATCAGGTGCAATTAGTCATCGGAGATAATAATTCTCCCATAATGCTTTTTCCTATTTCCACTTTCGCAAATTTTACCAATCATGAAATAGTCGATACAAAACAAGCTACTGAAGTATTATTTTCAATTGATGCAGAGAGCAAAGAAGAAGTAGATGAAATAGCAAAGAATGCAGTAAGGGCTGGAGGCACAATTTTTGGTGAACCTTCAGAGAACCAAGGTTGGATGTACGGCTGCGGTTTTGCTGATTTAGACGGTCACCGCTGGAATGTATTGTATATGGATATGAGCAAGATGCCGAAAAACTAAAAATTTTAAGACAGACAGGAGTTAGATACATTGATAAAAGGTTTCGGTGGAATATTTTGGAGAACTAAGAATATTGATGCTGTAAAAAAGTGGTACAGCGAAGTGTTGAAGATTGAAATAAACAATTGGAATATGAGTGTAATTAAACCCCAGTCAGAAAATGAGACTATTTTTTCTTTATTTACAGAGGATGACAGTTATTTTCCAACAGATCAACAAGTGATGTTAAATTTCCAAGTACATGATCTAGACGAGACTATTAAGCATTTTGAACAGATTGGTATACCTCTTGCCAAACAAAAAGAGATTAGTGAATTTGGAAAGTTTGTTTGGATTAAAGATCCTGAAGGTCGACTGATCGAGCTTTGGGAGAAGTAGTGGGGTGTAATCATTTGCTACTAAGTTAGTGCGGCTTAGTTAAACAAGACCATCATTTCGATGTTCTATTATTTATCCAAAACATTAATTAGATATCAGAAATCTATTGTGAAATATTACACTTAAACTAAAGCAGCAGGTTAGTTGAAGAAGAATGAACAATAATTTTATTTAAAGGGGTAAATAATATGATTCAATATAGGCATATGCCACAAGGCTATGTTTGTCCATTTTGTCTTTTAGTAAAAGGTATTGAGGATGAAGAAGACAAGTTAATCCAATCTAAACAGCAAGATATTGTGTATAAAGATGACTATGTAACGGCTTTAATCGCAACATTGTGGTGGCCAAATAATAAAGCCCATGTAATCATCGTCCCAAATAAACATTTTGAAAATATTTTCGACTTACCTATTGAATATGCTACACGAATTCATCAGCTGGCACAGAAGATATCCTACGCATTAAAGGAGTGTTACAAATGCGATGGTATTTCTACTCGACAACACAACGAACCTGGGGGAAGTCAGGATGTATGGCATTATCATTTACACGTTTATCCACGCTATAATGATGACGATCTTTATCGAACCGACGGTAATTTAAGTTCTTCAAAGGAAAGGGTAAAATATGCTGGAAAATTAAGAACCTGGTTTGAAATAAATGAGTTGAACAATGATAACTAAAATTCACAAGTTACATATTCCTTCTTCAACTAACGGGGCAATTTAGTTGAGGAATGGTTGTATTTATCGATTGACAATTGAAAGGACTTTTTATTGAGCTAGGAAACAAACCTCTAATGAAATTCCTATTAATTAGGGAAATTCATTAGAGGTTTGTTTCTTTTAGATGCTAATCTACGAAAAATATTTCCGGGTATCTTCACGTATTTGTTTGGGCAAGACACGATTAAGCTCTTCGTTTAACCATGAAAGTTTTTTACTACGTAAGTCATCACGCATTTTTTCTTCCGCAGAGAGCATAACTAAATTGATGGTACAAAAAGAGGGAGCTGAACAGCACCCTTCTCGATACAAATAGCCATTATCTTTAATATTTTTACATTGAAAAATAGGCTTAGGACCTTCAATTGCTTCAACTACATCCCAAAAGGAAATATCTTCTGGAGATTTAGCAAGTTTATAACCACCCTTAACACCAGGAACTGAGCTAACAATACCTGCTTTTGATAATTTACCGAAAACTTTTGATAAAAATGTCTCAGAAAGTCCTTGGAATTCTGCTAAATCCTTTATTCCAATACTTTCCTTGGAAGGAACATCAATCAAATAAACCAGACAATGTAAAGCATATTCAACGCCGACACCATATTGCATATAAACTCACCTACTTTTGATTAAGGAATATCAAATTTTATCTTAGATGGATTTAGAGAACTAGTCAAATAAATGAAACCTCGCTCTTTGGTAAATTTAATTAGTTGACAAAAATAATTATAACTAATATTATAGATCATGTTAATCGTCGATTGACTTAATCTTTATTAAAAAGCTATTAAGAGGAAATATATTGGCACTAAGAATGGAACTACAAAATATTCAAACCAATAGAGGTGGAACAATGAAAATTTTACAGTTAATGGCTCATCCTGATTATAACAATCAAAAAAGAGCAGCAAACCGTTTAGCAGATGTTGGATTAAAAACTTTACAAGAAAAATTAAATGGTCAAGGAACAATCGAAGTATTAAGTGTTTACGATCCAAATAATATTATCCCGCAAGTTACTGCTGACACTTTAAATCTTACTAATCCTAAAGAAATGTCTGCTGAACGATTAAAAAATCATGAAGCACAATATAAATTAATTAAACAATGGAAGTCAGCAGACTATATTTATATTTACATGCCTTTGCATAATTGGAATGTGCCTGCAAAGTTTAAAGACTATCTGGATAATATTCTAACAGCAAGAGAAACATTCAAATACACTGAAACTGGTTCAGTTGGATTAATGTCAGACGAAACTACCAAGGTCACATTTATCCTCACGAGTGGAAGTGAATATGATACTAATTACCGATATGTAAATTTAGATATTGCGCCACAATATATGCGCGGAGTACTGCACATGATGGGAATTAACCAAATGAAATTAATACGTGCTCAAGGCTTAGACATTTTTACTAACGACAAAGAAGAAATAATGAAATCTGCTGAAAAAGAATTAGTAGGTTATATTAACTCACAATCTTTCTAAACTAGAAAAATTTGCGACCCTTTGAATTAAAGGGAAAGGTGTTAAAATGCAGAGCTAACTAAGCTTTTTAAGGAGGGAATTAAAAATGGAACAACGAATTGATTATTACAATGTAGCACCAGAAGCACTTAAAATCATGTCGGAAATGGAGAGGTATACGAAAACTACAGGTATAGACCGTAAACTTCGTGAAATTGTAAAAATTCGGGCTTCTCAAATAAATGGTTGTGCATACTGTATTAACATGCACACGGCAGATGCTAGAAAAATGGGAGAAACGGAACAACGTTTATATTGTATTAGTGCTTGGAGAGAGTGTACATTTTATTCAGATGCGGAAAAAGTAGCTCTTGAATTGACAGAGTACGTGACTTTAATCCCGACAAAACGTGTGCCTGATGAGCTTTATCAACGAGTACGTGAACATTATGACGAAAGACAATATGTTGACCTTGTTCTAATAATCAATCAAATCAACAGTTGGAATAGAATTTCTATTGCAATGGGGAATACAGCAACAGAAAAATAATTACTATTCTAGGACGGACATCTTATAATGCGTCTCAGATTGTAGAAAAAAGCATCCAATGAACCAACTTGGGTGCTTTTCCATTTTATGCTTAAACATGACTTTAGCTGATTCTGTTTTAAATCATTCCTGACCTTTCTATAAGGATGATTTCTTTTATTTTCTTAGATTGTGAAATATCGCTCTTAAACTATTAGGTGCTTTAGTTGAAGAACATGGGTTGCTTAGGCAACTATTTTTTTCTTATTGAACTAACGCAGCAGTTTAGTTTAAGAGGGAATTAAGAATGTGATTGTATCTGCAAGGAGGAAATGTTCGTGGCTCGAAGAAAGAAAATAAAAGTGTCCTTTGGCGATTTATTTACAATACCTGGTAAAAATGAACTGATGACTATCGGTCAAGTCGTATATAAAGGCTCTACTTCTAATGTTTTCATTATTTTTGATTGCGTATATAAACAAGGTGAATCAATAAATGAAATTAAAAATAATCCAATTTTGTTTATAGTCAATACAGTCGATACGAAGCTTGAAGATTCTGAATGGAAAGTAGTCGTGAATAAAAAAATTTCTGAAGCTTTAATTCTTCGGATTTATATTGCTGAAACCTTAGATGGGTTCGTTGTTTTGGATGCAGGCAGAAAAATAATAAGACATGCGACAGAAAATGATGTGAAATGTTTATCTACTCTTACGTCTGTTTCGCCAGTTATTCTTGAAGATGCAGTAAAACTAAATTTGGTAATGAGGAATGGTATCCATACTTAGACAATCTTTTATATAAACCATGATTTTAAACTAACGGGTACTTTACTTCAATAAGGAGTAGAGCTTTTTTACTAACGGGTAGGTTAGTTCAATAAGAGGAGGGAACTTTTTATTTAGCATTTGACACATTATGTGTCATTGATTCTTTTTAGACAACAAAAAAACCGACCTGAAAGCCGGCTAAACTTAAATTAAAGTTGATTCATGAAATACAAAAACCAAACGGCATGGTTCTGCTCATCAGCAGAGGCCTGTGTAAATGCGTTTCTTATAACCTCATTATTGTATTTTCTAGCAATCTCATGATAAAAATCTACAGTTTCTTGTTCGTCTATAAATGCAGCTAATACACCACTTTTATAATCTTGGGAGCATTGATTAGTGATTTGAGGTGTTGGTTGATTTCCGGTTAATGAAATATAAATCTGAGCAAAGGTTTGATAGTGTCTAATTTCATCATTTCGGATTTCAAGTATTCTGTTTTTAATCTCATGGTTCCGAGCTTGATTAGCTAATATTTCATAGCAATATATGGCTTCATATTCTCCGTTTATGGCTTTCGAAAGATCGTTGATGATTTCTCTACTTGAAGAATGCTGCATGGAGTTCTGATTCATTTTTTCACCTCTACTGATAGCGTATTCAAGCTTGTTAGTAAGGGAATCTTGTCCGATGTTATAAAAAAATGACACAGTTCGAAACAAAATGTGCATAAAAAGGAGTTGATTCTGTGGAAGTAGTTTATACGAAATGGCACAACAATTACGACTTGAAATTGGGGAATAAATATAAGGCTTCTCAATATAAAGAAGGATGGTTGTTAATTGGTTCTGTTCTATATCGTGAGGAATGTTTTGAAAAAGTAAGTGCGTAGTACGACCATAAAGTGTAATAAAAGAGAGGGTGCTTTACTTCAAGAAGGTAGTAAAGCCTTTTTCCTTATTGAACTAATGTGACAGGTTAGTGAAATATGGGTGTTAACTTTTGTTATACAGTTGGTAGTTAATATCGTGGAGATTTCTAAGAAAAAGACACTGAAAAATCGGATTACTTTCTTAATATTAGTTTTAGTAATAGTCGGTGGAGCAACATATTATGATGTTTTCTATACACCTAAAAATTCGTTAGAACTATATCAAGCAATTTCATTTGCAGATGACTTTGAAGACGCAAAGAAGCTAATGTTAGATGGGTATGAAGATAATTTTAAGGAAGAGGATTTTGAATTTATAAATAGTTTGGATGCATCTCCAAATCGTGTAGGTCAATTCACTTTTTTGGAATATGATGAAAGAACTTTTGTGATTATGACTTCACCAGGTACAAAAAAGTTAGAAGTACCTGCAGTTGATGAATTGCCAAAAGATATAAGGAATTACTTTCTCCAATTAGCACAATAAAAACTAAGTTCTTCAACTAACGGGTGCTTGTGCGGCCGAGCCTAGGTCGTATCATATAGCGGGTGGGATTCCCGTCGAGAAAGGACTAGCCATTCACTCGTAGCGAGTCTTGGAGGGCTAATGGTAACATTATTCTTTAAGCGTAGACAGTTAGGTGGCGGGCCGAAAGCCAAATGGTTGAAGGGATTGAGCTCCATAATGTTAGTAAATCGAGAGGGCTGATGCCTTAAGCACAGCAGAAAGCTACATTTTACCCGTCGTTAAAGGCAAGAAGGATAAAACCTTTCTGGAGTCAGAGACCTTGGCATATCAGACATTGATATGATATGGCAACTCGGTAGACCCTACCGGTCTCTTCTTATAGAAGAGTATGGTGCACAAGTGATAATAAGCAAGGAAACCAAATGCCGTTGTAGGGAGTCGGATAGCAGC
>NZ_JALDYF010000043.1:0-2776 GCF_032154225.1 Psychrobacillus sp.
GTTTATATTCAATGGTTTCATTCGAGCCTGTATCAATGGCATAGACACCAATCTGTGCATCAAACTCATTCTCGAGTTGGCTAAACTTTTCATCTATATTTACTGTTTGTCCTACTTCATTCTCCTCTTTAGACGGCTTGTCTTTCTCCGTGCAAGCAGTAAGTGTAAGCGCTGCGACCAATAACATGAGCAATGTAAAATGCTGCATGCTGAATTTGTGTTTATATGTTTTTATCACATTCATAACCTCTTTCTAGTTTTTATCTGTTAGTTAGTTACTGTTTCATTACTTACAGCACCAATCTAAACTCACAGATGTAGCCGAACAAATATTTACCTCCTCTCAATGTTGACTACAACTGTAGTCTGATATTACAATTGTAATCGAAAAATGTCAACCTGTTAAACTAAAAAAATCCTCACTCTACCGTTAAGGAAAAAATCATAAAGTCCATTTCGGAAAAATGATGAATTGATAAGATTGTAATGAAGTGTTAAACTTCGAGTACCAATGGATAGGGTTGTTGAATTTTCTTGAAGGGAATCAGCTGAATGTAAAGCATTAATCGTGGTACTTCGGGAAAAGGAGGTTAAGAAGTATGTTTTTCACCCATTTAATCACAAGTTTTTTTGTATCTACTATTACGATAGTGGTTATTTTGCTTATTAGGAGATTATTCTCTAAGCAGCTTTCAGCAAAATGGCAATACAATCTATGGTTTTTATTATTGATCGCATTAACGCTTCCATTTATACCTAAGCAATTGATTCATTTTAAAAATCCTTTTATTTTTTTTCATATAAATCAAAGCAATAAAGTCGGCGACTCCTCTATAAGCACCGTTGAAGGTTCAAGGCTTAGTAACGTAAACTGGATGCAGGACTTTGCAATACCTGTCAATCAACTTAATCTGAAGTTTTTAACTGTCGGATTAACAACTATTTGGATTGCAGGCATGCTCGTTATGGCTGTTCTATTCCTACATGCGTGGTTCAAAGTAAGGAAAATCAAAAATACGACAACAGTCTTGAACAATCAAGACGTTGTACACTTATTTGAACGATGCAAGCATCATTTACATATATCTAAACCTTTAACCGTTGGAGAATCATCCCTTGTCAAATCTCCAATGACATTCGGTCTGTTTAAGACGTATGTTGTGCTGCCGAAACATCTTGACGAATGGATGTCTATAAAAGATATCGAATATATTTTTATGCATGAACTGCATCACTATAAATACAAAGATATAGCAACAAATTATCTCATGATTATTTATCAAATTTTGTATTGGTTTAATCCACTCGTATGGATTGCTTTTAAAAAAATGAGATTGGATCGTGAGATAGCTTGTGACATAGCTGTTTTGAAATCTTTAGATGAGCATTGTCACCTAGATTACGGGAATGCGATTATTAATTTCGCAGCTATGACATCCCACTCTAAAGATTTTGCTTTGGCCAATCAGTTTAACGGTTCAAAGGAGCAAATGAAAAAGCGGATTGAAAGAATCGCATCCTTTACAATTGAGTCAAAGTGGATGAAGTTGAAGAGTATTTCAATCTTTACATTGATAGGTGTATTTGTAGCGAGTCAGGTACCATTTATTTCCGCAATGGCCACTACGAATGACCACTACGATTTTAATAATGAAGACACGGTTTATGAGGATTTAAGCTCTTATTTTGATGGGTACGATGGAAGCTTTGTCTTATATGACTTGGAAGCTGGTCAATATCGTATTTATAATGAGGATAAAAGCACGCTAAGAGTTTCTCCGAATTCTACTTACAAAATATATAGTGCATTAATTGGATTGGAATCAGATGTGATAACAAGTGACAATTCCACGATGAAATGGAATGGAACGAAATATCCTTATGTATCTTGGAATACAGACCAAAACTTATCAACGGCCATGAAAAATTCAGTGACCTGGTATTTTCAAGAAGTGGACGAAAAAATCCCACGGGAAATTACAAAAGCGTATGTGGAACAGATGGGCTATGGAAATGATGATCTTTCTGGTGGACAAGACTATTGGCTGGAATCTTCATTAAAGATATCTCCAGTTGAACAGGTCCAATTGCTAGTAGCGTTTTATACAAATCAATTTGGATTCGAGGACAAGAATATCCAAGCGGTTAAAGATTCCCTAATTTTAGAGGGATACGATGGTTACCGCCTCTCTGGGAAAACAGGTACGGGCAATGTTAATGGCAAGAATGTAAACGGCTGGTTCATTGGATATGTAGAGACTGAGGACAATACTTATTTCTTTGCAACAAATATACAAAATGAAGATAATAGTTATGGAAGCAAGGCAGCGGAAATCACGTTATCAATTTTAAAAGATAAAGGAATCTATTAACGATAAAAGGAAGTCGTCATTCAAGAGAAGGAGGGGAATAAGGTTGACGAAAGAAATCCCAAATATTTCAGAATCAGAATGGGAAGTAATGAATGTCCTGTGGGAAAAGGCTCCACAAACGGCCAATGACGTTATATCCTCCTTGCAGGAGAAAATTGATTGGAAGCCGAAAACCGTACGCACTCTTTTGGATCGTCTCGTTCACAAAAAAGTGATAGGGGTTAATAAAGATCAGAGAGTCTATACTTTTTTCCCGCTTTATTCGCAAGATGAATGTCAGAGAGCCGAAGCACGTTCATTTATTAAACGAATCTATGGTGGGACGTTAAAGTCGATGTTAGTTCAGTTCGTGGAGGATGATTCCTTGTCGGAAACGGATATTAAAGAATTACGTTCCATTTTGA